>JBJXFF010000207.1:0-26696 GCA_046153945.1 Pirellulaceae bacterium
GCCGCCGGCAGTTGGTCCCTCTCCAACCTCGGCCCCCGCATCATCGCCGGCAACTTCGACCCCGGCTTCTTCGTGGAGCATTTCATCAAGGACATGGGAATCGTCCTCAGCGAAGCCCAGCGCATGAACCTCGCCCTCCCCGGCATCGCCCTCGCCCGCCAACTCTACATCGCCCTCGCCGCCCAAGGCCACGCCCGCAGCGGCACGCATGCTTTGCTACTTGCATTGGCGAGCTTGTCGGGGGTGGAGTGGAAGAAGAAGTAGTGGCGATGTCGACGTTCGCGCTCACCCCAATGAACACAAGGCTAAAGAGACCACTCACGGATGAAGAACTGAATATCCTTGGCTTGATTCAGCGTTTGTATGGCAATCAGAACACAATCGACGAGGTTTTTTTGTCCGAAGCAGGCGAGTCCGTTATTTTTGTCAAAGACACACAGGGTACTATGGGCATTTGTGTTGTTCTCACCAATGTCGCACGATGGTCTCGAGAGCAAGCTTTGACAGAAGAAGAAATTTGCCAACAGTGTTTGATTCCAGCATGATCCCCGATGCCTGACATGACCAACGATTCCATCACCGACGAAGTCCGTGCCATCCGGCGCGAATTGGCTGCTCAATTTGACAATGATGCGTCGAAAATCCTTGCCGATGCTAGGCAGCGAGAGGCGACCGATGGACACACGTACGTGACGCTTCCCAAACTTCCTGCGGCGGCAGCAAAGGCCGATCATGTGGCCCAGACCCCACCGAGCTTGCCTCGGTCGGTGAAATGATTCTGCACTAGAAAACGCGGATTGAGAATCCTGCCCCCACCGACCTTGCGTCGGTGGAGCAAATGATTTCAGCGTGGAGTCATGCGTTCCACCGGCACGAGGCCGGTAGGGACGGGTCGCGGTGGATGTTTTGCTAGTGCAGAATCAGCTCACCGACCGGCACAAGGCCGGTGGGGTCGCACGCTCGGTGGCCGTTGGATCGGCAAGCCGTCTATACTCTCAGCATGACTGCCGAGGACATTGCAACCAAAGACGAGTCTTCGCTGGAATCGCCGCCGCGGTTCTTGTCGATCACTGGTCTGTTTGCTGGGCCCATCCTCGCCGCGGGGGTCTATTTCCTGTTGCTCTGGCAAGCACCGGATTTGGCTCATGCGCCGCGGGCGACGGCGGCGATTGCCGTGCTGATGGCGGTTTGGTGGATGACGGAGGCGATTCCGCTGGAGGCGACTTCGCTGCTGCCGCTGGTGCTGCTGCCCATGCTGGGGGTGTATTGGGATGACATCCGCGTGGGGGACCGAGTGAGCGTGAAGAAAACGAGGCTGGTGGGGAAGGTAGTCGCGATCAACCTGGAGAAAGAAGAACCGGAAGCGGAGATCGAATTCGCGACGCCGACAAACCGAGAGAAGAGTACTGAGAAAATTGCCGGCCTCTCCAAAGAATCGGCAATTCAAAAAGCGGCGGCTCCCTTTGCCGATAAGGCCATATTTCTCTACCTCGGCGGCTTCATTCTGGCGCTGGCAGTCGAGAAGTGGGGGCTGCACCGGCGACTGGCGCTGCTGACGCTGCTAGGGGCGGGAACGCGGCCGGCGTGGTTGATCGGCGGGTTTATGCTGGCGACAGCGGGAATCAGCCTCTGGATCAGTAACACCGCAACGGCAGTCATGATGCTCCCCATCGGCTTCAGCGTGGTGCATCTGGCGGAGCAGCGCATGAAGGGGGGCTTGCCGAAGGACCCCGCGAATTTCGCCACCGGTCTGCTCCTCGGCATCGCTTACGCAGCCAGCCTCGGCGGGATGGGGACGCTCATCGGCACGCCGCCGAACGTCTTCTTTCGCGGCTTTCTGGAAGAGAAAGGAATCGAAGTCGGTTTTGGACAGTGGATGCTCTTCGCCATTCCCGTCGTCGTCGCGCTGTTACTTTTCTGTTGGTTCCTGCTGACTAAGATCCTCTTTCCCGTGTCGCTTAAGGAAATTCCCGGCGGGCGGGAACTGATTCGCAGCGAGCTTGCCCGCCTGGGGCCAGTTTCGCGCGGCGAATGGACAGTTCTGATTGTCTTCGTCGTAACCGCCCTTGCCTGGATCTCCCGCGACAGCCTGATCCAGTGGAAATGGCTCGCCACCAACCTGCCAGCCATCAGTTCCATCGACGATTCCGTCATCGCCATGACCGCCGCGGTTCTTCTCTTCCTGCTGCCGGTGGACTTCAGCCGGGGCATTTTTGCCATGGACTGGAAATCCACATCCCGGCTGCCGTGGGGAGTGCTGTTGCTGTTTGGGGGCGGGCTGAGTCTCTCCAAAGCGATGGAAGAGACGAAGCTGGCGGATTGGATTGGGGCCAACGTCTCGCAGCTTGGCGTACTTCCCACGCCGATTCTCATTATCCTGGTCGTTGCCGGCGTAGTCTTCTTCTCCGAGCTGGCCAGCAATCTAGCGACAGCAACCGCGTTGCTGCCGGTGCTGTATCAGGTCGCTGTCGGCCTAAAGCTCGACCCCCTGCTCCTTTGCGTCCCGGCCATTCTCGCCGCCAGTTGTGGCTTCATGCTCCCAGTCGCCACGCCCCCCAACGCCATCGTTTTCGGCACGGGCCGCATCGGCATTCGCCAGATGATGCGAGCCGGCCTGTGGCTGGACTTGGCGGGAATCGGGCTGATTATGCTGGCGACTTATGCGATCGGCTCGGTGCTGGGAATGAAGCACTGAGAGATGCTCGATCGTCACTCTTTGGGAGGGACTGGGGGGGGATAATCGATGATGGGAGTATTTACGTCGTCGTCGGTAGAGGGCGGCAGGGCGTTAAAGTCGGTGCTTGATTTTTTTTCAAACGGATAAGGATCGGAGCTGTTTTTGGAGGGTGGGTCAATGTCCGACATTGCGATGGACGCGATCAATCCCCCGCACATGCACAGAGTTACCAGCACCGTGAGGATTATTGCCACGCTTGTGGCCGACGTGAGCAGGTTCAGCGCGTTTGGTGGTCTCTGCGTCGGCTGAGGGCGAAAGACGGGCTGCTGTGGAGGGGTTGGAGGTGTTGGCGAAGAGGGCCGCTGATTTTTAGGGGACGAACTGGTATTTCCCGGCCGAGACCCAGGCGTCGAATCGCTGCCTCGCTGCGGCGCGAAAGGCGAGGTGGGAGTCTTTTCCACGGCCTTTTCCACGGCTTGCGCGGCAATCGGCGCATCGGGCGGTTTACTGGAGAAGGGACTCACACCGGCGGAATTTCCAGGCGACGAGCCGTGCGAGCCAGTAGTGCGCCGAATATCCACCATCGGTGGTGGTGGCGGCTCCGGCAGATGGAACTGGCGCTGCGGCGGCGGCAGCGTGGGGGGCTTGGCCTCGGCAATCTGCTTGTCTTTGAAGATCTTTTCCAGCGCCGTAATCAGCCGGCTGATGTCGTTGTTAAAATCCGGGTCGGGGCGGACCTGCAGGCCATTGCGAAATGCCAGCTTTTTGAGCGTTTCGGGCAGGTCATCGTCCGTCGGCATTGTGGTGTGCGTGACGCAAACCGGGATCACTTTCTTCTTCAATTCCAAAGCCTGTTCAATCTCAATTCGCACTGTATCGGAGGAATCGTCCAGGCGGCGAGTTCCCTTGCTGTCTTTCACGTTGATCCAGGTCGGGCCGATGATCACCAGCACCACATCACAATCCTGAATTCGGTCCCGCAATACGTCGCGAAAATCGTCGCCAACCGGGATGGAATCAACGTCCCGCACCACCTTGACCGGCTTATTATTGAAGTGCGCCACCAGACGGTCGAAGATACGGCCGGTGATGTCCGAACTGTCGCTGCGGCGATAGGAAATGAAGAGGGCGGGCATGAACTCTCGCTTGGAACACTCTCTAAGATTAAGGCCAAGGAGCTACCGGTTTCCAAGACGAGAGTTTACACGTTAGTGGGGAAAAATACAGCGCCTTCTTATGCGTCACAAAACTAGTAGAGGCGGCGAGGCCGGACGCCACGCTTGCGTGTCGCTCAAACGTCTTTTAGAATGACCTCGATGAAGCCCACTCTCCTCCAAGCCGCCCTCGCCGAAGTCTTGGGGACATTTTTGCTCGTCCTGTTTGGCTGTGGGGCGGTGCATGCCGCGGTGCTAACGGGAGCGCAGAGCGGCTTGTGGCAAGTGGCCATTGTCTGGGGAGTGGCCATCATGTTTGCCGCCTATGTTTGCGGCGGAATCAGTGGGGCTCATATCAACCCGGCAATCACGATCGCGCAGGCCGTGTGGGGCCGCTTTGATTGGAACCGTGTCCCCGCCTACATCGTCGCACAACTCGGCGGAGCCATGCTCGCCGCTGCCGCGTTGTTTCTGCTGTATGGTCCGCTGTTGGCGAAAAAGGAAAAGGATAAAAACGTCAATCGCGGGGAGCTGGGGAGCATCGTCACCGCGATGTGCTACGGCGAATACTATCCGGCTCCGGGAGGGCTAGCCTCCGATAAGAAAGCCTTTGTCACCGATGATTGGACGGAGCTTTCCAGCACGGTCCCTTTCCATGTCGCCTTTACGGCAGAAGTCCTGGGAACCGCAGTGCTCGCGCTGGTTGTTTTCGCGGTGACCGATCCACGCAATCTATCCGGTCCGCCGCCGGCCATGGCCCCTGTATTTATCGGCCTCTGCGTCGCCATCCTGATTTCCATCATCGCGCCACTGACGCAAGCCTGTTTCAATCCTGCCCGCGACTTTGGTCCACGCCTCTTTGCCTATCTCGCCGGTTGGGGAGCCGCCGCCATCCCCGGTCCCAATGGCCATGGCTTTTTCACCGTTTACATCCTCGCCCCGACGCTGGGAGCCATTGCCGGAGGCGGGTTCTACGAACGGATCTTGCGGAACTTTTTACCGAAGAACAATTAAGAAGTGAAACCTGAAATAGGCAACACGATGGATAGCCACAAAGAACACAAAAGAACACAAAAATGAACAGTATTTCGTTTTTTCGTGCCTTCTTGCGTTTTTCGCGGCCATTTCCCCCGGCGTTCTGTCTCGGCATTGGGATGTTGCTGCTGGCGACCGTCGCCAGTGGCCAGCAACTCTCGCAAAACGGCGCTGCCGCGATCCCTCATCCTGCCCAGCCCTACTCCGCCGAAAAGCTCAACCCAATCAGCTATATCGCTGATTGCTCGGTGATTGTCACGCCCCCTTACAAAGCGAAGGTGCTCAAGGTCTGGATCCCGATTCCGCCATCGAACGGTGCTCAAGTCATTAAGGCGAGCGAGTTCTCCACTTATCCGATGGAGGTGAAACCGAAGATCGGCACCGAAAAGACTTACGGAAATCAGTTCGCCTATTTTGAGTTCAAGGAACCGCAAGGGGCGCAAATCATCCGCCATAAGTTCCAGGTTCAAACCTATGAACTTCGCTGGAAAATTGAGCCTGAGCAGGTGAAGTCCATCGAAACGTGGCCTGCAAGCTTTGACTCCTACCGCCGCAGCGAGTCGCAAGCGGTTGTGCTCGATGATCGTTTCCAAAAGCTCATCACGCAGGTCGTTCCCAATCGCAAGAACCCGCTGCTGGATTTGTCGCTGGTAATGACCTGGGTCGGAGAGAATTTTACTTACGACCATCACGACGCCTCCCTCGCGGCCGACGCTGTCAAAGCATTTGACACGCATCGCGGTCATTGCAGCGACTACCACGGCTTTTGCGCTGCCATGGGGCGGGCGATGGGATACCCGACTCGGGTCACCTATGGAATCAATACTTTCCCCAAGAACTCGCCATCCCATTGCAAGCTCGAAGCCTTCCTCCCGCCGTATGGCTGGGTCAGCTTTGACGTTTCCGAGACTCAGAAGCTCGTCGCCACCATCAAAAAGGACGGCAAGCTTTCGGAAAAGGACAAAGCCGACCTCATCAGCGCCGCCAGCCAGCGGCTCACATCGGGTTTCCGGGACAACACATGGTTCCTGCAGACCGTCGGCACCGACTACGACCTGGAGCCGCCAGCGAAGAAGCGAGTCCCAGTCGTTCGCACCGCCTACGTCGAAGCCGACGGCGTGGCTCTTCCCGACCCCGATCCCGCCGACCCGCTCAAGCGAGAATTCGCCTGGATGACAGCGTACGAATTCAAGACGGAATCGAAAGTCGTCAATCCTTTTGTGGAATACAGCAGTTTGAAATGACGAAATTCGAATGGCGAATTGAAGACCTATCGATTCTGCCCGACTTTCATTCGTCATTTGCCATTCGAATTTCGTCATTCCCTTTCCCTCACATCTATTTTTCCTCCCAAGAAACTCCCCCATGCCCCCCATCCGCTTCATCATGCTCGGTGGTTTTCTCGGTGCCGGCAAAACTACCACCATCGCCCGCCTGGCCCGCCATTACCAGACGCAGGGGAAGAGGATCGGCATTGTGACCAACGACCAGGCGACCGACCTGGTTGATACCAACAGCCTTCGTTCGCAGGGCTTTGAGGTCGGCGAAGTCCCCGGCTCTTGTTTCTGCTGCAATTTCAATGCGTTGACAGCAACCGTCGAAAGCCTGAGCGTTGACGAGCGGCCGGAGATCGTCATCGCCGAGCCAGTTGGCAGTTGCACGGATTTGGTGGCCACCGTCGTTCGCCCGCTGCAAAAGCAGTACGGCGGCAGCTTTGACGTCGCCCCTTACGGCGTACTTCTGAAGCCGGGCCACGGCAGCCGCATCTTGCGCGGCGAGACGAAGGGAGGATTTTCGCCGCAGGCCGCGTACATCTTCAAAAAGCAACTGGAAGAAGCCGATTTTGTGGTCATCAACCGCATCGATGAACTAGCCGCCAGCGAAGCCGACGAACTGACACGGCTCATCGGCGAACAGTTCCCCGGCATTCCCGTACTCAGGCAGAGTGCGAAGTCTGGCGCGGGGTTTGACGCACTAGTCGAATTCTTCGAGCAGCGCGGCAGCTTTGGCCGCCGTCTGATGGACCTCGACTACGACATCTACGCCGAAGGGGAAGCCGATCTCGGCTGGCTCAACAGCAGCCTCACTGTCACTTCCAACCAGGAGTTCGATTTGGACAGCCTCCTGGTGGACATCATCAAGCGGCTGCGGGCTTCACTCGCCACACTGGATGCGGAGACGGCCCATCTCAAAGTCATCGGCATGGCGGAAGGGCTCTACGGCGTCGCCAACCTCGTCAGCAGCTTCTCGCAGCCGGAACTTTCACTGCCGTCGAACGGAAAAACCAAGCAAGCCCAACTCGTCGTCAACGCCCGCGTTGCCACCGCGCCGGAAACGCTCACCGATCAGGTCACCGCTGCCGTCGCCGCCGCCTGCACCGCCATCGGCGCGAAACCGACCTTCCACCAAACCCAAAGCTTCCGCCCCGGCCGCCCGCAACCGACGCACCGGATTCTGGAAGCCGTGGAGTAGGCAAGCATGTCCTTCATCATCTGCGAACGCACCTCTCGCTGGGCAGCCGCCTTCCGCCGCGAATTGCGGAAGGGGTCGGGAGGGGTTTTCGCGGCCAGCAATTCTGATAGTACCTGGCTAGTGGGTCGCGAAAACTCCTCCCGACCCCGTTCCCCGCTCGCGATTCAAGAAGTCCGCAGCCTCCCCCACTGCCAGCGGGAACTCAAAGTCTCCCCCTACTCCGTCGTCGCCCTCGAAGTCCTGCCGCAGAACATCACCGCTGTCGCCAAGGCCCTCAGCGACTGGAGCCACCGCTTTCCCCTCGCCCGCTTCGTCGTTCTGGCGGTCCGCGGCCTGGAATCCCAAGAACTGCTGCTGCGGGAAGCCGGCGCGATCCACGTCACTTTCTCGCCGCGCTCCCTCTCCCCCCTCCTCCGCCTCGTCCGCCGCCACTTGGCTCGGGCCCCGAAGTCGGTGCAGACTCTCGAGGAAGCCGTCTGGTCCGGCCTGCCGTGGGGGTAGGGGCTTCCAGAAAAGGTCGTAACGAAGTCCCCAAGTATTTCGGGAATTCTGGCCGCCAGGGCTTGACGGTGCCATCTGAACAAGTGTATGCTTATTGGGTAGTTCGTAAGTATTTGTGTTTTAGTGCTGAGAATTTAATGTGAACAACGTGACGGGCCGTTGTTCGCTTTCCGAGTCCCAGTGGCGTAAGGAGCAAGAGCGGAGTGCGAATTTAACAGACAGGATGAGACTGGAGTTTGAGCCTTGTTTCGCCAACCAGCCCCCCGAAAGACAGGCAGTCGTGTCTCCAATACAAACGAACAAACACCTTATCAAATCGACTTTTTATGATGAATAAGAAAACATGAATATCATGCTCCCTGAATAAGAGTTACGCCCAGCGCATTCGGCGCAACTCAAGTTGTCATGATTAGTTGCGAAAAGTCATTTCGACGTAAGTCCCGTCAAAAAATGCGATTCGAACAGGTGAATAATGTGAATAATTGCCTCTCAAGTTGACTTATCAACGAGCAAAACGATGAATCATCAAGGGAGGTGCGGAGCCACCACCCCTCCCCTGTTTCCGGCCTCCAAGCCTGTACTAAATCGCCACCTCCGCGCTATAATCAAGGTAGACATCATGCGAAGCTAGTTTTCGTCCTTTTTTCCTTGCCTGCGGCCCCTGTCCCACCTTGGCCGCTCCTCCCTCCCAGGCCCTCCGGGCCTTAATTTGTCATGGCTGAGACTTTACCCAGAGCGTCCCTCCTCCGCTGGGGGGTGCGGCTTGGCACTTGGGCCGTCATGTTCCTGTGCTGCCTCGTGCTCCACTTTGGCCTCTCCTGGGCTCAGAGCATGATCTCCCCGGCGGCCCGGAAGAAGGAAGCCATCGCCGTTTACACCGCCCAGCGTCCCAAACAGCGGGTGCTGGGGGGAATTGCCCTCGCTCGTCCCTACGGCTGGTTCTTCAAAGTTGCCGGGCCGGATGAATTGGTTGCTGCTCACAAGGAAGGACTGGAGACCTTTTTGAAGTCGGTGAAATTCGGTCCCCGAGCGGATGCCGATCCGACCTGGACTCTTCCCGAAGGCTGGAAGCAACTCGAAGGAAACGACTTGCGGTTCGCCACGATTCAAATGGGAAGCAGCGACGCCCCCCTGGAGCTAACCGTCACTCGGCTCCCCATGCGAGGCGGGGACGAAGAAGAATATCTGCTCGCGAATGTGAATCGCTGGCGCGGGGAACTGGGACTGAGGCCAATCGCGATTGCCGACCTGGCGAAGGAAACCACCAAACTCAAGGGTGGTCCCGCCGACATGATTCTGGTCGATATGTTCGCCTATCTCGACGGCATGCCGGGGCATCCGGATGTTTACACCCGGACGATGGAGGAACTCGAAGAGATTGCCCGGATGCGCGGCGAAGAGGTCAGCCAGCCGGAAGTCAAATTCACGCTTCCCGAAGGGTGGAAAGAAACTCCCCCCGGACAGTTCCAGATTTCACGGTTCGTTGTCGGCGATCCCAAGGATCCCGTGGAAATTTCGATCAGCTCGGCCGGTGGCGAATTGGTGGCGAATCTCAATCGGTGGCGGGGGCAGGTCGGGCTGGAACCGGTCAGCGAAACGGAATTGACCTCGGCCCTGAACCCCAGCGAAGTCTTCGGGCTGAAAGCCGGCCAGATTGAAATCGTCGGCCCTCCGGGAGAAAAGCAGCAAGCCATCATCGGCGTGATTGCTCCTTCCGGAAAGACCAACTGGTTTATTAAGCTCAAAGGCCCGGTCAAACCGGCTCTGGAGCAGAAGAAGAATTTCGAAGCTTTCGTGAAGTCGCTGAAGATGGATTAATTCGTTCGTAGTAACCCGCTTCAGCGGGTTGCTGCATGCATCCTTCAAACCGGCTGAAGCCGGTTACTACAAACTATGTCCGCACCTGCGTTACCTCTCGAAAAAGCCTTTCCTCATGCCGGCGAGCGGCGCGAGCAGGCTGTCACCGTGGAAAAGGTCTTCTCCTGGGTGCTTCAGGATATGGCCTCTCTGCAACTGACTGTGATTCTGTTCCTGCTCGGCATCTTCGTGATTTGGGTCGGGACGACGGCGCAAACCGATGCGGAAATCTGGCAGGTGGTGGATCGTTACTTCCGCTCGTTTTTCATGGAAGTGACATTCAAGTATGTCTTTCCCGCGCAGTTTTTCCCCGCGTTCCTGCACAATCTCCCCGGCAAGTTTTATGCTCCCGGCGGCATGTGCGTCGGTCTGATGATGATGCTGAACCTGCTGGCGGCTCACCTCTGGCGGTTCAAGGTGCAGGCTTCCGGAACCCGCTTGATCGCCGGGTTGGGGATGACGCTTTTGGGGGTCTTGGTGACGTTCCTGGTCATCGCCAGCGGAGACAGCTCGCAGGGGCTGCAAGGAGTGCCGTTTTTCTCCTGGGGGCAGATGTGGATTGGCCTCCTCTTCCTTTATATGGCGGCCGTTATTGGCGGTGGAGCCGCGCTTGCTAGTTGGGCGCCGAGCGTCTGGAATTTTGAGCGCGGCACACAGCAGCAGCGGATTGTCTTTGGACTTTGTGCGGGCATATTAGCGATCCTCGCGGCACTGTGGTGCTTTCTGATTTACACCGGCATTCGTGTTCCCAATGAAGGGCTGCGCATCCTGTGGCAACTGATGATGGGGATCCTCGGCACCATCCCGCTACTGGTCGGTTGCATCATGGTCTTCAAGCAGCGCGGCGGCATCGTGGTGATTCACGCCGGCATCGCCCTGATGATGTTCGGCGAGTTGTTCGTCTCGCTCTACGCGGTCGAAAACCAGGCCCGGATGGCGGAAGGGCAGACCACCAACTACGTCTATGACGTTCGAAACACGGAGCTCGCCATTACCCACAAGCTGGGCGACGGCAAGGAAGAAGTGGTTGCCATTCCCCGGTCCAAATTGCTCGCCAGTGCCGCGTCGGAGACTCCGGTTGAAGTTGAAGGTCTGCCGTTTGACGTGCAGGTTGTCAAGTATTTCCAGAACTCCACGCTCCGCCGCGCCAAGAGCAGCGACAAGCTCCCTTACACCGCGGGCGAGGCCTTCAAGAGCAAGGTTGCACTCGTCGAGCTACCCGCCTCCAAGGGAACCGATAGCGATGCTCCAGTGGACGAGGGAGCCATGTATGTAAAGTTTTTGGAGAAGGGAATCGGCAAAACCGGCAAGGACCTGGGTACTTATGCTCTGTCGCAAAAGGTAACCAGCAGCTTTGAAGAGCCGTTTGAAGACGAGGTGAAAGTCGGCAAAGAGAAGTACGGCGTTTCGCTCCGTTTTCAGCGGAGCTACCGCCCCTATTCGCTGCGACTGGTCGACGCTCGCGGCGACAAGTTCACAGCCAGCCAGATCACCAAGAATTTCTCTTCGGACGTCCATTTGGTTGATCCCAGCCGCAATACGAATCGCTCGGTTCACATTTGGATGAACAACCCGCTGCGCTTCGCCGGCGAGACGTTTTATCAGAGCGGCTTTGGGTCTCTCAGCCAGACCAAGGACTACACCATCCTCAGCGTCGTCACCAACACCGGCTGGATGATTCCGTATGTCGCCTGCATGATTGTGGCGATGGGGCTGGTTTCGCATTTCATGGTTACGCTGATTCGGTTTCTGCGAAAGTCGCTGGAAAGTGATCGGGAGGTTGTTGTTGCCGAAGTTGCGGCAGAACCAGTTTCTCCGCTGCCGCGGCAAGGGAAACGAGTATCGACACATGCTGGAACATCAATGCCGCAGGCCCAGGCGTCGTCCAGTCCGCTGGTCATCATTTTGAGCGGTGCGGGCGTTGCTGCGGCCTCGCTGCTGTTTTTAGTCTGGCTCGGCTACTGGATGTCCTCCCCCCGTTTCAAAGGGGCGGAGATGAACATCGCCGCCTTCAGCCGCCTGCCGGTGATGGACGATGGCCGCGTCAAGCCGATGGACTCGCTGGCCCGCAATAGCGCGCGCAGCATGTCCGGCAGCTTTTACGAGCGTGTCAAGGACGCGAAGGGGAAGCGGACTGCTTCCATCGAATGGTTGCTCGATACGATTACGGCCTCGCCGGCTGCCAAGACGTACAAGCTCTTCAAGATTGATACCCCGGAAGTCGTGGAGGTGCTGGGACTGGATCCTCGCCCCGGCGACTGGTGCTACTCCATCGACGAAATTGGTGGCCGGCCGCTGGCGGTCATTTTCCGGCTGGAGTCGCCGCCGGAGGATCTCAAGGGATTGCAGCGGGAATTTCTGGAGAGCAAGTACGGCGAATTTGTGAAGGAAGCCGAAGCCGCCGCCGCCCTCCGCCGGCAGAAGAAGCCGGTCACCGAATATCAGCAGCATGTGCTCAAACTGGCGGATCGGCTGGAGGAATATCGCAAGCTGATTCACTCCTTTGAAGCTGTCGTCCTTCCTCCGCTTCCGGGTCGCGAAGAAGCCGACCAAGACCCGCTTGCCCAGCAGCGCTGGCAGCAGGAATTTCAGCGAGTCAACCAGCAGATCGAAGCCATCCGCGACGACAAGCCGGTTTACGCGGTCGCCATGTCTCCGAATGAGGAGCGCAAGGAGCGCTGGCAGCCTTATGCGATCGCCATGCGGGACGTGCAAATGGACCGACTGAAGAAGCAAGTCGGTGCAGGCGAAAAAGAGCCCGACCAGCCGACCGTATACTTTTATCGAATGCTGGAAGGCTATCGCGCCGGAGACGCCACGGAGTTCAACGATGCCTTGGAAAAATACCAGGCCGAGATTAAGAAGCATCCCCCCGCGGACTATTCGGCATTCAAGGTGAGCCTGGAAGCTCGCTTCAACGGAGTTTCGCCGTTCTTCATGGGTATGTTCACCTACGTGCTGGCGTTCCTGGTCGCCGTGATGGCTATTCCGGTCTGGATTCTCGTTCCGCCGCTTCGTAAGCCGCTCAACTGGACCTCCTTTACGTTAGTGCTGCTGACGCTGATGGTGCATACGCTGGCGCTGGGCCTGCGAATTTATATCTCTGGCCGTCCGCCGGTGACGACGCTCTATTCTTCAGCCATTTTCATCGGCTGGGCGGGAGTGATCATGTTCCTGGTGGTGGAGTTGATTTTCCGATTGGGAATTGGCAATCTGGTTGCTTCCGTCCTTGGATTCGCGACGCTATTCATTGCTTATCTGCTGGCGCAGGACGGAGAAACGATGCCGCAGCTTGCCGCTGTCCTTGATACACAGTTCTGGCTGGCAACGCACGTGGTTTGTATCACGCTGGGTTATGCCGCAACTTTTGCTGCCGGGTTTGCGGCGATCGGCTACCTCTTGATGTCGATGGCGACGCCCGTTGCAAATCGGGAGATTCGCAAAGCCCTCGGCATGATCGTCTACGGCATCGTCTGCTTCGCCATCCTGTTCAGCTTTGTGGGAACGGTGCTTGGCGGCTTATGGGCCGATGATTCTTGGGGCCGCTTCTGGGGCTGGGACCCGAAGGAAAACGGAGCCCTCATCATTGTGCTGTGGAACGCCGTCGTGCTGCATGCCCGCTGGGGGGGCCTGGTGAAGGATCGGGGGCTGGCGGTGCTGGCCATCGGGGGGAACATCGTCACTGCATGGTCCTGGTTCGGCGTGAACCAGCTCGGCATCGGGCTGCACAGCTACGGCTTTAACAAGGGCTTGGCGTCGATTCTCTGCTGGTTCGTTGTTTCGCAGCTTGTCCTCATCGCTGTCGGCCTCTTGCCGACAAAGTGGTGGTGGAGCTATGCTGCCGAGGAGACGCGAGAGAAAGTCCCGGCGTAGGATTTGCTGCGGCATCACCTACTCTCTACCACCTTTGACCAGCGGAGCCAGTCATGCCCTATACCCTTCCCCCCCTCCCCTACCCCGCCAACGCCCTCGAGCCGCACATCGATGCCCGGACGATGGAAATCCATCACGGCAAGCACCATCAGGCGTACATCACCAACGTCAACAATGCGATCAAGGACACGCCTTTTGACAACGTGCCTGTCGAGCAGTTGATCGCCGACCTGTCGAAAGTTCCCGAGAACATCCGCACTGTCGTCCGCAATAACGGCGGCGGTCACGCCAACCACACGCTCTTCTGGACTGTCATGGGGCCGGGAGCCGGCGGCGCTCCCACCGGCGACTTGGCCGCGGCTATCAACGCCGCCTGCGGCAGCTTCGATCAATTCAAGGAACAGTTCGCCAAAGCCGGCACGACCCGCTTCGGCAGCGGCTGGGCCTGGCTCTCGGTTTCGGGCGGCAAGCTGGTGGTGGAAAGCACCGCGAACCAGGACAGCCCGTTGATGGAAGGGAAGACTCCCGTTCTCGGCATGGACGTATGGGAACACGCGTACTACCTCAACTATCAGAATCGTCGGCCGGACTACATCGCTGCCTTCTGGAACGTGGTCAACTGGAACGAAGTCGCCCGCCGGTTTGCCGAAGCGAAGAAGTAAATCCAAAGCTCGAAATTCGAATTTCGGATTTGATTTTTCGGATTTCAGCGAATTACCCAGCCGCCGTCGACATTCATCGTCTGGGCGGTAATATTCTTCGCCCGCTCGCTGGCTAGAAACACAGCGAGCGCGGCGATTTCTTCGGGGGTCTGCCACCGTCCCAGTGGGCAGACAGCTTTTACTTTGCTTCCGGCCCACTCTTCGTAGCTCAACCGCGCCTCCGCCGGTTGCTGGTCGTGCCAGGCCTGCCAGACGGCTTTGTTGAGCGGCGTCTGCACCATGCCGGGGCAAATCGTGTTCACCCGGACATTGTGTTTCGCCAGGTCCTTCGCCGCGCACTGGGCAAAGTTGGTGAGCCCCGCTTTCGCCGCGCTGTAGGGCGGATCGGTCTGCGACCCAATCTGCCCCGCGACGGAGGAGATGAACAGCATGGTCCCCGCCTTCGCCTCCGCCAGCAGCGGCCCCACCGCATGGGCAGCATGGACCGCGCCGAGAAGGTTCACTTGCAGCACCCGCATCCAGTCCGCCGGCTCGAGGTTCCAATACGGAAACCCAAATTTGCCGCTCCCCATCCCCGCTGCATACGCCATGTGCCGCGGCTGGCCGAGTTGCATTTGAGCGCTGGCGACCGCCCTCTGAACCTGTACGTAGTCCGTCACATCACAGACAAGGCCAATCACCTTGGCCCCAGTCTCCAGTTCAATCTCCATTGCCGCTTGCTCCGTGGAACTGCTTCGGTCCAGGATGGCTACGCTAGCGCATTCCGCCGCGAACTCCCGCGCGATCGCCCGGCCAATTCCGCTGGCTCCGCCGAAGATGAGGGCTGGTTGCTTGGATAGTTGAAGGTCCACGAGAGGATTTCCCCATTTGGCAGTCGAACGGAATGGCAAAATGATAAAGGCAAACACCGCAACGGAACAGTCAGCGCTCGGTTTGTGGTCGAGGGTTCTGGAACTTGATTCTTGGTCTTTATGATTTTGCCATCCATTACTTTGCCTTCCCGCGCCTCCTGATTGCCCCAAGAAACAAAAATAGCGCGGGTCGCATCCTGGCTCTCGCCTTCTGCGGTCTCGCGCTATGGGTAGGGCTCGGAAGTCTGCGGGCTGAAAACTACTTGTCTTTCTTCTTCTTTCCACCGCCCCCAAGTTTTGCCTTTTCTCTCTGCTCGGGAGTGAGAACTTCGGAAACGGCAGCGGTGAAAGCTGCCGTTGTTTCCTTCTGTGCTTTAGTGGCTTCTTCCATCGCCTTCTTCTGGTCGTCGGTTAGCTTGATGGCGGCGTTGATTTCTTCTTGCGCTTCTTTTCCCTTTTTTCCGGCGTCCTTCGCGGCTTTCGCCGCTTCACCACGGGCCTTCTTCTGTTCGTCGGTCAGGCTGCCAGCGGCCTTTTCAGCGGCGGCTTTCAATTTGGGGCCGTGCTCGGCGACGAGCTTTTCGATTTTCTCCTTCTGCTCGGCCGACAGATCAAGTGACTCCAATTTGGCCTTGATGGCTGCCGCGGGGTCCCCTCGCTTGCCACCCTTCTTTTCCTTTTTGGCGTCTTCAGCGCCGAAAGCGACTCCGGCAAGTGCCAGGAGGCCGAGGACAAAAAACAATCTGGTCATGGTCTTCATACAAACTGCTCCGGAGAGATGTGAATGGTTCCGCGGGTGTGGTGAGTTTTTGTCCCCGCGCTAGATGCTAAAAGTACGATGCGCATCCCTGCGGATTATTGGCGACTTTGCACTCACGCCCACGCAAAGCCGTGGGCGCGGCACACAATCGGTTGTCAGTTACGCAAACAAGGCCGGAATCACGTTGCCATCCCGGACGATCATGATCGGCCGGCCGGTGTTCGTTTGATACTCCTTGGTGTGGTCGATGCCGAGTGCCTTGTAGAAAGACGCGGCCACATCGGCTGGCGAGAAGCCTTCGTTTTTGGGCATCGTTGCTTTGTCGTCGCTCTCGCCAATCACCTGGCCACCCTTAATGCCGCCGCCAGCCATGACCATGAACATGCACCGCGGGTAGTGGTCGCGGCCACCTTCCGCACTGCGCTGGTTGATCTTAGGCGTACGGCCGAATTCGCCGGTGACGAAGACCACCGTGCTTTCCAGCAGTCCTTTCTGCGAGAGTCCATTGAGCAGTGCCGACAGGCCGGTATCCAGCGTTGGGCAGAGCCGGGTCTTGAGCGTGGTGAAGTTGGTGCCGTGCGTGTCCCAGCCGCCGAGCGAGATGGAACAGAAGCGGACGCCGGATTCGACCAAGCGCGTAGCCAGCAGGCAGCTTTGGCCAAAACCTTCGCTGCCGAAGGGCGCGGCGAACTTAGCGTCCTCCTTGCTGATGTCGAAGGCGTCGCGGGCCCGCTTGCTGGTGATGATGGCGTGGGCCTGCTCGCTGAAGCGGTCCAGACCGGTCAAAAGCTGACTGTCCTTTTCGACTGCGGCAAACGTCTTGTCGAGATTGGCCAGCAGATTCTGCCGCCGCTCGACTTCTTCGATCGTCACACCGCCGGACAGCGAAATCCCACGGACATTGAACGGTTGGCCGGGGCGCGGTGTGCTGCCGGTGTTGAGCGGAGCGTATTGCACTCCCAGGAAGCCGGCTCGCTGGCTGCTGTTGGGAATTGCGACAAACGGCGGCAGATCCTTGGGAGCGGTTGCCACGTTCTCTTTGCTGAAGACGACGCCGTACCCGGGATACTCCAGAGACGGAATCGGCCGGTTGCCGGAGTTGACGTATTCCGTGCCGAGTTCATGAGCGCCAAGCGTGTGGGTCACGCCGCGAAGCAGGGCGAACTTATCCGCGCACTGCGCCAGTTTGGGCAGATGCTCGCCGATCTCCATGCCGGGAACGTTCGTCTTAATCGGATTGAACGCACCTCGAAAATCGGCAGGGGCGTCCGGCTTAAGATCGAACGTGTCCATGTGCGACGGACCGCCGTTTAAGTTGATAAAGATAGCCGATGTCGCCTTCGCCCCCTTCACTTCCCCCGCAGCCGCCATGCGGAGAAAGCCCGAAAGAGAGAGGCCCGCGCCCACGGCACCAACCTTGAGAAAATCGCGGCGGGTTGCACCGTCGCAGGTGAGGGAAATCGCCATCTTAAAACTCCTTGGAAACGTGAGCAGGATTGGTTTGGTTATATTCTTAAGAAGCATCAGGGGGCTGACGCCCCCCGCTCGCCTCTTAGTGGTTGACGATAAATTCCTTGGTATTGATCAGCGTCCAGAGCAGTCCCTTGGCACCTTCCAGCGGGCTGGAAGCGGATGCCAGGAACTCCGTGCAGCGGCTCATCTCGTCGGGTGACGGATAGCGGCTGAGCGTCCGCAGATAGACCTGCTTCACAAGCTCGGGAGCATTTTCCATCGGCTCCGCCTTGGGCTCTACGGTCAGTTCATCCAGACTCTTGCTCAGTTCCGCAAGCCGCGCTTGCAGCCGCTCGAGTTGTTCTTTGTTGTCTTCCTTGGTGACTCGCTCAATCCGATTCCTTACCTTGATGACTTCTTTCCCGATCGCCGCAATTTGCTCAGCCTTTTTGCTGGGGTCGAGCTTGGGGCGGAATTTCTTGGCAAGGTCATCCGTCCAGGTATCCTTGCCTCCGCTTATCTGGGAGAGGACCTGATTGTCATTTTGCAAGAAGACGGTTTGCAGCAGGCTGGCTTCCATCGAGCGGTCGCAGTCGCAATTGCTCTCGCGGATGTTCCGGCCAAACACAGTCAGGGCAAAGCCGGTGTTTCCACCCCGATTTCCTTGGTTCTGGGCGCTAGCACCGGGAATGGCGATGGCCCGGTTCTTCAGGTCGGTCCGCATTGTGGCGGCTTTGGCATCGGAGGCCATGGCCATCTGCACGGCGTCGTAAGCAACTTCCGCCGGCAATCGCCGCGGCACGGCTCGGCTAAAGTTTCGCTCATCCTTGGCATTCGTTTCGTTCGGTTGCCAGGTGAGCTGGTACGTGCGGCTGTTCAATATCTCACGATGGAGCCACTTGATATCGAAGTTGTGTTCCACAAATCCCGCGGCCAAATAGTCCAGCAGCGGCTTGTTGCTCGGCGGGTTCGCCAAGCTCAGGTCGTCTGCGGGCTGCACAATTCCGACATTGAAATAACTGGCCCAAACGCGGTTTACAAAGGCCCTCGCAAAGTACGGATTATCCTTGCCGCGAAGCCAATCCATCAGCGGAGTGCGAGCATCCGCCACGTCATTGAGATTCATGTCTTCGCCACCAAGAATTCGGGCCTTGGCCTGCGGCACTGGAGGACGATTCTTGTTCGGCTTGCCATTGTCAGGCCGCTGACGTGCTTGCGGATTAGGCGTCATGACAAACAACTCGCCAAACGGTATTGTCAGACCCGCTTTAAGCTTCTCAGGCAATGCCCGGCGAATGTCGTTGCCACCCATCTTGTTGTCCGTGGGCATCTCCAGCTTGGCCATGATGCCCTTGTACTGCTCCTGGGTTTCTTTGTCGCGAGCTCCATTGGGGCTGAATTGCACGCGGGTAAAGAATCCCTTGAAAGCGTCGAAGTCATCCTTGGACCACTGATCGAACGGATGCTTATGGCATTGGGCGCACTGGATGCGGACTCCAAGGAAGGTATAAGCAAAGCCGATGGCCTTCTCCTCCGGTTGGCGGAGGTTGTTGCGGGCCCAGTAGTACGGCATGCTTTCACGGTCGGCGAATTTCTTATCAGAATTGGGATGATAGATCTCACTCATTTCCTGGCAATACTCAGAGTAGTTCTGCCCTTCTTTTCGGCTTTTGGCCAAGACGATTCCTTCGACAATCTTGTCGTAAGGAGTGTTGTCCGCGACCCGCTTATAAATCCAGTCGTACCAGCCCTGGGATGTGGTGCCTTGGATGGGCATCACGTTATTGAGCGCGCGGTCGTTGTTGCCGGTGTAGTCGCAAAGCTTGGTCGTCCACCAGGCCGCGTAAGCCGGGCTGGCGAGCAGTTCGTCAATTTTGGCGGCTCGCTTTTGCGAGGAGGGATCGGCCAGGAATGCTTCCACTTCGGTTGGCGTTGGCAGCGTCCCGGTTAGGTCCAAGCTGACGCGGCGGAGGAACTCGGCATCATTGGCGACTTCCGAAGGAACGACACCGAGCTTGCGGAGCTTCTGAATCACGAGTTCGTCGACCTTGTTGAACGTGGCGACTTGGGGATACTTGTCACCAAACTTGTCGGTAACGGGGCGAATGACGGGAACCGGCACCACCGCGTTGTCATAGAAAATGACGACGTGCGTATCCCCTGGCTCGGTCGCGGTGACGAGGCCCCGTTCGTTGATCTTGCTGACTTGTTCGCTGTTGGTAACAAAGCGGCAGAGGGGAGTGACATCTTCGCGCGTGCCGTCCGGCCAGACAGCCACGGCCTTGAGTTGCACGGATTCCCCGGCGTTGGCGAAGAGAATTTCGCTCGGGGTCACTTCCAGGCGGGCAAGCTTCTCTACATCCTTCGCGGCATCGAATTTCGCGCCGCATTCCACCCAGCGGCGGAAAACGTTGTATTCCCAGCTGTCCTTTTTGTACCGCTCACCACCTTCATGAAGCTCTTCGCTCGTCGGCTTGGTCAGGATCAAGCTATCGAGCGGGCTGGCAGTGTTCACCCGCGGCTTGTCACCTTTCACCAGCGATTCGTGGTCCGCTTTAAAGTCGTAGCCGAACAGCGAAAGCCGAAAGCCTCCGCGTCCCTGGAACGAGCCATGGCAGGCGCGGCCGTTGCAACCGAGTCGGCCGAAGAGAGGGCTGACGTGCCGTTGAAACGAGGGCTCCTCGGCAACGTCTTCCGGGGCAAACCGCTGGCTGATGGGTAAAAGCTCCTGGGGAGCCGCCCCTTGTTCGTCGCCACGGGCGGTATTTCCACGGGTAACAGCGAACAAGCAGGCGGCCCCCAGGCCGCCAAGTGTCAGGAGGAGTGTGCGAATCGACATGGGATTTCCTTACTTATCTGGCTGATTCACGGTCGGCTTGATTGGCTTTTTTGCCGCCGGCTTGGGACCGTTCTTCGCGACCTTCACTTTGTTCTTCGAGTCCGCTGCGGACTTGGTTAGAACCAGCAACTGGTTTTCAATAACTCTCTGCCGCTCGGCTTCGACGCGGACAATGTCCAGATCGAGGCGAGTCAGGCGTTCTTGCAATCGTTCCCGCTCGCGCAGCATCAGGGCGGAACGGACGTCAAACTGTTCGCTCAGCAGCGTCTTGAGTTGGCTGCGAATCTCTTCCTTATCACCCATCACCAACTGAGCGGTCAGGAGTTGAATTCGAGATTTGATCGTCCAGGCTTTGAGTTCCAACTCGTATTGTTTGCCGTCTCGATCTTTGATTTGTCCGATTCGCTCTGCATCACGATAAAGCTCGCGAATCGCCCGCTCATAATCCTTGCGGCGATTGTCACGCAGGTGGGTCAACAGCTCTTTAAGTTCCGCGTGGTTCTGCTGGACGAACGTCATCACAGCCGCTTCCCGCTCCGCCGTCATCGGCAGCTCGGCTTTACCCTTGGGTGGGATCGCCTTGTCAGCAGCATCCGACTTTCCCGCGGGCAGGTCAGTCTTGGATGTCTTTTCTTGCGCAAAGGCAGCGCCCGCAAACAGGACGGCAAACAACGAAATGATCAGAAGCAATCTCACGAGCTAATTCTCCATGACCTCGTCGTCCCACGACCCATCCGGCTTGCCGTCGCCATCGCCGTCATCCTCTACTTTGCCACCACTGAGGCTGATAACGCCGGCAGTCATCCAGGAGGGGGCGGCATCGGCAGCATCCAAAGCTGGACCCAGTTCAGCCGGTGCTTCAACGGATGGTGCTGGGGGATCGACAGCCCGCATCGCGGCCCAATTCTCGGCAATACTGGAATTGTCCGACTGGAAACCCGGCATATTCCACCAAACGGCCCCAGCAACGGACGCCGCCACAGCGCCCGCAGTGATCCAGCCAATCACAGGAATCCAAGACCTGCTACGGATGCCTCGCGGTGCGGCTTCCACCAATACGACTTGCTGAGACTCAGCAATGGCCACTGCCTGGCTCAATTCAACGGCGCGAGCCACCGCTTCGCGGACTACCTGGCTGGTTTCTAACTCCGCCTCAAAAGCGACCGTCTCATCGCCGGAAAGTTCGCCGGCAATGTAGCGAAACGCCAGCCACTCGCGGTCGTCTTTGGTTTGGTTGTTGAAGGGGGTCACGGCTTATCGTCCAGTTTGGTTTTCAGTTTCATTAGGGCCATTCGCATGCGCCCGAGGGCGGTCCCCAGAGGGATACCGAGCTCCTCGGAAATGACGGCAAAGGTCTTCTCTTCGTAAATTCTCATTCGCACAATCTGGCGTTCTTCCGGGCGGAGTTCGCTAAGGGCGGCTTTCACCGCTTCCACCGCTTCTTGCCCGATAGCCCGCTCCTCCGCGGAAGGAGGTGCCGCGGCCTCCTGCCAGGCAACCCGGCGAATCACCTTGTCGCCCACGGCCGCCCGACGGCGAAAGGCCATTGCCTCGTGAAAGGCAACTCGGAACAGCCAGGCTTTGCGAGTCTCCTCCCGCGTTTCGTGCCCCCGCTCGACCAACTTGGTGAAGGTCGCCTGAAGGCAGTCTGCCGCGAGAGTGCTATCCCGCAAAACACCCTGCAAAAACCGCCGCAATTCGTCCCCATGCTCGGCGTAGAGTGACGCCACTACCTCGGACGATAGCTGTTCGCAAGATGCGTTAGGCTCTTCCGTCGGTAACAACGTCGCACTCCCTGCCGCAGCCGGCGGCATGTGGCGGCTTTCAATGATTAGATGCGTAACTGAGTGGGATTATTGCTGCCGACTGGGAATTGTGGCATAAGTATTGACAGGCTAATAGTTTAGGATGCTGCCAACGGCCGTGCGGTCTGATTTGCGGAGGTCCCCAAGGTTCAACTTCTTGGCAATAAGCTGAATCTCGTCGGCTGCCGGTTCCAAGCAGCCTCCGATATAATTCCCCCTTTCTGCTGACGCAAGTCACCCCAATTGGACTTGGCCGCCGTATAGCTCAAATCTTGCCCACAATCTGAAATCCACCACCTGAAATCGCCTGATGCTCATCGGCCCTATCTTCACCCGCGAACTTGCCATCGCTCCTCGTCGGGCCGCTCATTACATCTATCGGACGGCGTATCCGCTGGTGCTGTTTGTCCTGATGGTCACGGCGTGGCTGCTGATGGCCGGAACGCAAAACGTCCGCAACGTGGGCGACATTGCCCGCTTCGGTTCCATGCTGTTCCAGATTCTGGCCCAGTTGCAACTCGCCCTCTTGGCGTTCCTGGCGGCCCAATCGGCGGTCAGTGGCGTGGCCCAGGAAAAAGACAAGCGGACGATGCTCCTGCTGCTGATGACTCGGCTTTCCAACCATGAATTGGTCCTGGGAAAACTCTTTGCCAGCTTGCTCGATGTCTTTGTGATGCTGCTGGCCGCGCTCCCTATCTTCATGCTGATGACGTTGTTCGGCGGCGTTTCGCTCGAGCAGGTTCTGCGGGTCTTCGCGGTCACTCTCGCCACCGTCCTTGCAGCCGGCAGCTTGGGCTCCACGGTGGCCCTTGGCCGCGAGAAGACATTTCAGTCTCTCGCCATCACGGTGCTTGTCCTTGTCACCTGGCTCGGTGCGTGGCAGGGAATTGCCCTTGTTTATGGTGACCGGGAAATCGGTGGCATGAGCGTAAACACGCTCGCCTCCGCCGCCAGTCCGTATCTAGCCATTATGGCCGCGGTCCATCCCTACAAGAGTGCCGCCGCAGGGCTGCTGGCAGGAGAAAATCTGTTTGTTCTGTTTGCTGTCAGTGTCGCCGCGCTGCTCAACCTTGTCGGCATTGTGATGCTCCGCGTCTGGAATCCGGGCCGCGATGTTCATCCCGGGCAAACCGAAGAAACGGCAACAGGCATTTTCAGTGCTGACCATGATGTGAAGCAGCTTGAAGAGCGACAGGCCGCGGGAAGCGTGACCAAGGAAGTCGCGGAAGCTGCCCGTTCCGCCCATGTCGATGCTCGCATTCGCAGCGTCAGCCACAAGAGCCGCGAGGTTTGGGACAACCCGGTCCTCTGGCGGGAAATGTGTACCTGGGCCTACGGCCGCAAGGTCGTGTTCATTCGCCTCGGCTATTTGCTCCTCTTCGTGATGGCCGCTGCGGCCATCTATTTCCAGGTCGAGAGTCGTGCGGCTTTGGAACGGAGCCAAGAAGGTGCGATCATTCCTGTCGCTGTCGGTCCACTAGCACCGTTCTTCCTCGTCAGCCTCGTCATCGTGAATGCCCTGGCGGTGACGAGCATCACCAACGAGCGGGACGGCGGCGCGCTCGATCTACTTCTCGTCACCGATCTAACTCCCAAGGAGTTCATCTTCGGCAAGATGCTCGGCGTGGCGTACGTCACCAAGGAGATGATCCTGCTGCCGCTGGCCCTTTGCTTCTTTCTTTGGTGGGCCGGCGGGCTATCGCTGGAAAACCTGTTTTATCTCGTCGTGGGCCATGCCGTGATGACGTTCTTTGTCATCATGCTCGGCGTGCACTGCGGCTTGACCTACGCCAACAGCCGTTCGGCGATTGGGGTGAGCCTGGGGAATGTGTTTTTCCTGTTCCTCGGCGTCGTCACCCTCATCCTGCTGATGATTTCGTTCAACAACTCCTTCCAGACGCAGCTTGGGCCGTTCCTGGCCTTCATCTTCGGCGGCGGCGTGGGTCTGTTCGTCACCCTCGGCGTCCGCAATCCCTCGGCCGCCATCGGTGCCGCCAGCATCATCCTCCCCTTCTTCACTTTTTTCGCGGTCACCAGCTTCCTGGCCGACCACTGGTCTCAGGTCTTCATGGTTTCCTGCTTCGCGTATGGCTTCACGACCGCCGCCATGCTCATCCCGGCCCTTTCACAATTCGATGTGGCGATGGGGAGGACAAAAGGGGGGGCGGAAGAATAACGCTGGACTCAATCAGCGTTTGCCGCGATGTCCATTCTTATTGGAACGGCTCTTTTTGGCGGCAAACAAATCGCGCACCGGCAGTTCAAAACCGGGGAGCACTTTGCCTCCGTCCAATGTTCCTTCGAGTGGAATTACTTTGCTGCGATTCACCGAGGTATAGACGGTCACGGACTTAGCGACGGGATCGACGTACCAAACTAGGCGAACACCGGCGCGAAAGTAGACTTCAAGCTTGAGTGACATTTCGCCGGCCGAATTGCCAGGGCTGAGTACTTCGACGGCCAAATCGGGGACTAGCTCGGGAACCGACTGACCTTCGGCTTCAGCCTCCAAGAATCGCTCCCAGCTTACAAACGCCACGTCTGGGATACGGACCTGATTGCCGGGAAAAAGGATCATGCCCCCCTCGCCGGTGACCACTCCCAAGTCGTTCTTTTTGACAAACTGAATCAAAGCCGCAGCCAACAAAACTGCAATTTCCGACTCGAAATATCCCATGGTTTTCTCCACGAGCACACCCTCAATCATCTCGCAAAGGCGACCTTCCTTCTCTTCGATGCTTACGATGTCGTCGATGGTCCCTGTCCCAAGGGGCGGGTCTACTCGAATGCGCTCGAGCGGAATTCCGCCTAGCGAATCGATGAGTTCGGCAAGGTTGCCGAATTTCGAGGGAGAGGTGGTGAGTGACACAGGCAGGTTGGAGCACTTGGCTCAAGGGCGAGTTTGGAAGGCAATATGCGTGCGCAACGAATTATAGCATAGTGGGCTAAATCGGTTTCGCCAAATCTTTGCCCGATTTACAATGAACGGCGGAACCAGAGAATTGAAGTGGCTCGCGGACCGGCTTTGGAACGGCTCATTCGCGGGGAGGAGGCAACTCTATGAATGTGTCCAAGATTGGACCTTTTGCGCTCGAAGAGAAGCTGGGAGGGCAGCAGTCCAGCGTCTACCGGGCCATTCACCTCCAGCAGCGGCGGCAGGTGGCGCTGAAGGTCTTTTCCATTCCCCTCGCGGCTAATCAGCATGTTCGCAATGACTTCTCCGACGAAATGGCCCTGCTCAAACGGCTGCATGAGCCGCAGGTGGTGAAGTGCTTTGGAGGGACGCTCGATAAGAGCCACGGCTATATCGCGCTGGAGATTGTCGAAGGGGAAACGCTCTCGGCCATTGTCGGTCGCCGCGGCCGCCTCTCCTGGGAGCAAACGGTCGATTTCGGCGAGGAGATTGCCACGGCACTCCAGGCCGCTCACGAGTTGGAACTGGCGCATCATGATTTGGTCCCGGACAAAGTCATGGTGACCTCCGAGGAGCGAATCAAGGTTCTCGACTTCCGCCGCGACCGGGCCAAAAATCCCTTCTGCCATTCTTCTCAGAATCGGACCCAAACTCGTCTGGCGTTTCAATCCCCCGAGCAGATTCGCGGCGAGAACGCGGGACCCAAGTCCGACCTCTATTCGCTCGGCTGCTTGCTGTTTTACATGCTGACAGGACGGCCTCCTTTTGAAGGGAGCGGCGAGGAGATCGCCCGGAAGCAACTCGGCGAAGCTCCGCCGCGAGTCTCGACGGTGGTGCTCGATTGCCCCATTTGGCTCGACGCCCTGGTTGCCCAACTACTGGAAAAGCACCCGGACAAGCGGCCTTACTCTGCCGGCTCTGTCCTCCTGGCGCTTCAGGAAACCAGAAGGCGCGTCGCAGCCGGCGGCGGCGTTACGCAGCATGCGCTGGGTGGCATTAGTTCGCTTAAGATGGGAGTCGATAAGGAAGAAGTCCGTCGTCTCGTCGGTCGCAAAGCTGCCGCGGCAGCCGGGCATTATCCGTCCGGCAATGAAACGCCGCTCTACGAGCGCCCCTGGTTCGTCGCCACGGCAATGACATTGGCACTTGGCGGTCTGTTGACAATGCTCACCTCGGTTTTAGTCTGGTCACTTTGGCCGCAGAGCCCCGAAAAGATGATCGATACAGCCGACCGCTTGATGGCATCCGGAGATCCAACCCGGCAGCGGGAAGCGGAACTTTCTTATCTCCGCCCGTTGGTCGAGGAGCATCCCGGCACCGAGGCCGCCCGCCGGGCTCAGGAGCATCTGGATGGCATCGACATGCAGATGGCGGAAAATCGGCTGAAGATTTTGCACAAGACCGGCCGCGAGCCGACCATCGAAGCGGCCCGGCTCTATCTGGACGCCTCGAAATTCGAGGACTTTGGGGACCGCGTCACAGCCCTGGATAAATACCAGAGCATCGTGGACCTGATCAAGCCCGAGGGGGACGACCGGCTGTATGTGCTGCTGGCCCAGCGGGAACTGAACCGGCTCAAAGACGACAAATCGGCGGTGGCGGACGAGCGAGGAAAGTTCATTGACGAAAAACTGGCCCAAGCGGAGCAGTTGCAGAAGGACGGCAAGGTTCTCGAGGCCCGTAAAATCCTGTCTGGAATTGTCTCCCTTTATGGCGACAACGCCGAATACGCCCCCGCGGTTGCCAAGGTCCAAAAGCGGCTGGAAGAACTAAAAAAGTAGGCGGGGTAGGCTTCCAGCCTGCCCAGAAAAATTCCAGGGCAGGCTAGAAGCCTACCCCACGGT
>JBJXFF010000003.1:0-11822 GCA_046153945.1 Pirellulaceae bacterium
CCGGTGGAAAGGATATAGAGAAGGGGAAAGAGCACCAGCAGGCCGACAGCGGCGATGGTAACCGGCCCCGCGAATCCAGATTTGTTGCTCATAAGCAGACTCCTTGGGGCGCATTCTACCGCGAGTCGCCTCAAGCCCAAACATCGAATTGCCCTACTGCACTGGCGCGGAAGTCGGAACGGGTGCCCGTAAGTTGCATCGGGGTCGGGAGTCATTGGCGCGCAAAAACGCACCACGCCGCTGACGCGATTACGCCAATGACTCCCGTCCCCCAGAGGTTGAATTGGGGAACGCCTTCCATTGTCATACCATGCCAATATTTACGGAAGTGTGCCGTAACACGAGTCTGGCACTGCACTGTTTGGTGCAGGATAATGGAGTGGATGAACAACTCAGCCGCCGATTTGTGGAGCGAGGCCAAATCGTCATGCCAAAATCACTAACATCAGAATTCCAGACTTCCGTCGGCGGCGTGATGATCAGGGTCCCTGCCGGTTCTTTCACCATCGGGAGTCCGGAGTCCGAGGACGGCCATCGGGCTTGGGAACTGCAGCGCGAAGTCACGCTCGCCAGCGACTTCTATCTGGGGAAAACCCCGGTCACTCAGGAGCAGTATGAAGCGGTCACAGGCACGAATCCGACGGACCATGAGCAGATGGGGGATGCGCCGGTGGACTGCGTGACCTGGGACCAGGCCAGTGAGTACTGTCTGAAGCTCACCCAGCTCGACCGCAAAGCCGGAGTTCTCGCTCATGACTGGGAATATCGCCTGCCGACGGACGCCGAGTGGGAATACGCCTGCCGGGCGGGAAGCTCGGCACCGCGGCATGGCAAGCCGCAGGATGTGGCGTGGTATCAGCACAATGCGGACGGAAAACCGCACGCCGTCGGTCAGAAGACGCCCAACGCGTGGGGGTTCCACGACATGCTCGGCAATGTCTGGGAATGGTGTCAGGACTGTTTCTTTGTGAGCTGTTGCCCTGTGGGGTGTCGGTCCGTTCGCGGAGGGAGCTGCCGCAGCAGTGCCCGCTTCTGCCGCTGTGCCCAGCGCTGGGGCCTGGGTCCCGGCGGTCGCTCACGTTATTGCGGCTTTCGGTTGCTCGCTGCAAGGACCGGCTCGTTTTTCGAGCTGAGTCCCCCCGTTGGTTTTCCGTCGCAGGAACAAGCGCCCCTCTTCGATGCCATCGACCCGAACGATTTCGATTTGGCCCTGCGAGTCATCACGGCCGATCCCGACGAGATCGATCCTGTATATGTCGTCCCGCCGCCGCTGCACTGTTGCGTCTACGACGACAAACCGGAATGGGTGGAGTGGCTTCTGGACCACGGAGCCGACATTGAAGGCCGCGAACAGGACTACGGTTCGACACCGTTGACCGCCGCGGTCATCCATCGGCAGAAGCGGATCATCCCGATTCTTGTTGGTCGCGGCGCCAAGACGGAAGGGGCGCTGCAGCGCGCCCGCAGCGGACTGGCCGGTGCCTATGAGAATGATCCTCGCCTTGATCGTGAAGGCTACAAGGAAATCGTGGAACTGCTGCAGACGCTAGGTGTCAAGGAATAAGATCTGGTCACCGTCGCCGCCCAACCCTTCGGGGCTTTTGCCCGCCTCGTCCGGATTTCCGGAAATTCTTTCCCGGCTCGCCCCCCGTGGGCGCTTCCCGCTCGGGAATGTGAACGCCGACGATACGGATACTGCCGTGAGGTTTGGCGTCAACTGCTGCTCAACATCGCTCGGGTCAATGTGTCAACTCTCGGGGCTCGCGAGGGGACTCGCGGCCGACTTTTCTTGCCGCGGTTTTCGGGCGACTCGCCAGCCTTGGAAGCGGAGAATGGCGGCGGTCACCAGAGTGACGGAGCAGCCGATGGCGGAGAGCCCCCAGATGGCTGCCCAGAGTTCGTTGTCGGGTGCGTCCTTGTCCAGGCCAAAGTACGCTGCCAAGGCGGAGTGGATAAGCCCGGCGGTCGCGAGAAGGCCGGTCACGATGGTCCGCGCCCTGGTCCAGCGCTGGCCCATCGTCAGCCAGAGCAGAAGCGTTACGACGAGTCCCGTGGGGACGGAAGCCACGACGCCGAAGAAAATCAAGATGACGTATCCCAGGTCCTCCAAATAGCCTGTCGCTTCGTCTCGATAACGGGACATCACCGCTAAAAGCATGCAGACCAGAGTTGTCCATCTGAGAACATCGGCGAGGCGGAACTGAAACCGCGGCAGCGGAACTGGCAACTCGCCCCGCTGAATTCGCCGCCAGCGAAACCAGCGAAGAACTTCCGCCGGCAGCCACGTCGCCAGAACAAAGCAGCCCATGGCCAGCGGCAACGACCAAAGCAGCATCAAGTGCCGGTCTTCGTTCAGACCGGCGAGGAGGAGCAACGCCAGGTACAGCCAACCCATGCGCCACAGCAGCCGGCCCGCTCGCACTTCCAACCGTTCCGGCGACCAAGTCGACCAGGCCGTGATCAGGCAGACCTGCGTGGAGATGAGACCGACCGCCACCAGGGCGGCGACTTGGGACGGATCCGTGAGAGTCCTAAGAAAAAGCAAGAAACCGATCGTGACGATTCCGTGCCCCACAAACAGCTCATCGAGCCAAATCAAATTGAGGGCGGCGCGAAGTTTCTGCATCTGGTCACTGGGTCTACTTCCCGGCGAGGCATCCTCTAGCGATGGATGGGCAAAAGCAGAAGTCCAACGTGCCGAAACAGCCTGGCTCTCCCAAGGAGAGAGGGGAAGTTATATCAGCTCCTCAATCGGCTTCCCTTCCGCCAGAATCTGCAGCGGGCGGTTGGCCTGGTCGTGGAAGGGGTGTTTGTAGTTGATGCCGAGGGTGTGGTACATCGTGCTGAGGACGCAGCCGGGGGAGTAGGGTTTGGTGGCCGGGGCTTCGGCGCGGGGGTCGGTGGTGCCGATGGCCTGGCCCATGCGGAGGCCGCCGCCGGCGAAGAGGATGCTCATCGCACCCGGCCAGTGGTCGCGGCCGGCTCCGCCGTTGATTCGTGGGGTGCGGCCGAATTCGCCGAAGGCCATCACGAGGACGTCGCTCGCCAGGCCCCGGTCGTAGAGGTCTTGCACCAGGGCCGCCACCGCCCGGTCGAATTTGGGGAGCAGGTTGTCCTTGAGCTGTTTGAAGTTGTCGCCGTGCGTGTCCCAGCCGCCGCCGGCCTGAATGGTGACGTAGCTGACGCCGGCTTCGACGAGGCGGCGGGCGAGGAGGCAGCTTTGGCCCATGTCGTGCCGGCCGTAGTTGTCGCGGACTTTGGGGTCTTCCTTGGCGATGTCGAACGCCTTCTGGGCTTTGTCGCTCGTCACCATCTCCATCGCGTCGCGGTAGTGCTTGTCGAGACCTTCGATGTCCCCCTTGATGTCCACGTCGCGGCGGATTTTGTCGATCTGGGCCTGCAAACCCTTGCGGCGGTCGAGCCGTTCCAGCGTGACGCGGCCGGGGAGCTTCATGTTCCGGACCTGAAAGCCGTCGCGGTTCGGGTCGTCGTCGGGGGAGAACGGGTTGTACGACGCCCCGAGATAGGCCGCCTTGCCGAGGCCGAGTGGCCGCGGCAGATTGACGTACGCCGGCAGCCCCGGCTCATTCGGCCCTTTCATCCGGGCGACGACGCTGCCGCACGAGGGATAGATGTTGTCGCTGACTTCAATCGTCGGCTGATAACCGGTGAGCATCCACTGCGAGCCCATGCCGTGGCCGGCGTTGGTGTGATACGCCGAGCGGACGATGGCCATTTTGTCCATGACCTTCGCTTGCAGCGGCAGATGCTCGCCAATGTCGATCCCCTTCACGTTCGTCGCGATGGGGCGGAACTCCCCGCGGAACTCGGCCGGTGCTTCCGGCTTGAGGTCGTACATGTCGATATGGCTGGGGCCGCCGGCTAGCCAGATCTGGATGACGGCTTTTTTGCGGGTGGACATTCCGGGCTGGACGGCGTGTGCCTGATTTTCAAAGCGCAGCGCATCCGCCAGCGTCAGGCCGCCGGCGGCGAGCGCGCCGACTTGCAGAAAGCTGCGGCGGGAGACGCCGTCGCAGGTTTTGTGGGATGAGCCGAGGATGGTGAGCATGGTTTAGGTTTCCTCTCCAGAGGATGTGTTGTCCCAGATTTCCAGGAATTTTGGTCTGACGTACTCCGGCAAGTCATTGCCGAAGTTGCGAGGGAGTTTTTTGAGCTTGATGATTTCTTGAACGTCCGCCAGGTCTTTGAGCCGGCCGGTGTTGGTCATGCCGGACGCGAGCTTGAGGGTAATGATCGCGGGGAGACTGATGTAGTAGATGCCATCATCTTCTTCCGCAACGGAACCAGGTTCGGGAAATGCGACTGGCTTAGGCTTGCCGTCGCCGGGAAACTCGCCGGTCGTGAGGAATTCTATTTTGACGCTCAGTTCGGTATCACGCAGGTGCTTGCTGCCGGCGAAGGGGGGCAAATAACCGAGTCCTTCGACTTCTCGATGCAGTTTTTCAAGGTCTTCCCGCGTTAAGAGAATATCGACATCGTCGGTGAATCGACGATAGCCGTGATGCACGAGCGCCATGCCTCCGACGATGGCATACCGGATTCCGAGATCGTCGAGCCGCTTCACAATTTTTCGCAGCGCCTGGTGAACTCGCCCCTTGCCTTCGAAAAAGAGGGAACCTTCGTCCATAGCCCACCCCGTGCTGCCGGAAAGGAGCTGTTCGTATGTCGGGCCTGAAAAAACTGCGTTCATCTCTAATCGGGTATCCGGATGAATTCCCTTCTTAATCTTACTCCTAATCTTACTCCTCTTCTCTTCCTGCCTCTCCGCTGGGGGAGGATTAAGATTAAGAGTAGGATTAAGATTAAGAAAATTCACGTTAATGCGTAAAAATAAACTCCTTCGCATTCAAAACCGTCCAGAGCACATCTTCCACCGCCTGCTGCCGCTCGGGCGGCTTGGCGGCGAATGGTTCAAGGAACTTCAGCAGCGTGGCCTGCTCTTCCGCGGTGGGAAAGCGGGACAGCGCGCTGAGGTATAGCTCGTCAACAATCTCTTTGTCTGTCTTCTTGTCTTTGAGTAACTTGGCGATTTTGCCTTCGCCGCTGGCGATCTTGTTTTCAATCTCATCGGAGTTGGCCAGTAGCAGCACCTGGGCGAGTGTCCCGCCGCTGCTTCGTTCACATTCGCAACTGGTGACGCGACGGGGGCGGTCGAAGGTGTCGAGGAAGTACGAGCCAAAGTTCTCGTGCGGCAGGTCGATGGCCCGGGCGGTGCTGGCGACGTTGCTGAAGCGGGTTTTGCTGCCGGTCGCCTGGTCGAGGGAATCGAGGAGGACTTCCGCAATCATCCGGCGGGCGTAGAAGCGGGCGAAGTTCTGCCGGTCGTTCTTGTTGGCATCCATTGGCTCGGAGGAAAGTTGATAGACCTTGCTATTCACAATCGTCCGGATGATGTGCTTCACGTCGAACTTGTGATCGACAAAATCCTTGGCCAGTGCGTCAAGCAGTTCCGGATTCGACGGGGGATTGGTCTCCCGCAGGTCGTCCACTTCCTGCACCAGTCCGCGGCCGAGGAAGTGTCCCCACATGCGGTTGACGAGGGCCTTGGCAAACAGCGGATTTTCGGGCTTGGCCATCCAGTCGACGAGAGCGTGCCGCGGGTCTTCTTCGGGCGTGAACTTCGCGACATCGCCGCCGAGATATTTTGGCTCCGGCACCTGCCCAGTCAGCGGGTTTCGTTCGCCGGTCGTGACGGTGCCGCTGGCAAAGTACGGCGGCGGTTCGCCGAAGCTCTTGCGGCCGAGGCGGGTGAAGAAACCGGCGAGGCCGTAGTAATCGTCCTGGCTCCATTTCTCGTACGGGTGATGATGGCAGCGGGCACATTGCAGCCGCGTGCCGAGGAAGACCTGGGCCGTGTCCGCGGTCACCTGATGAAGTTGGTCGTCCCGCGATTGCCAGTACCAGTTGATGGCCGGGGAGTCCTGCCATTCCCCCGCAGCGGCGATGATCCCGCGGACGAACTCGTCGTAGGGGCGGTTGCGAGCGATGTTGTCCTTGATCCAGTTGTGGAACGCGTAAGCCGCCTTGTCGGAGCCCGCCAGGTTGCTGTTTCGCAGGATGCTCCCCCACCGCATGGCAAAAAAAGCCGGGTAGTCGGGCGAATCGAGCAGCCGGTCGATGGCTTTGGTTCGTTTGTCGCCGCTCGTATCTGCAAGATACGCCCGCGCCTCTTCGCTCGTCGGCACTCGACCGCAGAGGTCGATGGTGACGCGGCGAAGGAAGGTGGCATCATCGCAAACCGGCGAAGGGAGCAGCCCGAGCTTTTTCCACTTCTCGGCGGCAAGATTGTCGATGTAATTGTTCGGCTGGAAGTTCGGAATCTCCGTCAGTGGCTGGCCGTGCGGAATGATGGCGGAAAAAACGGTGACCTGCCCCTGATAACGGGCCATGATGGCCGCTTCGCCGCTCTGCTGCCCGGCCTGCACGACCCCCGCTTCGCTGACGGCGGCGACGACGTCGAGATTGCTGGAGAATGACGTCTCCGCTGTCACGTCTCGCGTCTTGCCATTGGACATCAGGGCCGACACCTTCAGCGGCTGCGTCTGCCCGCGCTGCATGGCGAGCAGCTTCGGCTCAATCGCCAAGCTGACAATCTTTGGGGAATCGGGCGAAGAACCGGGTGTGCCGCCGGCGATCCAGGTCAGCAACGTCTTATACGCTTCGCTCTCCGGCTCCAGTCTCCGCCCGCCGCCGTGCGGAACCTTGCCGGTCGCCTTCACCAGCAGCAGGCTCTGCTCCGGCGCGGAGACACTTATTCTCCGCCCTCGAGCCCGCTTCACAATCTCGTCGTAGTCGTAAGCGGCATCAAACCCAAATAGCGAAAGTCTGAACCCATTCTGCCCGCTCGCCTTCCCATGACAGCCGCCAGCATTGCAGCCATGACGGGAAAGAATCGGCTCAATATCATTGCGAAAATCAATCGCCGGCTCAGCGCCGTGCAACGGCACACCAAGAAAAAGCAACAGTCCACAGACACTAACCCGCAGCGTCAGCGAGGGAGTACGGAAAATTCGACTCGCCAAAAACGAATTCGTGGAAGAAATAGACATTTTTCAGGTGGGAAAATCATCCGGCGGGAGCCGACGAGCGCGAGAATCGTTTCGCACCCATCAACCATCCTTGATTTTAGTCGGCTTTTGAGGCTGCCACAACAGAACATGGCCCGGAAAGGTCGTTTCGTAACGTCCTCGCGACGCTGTAAAATCCAACCGCTCCAGATTTCTTACGGAAATCAGGCTTGGGATCGCTTGTCATTGGAACTGGCCGCTGCGATATATTGGCCATTTGCGATCCGGTCCCTCACTTCTCTGAGCGAGTTTTCATGCAAACCATCCGCGTTGCTGCCGTCAGTATGAACAGTGAACTTGGCAAGCGGGCCGAAACTCTCCGCCGCATGGAGCAGTTTTGCGAAGCTGCTGCAAAGGAGCGCGCGGACCTGGTGGTGTTTCCGGAACTTGTGGTGCATGGCCATTGCACCCCCAATACCTGGGAAGTCGCCGAAAGTATTCCCGAAGGGGAGAGCGTGGAGACCTTGTGCGGCATGGCGAAAAAGTCGGGCATCATTCTGTGTGCCGGAATGAGTGAGAAAGAAAACGACATCGTCTACAACACGCAGGTGCTCGTCGGACCCAGCGGCTACATCGGCAAGCAGCGGAAGCTGCACATGTCGCGCGACGAGTCGTTCTTCTACAAAGGGGGGCGCGAGATACGGGTCTTCGATTTGGGGAAGTGCAAGGTTGGAATTGTCATCTGTTACGACAATCAGTTCCCCGAAGTGGCCCGCGTCGTGGCCCTGCGGGGAGCAGACGTGATTCTGATGCCTCACGCGGCCCGGGAAGGACGCTGGGAGGACACTCCGGAGTCCGAGGCCGCTGTCCGCCGCAAGGTTTTTGACTATTTCTCCAGCAGCTACCGGATGCGGGGGCGAGAGAACGCCTGCTTTTGCGTCTATGTCGATCAGGCAGGGCGGGCCGGTTATGTCGATTCCCTCCCGCGGGAGCACTTCAACCAGCCGCACCATCCCGGGGGAGCGATGATGATTGGCCCCACAGGGGACATCCTCAAACATACTCAGCTCGAGCAAATCCGGGACGAGATGATCGTGGCCGACCTGGATGCCTCGCTGCTAGCCACCGCTCGCAGCCATCCCAATTACACCCTCCGGACCCGCCGTCCGGAGCTGTTTGGCGAGCTCGTGCGCGATCAGGTCGCAACCTGATAGTGGTACCGTTCGAAAACTCCTGATGCCTAAATCCTAGGCATCAGGGCGCGGTTTCGACATGATGGCGGCATAGCCGATAACGGAGATCAAGTGCAGGGCAAACGTCACCAGCAACCAATCCCAGTTGCCGAATATGACTTCCTGGAGCAATGCAAAAAAGGTCACGATTGCAGTGAGCAGGCAAAGCACAATCGCGTAGGTCGCCGCAATCTTATCAATATTCATGCGTCCCATTCCTTTCGCCATTTATTCATTCTAGCCGCGCACGAAAAAGCCCCGCAATCGTCGCTGGGATACCAAACGGTACCACTTTCCATAACCCTAGTCACTTCCCGAACTGCGGCCGATCGGGTAAACTTGCGTGCTGTGTAAATGCATTTTTCGGCAATATTCGAGACTTAGCATCCCGGTGGGCTGCAGAATCTCTGCCCTTCATGCGCTCTGAGCCAGGCTGGCAGCTCAGACGGACGATGAAGGATTCTTGCCCGCGAGCGGTTGGCACCCACGCTCGCAGTGACGTGCATACCCGCTGGTTCATTCCTTAGTAACGTTCGTGTCGCACCTTCATTTGGTGCCGATATGCGCGTGGTTCGCATCGCCGCGAAGCGGCAAAGGTATTTCGTTTCATGTCCGAGTTTGACGTACAAGACGCTGAGATTACAGAACTCCTCGCCGAACTTTCGACCCCGGAGGCGGCTGAAGAGATATTGGCCGCAGTGGCAATGGCTGTCGAGCCGTCGGCCGAAGAGTCCTCGCCTGAAGTAGCACAGTCGGAAGTGTCGTCGGCTGAAGACGTATCCGCGGCTGAGCCGATTGCCGAGAGTGCGTTTCGCGCGCTCGGATTGAACGACTCGCTCGTTCGGGCCGTCGAAAGCTCCGGCTACACGATTCCGACTCCCATTCAGGCGGAAACGATTCCGCTGATCCTGGAGGGGCGTGATGTTCTGGGCCAGGCGCAAACAGGGACCGGCAAGACGGCTGCTTTCGCCCTCCCGCTGCTCCAAAGAATCACGATGTCCGAGCGCCGGCCGCAAGTGCTGGTGTTGACTCCTACCCGCGAACTGGCCATCCAAGTGGCGAAGGCTTTCGAGAAGTATGCCGGCGACATGCGGGGCCTCAGAGTCGTTCCCATTTACGGCGGGCAGGACTACGAGGTCCAGTTTCGTGCTCTCGATCGGGGAGTCCATGTGGTTGTTGGGACGCCGGGGCGCGTCATGGATCACATGCGGCGTGGTTCGCTCAAAGTCGACGGCCTGAAAACGCTCGTCCTCGACGAAGCGGACGAAATGCTCCGCATGGGTTTTGCCGAGGATGTCGAATGGGTCCTCACGCAGGTCCCGGCTGAGCGGCAAATCGCTCTGTTCTCGGCGACGCTTCCCGATCCCATCCGCCGCATCGCCCAGCGGCACCTCCGCAAACCGGCGGAAATCACCATTCATCAGAAGACAGCCGCGGCCGATACGATTCGCCAGCGGTTTGTCATTGCCGCCCCTTATCAAAAGGAAGCGACGCTGGCCCGGATTCTGGAAGCCGAGCCGATCGATGGCGTGATCGTGTTCGTGAAGATGAAGAGCACCACCGAGCCCCTCGTGGAGTTCCTCGGGCAACACGGCCATCGGGCGGCTGCCCTTAACGGCGACGTCGCCCAGAAACAGCGGGAGAAGATTGTCGAACAACTCCGCTCCGGCAAGATCGATATCGTGGTCGCAACCGATGTCGCCGCTCGCGGGCTCGATGTGCAGCGGGTCAGCCACGTCATCAATTACGATCTGCCGTTTGACAGCGAGGCCTATGTCCATCGCATCGGTCGCACGGGACGGGCGGGACGGAGCGGGGAAGCGATTCTGTTTGTCCATCCCCGCGATCGCCATGTCCTGCAAAGCCTGGAGCGGGCGACCCGGCACACTATTGAGCCGATGGAAATGCCCTCCAACCGGGCCATCAACAAGCAGCGCGTCGCCCGGTTTCACGAAAAAATCACCGCCACTCTCGCTCATCCCGATCTGACGGCATTCACTTCCATCGTGGAGCAGTATCGCCGCGACACCGAAATTCCGGTGGAGCAAATTGCCGCGGCACTGGCCATTCTGGCTAACGGGGAAAAGCCGCTGCTCGTGAAGGATGCGTTCCAGGCGGCTGAATTTTCCGAAGGTCACGGCAGTCCGCGGCATGGCCGAGATCGGCACGATGATCGCTCGGCCGATTCCCGCCGCGGTCGTCACGCCGGTCCTCGCCGGGAGGAAGAGCGGATGGAAACCTTCCGCGTGGAAGTGGGACGCGCCGACCAGGTGATGCCGGGGAATCTCGTGGGGGCGATTGCCAACGAAGCCGGCATCGCCGGCACCCGCATCGGCCGCATCTCCATCTTCGACAATTACAGCACGGTCGATCTCCCGGTCGGAATGCCGCTGGAGATGTTCCTCGGCCTCAAAAAAGTCCGCGTCGCCGGCCGCCCCCTCAACATCTCCCGCCCCAGCGAAACCCGCCCCGCCGCCCCCCGCCCAACAGTCGCCCCTCCCGCTCCCCAGGCGGAAGGGAAACCCAAGAAGCCGAAGAAGCCCAAAAAACCGAAAGTCAAGGTTGCGGTCGAACCGGTGTAATTTTCCTCGTTCCCAAGCTCCGCTTGGGAACGCACGCCTGGAAGCTCCGCTTCCTCTTCTTCCTCGAAGCGGAGCTTCGAACACGTCAGTTCCCAAGCAGAGCTTGGGAACAAGTGAAGGATGACGCCTGCCGTAGGACGGCCTTTCCAGGCCGTCCGATTCGCTGGCCACACGACCGTGATACAGGTTTTCGCGTCGCTGTTTTCACGGACTTGCGTCAAATCGCTTCGTCGCAACTCTTGCGCTGGCAAGGCTCTGCGGAAAATCGACTCGGCGCAAATGTGATACACGTGCCCCGTTTGTGATACACCCCCCTGATCCTACGGGGACGCACCGATCAGCACCTCCGTGCAAGAACTACCAAGTCTCAGGGCTATCGACTTTAATTCCTGCCGCTCGCGGTCCTGGCCCGCGCGCAATTTATCCCTTATTATCCACAACGTACATATGAATTGTCAAAGACACTGCCGGATTCTCTCCGGCCCGATTAGGCTCAATTGTACACATATCCAAAGTGTCCGTCAAGTCCCCGGACAGGGGAGGCGAGCGGGGGGGCGTCAGCCCACTGATATTAACGGCCAGGAGTCAGAAGCTGGGAAACAGCAGACCACCGTTGTGGCCGGTCTCCTGACCGTGCCACCTGCCCGACCGAAGGTCTCCTCTTCGCCCCGGCCCCCCGTGTCGCTCCCAGAGGAGACCTTCGGTCGGCCGTTTCGGCAGGGTCGGGGACCCGCGCCGAACAGGAGCGCCACAAGACTTTCCAGGCCAACGAAGTCTGCACCGGAACTCCCATCGCCATCGCCGAGGCAACCGGCCTCTGCCGCAGAGCGTCATTCAGGATAAATCGTCCACCCTCGGGGCTCGCCAGAGGACTGGCGGCCTACTTTTCTTCGAATGGGCGCTGCTATCTTCGGCCACTCAAGTTCGGTAGACTTCTCGTGGGGCACTGTCAGGGCCATTTTTCCTTGGGCAAAGTCTTG
>JBJXFF010000010.1:0-29078 GCA_046153945.1 Pirellulaceae bacterium
GCAGCTCGGTGAAGTCCTGGCCATCCGACGGATAGAGCCCGCAGTAGACCATCCGCTTGGGCTCTTTATAGCCCGGCAGTTGAGCCGCCCCTTTGTCGCCGGGGATGGTAATGGTATCCCCGATGTGAATCATGCTCAGCGACTTGATGTTGCAAATCAAGTAGCCCACCTGGCCGGCTTGCAGGCTGTCGCACGGCGTTTGCTTGGGAGTGAACTGCCCGAGCTCCACCACTTCGTGCGTGGAGTTGTTGCTGATGAAGCGAACCTTTGTTCCTCGCTTCACAGTGCCATTCATCACGCGGACATAGGTGATGGCTCCGCGGTAATCGTCGTAGTGGGAGTCGAACACCATGGCCTGCAGCACACCCTCGGGGTCTCCCGTGGGGGGAGGCACACGGTCGATGATCGCGCTCAGTAATTCCTTAATCCCAATGCCGGCTTTGGCGGAGACTTTGAGGACCTCTTTCTGGTCGATGGCCAGGCTCTGTTCCATTTCCACGAGGACTTCGTCGATGCGGGCATTGGCCAGATCGATCTTGTTGATGATGGGAACGATGTGCAGCCTGCCGTTCATGGCGGCAAAAGCGTTGGCCAGAGTCTGGGCTTCGACGCCCTGTGCCGCATCGACAACGAGAACGGCCCCCTCGCAGCAGGCCAGCGAGCGGCTGACTTCGTAATGGAAATCTACGTGGCCCGGAGTATCGATCAAATTGAGCTCATACTCTTGGCCATCGCGAATGTACTTCATCGCCACCGCGCGGGCCTTGATCGTGATCCCCCGCGACCGCTCCAGGGCCATATCGTCCAGGAGCTGCGCCTGCATCTCGCGCATCGCCACCGTACCGGTATATTCCAGCAGCCGGTCGGCCAGGGTGCTCTTGCCGTGGTCGATATGGGCCACGATGCAGAAGTTGCGGATGTGCTTGTTTTCGATGGGCATGGGGGGACAGGGGCTGGGGGCTAGGGACTGGGGACTGGGGCAGAATTTTTTCTTCCCCAGTCCCCAGCCCCCAGTCCCTAGCCCCTTATTTTTTCCGGTGAAACTCAATCCTGGCGATCCCCGCGGCTCCGATAAAGCCGGCGTCGCCGCCGAGTGTCGCAAAATCGATGGTAGTCCGCTGGGCGGGAATCGGGAAGGCGTGCTGGCGGACGACGGAGCGGACCCGCTCGATGAATTTGGCCCCTACGGGAGCGTCGTGCCCCCCAAAATTCATCGCCCCGCCCAGAATGACGGCTCCGGGGTCGATGGTGTGCATCAGCGTGACGATCCCCAGCCCCAGCCAGGTCGCTAGCTCCTGGATCAAGTCATTGGAGAGGGCGTCGCCGATTTCCGCCTCTTCGGAAATCATCAAAGCGGTCAATTCCTGCCCCTTGGCCACACGATTGGCGAGCGTCGACTTTCTTAGGTGAGCTGCAAGTTCCTGCTCTGCCCGCTTCACCAGGGCGGTGGCGCTGCAATACGCCTCCAAATGCCCCGGTTGGCCGCAGCCGCACATGCGGGCAGAGGTGCTGTTGTCGACGATGATGTGGCCACACTCACTGCCGTGGCTGTTTTCGCCATCGACGGAGAGGTCGCCAATGATGATGCCGCCCCCGACGCCCGTGCCGAGCGTCAAAAACACGATGCTGTGATACACCTTCCCACTGCCGACCCAGAACTCGCCGTAAGCGGCTGCGTTCGCGTCATTGGCAAAAGTAACGGGAAGGCCGAAGGCATCCGCCACAGACTTTTTGATCGGAAAGTTGTACCAGTGCGGCAGATTGTGGGGATGCACAATCAATCCCGCTGGAATGTCCATCGTCCCTGGCGTCGCCAGTCCGATGGCTGCCAGGTCTTTCATCGTGAAGCCAAGTTCCCCCAGTAACTCATCCACAGCCTGCCGCGCCCGCTTTACGGCGTCTGGCGGCCCAGCTTGTTCCTCGGTCGGAATCTGCGTCTTGGCGACCACCCGCCCTTCGTCGTCCACCACTCCCAACTTGATGTTTGTTCCCCCGACATCGACACCAAGAAACAAGGGACGCTGGGCCTCTTGTGGGGAAATAATGGCTTCCTGCGGCGTGGACATGGATGGGAATAGGGAGGCGGGATTTTCAACAAGGCCCTAAAGAAAGAATAGCGCCTTCAGCCGTTTCGGGCTAGCTGGAATCTGCTTGCGACAGCGGCGTGGCAAGGAGAGTCTGTAATCTGTTGCCCATAGCATGGTGGCTGATGCTGAGTACTCAGTACCCTGCCGAACCCGCATCCCGCGAGTATAATTAAGGAACAGTTCAATACCCAGTTCGTTTCGATTTTGCCCATCAGAATTACCATGGTTCGACAATTCCTCCCCGCCGTGATGTCTGCATTCGGAGTTCTATTGCCGCTCCTATTTGGCACTTTGCTTTCCGCCGCGCCCCCCCAGCCGATTTCCGTGAAGGATGCGGAGGCTGCATCAGAAAAGGAAATGAAGCCCTATGCGGAGTTGCTGGAGCACACGGACGAGAAAATCGAGATGCTGCCGATTCCGGGGGGCAAGTTCACGATGGGGAGCCCGGGTGGGGAGAAAGGACGGAAGGAAGATGAGGGGCCGCAGCATGAAGTGGAGATTTCTCCCTTCTGGATGGCCAGGTGCGAAATTCCCTGGGACGTGTACGAAGTCTGGTCCGCGGATCTCGACATCGTCCGCCGCAAGCTGGCCAGCGAGGCGGAGACCGTGCGGGATAAGGCATCCGAAATTTTTCAGATTAGCCAGCCGACGAAACCTTATACCGACATGACTTTCGGCATGGGGAAACGGGGCTACCCGGCCATCTGCATGACGCAGCACTCCTGCCGCACTTTCTGCAAATGGCTCTCCGCCAAGACCGGCCGCTACTACCGCTTGCCGACGGAGGCGGAGTGGGAGTATGCATGTCGGGCTGGGACTAAGACCGCGTATTCGTTCGGCGATGACCCGGAGAAGGCAGCCGAGTTTGCCTGGTTCTACGACAACAGCAACGAGAAGTATCAAAAAATCGGCAAGAAGAAGCCCAACCCGTGGGGACTGCATGACATGCACGGCAACGTCTCCGAATGGGTGCTCGACGCACATACGGCCGACTACAGTCAGGACGCGGGGAAGGTCGCCAAAGACCCGCTCGTAATTCCCCTCAAGGAGTATGGCCGCGTGGTGCGGGGGGGCTCGTGGGACAGCGACCCCAAGAATTTGCGGAGCGCGGCCCGGGTCGCTTCGAGCGAAGAATGGAAACAGCAGGACCCGCAGATTCCGCAGAGCATCTGGTATCTCACCGACGCCCTCAACGTCGGATTCCGGATTGTGCGGCCGCTGAAGGAACCGTCCGAAGAAGAGAAAGTCGCCAAGTGGGACAAATCCGAGCCGCCGCAGATTGATAAGGATAAGAACAAGTAGGCCGGCGCGATTGCTCAGATCTTCGTGGCCTCAATGATCCCCGCCTCCGCCACCCGGCAAATCCGGTCAAGTTCTTCCAGTGAAATCGCCAGCGGCGGTAGGATGACAACGACGTTGCCGAGAGGGCGGAGCCAGACGCCGTGCTCGAGCGCATGGCGGCAAGCAACGATGCCGCGCTGTTCGCTCCAGGGAAACGGCTCTTTGGACGTTTTGTCCTTCACCAATTCAATCCCCGCCATCAGTCCCCGCTGTCGCACGTCGCCCACATGCGGGAGCTTCGCGATGCGGGCCAGATGCTCCGCCAGGCGCTGCACTTTGGGCTGCATGCCGGCCAGTGTCTGGTCCTCGTCGAAAACATCCAGCGTGGCGAGCGCTACAGCCGCCCCCAGCGGATTGCCGCCGTAGGTATGGCCGTGGAAGAAGGTCTTCGACTCCTCGTATTTACCGAGAAACGCCCGCCAAATTTCATCCCTGGCCATCGTCGCCGCCAATGGCAGATATCCGCCGGTAAGCCCCTTCGCCAGGCAGAGAAAATCGGGCACGACTTGCTCCTGTTCGCAGGCGAACATCGTGCCTGTGCGTCCCATCCCAACCGCGACCTCATCCGCGATGAGGAGTACGCCATGCCGCCTGGTAATCTCGCGCACTCCCGCGAGAAAACCGGCCGGATGCACAAGCATTCCCGCTGCCGCTTGCAAGAGCGGCTCGATGACGACCGCGGCGAGTTCATAGTGATGCTCGGCAATTGCTCGCTCCACTTGCGCCATGTAATATTCGCATGCCCTTTCGGAAGTCACTCCCGCCGGCAGCCGATAGGTATCCGGCGCGGGAAGACGAATGACGTCGAAAAGCAGCGGGCGAAACATCTCGTGAAAGCGGGCAACCCCCCCCACGCTTACACTTCCGAGCGTGTCACCGTGATAAGCATTCTCCAGCGCCAGGAACTTCGTCTTCCTGGGCTGGGGACGCTCGCACTGCTGCCAGTATTGAAACGCCATCTTCAGGGCAACTTCGACCGCGCTCGCGCCGCTGTCGGAAAAGAAGACGTGCGGCAGTTCCGGCACAAGCTCCGCCAGCCGGCGGGCCAGCTTCACCGTAGTGGGATGGGCCATCCCGAGCAGCGTGACATGGGCGACCTCCTCGAGTTGGGCCTTAATGGCAGCATCGAGCCGAGGATGGCGATGTCCGTGGATGTTGCACCAGAGGCTGGAGACGCCGTCGAGATACTCGCGCCCCTGCACATCCACCAGCGTGCAGCCGCGAGCCTCCCGGATGAGAAACGGCACATGCTCCGCCATTTGCGTAAAGGCATGCCAGACGTGCTCGCGGTCCCATGCCTCCAACTTCGCCAAGTCCGGCTCTACCATTGCACGCACACCCGCTCGCCGGCGCGGATTCCCAGCATCATCTTGGCGCTGTCCCCAACGATCGTCAGTTCCAGAAAGCCCCCTTCACCCAGCAGGGCAAGGAAAGACGTTTCAGGCTCGTTGTGGCTGGTGGTAAACAAGCCGACAGTTTCATGCTCGTCGCAGCGGATGCTGACGGTGCCGTCGCGAGGAGCCTCGGCCAAAGTGGCGCACGAGATATCCGTGATGAGATTTCCGCTCTCGCTGATGGAAACGACTTTCCCTTCGATTTTTCGGGGCACGCCGGAAAACTCCACAAGGTTCTGGTGCAAAGTCCTGGTGCAATTCTTTAGGAGCGAATCTCGTCGTCCGCCATGACGGTGTCGTCCACCCGCCGGGCAATCCACAGAGCTTCGCGAACGGCCCGCGCCATCCAGCCCTCTTCTTGTCCCTCGCCGACCTGGCCGGACACAATGTACCCGGCATAAATTCGCGAAGCGGCTGCGACCACCGCTTGCTCGGAAGGTTGCAGGTTCAAATTTGTCCGCTCCATGGCCTGTTCCTCACTTCAAGCGGGGCGCAAGAGAATGCCTCCGGCACTTGCCGGAGGCAGCTGACCTTGTCACTCGTCAGTGTGCCGACCGTCTGGAAAGATTATCGTTTCGTTTTGCGCGGCAGGAAAGAGGCCAGCACCGCTCGGCGGTCTTCCTCCTTGTTGGACTTAAGCAGCGTCTCCCCTTTTTCCGGCCCGATCAGGCCTTTTACCCCGTCCTGAAATTGCTGGACGCTGATCAGTCGCATTGCCTTGAACGCCCGAATTTCCACCAAATGGATCAGTGGTTCCGACTCCTGCGAACCGGAAATGCGCGTGACCCGCTGCAAGGCATGCTCCGGCTGGAGGGCCGCCGGGATATCGGTAACGGCAAACTTGTCGGCCGCAACCATCGCCCGCTCCACTTCGGTATCGACCGGATCCTTGTCTTTGGGCTTTTCGCGTAGCTTGGTGACGCCGACAGCGTTGAGTCCCGTGGAAGTGAATGCCACCTCTCCCGGTTTCTGGACAACGTACAGCCTGAGCGTCGTCGTGTTATTAACAATATCGGTCTTGGCGGACTGCTTGACGTTGACGTCGAAAATAAACAGCAGATCGAGATTCTGATCCTTGGCTCTCTTCTCGAGCGAATCTTTGCCCCCCAGACCCAAGACTACCAGTCCTGGCATGATACCCTTAGGATCCTTGGAATTGCCAGCTGCTGCTGCGCCGCCTCCAGCGCCCGGCATTCCCCCAGGCATGCCTGGCATTGCTCCAGCTCCGCCGGCCATACCGGGCATTCCAGCACCACCAGGCATACCGGGCATTCTGCCTGCGCCACCACCACCAGCACTCGCGGGACCTTCGAAATCCTTAAGGACCTCTCCAAATTTGCCTTCCGAGATGCGGGATTCAAGCGACTCAATCAGTTTAGTGCCGAATTCTCCCGTGTAATAATCGATTTGGCCGCGGCCATCCGTGGGCGATGATCCACCACCTCCCATTCCAGGCATGCCAGGCATCCCACCGCCGGGCAACGCTCCTCCGGGCATTCCTCCACCAGGCATTCCCGGCATTCCTGGCCCTCCGCCGCGCTTTCCGCGACGACCTTCACCGCCACCGGGCATTCCTGGCATTGCTCCACCGCCGCCGGCAGCGGACATCTCTTTGACCCGCCCAACTGGCTGCGGATCTCCTGTGAAACCGGCGGGAGCACCGTACGTGATTCCCACACCGATGCGCACAGCCAGCACGGGGTGCTTTAGCCCGGTGGACCACTTCATTTTGCCCTTGAGGTCGTCTCCATCCTTCTCATTGCAAATGTAGTGGGCACAGAGGTAATCAAAACCTTCTTTATCATTACCTTCTCGGAAAGCCTTCTTGGCAAAGTCGAGCAACGTCACTGGTTCGGGCAAATTAGATCCCGGTGAACCGCCAGGCATACCTGGCATTCCCGGCGCTCCTCCAATTCCCGCACCACCTCTGGGCCCCATCGGGCCAATGCCTCCCGGCGCTCCTGGAATTCCACCCGGTCCCATCGGACCGATGCCGCCTGGCGCTCCTGGGATTCCACCCGGTCCCATTGGTCCAATACCTCCCGGCGCTCCTGGGATTCCTCCTGGTCCCATTGGGCCGATGCCGCCCGGTGCCCCTGGGATTCCACCTGGACCCATCGGGCCAATACTTCCCGGCGCTCCTGGTACCCCGGCACCAGCGCCCGGCATTCCTGCACCACCTGGCATCCCTGGCACTCCTGCACCAGCACCCGGCATTCCTGCACCACCCGGCATCCCTGGCACTCCTGCACCAGCGCCCGGCATTCCCGCACCACCTGGCATCCCTGGAACGGCAGCACCAGCGCCCGGCATGCCTGCACCAGCAGGTGCACTGGGAGCGGACTTGCTTGTGTCCGGGGTTGATGCGGGTGGACTAGAGGTCGGCGGTGGCGAGGGCGAAGGCGTCGGAGCGGTTGGCACGGAAGCGGTGCTCGAGGAGCCACCTCCGCAACCCGCAATACCTAGCAACATCGATCCGACAACTCCGCATAGAAAGAAACGACGCATGCACCACCTCCGGCCCACAGGCCCAGGCTCAACACAATGATTGTTCAACGAAAATCGAACGCAGGAAAAACGACGAGAGTCAGCCCAAATTATGCCAGTTCCGCAAGCTTGTGTCGAGAATCAATTCTTTAAAAAGCAAGATTTCTTGCTTCTCTGGGAGATAGACGACTGCCAGCCCCGTTTGGATGCATGTTATGCGAGGAAAATGCCGCAATTCGCGATTGGCAAGGCAAAAAAAAGACCCCAGCCGAAGCTGAGGTCTTGATAACGGGGTCAATTGCGGGAGCAAGGGCAAGCGGACAGCTTGCCTCATCTACTTCGCTCCCACCAACTGTTTCTTCTTCTCGGCGATGATCTCTTCCTGCACATTGCCGGGAACCCGGCGATAGCAGGCCAGCTCCATCGTAAAGGTCCCTTGCCCCTGCGACATGCTGCGGATGTCGGTCGAGTAGCCGAAGGTTTCAGCCAGCGGAACCTCGGCGACGATGTTGCAGACGTTGTCTCGCATCTCGCTGTTGACGATCAAGCCGCGACGGCTGTTGAGGTCGCCTGTAATGGCCCCTTGAAAGTTTTCCGGGCACTCGATTTCGACCTTCATGATCGGCTCGAGAATTGAGGGCTTGGTGTCTTTGAAGTGTTCGCGGAAGCAGCCTTCGGCACAAGTCTGGAACGCCCGGTCGGACGAGTCCACTTCGTGGTAGGAACCGTCTTCCAGCACCGCCTTCAAACCGACGACGGGGTACTCTGCAAGCGGGCCTTTGCCAACCACCGTGCGGAAACCCTTCTCGACCGAAGGAATGAAGTTCTTGGGGATGCGTCCACCCTTCACTTCGTCCTCGAACACAAACGTCTCTTCCGAGCCTTCCGGCAGTGGCTCAAAGTAGCCGACGATGTGGGCGTATTGCCCGCTGCCGCCGGTCTGCTTCCTGTGCTTGTAATTGAACTCATACTTCTTAGTCGGAGCTTCGCGGTAGCTAACCTTGGGAGCACCGACTTCCATTTCCACTTTGTATTCGCGGCGAATCCGCTCGACGTAGATTTCCAAATGGAGCTCGCCCATCCCGGCGATGATTGTCTCGCTCGTCTCCTCGTCGTTGAAGACGTTGAAAGTCGGATCTTCCTTGCGGAACCGCTGCAAGGCCTTGCTCATCTTGTCGGCGTCCGCCCGACTGACCGGGTTGACCGCGACTTTGATGACCGGCGCGGGAACAAACATGCTCTCCAGCGTGCAATACTTCGGATCCGCGGCGAAAGTATCGCCGCTCGCGCAGTCAATTCCCATGATCGCGACAATGTCGCCAGCTTCGGCGGTGTCCACTTCCTCGCGTTTGTCCGCGTGCATCTTCACGATGCGGCTGAACCGCTCTTTGCGGCTGGTGCGCTGGTTATAGACCATGTCACCCTTGCTCACCTTCCCCTGATAGACGCGCATGAATGTGAGCTGGCCGTGCTGATCTTCGACCAGTTTGAACGCCATGCCGACGAACGGCTTGGTGGGGTCTGATTCCAGGGGGAAGTTTTCGTCCGCCTTGGCCCAGTTTTTGGCCTTCAGTTCCCTTTGCAGCGGATTGGGCAAGTAGCGGACAATCGCGTCCAGCAGCAGCTGCACGCCCTTGTTCTTATAGGCGGAGCCGACAAACACTGGGGTGAACCCCTGCTGTTGCACGGCAGCAGTCGCCACTTTGTAGACCAAGTCGTCACCCGGCTCCTGCTCTTGCAACAGCATCTCCATCAACTCGTCGCTGTACATCGCCAGCGTCTCGAGCATGTGGTGCCGGTACTTCTTCACGTCCACTTCGTACTCCGCCGGAATCGGCTCTTCGCGAACGTCTTCCCCCTTGGGGCCGTCGAAGTAATAAGCCTTGAGGCGGATAAGATCGATCATGCCGACGAAGGTCTCGCCCGCACCCATGGGGTACTGCATCAGGCAAGCATCGACACCGAGCTTCGACTTGACGTCGTCAACAATAGAAAACGGGCGGGCTCCGGTCCGGTCCATCTTGTTGATGAATGCCAGCCGGGGTATTTTGTACCGCTTCATTTGCCGATCAACGGTCATGGACTGCGACTGCACACCACCGACGGCGCAAAGCACCAGAATGGCACCGTCCAAAACGCGGAGCGAGCGCTCGACTTCAATGGTGAAGTCCACGTGCCCGGGGGTATCGATGAGATTCATCTGATGCCCGTCCCAATCCAAGTGCGTGGCGGCACTGGTGATGGTGATTCCCCGCTCCTTCTCCAGCTCCATGTGATCCATTACGGCACCGTCGCCGCTTCCCTTGACCTCACCCATTTTGTAAATCCGCCCTGAGTAAAACAGGATCCGCTCGCTGAGCGTCGTCTTGCCGGAGTCGATGTGGGCGGAAATACCGAAGTTGCGAACTTTTGTGAGGTCCATACGTCACCTTGGGATTAAGCCGGGTTGTCCCAGCGGCTGCAAATGCAAGGCCGCGGAACTCGAGGCAGAAATCAAGCTCCTGAATACCGTGGGGAAGGGAAGGGATGTTTACGTTAGCGTGAAGATTCTCACGGCTATCGGCCAAAACGACACCCTAACGGGGCGGCCGAAAACCATGATGCAATTACGATACCCCGCACTCGCAGGTGGGCAATTTCGCAGCCGGGGTTCACAGAAAGGTGGGAGGGATCCTTTCAGGGAAAGTCCAGCTAGAGCCACTATGGCGCAAGCAGGGCATATCATCGCAACCCCTAATATTACCCGAAAGTGTGCTGGCGGAAAGGTCAAATTGGGGACTTGAAGGCGAGTCAAGGAAAATTCATAGAAAAATGAACCGTGCGACATGAGTGCAAGACGATTGCGTCAGGTTGCTGCGTGCCTCTAAACTTTCTTGCTGGTGGACTGTTTGTTTCCCGCTTTTTTCGGAGCTTGCCATGTCATTGCTCAATCGCGTTTGCCCTGATTGTGACGATCCTTCTCGCCGCGAGTTCCTGCGAGTTGTCGGCAGCGGGGCTGCGGCAGCGGCAATTGTTGGGGCCGCGCCGGGGCTGCTCTTGGGGGAAGAGAAGAAGGACGCCAAGACTCCCGAGACGTTGGTCAAGCAGCTTTACGATTCCCTCAACGACCGGCAGCGAAAGGAGATCTGCTTCGATTGGGATTATCAGGACCCAAAGAACGGGCTACTGCGGACCCGCATTTCGAACAACTGGCACATTACCGAGCCCGTGATTCGTGGCGAGTTCTATACGGGCGGGCAGCAGGAAATCGCTCGGGCGATTTGGGAAGGGCTCATCAGCCCCGACTGGCAGAAGCGGGTCGACAAGCAATTGCAGGACGACGCCGGCGGCTGGGGGAATGAGCAAAACGTGGCCATCTTCGGCAAACCGGGGGACGGCAAGTTCGAACTCGTCATGACCGGCCGGCACATGACCCTCCGCGTGGACGGCAACAGCACCGACCACGTCGCCTTCGGCGGCCCCATCTTCTACGGCCACGCCGCCAGCGGCTTCAACGAAAAAGCGGGCCACCCGGACAACGTCTACTGGGAGCAGGCACTCGCCGCCAATAAGGTCTACCAGATGCTCGACGGCAAGCAGCGGGCAGCATCCGAAGTGAAGGCCCTTCCCACCGAACAAGCCGTCGGCTTCCAGGGAGAGAAGGGAAAATTTCCCGGCCTCGCGGTCGCCGACATGTCCAAGGATCAGAAGGAGCAGGTGCAAAAAACCTTGCAGAAACTGATTGAACCCTACCGCCAGAGCGACAAGGACGAAGTCCTGGCCTGCCTCAAGGCGCAAGGGGGACTCGACAAGTGCTCCCTGGCTTTCTTCACTGACCCCGATCTCGGGGACGACAAAGTCTGGGACAGTTGGCGGCTGGAAGGCCCATCCTTCGTCTGGTTCTTCCGCGGTACGCCGCATGTGCACGTGTGGGTGAACATTGCGAGCGATGCGGGTGTGAAGGTGAATGCGTAAGCAGTTGGTACGGGGTCGGGAGGGGTTTTCGCGGCGGACAATTTTGCAACGGGAAGATTCTATGCCCGCGAAAACTTCTCCCGACCCCCTTTTGGTGGCCCGCCGAGACATTCTCCTGCTGGGAGCGTCCGCCGTGGCTTCCGCTTCTTTCAAGACGGCAAGCGCCGCGGATGGTTTGCCACCCAATGTTGCCATTGCGCCAAATGGCGTGGTCGCCTCAGTCCATCCGCTGGCGACCGATGCGGGTGTGGCAGCATTTAAGCGAGGCGGCAACGCTGTTGATGCGGCCATTGCGACGGCTCTGACGCTCGGCGTGGTCGATGGCCACAACTCCGGCATCGGCGGCGGATGCTTCATCCTCATCCGCCGTGCCGACGGCCAGTTTGCCGCAATCGATGGCCGCGAGACAGCACCAGCCGCCGCCACGCGGGATATGTATCTGAAGAACGGTGAGCCGCAGGGAGACTGGAGCGTGACCGGCCCACTCGCGGTTGGCACGCCTGGAGCACTGGCCGCCTACGAATTGGCTTTGAAGAGCCACGGCAAATTGCGGCTCAAGGACCTGCTGCTGCCGGCAGCGGAAATTGCGGAGAAGGGTTTCGCGCTGGACCGCATCTATGCCCGCAACCTCAAGTCGTCCCAAAAGTCGCTCGCCAAATTTCCCGCGAGTGCCGCTCTGCTGCTGAAATCGGACGGCTCGCCTCGGCTCGAAGGGGACATCGTCAGACAACCCGACCTGGCCCGGACTTACCGGCAAATTGCCGAGCAAGGCTGCGACTATTTCTACAACGGACCGTTCGCCAAGGCTGTGGGGAAATGGATGAAGGAGAACGACGGACTTCTGACCGCCGATGATTTGGCCAACTATGAGGCGCGTCTTCGCCAGCCGTTGAAGACCACCTTCCGCAGCCGGACGATCGTTGGTTTTCCACCTCCCAGTTCCGGCGGCGTGCATGTGGCGCAGATTCTCAATATCCTCGAGCACTTCGACCTCAAGAGCATCCATCAAAAAAGTCCGGGCGAATTCACCCAGATCGTTGCCGAGGCAATGAAGCTCGCCTTCGCCGACCGGGCCTATTGGCTCGGCGATCCCGCATTCGCCAAAGTCCCCCGCGGTTTAATTGACAAGACCTACGCCAAGGAACTGGCCGCAAAGATCAATCCTGGCGAGGCCATTAAAGTCCCGAAGCAAGGCGAGCCCCCCGCCTGGCAAAGCGATGTCTTCGCGAAGCACACCACTCACATCGCTACTGCCGATGCTGCCGGCAACTGGGTCGCTCTCACGCAGACCATCAACACCAGCTTTGGCTCGAAGGTGATCGTGCCGGGAACAGGTGTGTTCCTGAACAACGAGATGGACGACTTCTCCATCGCCCCCGGCAAACCCAATGCCTTCGGCCTTGTCGGGGCGGAAGCCAATTCCGTTGCGCCCCTCAAACGGCCACTTTCCAGCATGAGCCCCACGATCATCCTGAAAAATGACCAGCCGGTGATGACCGTTGGAGCGGCCGGTGGGCCGACCATTATCAGCCAGGTGCTGCTGGCAATCGTCCGCCATTTTGAGCTTGGCCTTTCGCTGGAAGACTCACTTTCCCAGCCCCGATTCCACCATCAGTGGTCCCCCGACGACCTCCGAATCGAATCCGCAGCCCCAGCCGAGTTGCAAAAGGACTTGGAATCTCGTGGCCACAAGCTCAAGCCCGTTTCGGCCATCGGCACGGCCCAGGGAATAGTTTGGGACGAAAAGGCGAAGCGATTCCGTGGGGCTCACGACCCGCGCGTGCCAGGCAAGGCCGCGGGAGTTTAGTGGCACAACCGATACGCACAGCATGACTGGAACCTGCGATGAATTACGTGTTCAAGGAGTGGCTCGCAGAGGAGAAAAGACGGTTGCCCGCTTCCCAATCGCGTCCTAGATATCCCAGGACCTTGAAAATGTGTCGAACTTGGGACCGCTTTTATGAGCACCGTCATCGCATCACCATCGTTGACCTGTGCCGAGCTTGCCGAGCAACTCCTTCGCCAGTCCCCAAACGCCCGACCGACGGCACATCTTCCCACAAGCAGGCCGAACGAGTTTCGCCGCTCGTCCCGGCGGAACTTCGTGTGCTGGCAACTAGTCGCCGAATACGACGGCAAAACTCTCCCGGTCCAGCAAGACTTTCATTTGCGCCTCTGCCAGGATATTTCGGCCGGGGGCATTTCGTTTCTGGCGAACGAGCGGCCGCGAACCGAAGACCTTGTCATTGCCTTGGGAGCCATTCCGTTCGTCTTCCTCCACGTCCGCTTTGTCCGGGCCGTCCGCCGCAAGGATCTCGAAGGCCAGCCGCTCCTCGTCGGCTGCAAGTACATCAAGCGGATCGTGGGGTAAGGATCGTCGCTCTCGTCTTCGCGGTATGCTTCGCGATTTCTTCTGCTCGTGCTGCCGATCCACCAGGTTCCCCAGCCGGCCGTTGGAAGCTGGAAACACTGGTCCTGAAAAGCGGCAAAGAATATCGCGGCCTGGTGCAGGCCCGCCGCGAAAAGGAAATCGACTTCGCCGAAATTGTGCAACGCCCCGGCAAGCCGATGTTTGCCATCGTCAAAGGAATTGAAGCCGCGCAGGTCGCCAAGGTGGACCTTCTTCCGCCAGCCGAACATGCGGAGCTGGAGCGGAAGTTCCATGAGTACCGCCACAAGGCCCTGATCGAAGCCGGCGAGATGGAGAAAGTGAAGCTCGCGCCGCTGGATGCGGATGGCCATTCCTATCAAAGCTATCGCGGCTCGTGGTTCACGCTCCTCAGCACGGCGGACGAAGAATCGACCCGGCGGTGCGTTGTCCGGATGGAGCAGATCTTTCGGGCCTACCGCACACTCCTCCCTCCGCGCCTGAAGGAGGAGCAGAAGGGTCAGCCGCTGGCTATCTATCTCTACTCCTCGCTCGACGAATATCGCCAACGGCTGCGGGGGCTCGACTTGAACTTGAACGCACCGGCTATTTACTCTGCCCGCCATCATCAAATTCTGGCGGGGGGCGAACTGGCACACTATGCGACCCGCCTCGCCGAAGTGCGTCAAGAAATGGCCGATTTGGAGAAGCAATACGACAAGCTCGACAAGGATTTCGCCACCAGCCTTGCCCGGCTTAGCGACGAGTTGCGAGACAAGGGGTTCAGCAAGGACGAGATCACCAATGAGCTGCAACTGCGCAAGACCGACTGGAAGAACGAGAAGGCAGCCGTGATGGCCCGTGTGCATGAGCAGGATCGTCGCAACCTGTCCCGCTTCAGCGAAGTCACCCGCGAGATGTTCGCCCGCCTTTACCATGAGGCGTTCCACGCTTACCTCGACAGTTACGTCTATCCGCAAGCGGCGCATCACGTCCCCGCCTGGCTGCACGAAGGGCTGGCCCAAGTCTTTGAAGGGGGACAGCTCGAAGGAGACTCGCTCCGCATCGACGCCCCTGACCGGGAACGACTGAAACTGCTGCTGGCAGACTTGAATTCCAGTGACCCGCTGCCGCTCGCCCGCCTCCTTGTCGCGGAAGAGCGAACCTTCGCCGGCGATCACGGCGGCCGGGCCAGTGAGCGGCATTACCTCTACGCCTGGGGCCTCTCCTACTACCTCGTCACCGAGAAAAACCTCCTCGGCAGCCCCGCCCTCGACGAGTTCGTCTCCCTGAAGTCCGCCACCCTCTCTCCCATCGCCCGTCTCGAAAAACTCATCCATCAGCCGCTGGGCACGTTCGAAACCCAGTGGCGGGAGAAACTTCAAAAACTCGCGATACCAGGTAAATAGGCAATTTCCAATTGATTCGATCAGGCGCGGGCGTGAAGATTCCATGAAGATAATTGCTTCCCGCAATACAGCCGATAAACTGCATCCGCACTTTTCTTCTCTCGCGGGGGCCATCGGCCATGCATTACGAAAGCTGGTGTAGCCTATCAAACGCCGAGCTTGGCAGACGCGACATCGCCGAAGTAAACCTGGCGGCGTCGCAATACTTGCCAATGGCAGAAGACGTCGATTTCACCCCGCTTCTCCGACAAATCGATCAGGCGAGCGATTTGTGCCAGGCTGCGATTAGTCGAGCTTGGGGCCGTCGAACTAGCCGAGAGTTTTCGCTTCTATCGGACAATCAGTTTCGACTACTTGTCATGGTGACGACCCTTCAGCGCGAACTGGGTGTTCGATACAACCTTCCATTTAGCGAAGGCGAGTATGACGCGACTGACTCGCGGAACTTGTTCCTCCACGGAATTCTTTCCGGACATGGCGGTACTTGCGTCACTATGCCGGTACTATACCTGGCAATCGGAAGGCGACTGGGGTTTCCCTTGAAACTCGTGAAAGCAAAGGAACACTTTTTCTGCCGCTGGGAGGGTAGCGACGGCGAAAAGTTCAACATCGAAGCAACTTGTCGCGGTTTTAAGTCGGACCCCGACGAGCGGTACATGAATTGGCCAAGGCCAATTAGCGCGATTGAGCTGGAGCGAGGATGGTATCTTCGCAGCCTTTCTGCTCGCGAAGAGCTATCGCAGTTCTTGGCCGCGCGCGGAAATTGTTTTTTCGATAATCTGCTGACTCGACAGGCGATCGAAGCGTATGACTACGCTTGCAAAATCGATCCCGATTGTCCAGCCCATCAGAATCACCTGGGGTGGTCGATCATTTTGCATCGGGCGATGACAGCTCTTCGCGAGCAAGCCAAACTCGATCCGCTTTCGATGGAATTATCCATGCCGCCTCCACGAACTGAATGGGAAGCGGCTATGTATCCAGTGGTGCTTCAGCATCTGCAAAGGATCCTTTCAAATCACAAGAACCGGCGCGCGGCGACTGCCCGCGACGCTTTTTTTCAAATGAGCGTTGGAGCCACAAATACTGGAGAAGTATCATGTACGATCCCGTCGTAGGCCAATTCATTTCGGAGGACCCGACCGAGTTCGAAGCATTGGATCCCAATCTGCGTCGCTACGTGAGCAACGACCCAACCAATTTTACAGACCCGACAGGACTCGAGGTCTATGATTCCGGGAAGGTGTATCCGCCGTTCATTCGGGACCTCGAAAAGCGTGGAGTTCCAAACGCCCTTGCTCAATGGGCGCAGGATTTTGGAATGCCGCTTTATAAGGGAAATGCTGACGGCTTCCAACGGAATCGTTTTGGCAGGACATGGATCGAAGTTGGGCCCGCAATGCAAGCCCTCTTAGACGCCCTCGCTAATGGACAGACCTCGCCGCTGGTACCGAGTACTGTCATGCAAGAAATGTTTCATGCTTGGTTCAATAATGTCGCCACATGGACGACTGAGTGTGAATGGCTGAAGAAAATCATGCGGGCACAGACGCAATTTGGAAAAGACACGTTTGAAAAATCAGAAGAGGCAATGAGCGAACTCATCGATCATCTCGTGTTTCAGTTGGCAACTGGAAAGCGAGTCCCCACCTATCGCGAAATCATGGAAGGGAAAGATAAGGATAATGAAATGCGGGAGTGGTGGCGCGCTCTGCGTCCCGGCCACAACGATAAGGGAGAAAAGTGGCCCGACGATCCGGGGGCGGATAAGCCTATGTCTGAAAATCTCTACTACGCGACGATTTGGGTGCTATTCAATCTTGGCAAAAATCCCTTGCCTCATCGCCAGAAAGGCCCCGCGCCGCTACGCGGCTTATCGGATGGGGACGTGCCGCATCATTTGAAGTTATTCTTTATGGAACAGTTTAGAAAAAACTGGAAAAGTAACGATGGCACTGCCCAGTAAAGGTCAGATTTCTTGGCACCCCTTGAACAGAAAACAACGGCGATGGAATAAGACGGTGCCGAGATGCTCCAATTGCGAATCAGATTTTCGGTTTCGCAGCTACTCGTTTTTGTGGCATGGTGCGGAGTCGGTGCGTTTTTTACGTCGAAGCTTGGCTACGCCGGAGCCGTTCTTTGGATCTACGCGACCATTATCTCGATCGTTGGGATCTGGATTTCGCCGAAAGCGCGGATCTGGCTATTTTCGTTGAGCGTTTTTTTCGCGATTTACCCGTTCTTTGGAGGATCTGGGGCGCTCCGGTTCGAGCTATTCGGCGTTGAGTACAAGGGCTGGGATACGGAATTCTTTGGAGATCGTCTCATTCTGGCAGTCGCCACAATTCCATGCGACATCTTGGCAATGGGATCTCGGCGACTCAACGAAGCAATCTTCTGGCATCATGGCATTCATGTGCGACGAATTGCCATGATTTGGTGCTGGCTTCTCACCGCACTCGGGTTTCAGCTTTCAACGCTATTTCGCGCCGCCCCAAAACGTCAGGCGGAGGATGACGCGAAGTCTTGATCGCGCGCCTGTTTAGTCCCCACCCCGTCGCTTGCGTCGTGACGTTTCGCGCGGCATGATTCATTGGTTAAATACGGAACTTCCTATCGCTAACCCGTCGGGATAGCGTCTCAACTTGCAAATTCCAAATCTCAAATCATGCCCCGCCTCCTCCTCTCCCTCGCTCTCCTCCTCTCCTTCTCTCTCTCTTCGCTCGCCGACGACCCCAAGCTCGGCTTCCGCACCAGCCTCTTCAATGGCAAAGACCTCAACGGCTGGCACGTCACCGGCTGCAAGGCGGCTGTGGAGGATGGGAATCTGGTCATCCAGGAAGGGGACGGCTTTGTCCGGACCGACCATCGCTATACGGACTTCGTCCTGGAGCTCGATTGGAAAGCGCGACGCACCGAGAAATACGATAGCGGCATCTACTTCCGCTCGGAGCTGCCCGAAGCCGGCAAGCCGTGGCCGAAGCAGTATCAGATCAACCTCCTGCAAGGAGGCGAAGGGAACTGCATCGGCGTCAAGGAAGCAGTCTCCAAAGGGCTCATCAAGCCGGGCGACTGGAACCACTTCAAACTGACCGTCATCGGCGACAAGGCCGAGATGGAAATCAACGGCAAGCCGGCCTGGAAAGTGGAGAGTGGCATTGAAGGGAAAGATGGCTACCTTGGCATCCAGGTGGAAGTCGCGGGTGGCGGCCAATTCGAGTTCAAAAACATCTTCGTCACCGAACTCGGCCACGCAGCGGTCTTCAACGGCACCGACCTCGCCGGCTGGGAAGGAGCGGGGGAAGACGCGGCCAAATGCTGGAAGGTGGAAGAGGGCCAAATCGTCTGCACCGGCCAGAAAGGCCCTTGGCTCCGGAGCCAGAAGGAATTCGGCGACTTCAACCTCCGCCTCGACTACAAGCTCAAGCCCGGCGGCAACTCCGGCGTCTACGTCCGGGTCCCCGCCGACGGCAACCACCACGGCGACGGAGCCGGCGTGGAAATCCAGGTCCTCGACGACAAAGCCGAGCGTTACAAAGACCTGAAGCCCTACCAGTTCACCGGCTCGGTCTACGCCATCGCCCCCGCCAAAGAGCACGTCGGCCGCGAAGCGGGCCAGTGGAACAGCCTGGAAATCGACGTGCAAGGAACCCGCTACCGCATCATCCACAACGGTGTCACCATCATCGACGCTACCGACGCCGACTTCCCCGAAATCAAAGGCCGCCGCCCCGCCGGCTTCCTCGGCCTGCAGAACCACAGCGAAGAGGTCTGGTACAAGAACTTGCGACTTGGGCCTGCGGCACCGTAGACGCTGTCTGCAGTACAGAGTACTCAGTACTGGGTACTCTGTACTTTGCTATTCCGTGCCTCTGCGTGACGCTTTCATTTTCAAACGGTGGGCGCCAAAGGGCCACCCCTTGGGCAAAATCCCAAACGCTATCACTTCCTTCCCCTCCCCGGCTGGTGTTGCCTTGCCAGCACGTTTGCCGGTAAGCTACGCGAGCGGTGGTGAGTAGACCCTCACCCCGGCCCTCTCCCAGGGGGAGAGGGAGATAGGGAATCTCTGCGCCAGGAAGGCGCGTCTTCAGGATACTGCGGTCAGGAGGAATGCAACGTGTTTGTTTCGGCTTCAACGGAATGTTTTCGCGATTTGTCCCTCATCAAGGCGATGGAGCGTCTGGCGGATTTGGAATACACGGCGGTCGAATTCGCCATGTTCGAGGATGGGGACCAGCTCAAGCCCAGCCAGGTTGCTGCCGACGTGGAAGCCGCCGTCGCCCTTTGCCGCAACAGCCGGCGGCTGGACGTGGTGGCGTTTGACGTCCGGATCACGGCGGAAAAGCAGGAACACTACGACCAGTTCACCGCCATCTGCCAGATGGCCAAGGCGGCCAAGGTGGTGACGATCACGGTCCCCTCCGCCGAGCGCGGCACACCGTTCAACGAAGAGGTGGAGCATCTCCGCCGCCTCGTCGATATCGCCACGCTCCACGGCGTGCGGGTCGGAATCAAGAGCCAGATGGGACGGCTGTCGGAAGACCCCGACACCGTCACCGTCCTCTGCGACAACTGCAAGGGGCTCGGCCTCACGATGGACCCCAGCCCTTACATCTTCGGCTCCTATCAAGGGAGGCCGCTCGACAAGCTCATCAAGTACATCTACCACACGCAGCTTCGCGACACGAGCAAGAAGCAGTTGCAGGTCCGGGTCGGCCAGGGGGAAATCGAATACGGCCGGTTGATCACGCAGCTTCAAAAGGCGAAGTACACGCGGGCTCTCTGCGTCAACATCACCGAAATGCCCGAGGTGGATCACATCGGCGAGCTGCGGAAGTTGCGGCTGCTGCTGGAGAGCCATTTGTAGAGTGCAAAGTGTAGAGCCTTGAAATTCCCGCCAGTCGTTGGCGGTGTTCAGTCGTCCGCCAGCCAATCCTCTGCACTGCGGGGCTCGATAATTCCAACTTCCGGTTGCTTCCGCTTATCGAGCAGCCGGTCCAGGAGCCAGCAACCTCGGACGTGCAAGGTTCCTTCGCGGCAGTGGTCGAGGACATCCTGATTGGTGCAGCCCGCTTGGCGGAGCAGGGTGCCAAGTTGCGGCATTTCGTGGAAGGACTCTGCGGCGTAGATTTTTGCGGCCAGTTTGGTGACTGCGCCGCCGTCAAAGTCTCTCCAGTTGCCGTTCACCGTGACGAGGCGAAAGGGATTCCCCAGAATGTCACGGATGATATCGCACTGAGCACGGGATTCGCTCTTGCCGTTGCCGCTGGCATAAGCGGCAGCGTCGGCGGCTTCGACCAGCTCCTCGACGTTCTCGCTCCCCTCCAAAGCTACATTCAGCGGCCAGCATTTCTTCAGCGTGACTTCGTCGGCAAGCGCGACCAGACGCTCCCCTTCGCTCGCCGCTCCTTCAGCCAGCCGCTCCGCGAGATCGATCCCCGCGCGAATTCCGTCATCCTGTTGCCATGCGGGGACTCGTTTGCAGAAGGCAACAAGCGCCAGCCGCCATTCGCGGAGCGAGGCGAAGTGGGCAATGGGAAACGTGAGGGTGCATGGATTCTCGCTTTCGAGCCACTTTTCGGAGAGTCTCGGATTGTGCATCCGGCCCCGCGGCGAGTCGCCGGCGAGCTCGCGGATGTAAGCCGTCACACGCTCAAATTCCGCGTCATCCTCAATCGTCCGAAAGACAGCTTCACCGTCCTTGTGCCTCAGTTGCATGAGGACCGTGCTCTCCTCCTCGCCTGGGTCGCCGGCCAGCTTGAGCAGCAGCCCATATTCCCGCCCCTCCAGCTCAAAGATTTCCAGGATGCGGCAAGAGTGCTCACTGCCGTCGGCACTGATGAGGGTGATGATGTCGGGCATGGAATTCGCAATAGTCAACCGTTAGGCACAGGGTGTCCCGCAGGTGTAGCTTCTGATCCGTCGGCCGGGTGAGCCGCCGTGACCGGCTTCTTGTGCTTCCGAATGATTTGACGTTCCGAGGCTTCTGAGCGAGCTTGTGCGTCAGCTGTCATTGCAAATAGATCGCCATTGAATTTGGCGGCAATCTCACGACGGATGCGATGGATGTCGGCAATTGTGTGGTCGCTATTTTCCTTGTTCATCTTCGTCCTCACCAATCACTTCCTCGGGCGTGTAGATAACCGGAACTGGGTATCCAAGTTCCATCAAGAGATCGCGAATCTTGGGCAGCACTCGAGCATTGGCAATGTGTTTGCAGTTCCACGTCAATAGGTATTCTACTTCGTGAAGGGACGCCACGGCAATGTGCAACGCGTCGACTTGGGCATTCGCCGGCTTAGGCGAGAAATCTAAGCTTAGCCATTCTCCTCAGCACCACCGGCAGCTTCCACGATTTTCGAGAGAGCGCCGGCCAAATCGGAGTTCGTCGTAACCAGTGTGACGACCTCGACACCTGCAATGGAATTGGCAGCGAGCAGCCGGATCGACTCGATGAATCTTTCGACAGGATATTTTCCATAGCCGCACCCCAGGCAGGCAGCAGCGATGGATTTGCAGGAAGCGGCAGCCAGTTGTCGAAATGCGGACTCGTAAGCCGCGCGAATCCAGACGTCATTGGTTTCGTATAATGCGTCGATGGCCACCGCGTGGGTCACCGCTTTGAATCGGGAGCCGCAGGGAGGCGCAAGCACGGCTTCTCCAGGCTCGACGAAGCGCCGCTGGGAAGATCGCAGATACTCGTGCAAGAACTCCTGCATCGAAAGCCCGTACCGGAGGAGAAAGGCACCCCCCACGCCGCCAGAGAGATTGAGGCTTGGATTCGCGGAGCAAATGAGGCCGTCGGCATCCGTGTCAAGAATGTCCCCTTGAGATACGCGCCACTGGGTCATGGGTCATTACCGTGATTCGGAGATCAAATACCGCTTTACAAAATCCTCGTCAAGCGTCACGCCGAGGCCGGGTCGATCTGGCACCTCGATGTAGCCGTCGACCGCTTGCACCTTCTCATGCGTCAGCTCATGCCGCAGCGGCGAATCTTCCACGCAATCCTCAAACAAAAACGCGCCGGCGCAGGTGCTGAGCCAGTGGAGACTGGCGGCGACGGTGACGGGGCTGGTGTAGCAGTGGTTGCAGAGGCGGGCCCCGATTTCCTCGACGCGGTGGCGGATGTAGAGGGAGTCGGAGAAGCCGTTGCGGGAGAGGTCGACCTGGTAGATGTCGAGGCAGCGGCCGTCGATGAGGGGGCGGAAGGCCTGGCGGCCGCATTCTTCCTCGCCGGAGGCGATGGGGACGGGGGAGCGGTCGCGGAGCCAGCGGTAGCCTTCGTAGTCGTCGGGGGAGAGGGGCTCTTCCAGCCAGCCGATGCGGAACTGCTCGAACGATTTGGCCCGGCTGAGGGCGGTGCGGGCATCCCACACGCAGCCGGCGTCGATGAGGAGCGTGCCGTCGTCGCCGATGCCCTCGCGAGCGCCGCGAACGAGATCGATGTCGAGGGCTTCGCTCTGCCCCATCGGTTCCCAGCCGAACTTGATGGCTTTGTACCCGAATTCGCGCCAGCGGCGGGCGATTTTGGCCGTCTCGTTGCCGTCCTTGCCGAACAGGATGCTGGCGTAGGCCAGAATCTTGTCATGATGCTTGCCGCCGAGCAGGCGGTGGATCGGCTCGCCGAAATGTTTGCCTTTGAGATCCCACAGGGCCATGTCGAGGGCGGCCATCGCGGTGATGGTGGTGCTGCGGCGTCCGGCGTACATTGTTTTGCGGTACATACTTTGCCATAGACGGTCCGTCTCCAGAGGGTTCTGCCCAATGAGCAGTGGCCGCAGGCCGGTGGCGATGTTGTGGCTGAAGGGGGCGTCGATAACCGCCTTCACCATTTCTGGCGACGAATCGGCTTCGCCGATGCCTTCCAAGCCGTTATCGGTGCGGATGCGGACGAGGACCGAGTCCTGGCTGGAAGCCGTTTTGGCGACGATGCTGGGGATGCGGAGAATCTGGCAGATGACCTCAGTAATTTTCATTGTTAATTTTGGAAGAGGGTGGTTGAAAAGAGTTTTGGGAATGGTAAGAAGGGGACCATGCTAGCACGGCTTGGCGGTGCGGGAAACTGACAGGCCGCACTCCTCACCCAGAACGCAAAGCCGGCAGGATAATCAATCGCAAGTCGTTTATTTACAAGGATTTATGGAATACCACAAGGTCGTGGGGGTTCCCCACTTGGGGAGCTGGCAGCTAAGATGAAGGGTCTGAACCGAGGAATCTTTTTCGCACGAGGTGACACCATGAATGCAGCATTTTTTGATGATACGGAAGTCGCAGCGGCATGTTTCGTCACGACTCCAGCCATCAATGCGGATATTTCCAAGGGGAAGCAGATTGACGTGGCCGAATTCCGTCGCTTGGCCGTCTCTCACCGTCGAATGGTCCGGGTCGATTTGCCCAAAGTTGGGCTGAGGGGCCTGCGCGATCAGGACACTGGCGAAACCTACTTTACCGATGCCCATCGGCTGATCGCGAAGTAGCGCCACGATTTTTAATCGCCCCGGCACTACCCCCGCCACACTCTTTGGCGCAGCGTGCCATTTATGGCAGCCAAAATCACGTCCTTCGACGACTATCTCGCAGCCCTCAGCGATTCCAACCGGGCCGCGCTCGAAAAGCTCCGCAAGGTAATCAAAGCCGCCGCCCCCAAAGCCGAAGAGGGGCTCGGCTACGGCCTTGCCGCGTTCCGCCTGAACGGCAAGCCCCTCGTCGCCCTCGGCGCGACGGAGAAGCACTGCGCCTTCTACCTCATGAGCAATTCCACGGTGAAAGACCACGCGGAGGAACTCGAAAAGTACGACACGAGCACGGGAACGATCCGCTTTCCCGCCAACAAGCCTTTACCGGCGGCGCTCGTGAAGAAGCTAGTGAAGGCGAGGATTGCCGAGAATGCAAAGCTAAGCGGGAAAGCGAAGAAGAAGTAAGCGATATGGTCTCCAAATCCAGGAACATGCCCGGCAATCTACAGGAGGAAGTTGCCTCCGTCATCGCGTCCCTGAAGCGCATCTCCTCCAAAAAAGTTCGCGACGGCATGGCCCGGTTTGCCATCCCGTCGGACAAGGCTTTCGGAGTCCCGGTCGGAATGATGCGGCAGATGGCGAAGCGGCTGGGGGGGAGCCATGAGTTGGCGGCGGGGCTGTGGGAGACCGGCTGGTATGAGGGTCGAATGATGGCGGCGTTTGTCGATGAGCCGGCGGAAGTTACCTCCGAGCAGATGGACCGCTGGTGCGGCCTGTTCGACAACTGGGCCATCTGCGACACGGTCTGCTTTCACCTTTTCGACCGGACGCCGCTCGCCTGGAAAAGACTCGCCCCTTGGTCGAAGCTTCAGGAAGAGTTTCCCAGGCGCGGCGCGTTTGCCTTGCTTTGGGGACTTACCGTGCACGACAAGAAGACCCAGGATGAGCCGTTTCTCAAGGGGCTAAAGCTCATTGAGCGGGCCGCCACGGACGAGCGAAACTTCGTCAAGAAGGCGGTGAACATGGCCCTCCGCGCCACCGGCAAACGGAATCCTTCCCTGCACGCGGCTGCGGTTGAAACGGCCCAGCGATTGAAGGCGAGCAAAGACCGCACGGCCCGGTGGGTCGGGTCGGACGCCCTGCGGGAACTTGCCAGCAGTTCGGTGATGAGTCGCCTGGCGAAGAAGCACGGAACAGCCTCAATGTGATGACGTCTCACGCTGGCTTACACCGGCAAAATATTGCACGTCTGGGTCTCATCGTCGAAATGAATCTTCACCCGGCCGGCATGGAGTTGACTGAGGACCGCCTCAATCCGGGCCTCGACCGCAGTATGGTCGGTGCCGTCGCGGGTGACGAACTCCTGGACGATGCCGCGCAAAGCCTTGGGGGAGAGTTGGGAGTGGGGAATATGCATGGGTTTAGCTTACCACCCGTGTCGGGTCTGCCGTAACGAACACCGATAAAGTGCCATTTATAGGTGCGTCCCGCCGATGATCTTGGTAGGATGGAATGGCTACGTCCTTTGGAAGAATTCGCTATGGCACGAGCGTGCGTTATCCCGGTTCAAAAGTGGGGCGTTTCTCCGAAACAGCCCCATTCCTGCCTTGCCCCGAGAGCAGCGGAGGAATGGGCCGGTCATGGAATGACGGCCCACTTTTTGGCGGCACTTCTGTTATTTGTTGCGTTGGTTCCGTCGTCCGCTTTTGCTGAAATCAAGGTCAGCCCCGCTGCCATCAAGCTTGACCGGCCGGAAGCTTCGCAGCAGCTCCTGATTTCCGAGGTGAACGGCGCAAAGCAGCGGGATGCCACCCGCGAGGCGAAGTTTGAAGTGAAGCCGCCAGTGGTGGTGAGAGTCGATGCCGATGGGCTGATGGAGCCGCTGGAGGAAGGGACGACGACGGTGGTTGTGAAGGTCGGCGCAGCTCAGGTGGAGATACCCGTCACCGTGACCGGTCTGAAGACCCCGCCGCCGGTTTCTTTTGAACACGAAATCCAGCCGATCCTGACCAAGAACCGCTGCAATGCCGGCGGCTGCCATGGGAAGGCCGAAGGGCAGAATGGCTTTAAGCTCAGCTTGCTGGGATTTGATGCCCCCGCCGACTATGACGCACTCATCAAGCAAGGAAAGGGGCGGCGTGTTTCGTTCGCCCATCCGGCCCACAGCCTGCTCATTCGCAAGGGGTGCGCGGAGACTCCTCATGGCGGCGGACTGAAGATTGAACCCGGTGGGTTGCAGTACAAACGGCTGGTCCGCTGGATTGGCTCAGGCGCTCCGGCGACGATTGCCGACGACCAGCCGATTGTTTCGATTGAGGTCGAGCCTTCGCAGCTCGTCATGCAGGCCAAGGAGACGCGGCAGCTCAAGGTGACCGCCATCAACGCCAAGGGGGATCGGCACTGTGCGACCGTGGAAGCGGACTATGTTTCGAATGCTCCACACGTCGTAGAAGCTTCGAGCCGTGGACTTCTCACCGCGACCGACATTCCCGGTGAATCAGCAGTGCTGGTCCGCTATCTCGGCCACGTCGCCGTCTGCCGCGTCGCGGTGCCACGGCCGAACCAAACGATCGTCCGCCCGACAGAAAACAACTTCATCGACAAGCACGTTTGGGACAAGCTCGTTACGCTCGGCATTCAGCCCAGCGACGTGATCGACGACGCCACCTTCCTCCGGCGGGCTTATCTCGACACCATCGGCACGCTCCCCACCGCTGCCGAAGCCCGCGCATTTCTAGCAGATACCGCCACCGACAAGCGGGCGAAACTCGTGGCGGCTCTCTTAGAGCGCCCCGAATATGCCGACTACTGGGCCATGCAATGGGGAGACATTCTGCGGGCGGACAAAATCAAGATCACTCCGCAAGGGACGGTCGGCGTCACCCGCTGGCTGAGAAAACAGTTCGGAGAGAACCGCCCCTACGACGCGATGGTACGCGAAATCATCACGGCCCAAGGGCCCGTGCAGAGCGAAAGCCCAGCCGCGTTCTTCAAAGCAGTCGATCAGCCGGAGCTCGCCAGCCGCTCGGTCAGTCAGCTCTTCCTCGGCGTGCGGATTGAATGTGCCCAGTGCCATCACCATCCCAGCGAGCGCTGGGGGCAGGACGATTACGCCGGCCTGGCTGGGTTCTTCACCGGCCTCTCCATCAAACGGCTGCCGAATGCGACGGACGCAGTGGTCTCCCGCGGCGGGACCGATGTGAATCATCCGCGGCTCAAGACGCCGGTCCCCGCGCGGGCCCTGGGGGCGAAGGACGCCGACTTCACGAACATCAGCGACCGGCGGCAGGTGCTGGCGAGTTGGATGACCGCGGCGGACAACCCGTACTTCGCCCGGGCCATCGCCAACCGGATGTGGGCCCATTACATGGGCCGCGGCCTCGTTGAGCCGATTGACGACATCCGGGCCACCAACCCGCCGACCAACGAGCCGCTGATGGCCGCCCTGGAGGCCCACCTCCGCGAGGTGAAGTTCGACCTCAAGGCATTCACCCGCACGCTCCTCGCCTCGCGGGTCTATCAACTCAGCACGGCGGCCAGCGACTCCAACCGGGACGACCGGCAGCATTTCTCGCACGCCTTCCCCAAGGCCCTCCCCGCTGAGGTGCTGCTCGACGCCGTCTGCCAGACCACCGGCGTCCCCGAAAAATTCAACGGCTGGCCGCTCGGCGTGCGCTGCATTCAGGTCTGGGACAACCGGATGCCGTCGTACTTTTTCCGCATCTTCGGCCGGCCGGTGCGGGCCACCGTTTGCGAATGCGAGCGGAGCAACGAGCCGAGCATCTCGCAGGCCCTGCACCTGCTGAACTCCCCCGAAATCAACGACAAAATCATCAGCCGCAGCGGTGCCGCCCGCAAATTGACCGATTCCAAGTTAACGCCTGAGCAGATCATCGAAGAGATTTACTTGGGCACTCTTTCGCGGCTCCCCACCGCGGAAGAAAAGGCCCTGATGCAAGAAGCCTTCACCACCGCCGGCGACCAGCGGCATCAGGCAGTGGAGGATGTGCTGTGGACAGTGATGAATACGAAGGAGTTTTTGTATAACCATTAGCAGCCGGGGTCGGGAGTGAATGGCACTTGAACCTTGTAAGTCGTTATGTGGTAACTGATCTGGACAAAAAAGGCCTCGCTTGCCCTAGTGGTGTTGCCACACAACCCCAAGGCAAGGAGGCCGAAGATGAGCGGATTTCGTCGCGCGGTGGCGGAGGCACGGAAGTCGGGAAACTTGTGCTTTGCCGGTTTGCTGTCGGAGCATCGTATCAACCAGGCGTTTGGCGAGGCAAGAGAGCTTTGGCAAGGTTGGATCTATACACCGGCAGTGACCGTCTGGGTATTTCTCGCGCAATGCCTCAGCCGCGATCATTCTTGCCGCGACGCGGTAGCGCAGCTCATTGCCTGGCGAACCGCTGGCGGATTGTCGGCCTGTTCGGCCGAGACCGGCGCCTACTGCACGGCGCGCGATGCCTTGCCGGAGGAAGCGTGCCGCGAGCTGGTGCGCGAGACTGGCAGCCGCGCCGTAACAGAGTCGCCGCAGTCGTGGCTCTGGCAGGGGCGAAACGTGGTGACGGGCGATGGCTCGACCATCACCATGGCCGACACTCCCGAAAACCAGGCCGAGTATCCGCAGATGGCCAGCCAGTCGCCGGGTTGCGGCTTTCCCATCGCGCGGATCGTCGTGCTGTTCTCGCTGTCGCTGGGAACCGTGCTCGAGGCAGCCCTGGGTCCCTACCAAGGCAAACAAACCGGGGAACCCAGTTTGTTTCGCAGGCTGCACGATGCGCTGCAGGCGGGCGACGTGTTTCTGGCGGACCGCTGTTTCAGCGGTTGGTGCGATCTGATGCTGCTGATTCTGCGCGGCGTGGATGTCGTCGTGCGCAAACATCAGGGTCGTCCCACGGACTTTCGCACGGGCCGGCGTTTGGGCAAAGACGATCATCTGATCGTCTGGAAAAAGCCCCCGCGCCCCGAGTGGATGACTCCCGAACAATATGCGACGCTCCCCGGCGAACTGACGCTGCGCGAGGTGCGCGTGCGGGTGACGCAACGCGGATTTCGTCCTACCCAGGTGCTGGTCGTCACGTCGTTGCTGGATCCGGTCCTGTATCCCGCCCCAAAAATCGCGGAGCTGTATCGCCGCCGCTGGCAAGCCGAATTGAATCTCCGCAGCCTCAAGATCGAACTGCAAATGGATCACCTCCGCTGCAAGACACCCCATCGCGTACGCAACGAATTCTACATGCACCTGCTCGCTTACAATCTGATCCGGCAAACGCTCGCCGACGCCGCTGCCAGCGCCGAGGCCGAACCCTGGACGATCAGCTTCAAAGGCGCTTTGCAAACAATGAACCATCTGCTGCCAACCCTTCACACGAATGTTTCCCTCGACGACTGGTGTACCACCGTGCTCGCTGTCATCGCCACGCACCACGTCGCCGACCGACCCGATCGCAATGAACCCCGCGTCAAAAAACGCCGCGGAAAAACCTACTCCCTCATGATCAAACCCCGCGCCGAGTACAAAAAGCCCGCAGCATAAACCACTTACAAACTTTCAAGTGCCATTCACTCCCGACCCC
>JBJXFF010000024.1:0-77436 GCA_046153945.1 Pirellulaceae bacterium
ACGTCCACGGCTTTGCGTGGGCGTGGTCAGTGAATCGACGCCGCAACACGTCCACGCAAAGCCGTGGGCGTGCCACCCAGTTGTCGATGACCCAAGAGATAAGGCCAATATGCATCTCAAGCTCCGCGATACCTTTGCCTTCCTCTCCCTCTGCACCCTCGCCTCCCTCCTCCCCGCCGGCGAACCCACAGTCGACAACTCCACCGACAAAGCCTCGCTGCGCAAATCCTTTCTCGGCGAAACTCCCCCCGAAATCGTCAGCGAAAAGTCCCACTGGCTCGGCCCACCCCCCTACACCAAGCTGGAGCAGCTTCACGGCAACGTGGTCTGGCTGCAATTCAACTTCTGAGAGAACTGCGCGTCATTCCGACATCACCTGGTCAGGTGGGAAGCAGAATACGGCAAACGGGGCCTCGTTGTGATGGAGATCTCTGGCGGCAAGCTCGCCACCTACGAGGAATCGCAGGACGACTGGAACGCCTGGAAACTCAAGCACTCCGCCCTCTGGGACAAGGACAACCGCAACCACGACAACTACGGCATCGCCAGTTGGCCCACCGCCTACCTCATCGGCCAGGGCGGCAAAGTCTTCTGGGAAGGCAACCCCGCTGTCAGTCTGCGGCGGGAAAAAGACCTGGCGAACTTCCGGAAACTGCTGGAATCGAAGCTCCCCACGAATTCCTCAGCCCCCCATGAATGATCCCAGGGGTGCTTGTGGATTCATAATTCACGACACATTTTTTCCGAGACTTACGTTGATTCATCTTGCCGGAATCTCTTGTCCGAACGGTTGTTCTGGCAGAGGTCCTCGACGTAAGTGTGATTCACGCTCGCGATTCTGATTCACTCCTTCGGCTGAATAGTAGAACCATTTGTCAAGCGCGACTGCGGAGTACCACATCACATTGATGGCAATTAATCTTCCATTGCTACCGAATTGTCAAAGATCCAACCCTCCTGAGAGCATCCGCGCAGGGCTCCTCCCCGCTCGCTACTATTATATACTACTGTCCAGTACTTTAATGGCACTCTCTCGCCATATTTTCCAAAATTCTCAAGAAAAGTCGGCCGCGAGCCCCCTCGCGAACCGAAGCGTTGATAAGGCGGCGGCACAAAACATTCCAGGTGCTAAAAGGTCGCCCCAGAGCCCCTGTTGCCACGTCATCCTGCCGCACCACGACTTTCGGGTCAAAACCTCCACCCTCGTGGCTCGCCAGAGGATTGGCGGCCTACTTTGGTCGCTCCATGCGATAATCGTCCTCTCAACTCCAAACCAGAAGAAGCATCGATAGGGCGCTGCCAAGGACAACCACCAGGAGCGAGATGAGGAGCGCAGGGGGGAGCCAGGGGGGCGTTGCTCCTCTGAGGCGAGCCAGGTCGCGAGACTGCTGGAGATAGGCGACCGAGGCAATCAGGAGGAAGGCAGTGGCGGCGGCGGCCAGGAAGATGCCGGAAAAATGACTGGTGGAAACCCAGTTGGTGCCGGCCAGAACCCGAGCCTCGTGCAGGGCCTCCCCACCTTTGTCGATGGCAAAGCCGGCCGAAATCAAGGTGAACGCGGTGCGGATCCAGGCGAGCTGCGTTCGGTCCAGCGCCAGTTCCGTCCGCTGCACCGCGAGGTCCACCCGCGGGTCGGCAGCCTGCTCGGCGGAAGAGCGAATCTCCGCCGCCTTGGCATTTCCCGCCGAACCCGAGTTTTTATCCACGCCTCGAATCTCCTCCCGGCAACCCTGCTTATTTCCCGGCAGCCGCGTTATCGTCCTGCGACAACCGCGTAAGCTGCCACTGCTCGGTCCGGTCCTGGCCAAAATGGATGAGGGCGGGGGCTTCGTCCTTGGTCAGGTTGTAGAGGCCGGTTTCCACGATATTTTTCGTGTTGTTGCCGACCGTGAAGGCCACGCGCTGCGTTGTTTTGTCGACGGAGCCTTGGACGAGCTGCGTTTTGTTGGTCACGGTGTCGGTATAGTTGCCCCGAATGACCCCGTCCTTGTTGACCGCCAGTTGGATGTTCACATTCGAGCCCTCAGTTCCTGTCTTGGAAAAGGCAAACACCCCCAGCGGCATCCAGTCCCCATCGGCCGGAGCGGGAGCCGCGGTGCCGGTAGCGGCGAGGTCGACGGCACCCTGATAATACTCAGCCGGAGTGCCGACATTTTGGTCGCCGACGTAGACGCTGTTGTCCTGATACGTGACGTTCGTGCCATAGTCGTAATTGACGGGCGCAGAAGCATTGAAAGAGCACCAGGCTGCTGCCGAGCCCCAGTTGGCCGTATTCCAGGCATTGTTGGCGTTCCAGCCGGCCGCGGCCCATGCGCCGGGATGAGCGGTGTACCAGCCTGCACCGTAAGCTCCGTAGCCGTTGAAGTTGCCGCGAATGGCAGCGGCTGCGCTGTAGCGGGCGGAAGGACTAATCGATCCAAAGCCGGTGCCGAAGTTGTTCTGTCCCGCCGCATATCCGGCAGCGGCTCCAGCGGCACCGGAGAATTGAGGTTGGTTTCTGTTCGCGACCGCCGCGCCGGCAGCAGCGCCTTGAGCGCCGGAATATTGCGGTTGATTGCGATTAGCCGCAGCGGCTCCAGCAGCCGCGCCTTGAGCGCCGGAGTAATTGGATTGATTGCGATTCGAGGCGGCGGCCCCCGCGGCAGCACCTTGAGCGCCAGAATAGTTTGGCTGATTCCGATTGGATGCGGCCGCACCCGCGGCAGCGCCGCCATGCGGCATTCCTTCGTCCGAAGGCATCCCGAGAAAATTATTAAGTTGGCCGCGACTTGGGGACTGGCCCGCTCCGCCTTCACCGCGATTGAAGCCACCTGCACCAGCACCACCAAAACCACCAGCACCACCAAAACCACCTGCACCACCAAAACCACCTGCACCAGCACCACCAAATCCGCCGGCACCTCCTGGCCCGCCGCGCTCGCCACCACCAAATCCGCCTGCTCCGCCAAAACCGCCCGCACCTCCAGGGCCACCGCGGCCTCCCCCCCCTGCCCCACCACCAAATCCACCGCCGCCGCCCGGTCCGCCTCGCTCACCTCCGCCGAATCCACTTCCACCACCCGGCCCCCCGCGTCCCCCTCCACCTGCTCCGCCGCCAAATCCACCGCCCCCTCCGGGTCCGCCGCGGCCTCCACCACCTCCCGCTCCGCCGCCAAATCCACCACCTCCTCCAGGTCCGCCGCGGCCTCCGCCACCTCCCGCGCCGCCGGCCCCGCGGCCAAAGACGTCACATGTCAATAAAAGTCCGGTGACTAACAGAAGCACTAGCGGAATGAAGCGGCGAAGTGTCATGGAGATATTCCTGAATTTCAAAGGGGTTGTGCGTCTTAAGTCGTGAGCGATCTGTGGAAGAATACGGAAGTGTCGGGCAACTACTTGGTCTGGCGCTTGAGCACCACTTCGTCCGTATCGGGGAGCGACTGGCCCCCAATGGTCCGGTCGACGGACTGCCAGACATAGGCGTTGTTATCCATACGAGTCAGCAGATTGACGGCGGTCGTATTCAGGCCGCTCCCGGAAATGCCGCTGATCTCCGCCGACCAGCCATTTTCGCGCGGCGACCAGACACCGACGGCGAAGCCACCGTCGGAGCTGAAATTCCACGACTGCACATGGTCACCCTGCGGGTTGTGGCCGATGATCTGGACCCCTGAAGTCTTGGTTTGGTCGGCATGCGTCACGGTATAGGTCCGCTCGACAAAGCTCTTGTTCGCCACCCAGCGGCAGACCGATTCCGTTTTGGCCCCGTGCTCTTCGGCCACCCAGGTTCCGATGAGAAACTCCAAATCGTTCACCTTGTTGTAAGCGGACTGGGTCTCGATGCGAGTGTCCCGGACCGTGGACATCAGCCACTTGCCGCCAACCTTCACATGCACCGCGGTGTACTTGCTATAGGCGGGTGATCCGGCAGGAGCAGGATCCAAAATCGCGCGGCCATCTTCAATGGCGGCACTATCGCTGAGCAGCCGCAGGGAATCGATGACGATTTTCAGCTTCAGACCTTTGCTGGCCGCCAGGACCGCCGAATACTGCTTCTCGATGGCGTTGCGGCCTGAGAAGAGTTGCCCGGAATCGGCCGTGTAGTCTCCGTCTTCCGTCCAATGAGCCGCGACGGCTTTGGCATTGCCGGAATTGAAGGCCGTTTCAAATTCGACGGCTGCCCGGCGAATAGCGGCCAGGTCGGCGTCTTTCGCTGCCGCAGCGGGCGTTGCGGCAGCGCTACTGGCAGCAGCGGCGGGCGCGGCGGCAGCCACCGGCTTCGCCTCTTTAGTATCAGTCGGCGATTGGGCGACGGCGGTCGCAGCAACACAACACAGAACCAGATTCAGGCCAACAAGGTTGCAGACTCTCATGTGCTGTCTCATCAAGGGTGATGCGCGGCCATGCGCTAGGTAAGAATCAAGAGGGGCCGGCTGAAGATCCTCAAGACCTCTCGGTAAGCCACGCGAACGCCGGCATATCAAGGGTGAATTGGTAGTATAGAACTCGAATTTCCCAGGTGCAATTGACCCCAGCCAAAAAATGGCCAATCTACGTCAGGAATTCACGGCAAGTTCGCCTCGGAAAACCTGCCGGGCGTCGCCGGGTGATTTCCCGCCACAGCCGACGTTGCCTTTAATTTACATTCGGCGTCGGTTTTCGTAATAAAACGGTGACGCACCATACGGCCATGACCCCGTGAACCACTACCCCTGGCCACAATAAAATACCGACTAGCGGCGAGAAGATGCCGGAGCTTCCCAGCGTGACTACCGCGCCGAGATTGTAAACCACCATCGCGCCAATAATCCCTTTGGCAGCGCGACTCTGCCCGTCGTACTGCGCGAACCAGTTCGCCATCCCCAGCGCCAATAGGGCCACACCCGTAACTCGTCCCAGCGTCACTGCCGCGGACCCTTCCAGGGGAGCACCCAGCAGCATCACCGCGCATGCCGACGGGAAAATCAAAAGCGCCGCGCCGGCTCCCGCTTCGAGCAATGCAGTTACTAACAGCAGCGGTTTAATTGGCGGAATTCCCGAGTCGATTTGAAAGTTCGAAAAGCTTGTTGCGTCCGCAGCTACTCTGCCAACGCCACGACCTTCCCCTCACGGACAGCCGCGACGAGCGCCGCATGGTCCCGCTCGGTCTGGTCCCCATAGGCTTCGGCGAAACTGGCGAGCGCGGCGGCGAAGACGTCGGATTTGCCAATGTATCCGGCAATCTTGGCGATGTCGCCGGTGCGGGCGTGCGCCCGAGCCAACAGGGCTCCGCAGACCCACCCCCAAAACTCGAAGGGCTCGCCGGTGAGGAACTCGACCGGCATCGACGCCTTGAGATTTTTCATCTGCCGCACGAAGTAGTGCCGGCCGTCCATGGTCGTGTAGCCGAGCAGCGGATCACCGAGTGATTGCAAGGCACGCTGCGTGGCAACAACGCGGTGCCCTTCGTGGTCAATTCGGAAGGTCACCTCCGGCAAATAAGGAGCGTGAGCCGGCTTGACTGCCTCTTTGACTTGCAGAAACAACGGATCGTTATCGCCATTGCCAATCAGCAGCACGAGGTAAGCCCGCAGGCCGACGCTTCCCACGCCCACGACCCGGTGACAAACGTCCGCGACCGAATAACGACGGAGCATGATCCGGTAAGCTGGCGGCAGCGTCTCGGCGTAATCAACCAGCGACGCGATCACCTTCCGCCGCGTCTCCTCGTCGATGCTGGTAAGAATAGGCGGGTCGGGAACGAACTTCCAACTGCCGTCCGTCTCTTGCCGAGCAACTTTCTTCAGCAGCGCGTCGTTATGCGTCCGCTGAGCTTTCGTCAGCACTTTTTTGACGACTGCCCGAAACTTATTGCCGATCTTGATTCCCACCTGCTGGAGTACGGCAGCGTTCCGGTCCAAATCGGCGTAGGCGAACAGCGACCATGTTTCCAAAATCCCCAATTTCATCAGCCGCTGGACATTCAGGGTGTACCCGCCGGCGCACCGCATCACGGCTGAATGCCTTTCTTCGGCATCGAGGCCATTCTCGCGGCCTGCCACGTTGACGCTGGCGACCAGTCGCTTCAGGTCCCATTCCCACGGTCCGATTGTGGCCTCGTCGAAATCGTTGATGTCGATGACCACATCTCGCTGCGGGGTTCCATAGAGCCCAAAGTTGTTGATATGCGCGTCGCCGTCCATTACAACCTGCGGCCCACTGATGGGGGTCTTCGCCAAATCCCCCGCCATGACCGCGCACGCCCCACGCAAAAACGCAAACGGCGACGCCGCCATCCGCCCCATCCGGAGCGGCACCAGGCTTTCCTCGCGCCCGGCGTTGCTCGCCAGCACGGTCGCCACCGCTTCCGCTCGATCCACAGCGGGGGTCCAAGTTCCATGCAACTCACGGGGCACCAGATCCCGCAGACTCTTTCCCTGCTGATAGCGAACTTCCCACGCGTCCAACTTCCATGCCGGATTATACGGAGCCGTCGTTTGCCAGAATTCTCGCAGCCCCTCTAAGGGAGTCGGCAAGGCCGTCGGAGTGGAGTTAACCTTTGGCGTTGGCAATCCGGACGATTCTTGAGCCATAGCGGATCTCGAAGTGAAAATAACGCGGGCCGCACCCAACAAGGCGACGGGGTGCGGCCCAAACGGATTTAGCTGGCGTTCTATCAGCTTACTTGCCCGAATGCGCCTTTACAGCCGCCTCAATCTGTGCCTTCACGGCGTCCAGGTTGAAGCTGGCCCCCTTTTGCAAAGGTGGATATTCGATGGCGGTCTTGGCCAACGTCGCCACTTCTTCCTGGACGAACACAAATCGCCAGAACTCATACATGTACCACTCTTGAAAGAAGCCCTGGGCTCCATCCAGCGTCCCGTTGGCGGGAAACCCTAAGCGTTCGAAGGGATCCAGACGCAGGTTGGTGATAGTCGGCGCGTCCACATGAATCTTGTTGCCGAGCCACCCGGTCGGTTGCTCGATGAAGCGGTACTTGAAATCGTTGATGCGAACCGCACCGAGGGTGCTTTCCCCAAAGTAGAAGATTTCGTGGCGCTTCGAGGAGCCCTTGCCGGTGATCAGGTCCAACTGGTTGTAGCTGTCGAGGTGATTCTTGTAGGTCTTGTCCCCAATCTTCTTCCCCTTCAGTAGTTCGTCCTTGACGTTCGGGTTGCCGGCGGCGGCGACGAGCGTCGGGAACCAGTCGAGTCCCGAGAAAATACCGTTCTCCACCGTGTTCGCCGGCACATGGCCTGGCCAGCGGATCATCGCGGGGGCGCGGAACCCGCCTTCGTAGATCGTTCCCTTTTGTCCCTTGAACGGCGTGTTGCCGCCGTCCGGCCAGGTGAACGTCTCAGTGCCATTGTCAGTGGTGAAGATCACGATCGTGTTTTCGTCCTCCCCCATTTCCTTGAGCTTCGCCATCGTGTCACCAACGATGTCATCAAGTTGGGCCATGCCCGCTTCCTGCAATGACCAGCCATTCTTTGAATTCCGCATCTTCTCATACTTGTCCGAGAGGTGCGTGACGACGTGCATGCGGGTCGGATTGAGCCAGAGGAAGAACGGCTTGCCTTCGGCCTTGGCTTTGTCGAGAAACTTGTAGGAAAGGTCGCGAATTTCGTCATCCACGGTCTCCATCCGCTTGGGATAGAGCGTCCCCGCGTCTTCGATCTTCTGCTTGCCGATCTTGCCCCACCGGGGCATCACGGTTGCGTCGTCCTTATCAGTCGCCCACGAATGAACCATGTTCCGCGGCCCGACCCGGTTTAGCAGCTCTTGCGGGTAGCCTGGGTGCGCGGGATCTTCCATCGCGTCCAGGTGATACAGATATCCGAAGAACTCGTCAAATCCGTGAACGGTGGGGAGGAATTCGTTGAGATCCCCCAAGTGATTCTTTCCAAATTGGCCTGTCGCGTAGCCCAGGTCTTTGAGTGCCGAGGCCATGGAACAAGCCTCGGCAGGAATTCCGGTCTTGGCTCCCGCCTGGCCGACTGTCGTCATTCCCGTGCGGATTGGGAGTTGCCCGGTGATGAATGCCGCGCGGCCCGCGGTGCAACTCGCCTCGGCGTAGTAATCGGTGAACAGCATTCCCTCTTTGGCGAGTTGGTCCAGATGGGGCGTCCGCCCCGCCATCATGCCACGGTGATAAGCGCCAATGTTCCAAACGCCAATGTCGTCACCCATGATGACAACGATATTCGGCTTTTTGCCCGGCGCTGCGCGAGTCGCCGACTGAGCGGCTGCCTTCTTGCCTTCGGCTTGAGCCAACAGAGCATCCTGGGTGAATCCCTTTTCACCACTCGCGAGCGCGGCTTCCCGCAAGAGCGGATTTGACGCGGATTTGACGGCGACTGGTTGCTCCACCGTCGGATCAGCGGCGGCCCGTTGCAGCGGGTCAAACCGGGCGGTCGCTGCCGCCAGGCCGAGCATGACGCCCAGCCCCATGCAAAGGAGGTATTGAAACGGTCGATTCTTTAACATGGGGCTGTTCCTGAGAGGAGTCGGAAAGGAGACCGGCAACGAAGTTTCAAGGCGCTCGCCAGACTGGCACGCACGATAGCGTGCCTAGGTGAAGTTTCGACGAAGAGTTGTCTCGCGATTGGGCGACGGTCAACCCTGGAGAGAGCAGGAGCGAGTGCCTTAGATGTGCCAATATAGCGATTGCCAGGGCGCAAGTGGAAGCGTAGTGCCGCGGCGTACTCGGTCCGCGCCTCGATTCCCCGCTACTCTTCCGTCTCCGCTTCTTCCTCCGGTTCCTCCCCCATCGCCTCGCTCACCGCTTGCATCCGCCGGGCGATGACTTCTTCGTCGAGCCGCAGGACTTCGATTTTGGGGGCGTCGTCGGCACCGAACGAGCTTTTGTCCTTGCGGGTCTTTTCCTTGAGATGGAACCGGATGATGAAGGCCCCAATTTCCAGCCCTTGGCCCCGATATACCGGCGGCCAGAGTTGTTCCGCGCAGCGGTCCAGGTGCTGGGCTAGCAGGCGGCTGGCACGTCCGGAATAGCCGCCGAGGGCCATTTCCAAGATTCCTTGCGAGGGGCGGTTCACGTAGAACACGAACGCCGAGTCGTGCTTCTTGGCGTCCCAGGGGCAACATTCCCACTTGCCGCTGCTTGTCTCGAAATAGATGCCTGCCTTGTCCGCGGCGTGCCCCTGGGCGAGTTGCCAGCCGCCGCAGCAGGAGGTGAGATGACTCGGATCGTTGTCGCGGTAGCGGAGAAAGATCGGCACGCTCCGCATCGCCGGGATGGCAACCTTGTCCTGGGATTGAAAGGCGGGGCAACCAAAGACATTCGCAAAGATTCGTTCGACGACGGGATTGCTCTTCACGCTGCCGATGCCAACGAGCGCCTTGTCATCTTCCTCCTGGTTCCAAAAGGCTTCATGGACTTTTGCGGCCATCGAAGTATATTCCGCGACGTTCTTTCCCGGACTCCAGACCAGCGTCTGCCGCAGTACTTCCGGCAGCAGGGGATTGACGGCGGCCTCATCCAGGGGAGAGTTGCCGTTTTGATGCAGGGCCACGACCGGGGCAATCTCCCCACTGGCGCCGTTGGCTCCATTGCCGTCGGGTTCGGCGGATGAGTCACCGGGGAAAGTAATTGCGGCATCAGCGGCGGCTTTGGGTGCCCAGAGACGAAAGTCCGTGATGCCGCTGAGGAGTTCCCCAAACATCACGGAGTCGGAGGCAACAATCCAGGCGTCGTCGAGCGTGTCGTCCGCCCCGTCTTTCCGCACTCCCATGCAAACTTCCACCCACTGCCGGCGGGCGATCAGTTCCCAGAAGTTCTCGGGCTCAAGGGCGAACAGAATTCCCGGCAGATCCTTCGGCTTGGCCAGACGTTTCGCCAGCAGGTAGTCGCACAGCTTGCCGATCGCTTCGAGCGGGATGTATTTGACCTCGCTTTTGAGGAGAGCCGCCACCTGATGACGGTCGAGATTGCTGAATTCGCAGATTTGCTTAATCGTCCCCGGCCTTTTGCGGGGGTCAGGAGTGTGTCCGACAAGTTTGGCCAGGCGAAAGGAATAACGCATCGAAGATTCTCCCGCACTCTTGAGCCGCTGCTGCGGGTTTCCGCGAGCAGATTATGGAAATTAATCTCCCATAACGAGCCATTGAAAGTGCTTAATGAGGAAATACCGCCATTAACAACCTCGGGTCAGTATACGCGGGGCTCTCCTAGAAGGCAATCGAATCAGGCTCGTTACGGCGGATTTTTTTCCATTAGCTGAAAAGACGGCTTTCTCCGACGTTGCTCACTGCTTGCTGGCGACATTGGCGCGGCGCATGATAGGCACTGAATTGGGGACCATGATTTTGCATCTACCTGTTTATTGCCGGAGGAAGATATGCCGTCCATTTCTCGCACCCTGACTTCGCTCGTTGCCGCCGTGGTGATCTGCGTTTCATTTGCCAGTTCTTCCGCTCAGGAAGTTTCCGCGATTGCCAAGCACACTCGCTGGGTCACGTCGCTCGCCTTTTCCAGCGACGGAGCCATCCTCGCTTCCGCCGGCGGTGAGAGCCTGCAATATCGCCCCGGCGATGTGAAGCTCTGGGATCCGAAGACCGGTGCCCTCATCGCGAGCCTGGACGGCGGACATCCGACCAATGTTTGGTCGGTCGCCATTTCCACCGACGGCAAGACGCTGATCACCAGCGGCTATGACGGCAAGGTGGTGGTTTGGGACGTGGCGATGAAGAAGCCGAAGGCGACCCTCGACAAGCACAAGAGTTGGTGCCGCAGCGTGGCGATCACCGCCGACGGCAAGTATTTTGCCACGGCCGGCGAAGACGGCAACGTCGTCATTTGGGAAACCGAAGGAACCAAGGAATTCAAAACCATCAAGGCCCACGATGCGGCTGTCTATGACCTTGCGTTCTCCCCGGACGGAACGACACTCGCCACTTGCTCAACCGACAAGCTCGGCAAACTCTGGAACGTCGCCGACGGTGCGGAAAAGGGAAAACTCGAAGGGCACGGCGACGCGGTCTGGGCCATCACCTACTCCAAGGACGGCAGCAAAATCGCCACCTGCGGTGCCGACCGAAAAGTCCGCGTCTTCGACGCCGCCGGCAAAGAGCAGTTCGCGATGGAAGGTCACAAGGACTGGGTCAGCAACGTCGCCTTCTCCCCCGACGGCGCGTGGCTCGCCACCAGCAGCCACGACCGGACCGTCAAGCTCTGGAACCTGACCGAAAAGAAGGAAGCCCACAGTTTCGGCCCCTACAAAAGCACCGTCTGGGCTGTCGCCTTCTCCCCCGACGGCACCCTCCTCGCCACCGGCAGCCACAGCGACTCCATCAAAATCTGGAACGTCGCCACCAAGATGGAGCTCTTCCCCGCTCCCGCGGCTCCGGCGACGGCGGAAGTGAAGAAGGAGGAGCCGAAGAAAGAGGAACCGAAGAAGGAAGAAAAGAAGTAGAACTGCTGGAATTAACTCAATGCGATTTTCTGGCGAGCTGGCGATCTTGGTGTCTCCGGAGATTCTCAATGCGCTCGGTCCCGGAGTTCCCAAAGAAGATGCTGACGTTCTTAGGGTCGTATTAGGCGACCTTAAGTTCGAAGAGCTTTTCCAGAGCAAGGCGGTGGTTGATCGCATCTCCGCCCGCTGTTGTCTTGCGGGGTTGTGGCTCTTGCACGATTTTCTGGACGAGTCCCACAAAATCAGCCAGGAGATCGAAACCGCCGACGGCAGTTACTGGCACGGCATCATGCATCGCCGCGAGCCGGACTATGGGAATGCGAAGTATTGGTTTCGCCGAGTCGGCGAGCATCCAATCTTTGAACCGCTGGCGGCGACCGCACATGAACTCGTCGAGGGCACGAATGAAATGCTTCCGCCAGCAATGATGTTTCTTCGCGAGCAGACTACCTGGGATCCCTATCGCTTCATCGACCTTTGCGAATCATTGGCCAGCCGTGGTGAGTCCACTGGCGAAAGCGCTGAACTGCTCGCCCGCCGCATCGCTAGGGCCGAGTGGGACCTGCTGTTTGCGCACTGCTATCGTGCGGCCATCGGTGCGGCATAGACGTCGATTGAATCGCTATAATGGCCGCTATCTGCTCGGCTCGTCGGCTGAGCGATTACCCATTACGGAATCTGGCCATGCGTTATTTCTTCACGGCGTTCTTGGCAATTCACATCTTCTCTACAGTCCAACTCGCTCTGGCCGCTTCCCCCGCCGTGCCGGAGGAAAAACCTGCTGCCGATGCCAAAGAAAAACTGGCTCCCCCGCCTCCCGCCGAAGTCCTGGCGAAAATCACCGCACCGGCGGTGAGCCCGGTCATCAAGACCAAAGCGGGCTACTCCGTGGAGGTGGATCTCTCCAAGCAAGTCCTGAGCGCCAATTCCCCCAAGAAGGACATTTGGATTTCGCCGAACGTCGAAGGAAACCAGACCGTGGAAGTGAAGACCGACGGCGCGCCGCTGCAAAAGGTCTCCACGGTGCTGGCAAAGCTCGAGAAAGGTCGCATCCTCCACGTCAGCGAGGAAAAGGGGGACTGGGTGCTGACGCAGATTTTGGACGGCGACAAAACGGTGAAAGGCTGGGTGCAGAAAAAGTACCTCAAGCCCGTCGCTGAAGACTACCCGCCGCAAAAGAGCCTGGCCCAGCGGGGAGACAACTTCGCTTCCTCCGCCATGCTCATTCAAAAGGGAAAGCAATTCGACGATGGTCTCTATGCTGCCGTCGAACTCGCCCTGCAAAACGGCCTCGGCCCGGTCGCCGGCAAGAAGAACTGGCTGCCGAAACTGGCGGGGGAAGTTGACGCAAGCAAAGGAGGCGTTCCTCTCGCGCAGCTCTTCGCGGCTGCAAAGCTGGGCGGCAACGCAGACAAGCCGCCGGCCGCAGTGGCCAAGACGATGGATGCCGAGCTCAAGAAATTCCTGGCCGACGACAAACGGAGCAAGCCCATCGGCTTCTATCCCTGGTCGAAAGAGCTCGCCAGCATTTTTAAGCAGGACCGGATGCTGCAATCGCCCCTCGAAGTTCAGTTGCACTCCACCGGCATCAACGCCATCGCCACGGCCCTCGCTGCCGATGCCGAGGCTCGCAAAAGTTACGAGCAAATTCTCCGCGTCAACGAACGGCTGACGAATCCGCTCAAGGGCCCGGGCTACCGCGTGCTTCTCGCGGGGGTAGACGCAGGCAAGCTCCCGTCCCTCGCTCCGACCGAAACGGTCAGCTTCATTCCTCCCTCCCGCAGCCCTGAATCCGACCTGATCATGAAGCTCTATGGCAACAGTCCGATCCCCAACGGCTTCGATCTGATGAAGGAGGTCATCGCCCGCCTTAAAGCCGGCAAACTCTCCTTTGAGCCCAAAGCCGACTCTGGCTGGTACGACCATCAGCTCTGGTCGCTGGAGCCGCTGGTGACTTTCAAAACTTCGCCGGAGAGCAAGCAGCTTAAGCCGAACGAAGAATACCTGAAGCATCTCGAAGAGCTGTTCAAGGGAACCTACGCCCTGATGCGAGAGACGCACGTCAAGCAACTGGAGTTCCCCGCCCCCGCATCGGAAGCGCCTGGCGAACCAAAGAAGGAACGTGAAAAAGTCTTCATCTCCCCCGACCCGCACGTCGAACTGCTGCCGACGATGTATCTCCGCCGGGCTCTGTCCTATCGCTTCGTGCGGGAAGTCCTGTGGGAAACCTTCGGACACCAGAACATTGGCCAGATGCATCGTCTCACCGCCACCGGCCCGGTGGAAATGACACTCGCCAGCGAGCTCGACCTGATGGAACGGCTCTTCATCGGGGCGTACATCGTCGCCTGCCGCGAAATCGGAATGAAAGAAGAAGTGCCGGAAGAGTTTGCCGGAATCCCCGCGGACGATTACGCCAAAATCTTCCTCCGCTGGGTCGCCTCCCTCTCCTCCGACCCCGACCTCTCTCCCGACACCCGCATGATGGTCCCCGTCTTCTTCGACCAGCAGCGGCAGAAGACCAAAGTCTGGGTGATGCTCGGTTGGGAACAAGCCAACTGCACCCTCGGCTACGTGCAACATCCCGGCATTGCCATCACCGGCCCCGACGGCAAACCGGCGGAGTTTGGCAAGCCGGGCGGCGAAGAAACTCCCGAGATTCACTTCCACGGCACCCACCGCCACCTCGCCACCCCCGTCTTCGCCGAGGTCTACGTTACCAAACTCCTCAACCGCACCGAATTCCGCCGCCACTGCGAGACCTACCAAACCAAAGCGGCCATCCTGGCGAATTTGGAGTAAATGCTAATCGTCACACACCTCCATACTCTTACGCGTACTCTTGCCATGCGCACCAATCTTAGCGCGACACTTGCCTTGTTCGCACTCCTCTGGGTTCTTTCCGGATGTGGCGGATCCCCGACCGTGACGGTGCCACAGAAGGAGCGCGAAAATGAGGAGGAGGTCGTCAAGGAACCCCTTTCGCCTCCACCGCCGAAGGAGTTCCTGGCGAAAATCGCCGCTCCGCTGATTCGTCCGGTCATCAAGACGGAGCGGGGCTATACGGTGGAACTGGATTTGTCGAAGCAGATACTGAGCATTGAATCCCCAAAAAAAATCATCTGGGGTTCCGAAGAGATTGATGTGCCGCAAACGGTAAAAGTGATCACCGAAGGAGCATCCCTGGAAGAAAACTCTCAAGTGTTGGCTCGGCTCAAGATAGGGCGAATTCTCTACGCGAGTAAAGAACGCGGAGATTGGGTGCTCACCCAGATTGTTGACGGTGACAAGTCCCTGAAAGGCTGGGTGCAGAAGAAGCACTTGAAGTCCGTCGCGGAAGACTATCCCCCCGATAAGTCCCTCGCCCGCCAAGGAAGCAACTTTGCTTCCGCCGCCATGCTGATCCAAAAGGGAAAGCAGTTTGATGACGGCCTTTACGCTGCCACCGAACTCGCGATGCAAAACGGCCTCGGCTCCGTCGCCGGGAAAAAAGACTGGCTGCCGCGACTGGCGGCGGCGGTAGACGCCCGCGAAGGGGGCGTGCCGCAGGCGCAGCTTTTTGCCGCGGCTCGGCTCGGCGGTAATAAGGCTCCGCCGCCGGCGGCCATCGCCACAGAAGTCGAAGGACAAATCAAGGAATTCATGGCCGACGACACACGGAGCAAGCCCCTTGGTTTCTACCCGTGGTCCCAGGAACTCAAAAGCATCTTTCGCCAGGACCGGATGCTGCAAACATCGCTGGACCCTCAAGACTGCACTCCGGGCATCATCGCCATTGCCAAAGCGCTAGCCGCCGATGCCGAGGCCCGCAAAAGTTATGAGCAGACCTTGCGCGTCAACGAGAGACTGACGAACAGGCTGACGGGGTCGGGATACCGTTATCTCCTCGCTCAAATCGACGCCGGCAAACCGCCCAAGCTCGCCCCTGTCGCCGGAGTCAGCTTTTTCCCCTCCTCCCGCAGTCATGAGAGCGACCTCATCATGAGGCTCTACGGCAACAGCCCCGTCCCCGAAGGTTTCGACCTGATGACCAAAGTCATCGCCCACCTCAAAAGCGGCAATCTCTCGTTCCAGCCGCAATCCGACTCGGGCTGGTACGACCATCAACTCTGGTCGCTCGAACCACTGGTCCGTTTCGATGCCGCGCCGGAAGCAAAACAACTGCAGCCCAACGACGCTTATCGCCAGCACCTGGAAGAACTGTTCAAGGGAACCTATGCCCTGATGCGGGAAACGCACATCATCCAAGCCGAAACTAAGAAGACTGAGGAGGCCAGAGAGCCGGAGGAAAAAGTCCGCGAAAAGGTCTACATCTCCCCCGATCCGCACCTCGAGTTGCTGCCGACGATGTATCTCCGCCGAGCCCAATCCTATCGCTTCGTGCGGGAAGTGCTGGAAGAGACCTTCGGTAAAGAGAACATCAAAGAACTGCATCGCCTGACCGCGACTGGCCCGGTGGACATGAACCTGGCGGACGAACTCGACCAAATGGAGCGGCTCTTCAGCGGAGCCTACATCGTTGCCTGCCGTGAGATCGGCTTGAAGGAGGAATTGCCGGAAGGGCTCGGTGCCGGCCAATCCGCCGACGATCAGGCCAAGACGTTCCTCCGCTGGGTCGCCTCCCTTTCCTCCGACCCTGACCTCGCCCCCGACAGCCGCATGATGGTCCCCGTTTTCTTTGATCAGGAGCGGCAGAAGACGAAAGTCTGGGTGATGCTCGGCTGGGAACAGGCCAATTGCTCGTTCGGATACGTCCAGGAACCAGGGGTCAAAATCACCAGCCCCGACGGCAAACCGGTCGCTGGTGACGACGCCCCCGAAGTCTACTTCTCCGGCACCCACCGCTCGCTCGCCAACCCCGTCTTCGCCGAGGTCTACGTCACCAAACTCCTGAACCGCACCGAATTCCGCCGCCACTGCGATACCTACCAAACCAATGCAGCCATCCTGGCGAATTTGGAGTAAATACTGTCCCGATTCTCCTGTCCTACTCGTACTCATACTCCTGCTCTTACTCGTCTTCTCTCCTGAACGCCGGAAGAAGCAGAGGCGTACGAGCAGGAGCATGAGTACGAGTAGGAATTCCTGATCCCTGTCTCCTGCCCCCTGACTCCTGTCCCCTTCCCCCAATGCCCGCCAACCTCACCCCTCAATACCACAAAGCCGAGCAGGAGTTCCGCCGGGCTCAAACGCCGGAGGACGAGCTCCGCTGCCTGGAGCTGATGCTGCGGGAGATTCCCAAGCACAAGGGGACCGACAAGCTGCAGGCGGAGCTGAAGGCCAAGATCAGCAAGGCGAAGCAGGAGGTCGAGGTCGCCAAAAAGTCCGCCAAAAAATCGTACGGGGGCGTCAAAATTCCACGGCAGGGGGCGGGCCGCGTCGTCCTTCTCGGCGGCCCTAACGCGGGCAAAAGCCAGCTCCTCAAAAGCGTCACCCGGGCCACGCCGGAAGTCGCCCCCTACCCCTTCACCACCCGCGAGCCGCAGCCGGGGATGATGCCCTGGGAGGACGTGATGGTGCAGCTCATCGACACTCCCCCCATCACGGCCGACGTCTTCGACACCAGCACCCTCGGCCTCATCCGCGGCAGCGACCTGGCCCTGCTGCTGGTGGACCTGGGGGCCGACGAGGGGATCGACGATCTCCAGGCCCTCCTCGGCCAACTCCAAGGGGGCAAAACGCGGCTGGGGAAGGAGTCGTACCTGGACGAAGAGGACATCGGCCTCTCGTTCACGCAAACCTTCCTCGTCCTCAATAAAATCGACCTCCCCGAAGCCGCCGGCCGCATCGAGCTGCTGAAAGAATTCTGCCCGACGGACTTTCAGGAGTTTCGCATCTCCGCGGAGCACAGCACCGGCCTCCCCGAGCTTCGCCAGGCCATGTTCACCGCCCTGGACGTCGTCCGGGTCTACACCAAATCTCCCACCAAAAAAGAAGCCGACTACGACAAGCCCTACACCCTCCGCCGGGGCGGCACCCTCCTTGACGTCGCCGAGCTCATCCACCGCGACCTCGCGGAAAGCTTCAAATACGCCCGCGTCTGGGGCTCCGCCATCATCACCCCCGGCACCCAAATGAAAGGGGACTACGTGATCCACGACAAGGACGTGGTGGAGATCCATGCGGAGTGACCGCGCTGGAGTCCCGCCTTCAGGCGGTCCCCTTCCTAGCTGAAGTAGTCACCACCCAGACCTAGTCCGGAAAGGAACAGATCTTCGTCGTTGTTGAAGCGTTCCTGCATGATCGTCCGAATTTCGTCGGTTTTCCACGGCTTTAAAAGGCAGGAAAGCTCCAGCAGATATGCAGGAACACTCCTGTTCAATTCCACCGTCTCGCCATTAAGAACCCTCAGGTATTGTTGGTTGGCTTGCTTCTCTACGCCGTCGATCCAGGGCGACGGAATCTTCGTAACCCCGTACGCGGCAAGTGTCGCAGCACTGTCGCGAGTTCCGAATTCCGCCTTGGTTGACCAATCGATCGCGAGGTCGCCACCCCGCTCGGTCCACATCTGGGCGAACGCGCTAACTGCCGGCCCAGGTCTTCGAAGTAAAGGTGTTCCATTTCCGGTCGAGAGGGCCGTTAGCACCACTCGCAATTCATTGAGCTCGATTGCATTCGGCAGTAGCTCGAGTAAGCGCTGATACTCGGTGTATGGCATCAAGTACAGTAATCGATTGAAGAGAAATCGGCAGTGCTGAAGGTCCCATCGTCGACTCATGCCTTCGTTAGCGAGCCCCTGATTGCTAAACGCCTCCGCCTTACGAAGAAACTCAAGTCGAATCGCCAACGCACTTTCCAGCAGAGTCGTCGCGGACTCCTTCTTGATTATTAACCGAATAACGGTGTCGGCAGCTCGCCAAAGCATCCCTACGAACCTTTGGAATCGCCCATACCTGGCGACGCCACGTAAACGGGAAAACGGTATTGAAAAACCGTTTTCCTGAAATCGTCGATGTAATTCATCAAACTGGGAGGGATACTGGAGAAGAAAGATTTGGAGGCGATGTAGAAGACTTGCGAACCCATCCCGCAATGAAGCCATTTTTTCGTTGGCTGATTCGCTCCTTCCAAATTGACGCGGAAACGCGGTCTGTTTTGGTTTCGTTCAAGTTAAGACCCTCGGCTCCAACAAGCGTCCTAAATCTGCTCATCGCGGACTCTTCCTCGGTCCTGGGGACCACGATTACGACATCGTCAACGTATCGAAAATACCGGCCTGGAAATACTTGCGACATTTGGAAGTCCACGTTTTCCAAAGCTAAGTTTCCGAGTATGTGCGAAAGCGGCGGGCCAATTGGTACACCACTAACACCCGTCGAATGAAGCAGTTGGGCCACAAACACTCCCGCCGCATTCTTTTCTTCCTTGGTGAGGTCAGTCTTCAAGACATGGCGTACGAAGCGTTCCTCTACACGATCCTTGTTGATAGATGGATAGTACTGCTTCAGGTCCAGGACAACCGCAACAAGATCCGGGTCGCCTCCCATCGCCTCTGTGACGTCGTGCTCGCGCCGTCGATATCCGTGAATGTAGGGAGCGAATATATGGCTCGCTCGGGTGTATCGTGGCCACAGATAGCTGTACACCGCAGTATTGGGCGTGAACTCTCGTTGTCTCGTAAGCAGCGAAATCAGCCAAGTTTCTGCTAAATGCGTTGTCGGACTTCCAATCACGAATGGACGATACTCAAAACTGCCGGTCGCGTCCTCACTTTTGAGTACGGAATGACGCCAGTATGCTTGGCTACGTTGCGTGCTTGCCTTTCGAGCGAGGTAGCCCATAGTCCACTCTTGGCGGATATTCTTTGCGGTCCCTTCTGCAAATAGCCGAAGCCCGAGGTACGACGGTGCGTGCTGTCTCTGCAGATAGTTTAAGGCTCGCGTTAGAAGGACATTGGCATCCATTTCAGGAACCGCCTTCGAATCGCTCGAAACGATGAACTGTCACCTTTCCCGGCAATTCCTTTCCCTGAATAGGCTGCCACCATGTGAACTTGCACTGAGGGTTCGGTGGTGAATTCTGTGGCTGACGAAGCCAAGGAGCCTTCGAGAACATGCCGAAAAGGCGCTCGAAAAGTGTTGTTTTGACAGCCGGTTCCAACCAAAGAACAGTGCTCGGTCGATTGGAAATTCGTTCGGTAATGTGGACGAACGAGCGTTCAAGTGCTTCGAAGAGTGAGTTTGCCACACCGCTGAGGTTTCCTATCAGGACAAAGTACTCGTTTGCGTCGGGATGGATAGAGAACCAAGCATCGCAAAGTCCAGATGTTTGGTTGGCTCGTGCCGCATCCCAAGGATAAGTGGAGAGTTCGACAAAGATACCGGCCGCGCTCAGGTGTGGCTCGATGCGCCGTACAAGCGATGAGTAAATATCGAGAGCGGTTGGCGAGATGTCTGCCGCGACGACGCCGACAGTTAGCGGAAGGCAAGGAATCTGTTTTTGCTCTCGTGCCGACGATATCACAGACAACAGCGACAAGAGAGATGCCCCCGCCCCGCACGGTGCGTCAAGAACTGCAATCTTGTGGCTGGAAAATGATTGCAGAATCTGTGCTGGCAATGACGCGAAGCATTGCTTTGGATCGACACACACACAGACAACACGACTTGCAGAATTTGGAAAGCGAAACGAAAAATGAGTTATTGTCTCCTCAGGAGATGGTCCGCCATGTATTCTCGGGTCACTGCTTCCGGCGATGGCGGATTCCAAGAGATCCCGAGCTACCAGTTCCTCCCGATAGGCATCGGCCAGTATGGGAGCAAGGCGCAGGGCCTGCGCAGAATGGAACAGTTCAGGACATTGGAGCGTTGGCATGTGTGAGGAGCCATTTTTCTTTCGTCACCAAGTGAGATTACTGGGATAAACTAGCACACTGATTATCTCGCTGATACTGCAGGCGCTAGCCGACTCAGCAGGGACTGCTTTCACCACGTAAGAGTTCACCAGAATTCTCGTGGATCCTTTTGGAGCCGCTATCGGCAGACTCTTCGCAAGTCACTTGTCCTGGAACTCTGGTTTGCACCCCAACGGGGTTTCCTAACAAAGCCCAGGGTCGCACGCTCCGTGCGCACCCTGGGATAGGCGGAATCTGCATCGTTTCTGAACCCCAACGGGGTTACCTAGGATGAGTTATGCCCATTGGTAACCCCTTCGGGCTTCAGGTCCCCTCGTCGCCCTGTTACCCAGGGTGCGCTCGCAGACTCGCGACCCTGGGCTCTGCTGGGTAACCCCGTTGGGGTTCGGACGCCGCTCGCGGCCGGCAACATCGGGAATGAAGAGTTTTGGGGCGTTCGTTCTGGTTCCCATACATCGTTCCATCGGGGCCAGCCCGAATGGTGACGATGGCTGACTGACACCAGCCTGACGCGCCAGTGAAGGAAGGCTTCGCCAGCAGAACAATGGCACTTTTGCTCGTGCTCCCCATGACGGACGGCATTTACGAGACAACCGCCGTCACGCATCACTCTCGCTTTCCTTCGCTCGGGCGTCAGGCTGGTGTCGTATGGGTGGAGGGGAGCGAAAGCTGGTAGAATTTCGCGTCAAGCCAATACAGGAGATTCTGATGCGCCCGCTCCATCCTCGCACTTTTCTTTGGTTGGCCACACTACTTGCGAGCGTTTGCCTCGGGTGCGGCGGTTCTACGCGGCCTCTGCCCCCCACGCTTACCGATGCCCAGATCACGGAAAGGCTGGTCGGCAAGTGGCAGGAGACAGGGGACGCGGGTGGGTTGGTAAGTAACGAATTCACCAAGGAGGGCAAATATCGGAGCGAGGGGGTCGAGAAGCGGCCGCACGGGGAGACGAAGTTTGTCATCACCGCCAGTTGGAAGGTTGCCGGCGGGATGCTCACCTACACCATCGAGTCCAGCAAGCCGGCATTTTTCAAACCGGGGGAGACGCTTGAGGAAAAGGTGCTCTCTATCGACGGCCGGGAGTTCAAGTATCGCGACGTCAACGGCAAAGTGCAAACGATGGAGCGGCAATAAAAGGCAACTGCCACTTAGTTTTCAGACCCAAATTCGCCTGACAAATCGGGGAGATCGGCTGGTGACGAAGGGTGAACCCATAACCTACATCCACGGCACCGCCCCTTCCGAGCAAGCGAGGCTGGCGCTGCTCAATCGGCTGACGAATGGGCCATTTGTGGAGTTTTTGCAGGTGCTCCCCGCGATGCATGTTTTGGAAGTCGGCAGTGGACTCGGGCTGCTGGCGGCGGATGTGGCGGCGGCAGCGGAAGGGGTGGAAGTTGTCGGCCTAGAGCGTTCTTCAGAACAGATTGCCGCGGCGGCGAATTCGCCGCGGGTGAAGTATGTGCAGGGGGATGCTCACGAGTTGCCGTTCGCTGAGGAGACGTTCGATCTGGTTTACTGCCGTTACCTTCTTGAGCATGTGGCGGATCCCGAGCGCGTGCTTGGCGAGATGCGGCGGGTGACGCGGCCGGGAGGACGAGTGGCCGCGATGGAGAACGACATCAGCCTGGTGCGGCTGGATCCCCCCTGCCCTGCCGTGGACGAAGTCTGGTCCGCCTTCGCCCGCTATCAGCAGCAACTCGGCGGCGACGGCCTGATCGGACGGCGGCTCTTTCGTCTCTTCACAGCAACCGGTTTGCAGACGGTGGAACTCTCGCTGCAGCCCGAAGTCCACTGGCACGGCTCACCGGGCTTCGCCGGCTGGATCGAAAACTTGCTCGGCAACATCCGCAGCGCCGATCAGGGGCTACTCGAGTCGGGCTTCTGCACAGGCCAGCAACTCTCCCTCGCCGCAGCCGAGCTAACCGCCCACATTCACCGTCTTGACGCCAGTTACACATTTGCCTGGAACCGAGCGGTAGGCGTAACATCAGGCTGAGCGTAGATGGGCTCTCCGTGGAGTCCAAGGGGCCAGATGGGGAAATAAATGGACGAAGATAAGCTCGACTTGCGACGCCTGATCCTCATCGGCGCCGGTCTGCCCATTGTGGCGGCAGCGGCGACATACCTGCTGATGCACCAGTTCGTCGTGGGCGAGCGGTCAGTGCTCGAGTCGACTATCGGTTTCGGCGGCTTTGTGCTGGAGATTGGGCTGGTCGGGTTCGTGGTGGGAAAGGCGATGCCGCACCCGCAACTCCGCTGGCTCCTTTATGGCTGGCTGATGCTGCTGGTGGACTTGCTCGTCGTGAGCATGGCAATGAACTCTTCCGACGGCTACATCAGCGAGATTCTTGCTGCAGCGGCGCTGGTGGCCGGGCAAGTCGGCCTGGCGATCATCTGGGGAACGCTCGGCACCAACCGCTGGTATTGGCGTGTGCCGCTCACGATGGGATTGGGCGGCGGACTGCTGGCCTTCTGGATTGTCGGGGTCACCGGTTGGAGCGGGCGGCTGATGGCGGAGGTATTGATCATTCAATCCATCACGCTCGGTCTGCTGGCCGGCGCGCTGTGGATCAGCGGCTATCGGCTGGAAATTCCACAGCCCGACAAGACGACTGGCGGAGGACCACGGAATCTCCAGTTTGGCATCAAGGATGTTCTGATCTGGACGACCGTACTGGCGATTCTATTGGGGCTAATGCGGGGGGCCGGTATGCTGAACTGGGGCACTTTCACCGAAAATCCGTCGCTCTATCTCAAATGGACGGTCGCGTTAGTCTCGGCAATTGTAATTCTCTTTGCTCTCTGGGCGTCCTTGGGCCAGGGGCACTGGCTACTGCGATATACCTTGCTGGTGGCGATGCTGATTCTGTTAGGCGCGGCTGTGGGAGGACTCAGCATATATGGCGAGAAACTCTATGGACTGTGGCAATCGCGGTCAGTAGCGCCGGGGTGGTACTCTTACGATTACGACCTGTATCCCTGGAAAGAAGTCGGCTGGTGGTGGATCGCCTGGATGTTCCTCTCCGGCGGCCTGCTGGCGGCATCGTTGATGATCTTCCGAGCCGTCGGCTACCGGCTGGTGAAGCGACAGGCCGCCTCGCGTACATCGTGACGGTTATCCCCAATTACGGCTTCGCTTCGGCTTTGACTCCACTCAGCTCATGGTGCGTCACCGCATCCCAGGCGATTTCCTGCAGCAGCGTGTTCAGCTTGGCTTCGTCATCACCCAGCTTGGCGTCCTTCAGAGTCGAAGGGACCGGCAGGCCGACCGGGCTCTTGCGATAGATGACGGCGTAGTGGCAGTACGCGTTGAGGGCCATGATATGTCCCTTGGCATGGCCGATGGTGTCCGTGAAGAGGTCTTCCTGCACTTTGATGCCGGGTGCCTGACCGGCGATGATTTTCTCGCGGAGGGCGATGACCGCCTGGCCGACGGGAACAATGTAAACAGACTCCTTCCCGTGCTTTTTGTTTAGTTCGCGAACGTGTGCATCCATTCCAGTGAAATAAGGCTCATGGAGCTTGCGGAGTTGCTCGCCGTTTAGAGCATTGTGATCGACTTTCGCGGGACGCAGTTTGAAGGTCACATCGTAAATATCAAACGGCAGCCAGTTTTCCTGCACGGTGATGCGGACGTTGGGATTGTTTTCAGTCGCCAGCGTGACGAAGTTCCCGATGCCGTCGTCGGGCAAGTGAATCGGGGCAAGCGTGAGGACGTCCACCTTGCCGGCCTTGAGCAAATCTTTCACCTTGTTCTTGTCCGCCGCCACGTCCCAATGCTGAATGATCCGCGACCCGCCGATGTAAGATTCCCCGACCTGCTCATGCCCGTTGATCTCCCCCGCTTTCGCCAGTTCCTTCAGAATCGCCGGCATGAAGTAGTGGAAGCTATGCCCGCAGGTGGCGATCTTTTGGCCCTGCGTGATTGGGGGCGTTGCTGATTCGGGCTTCTTGTCGTCCGCGATTGCAAGACTTAACCAGGTTGCGGATGCAAGCAGCAACGCGAGGGAACTGAACCGGCGAGAAAAGGAAAGTGGCATGGGCATGGAGTAGCTCCGGGAGAGGAGGCGGGAAATTGGGGCAGGAATTCGCTTTGTTATAAGCGTTCTGCCGGGAGATGCCAGCATGCTCCGTCCAATAGGCGAATCGTGCGGTCGCTGCGTGCCGCTGAACGAGTTGCATCAATCGCTCAAGCCCGCTTCTTCTTGGCCGGCGGCACGGCGATTTCATACAGCCGGGCATTGCCAAGCTTGCCGCATTCGGCCAGCGCGCCGCATTTGCGCAGGACGTAAGTCATCCGCTGGGCAATCCAGCGCTGGATCTGAAGACCTTGAGCAATGTGCCCAGTGTGGAATGTTTGGGGAAGAGTCGGCGGCAGGAGGGCGAGCAGATCCTGGTTGGTTTTGAAGCGGTGCGTGTCATGAATGGCGACCAGCCGCTGGTCTTCAACCAGGAAGTCGTTCTCCCGCCAGCGGCGGCGGCGGCCGTGGCCGGGATAGCGGAGCTCTTCGACTTCGACGAGGGGCGTCTCCAAAATCAGATTGCGGTGGGGAAAGACGCGAGTGAAGTAAATCAACTCGTCGAACAGGCTCAGCACACTTTCCACTTTGGGACTTCGCCGGCGGCTGAGGACGCTCCCTCCTTTGGCGTCCTGGCGCACAAGCGTTTTCTTCATGACCAGCGGTTTGACCACCAGCACGCGATGCTTTTCCAGCAGGCGGCCGATTTTGTCGCGAATGGCCGCTAGCGAGCCATGCTGGATCTCGATGAGCTGCTTGCCGCGAATGGCATCAATGCGAAAGCCCTCCAGCCGCTCCTCGGTGCGCGCCTCTTCGCCGGCGTACATCGCTTTGAGTTGGCGGTGAAGAGAAGTTTCCATGAGTCAGGGGTCAGGAGACAGGAGTCAGGGGACGCGTATAATGAAGTGTCGGTGTAAACACACTCAAGAGATTAATCATGCTCAGCCTCAAGCCCCCCCCTGCCCTGGAACTTAAGCCATACAAATCGCTCTCCAACGAGGAGTTAGCCGAGCGGATTGAGGCGGTTCGCCGCAACATGGGGAGCCGGCTGATGATCCTGGGGCACCATTATCAACAAGATGAGGTAATCGCCCATAGCGATTTGCGGGGGGACAGCTATCAGCTCAGCCAGATGGCCGCCGCCAGCCGCGATTGCCGGTTTATTGTGTTTTGCGGCGTCCATTTCATGGCGGAAACCGCGGACATTCTGGCCAATCGGCCCGAGAAGCTGGCGGAGCGGACCGGAGAGCGGGTGACTGTCATCCTGCCGGATATGGCGGCCGGTTGCTCGATGGCGGACATGGCCGGCATCGAGCAGGTTGAAGCGGCCTGGGCCGATTTGGGCGAAGTGATCGACACTAGCGACATCACACCGGTCACCTACATCAATTCCGCGGCCAGCCTCAAGGCCTTCTGCGGCCGGCACGGCGGCATTGTCTGCACCAGTAGCAATGCCAAGGCCGTCCTCGAGTGGTCCTTCAAGCGGACCAGCCGAGTCTTTTTCTTTCCCGATCAGCACCTGGGGCGGAACACGGCTCTGAAGATGGGAATCACGAACGAGCAGATGCCGGTGTTCGATCCTTACGAGAGCGAACTCGGCGGCCACACGCCGGAAGCCATCAAGGCCAGCAAGGTTGTCCTTTGGAGAGGACACTGCAGCGTCCACCAAATGTTCCGCAAGGAACACGTTGAGCAGTTCCGCCAGAGATTCCCCGGCGTCAGGATTCTCGTACACCCTGAATGCCCGCAGGAAGTGAACGACCTCGCCGACATCAGCGGCTCGACAAGCAAAATCATCAAGACCGTGGAAGACGCCGCGCCGGGTACAAAATGGGCAATCGGCACCGAGCTGCATCTTGTGAATCGCCTAAAGAAGGAGCACCCCGAGCAGGAGATTCACTTTCTCTCGCCGGTTGTTTGCATGTGCGCCACGATGTACCGGATCGATCTCGCGCATCTTTGTTGGAGCCTGGAAAGCCTGGCAGCCGGAGACCCGGTGAACACGATTAAAGTGGATGAAGAAACTGGCCGGCAAAGCCTGGCGGCGCTGGAGCGGATGCTCGAAGTGAAGTGAAGCGACTCGCTCACTATGTCACCAGATACAATAGCAGGACAAGTTGCCTACTACTTGAAAGTCGCCGCGAATAGATGGACTGCGGCAGGCCGTTCCAGCATGCTCGTATCGGGATCGTTGCCACCCTTTTTGGGCGTGTTTGGCTTCCCAACATTATTCTGCACGACCACAATCGCAATGATTGCCAACACGACCAAGGCAACCACGCCTACGGCAACCCAAATCCAGGGGGGCAAACTCTTTGAACTGGCTTTGCCCGATGATTTTACCTGTGGTGTCTTGAGGGGTTGGCTGGTGGAAAGCGACGGCTGAACCAGCATCTTGCCGCTGCCGCTGGCAGCCGGGGGAGGCTCAACCTTTTTCATGCCGCCACTGGGCGTGTTGCCGCTCGTTGCCCCCGTGTTGAGCTTGAAAATCATCGCTTGATCGGAGTTGCCTGATTCCGGCTTGGACGGTGCACCGATGGATTTGGCGACCGGGAGTGATTTATCACCCTTGATCGGCACTTTTCCGCGGTTGGAATCCGAACTCCGCTTCTTGGCCTCAATTCCCTTGTGTGTCCCTTCGCGGCTGGCGTCGGCAGTATCGTCACGCTTGCTGTCGACCAGGCGTTTGCCGCTGCCGCTGGAACCCGACTTGCTGCCGCCGCCCGCACTGCCAATTCCTCCGGCACCACCGCCGGAGGACCCACCCCCTACTTTCGCCAGCGCTCTCGCCCCAGCGTTCAGCGCAGCCGCCTTCATGGCTGCATCATTGCTCCCAGGTTCAAATTTATAGCCATGGTTGACCAGCCATGTCTCCAGAGCCTCCGCCACCTGCTTCATATTTTGGTAACGCTTCTCCTGTTTCTTCTGCATCATCTTGACGCAGATATCTACCAGGTCGCGCGGGCACTCAGGCCGGTCCTTGCGAACATCCTCGGGCATCGTCGTCTGATGCTTGGCAATCCGCTGGGCCAAAGAACCATCGGTAAAGGGCGGATGACCGGTCAGCAGAAAGTAAAGCGTGCAACCGAGGCTGTAAATGTCTGTCCGCAAGTCCACCTTGTGACTGTTAACCGCCTGCTCGGGAGAGAGATAGTCAGCGGTCCCAAGCACGTTTTCGTTGTGAGCAACTGTGAGCGAAGCTTTGGCACCATCCGAGTAGAGAGCCAGTCCAAGATCCAAGATGCGAACAATTCCCTTGTCGTCAATCAGCAGATTGGCCGGCTTGATGTCGCGGTGGATGAGGTTGTTCTCATGAGCGTAGGCCAGCCCTTCCGCAGTCTGGGCGATGTAGTTGCAAGCCAGCTCGAGCGGCAGCGGACCTTCCTGCTTCACGATGTTTTGGAGATCCTTGCCATCGATGTACTCCATCACCAGGAAATGCTGCTCGCCGTCGTTATCGACGTCATATGCCCGCACAATGTTAGGGTGGTCGAGCGAAGCTGTGGCCTGAGCCTCTAAATGGAACCTGGCCAGATAAGAGGAGTCGTTGACCCGCGACTTGGGGAGGACCTTGATCGCCCGCTGCCGCTTCATGAGCACATGCTCTGCCAGATAGACGCTGCTCATCCCCCCGGTACCAATGAGCCGCAGCAGTTTGTACTTGCCGAGTCGGAAACCCTTGTACTTGCGGTCCTGGATCTTATCGGCGTGCCACTGGGTAATCAGGTTGGCGTTGATAAGGTGGTTGGCAACCAGTTCCGAGTCTTCCGGGAGTTTCCCCCCGTGCTTCGCTTTGAGCGCTTCGAGCGACTTCGCCAGCAGGTCCTCTTCGACCAGCCCGCTCCGCTCGACATAATCGATGAAGTTTTCGGCGCTTAGTTTTGCCATGTCGCGAGAGTTGGACCCTCCGCAAATTCCGCCGCCACGCAAGGGAGTCCCTGCGGGTCTGTGAATCGCATCACGGTCAATGTTCTCCCCGGATTTCGGCCGCGCTCCTGCCGGTGAATCATGAGCATCCTCAACCATCGGGCGCTACCCCGCCTGCAATGCAACCGCAGACGAGCGAGGATGCAGGAACCGAAAAAACAAAATGAAACCAGACGAGAAAAGGTTACACCCCGGTGACGCGGGAGTAAAGCATCTATTCACTTATTTTATCAAGGGTTACGGCGATTCAAAGATGCCACCATACGGAATTTCCAAAACACACTCGAAATTGCGACTTCCGAGGGTAGCCTGTGCGGCCTGGGGCGAGTAACCTCGGATACTCCGTTGGCCATAACCGCAGATTCCGCTTTTGACGTCCAATGCCTCGCCAGGTGCTTCTTTTCACTCGCCGCGGCTGTCACCTTTGCGAGGAGGCGGAGTCGATTCTGATCCAGCACGGACTTTCGCCACAAAAGATCGACGTAGATGCCAATCCGGAGTTGCGGGCCAGGTACGATACCTGCGTTCCCGTGGTTGTTATTGACGGTAAAGAGCGGTTCCGTGGGCGGGTAAATGAGGTGTTGCTCAAACGGCTGCTCCGGTCATATCCTGCCTCCCGGGATGGTACGATGTGGATTGAAACGGCGGATTGAACACTTTGCTTCTGAAGCTGAACAACGACGGCTCCGCCGACATCCGTCGTAAGGTTGTGCACAGCGAAATTCTTTTCGCCTTATCTCAACCTTAAACCTTGAACTAGCAACCTTGAACTCTTCGGCCCCAATGCCCGACATCCTCATCATCGGCGGGGGAGTCATCGGCTTATCGCTTGCTTGGGATCTGGCAAAGCACGGCCAGAAAGTGAGGGTCATTGACCGAAATGAGCCGGGAAAAGAGGCATCTTGGGCCGGTGCTGGCATTTTGCCCCCGGCCTCTTGGAAGGGGGCTCTCCATCCCTACGACCAGCTCCGCGCTCTCTCCAGCGAGTTGCATCCGCAATGGGCGGAGATTCTCTCCCAGCAGAGCGGCATCGACACAGGATATCGGCGCTGCGGCGGCATTTATCTCGCTCGGGCCCCGGGCGAAGCCGCTTCGCTCATTGCCTGGGCCGGAAGAGCTGCGGAGGAGGGAATCGAGGTTCGACGCCTGGGGGAGCGAGAGTTGGCAGAGGCAGGGATCAAGGGTCAGGAGTCAGGGGTCAAGAATCAGATTCTCGCTTCCTATCTATTGCCTCAGGAAACTCAACTCCGCAATCCTCGCCACTTGCAGGCTCTTCGCATCGCCTGCGAACGCTCGGGAGTTGAAATCTCTGCCAGCGAGGAAGCCCTCGACTTTGAAATCCGGCAGGACAGAATCGCCGCTGTCGTCACATCTGCGGGCGCGGTCAACGCGAAGCAATATTGCTTCACGTCGGGTGCTTGGACCGGGCAACTCGGAGCCACACTTGGCATTTCCCTGGGAATACTTCCCATTCGCGGCCAAATGGTCCTTTTCCAGCCCGAGGGAATTCCTTTACTAGGACACATTGTGAGTGAAGGCTCCCGCTACCTCGTACCCCGAGACGATGGCCGCGTTTTGGCTGGCTCGACGGAAGAGGAAGTTGGTTTTGACAAGAGTACGACTTCAAAGGCGATTGACGACCTCGCATCGTTCGCCCGCGGCTTGGTTCCCGCTTTGCAGACCGTCCCCATCGAAAAATCATGGGCTGGTCTTCGCCCCGCGTCCTTTGATGGCATGCCCTATCTGGGTTTACTCCCTGGACTCAACAACGCGTTCGTTGCTTCCGGACACTTCCGCAGCGGTCTCTTCCTCTCTCCCGCAACGGCGATCGTCATTAGCCAGATGCTTCGCGGCATTCAACCACAGATTGACCTCTCACCTTTTCGGGTCGCGCGCTAGGCTTCAGCCAGCTCCAAAATCCCCTTTTTGTCCCAGGTCCAGGAACCAGGCAATCGTCCTCAAGTTCTTTCCAGCATTGGACTTAGAGAATCCGCTTGAACTGGGGTGCCAATGCTTCGTAGGATAAGGGTGTCCCCCCAGAGGCGGTTTCCCTGTCCTACCTAGAACTCGTCACTTCTTCGCTCAACCATGTTCCGTCGCTCCGAACTATCCCAGAAGCAGCTTGCTCCGGCCAAAGTCCGGGCAGAGGCTCGGGCTACGGCTTCGCGGCGGGTCGTGATGGCGGGTAAGGGGATGCGAATCTCGGGGGGAACCCCGCGCGGGCCGTATCTGCCGCCTGAGAATTGGTATGAACCGAGCGATCAGGCACAGGGCCCATTCACTGTCGTACATCAGCCCGCCGGGAAGGGTTTCCGTCACATTCTGACCGAGGACGACGTCCGAAATCGCCTGTCGGAACTGCCGCGGTGGATGGTGGAACCGCTGGAGGTGGTTCAGTTCAGCCAAATGACCCGCAAGAAGCGGATGGCTGCTTGTTACGGCATGCAGTGGGGAGCCACAATTTACCTCTATCCCATCGAAGAAAATCTCATCGAAACCTTCCGTCAGCCCCCCAAGCCGAGCCAGAAGATCGAAGCCAGCATGTTCGGTGCTCGCTGGGAGCCCGCCAGTCGCGGCAATTGGAAGCTCATCTGGTCGCCGGAAGCGATTCGAGACTTCTTCCTCAACAACGTGCTGATTCACGAGTTGGGACATATTCTGGACACCCGCAACAGCCGAACGGTGGACCGGGAGCGGTTCGCCGAATGGTTCGCCATTGAGAACGGCTATAAGCGGAGCCAGCGGCAGGATCTGGCCGTTTTGGCGGAGCGGAAGTACGTTCGCAGGCGGCATCACAAGGCGAAGTAGGGCCCCTCGCGAGTACAACTTCTCTCTGCGTTCGTTTAGACTAGACCAGGCAATGTGGTTGCAGTGCGCGCTTGCGCTATTCCCTTCCGCAGGCTTGGTTTAGAATGGTAGCTAAGCTGTCGACACGATTTCGGCTGACAAGGATTTATCTCATGACTTCCCCCCTGCTCCGCTCTGGATTGGCATTGGTTTTTGGCATTTTGATTTCGGCCTCGATCTTGGCCGCCCCAACCAAGGAACAGCAAGCGGAAATCAGCACCATCAGTACGCTGCTGACTCGAGCCGGCAACCTTTACAAACAGGGTAAGAACGCGGAGGCTGGGGAGGCGATTAAGGAGGCCCAGGCCAAAATCGAAAAGCTGGGTGAAGGAGGGGATGCTCAGGTCATCAAAGCTCTGGAAGCCCCCTACAAGCGGCTGCTCAACGCCCACGCCCTGCTCGAAATTGAAGGTGTCAAGCTCAGCGAAATCAAGCCCCTCGAAGTCAAGAAGCCGATGCCTGGCGGAGGGGCCGGTGCCGTTCCCGCCGGTGCCGTGAGCTTCACCAAGCAGATTGCTCCGATCATCGTCGCCCGTTGCGGCGGCTGCCACGTCCGCAACAGCCGCGGCGAGCTTTCGATGGCCTCCTACGAAGCGATGATGGCTGGCAACAAGAACGGCAAGATTGTCATCGTCGGCAAGCCGGAAGGGAGCATCATTATCGACAAGATTGAGGGGAAAGAGATGCCCCCCAACGGGGCTGGCATTCCGGATGCGGAGTTCGTCACAATCAAAAAGTGGATTTCCGAGGGGGCCAAGTTCGACGGCACTGACGCTAAGGCCAATCTCAACACGCTCACCGCTGGCAACGCAGCCGCGACTCCGATGGTCGAGATCAAGACAGCGACCGGCAAAGAAACCGTCAGCTTTGCCAAGGACATCGCTCCGGTCCTGGCGAGCACCTGCGTGAACTGCCACGGCGCGAGGCGGCCCGGAGGTAACTTCAGTCTTGCCACCTTTGAAGGTCTGCTCAAAGGTGGCGACAGCGGCTCACCAATTCAGTCTGGCAAAGGTGCCGACTCATTCCTGATTAAGAAACTTCGTGGCATGGCCTCACAGGGGCAACGCATGCCGCTGAATCTCGACCCTCTCAAAGATGATGTCATTGCCAAGATCGAAAAGTGGATCGATGAAGGAGCGACGTTTGACGGTGGTGATCCTAAGCAGCCCGTCGTCGAAGTCGCCGCGCTGGCCAAAGCCCGCAGCAGCACGCACGAGCAGCTTAGTGCTGATCGCGCTGTCTTGGCCGGCAGCAACTGGCGGCTGGGAATGTCGGACATTGGCGCAGACAAGTTGGAGACCGAGAATTTTCTGGTGCTGGGAAATGTTGGCCCCAACACCGTGAAACAAATCGGTGAAAGTGCCGAGGCCATTGCCCCCAAAGTCGGCGAGATGCTCAAAGCCGTTTCCGGCCAGCCGCTTATCAAAGGAAAAATGACGCTGTTCGTCTTCCGCGAACGGTACGACTACAGCGAGTTCGGAAAGATGGTCGAGCAGCGAGAGATTCCCGGCATGTGGCGGGGACATTTCAAATTCAGCATCGTGGACGCCTATGCTGCCGTGATTCCTCCGAAAGCGGACGACTATCACCTGCAAACTCTCATCGCCCAGCAACTGGCGGGCTGTTACGTGGCCTCGCTTGGCAAGGGTGGTACTCCGGTATGGTTCTCGCAGGGAGCCGGCCGAGTCATCGCTTCTCGGCTGGATGGCGGTGATCCGCGCGTGGTCGCTTGGGATGATGCGATACCCGAGATCGTCTCTGGTCTGCCGAGTCCTGATGCATTTCTCACGGGCAAGCTGGATCCGGAATCCGCCGATATTGCCTCCTACAGCTTCGTCAAGTTCCTGATGACCGACGGCAAACGGTTCCAGGCCGTGCTCGACAAGTTACGCGGCGGCGGCGACTTTGCCAAGTCTTTTCAAGAGGTTTACGGAAAGACCCCCAATGCACTTTGCGAGATGTGGGTTCTCAAGCCCCCGTCACGGAGTGTGCCGGCGAAAAAGACGGCGGGAAAGAAGTAGCGCTGCCGCTACTTCGCCAGCATACCCCGCGGCTCTTCCAGGCCGAGGCGTTTCATTTTCTTATAGAGCGTGGTCCGGTTGATGCCGAGAGCATCAGCCGACTGGCTGCGATTCCAGTTGTTGAGCCGCAGGACTTCCAGGATGATAGCCCGCTCGGGAGCTTCCATGGCGTCCTTAAGCGCCTTGCCGGTGAGCGGCTCCAGGTTCATCGCCGATGAGCCGGCGCACATTTGCGGGGGAAAATCTTCAGGCGTGACAATGTTGGTGCGGCCGAGCAGCACTGCCCGTTCGACCACATTTTGCAACTCGCGAACATTCCCCGGCCAGCGATAACGTTGCATCGCTGCCATCGCGTCCTCGCTGAAGCCCTCGCACTTCTTGCCGGTTTCCTCGCGGGTCCGGGCCAGGAAGTGCTCCGCCAAAAGCGGAATGTCAGAAATGCGATCCCGCAGCGGCGGAAGTTCAATGCTGATGACGTTTACACGGTAGTACAGGTCTTGCCGGAATCGGCCTTCCGCCACGGCTCGCGTCAAGTCTTCGTTCGTCGCCAGAATCACTCGGCTGTCGACGTGAATCGTCGTCGTGCTGCCGACCGGTTCGAACTCGAACTCTTGCAGAACCCGCAGCAGCTTTACTTGCAAGCTCGGAGAGGCGGTCCCAATTTCGTCGAGGAAAATGGTCCCCTTATCCGCCTTGGTGAATTTGCCAATCTTTTCCCCAACCGCACCGGTGAACGAGCCAGCCGCATGTCCAAACAGTTCGCTCTCCAGCAGCGTCTCGGGCATGGCTCCGCAGGCAACTTCCACGAACGACTGGTCCCGCCGGCTGCTGCGGCGATGAATCGCGCGGGCCAGGAGTGACTTTCCTGTACCGCTTTCGCCCGTAATGAGTACCGTCGCGCGGGTGTCCGCAATGCGATCAATGGTGTCGAACACCCGCTGCATCCGGTGGTCATGCCCCACGATATTTTCGAGTCCAAAGCGGAGGTCGAGTTGCGCCTTGAGTTTCTGGTTTTCTTCAATCACCTTCTTTTGCGAGAGGGCCCGCTCAATCGCCATCGCCAACTCTTCGTCAATCAGTGGCTTGGTCAGCAAGTCAAAAGCACCCGCCCGGAGGGCTTCAATTCCCGTCTCCACGGTCCCGTAGCCCGTAATCAGCACCACGGTCAACTGTGGATGATGCTTTCGGCACCAGGCCAGAATTTCAAATCCGTCCCCATCGTTCAGGCGAACATCCGCCAGCACCAGATCCAGAGCCTGGGCTTCAATCCGTTCCCTGGCCTGCGCACAACTGTCGGCGGTAAAGACGGAATGACCCTGCTCCCGCAACCAGGAGGCCATCGACTCCAGCAAATGGCGATCATCGTCGACCAGGAGCAAGTTGTGGTTCTTCATAGGGGTGCAATGACCTAAATAGGTCATTAATCCATTGTTACAGGGGGGTTAATACTTTCTTTGCGGGCAGAATTGGCAATGTGCTGCATTACCCCTTGAGGTCATTGGGGAATCCGGAGAAATCATCGCAGATGATGAAGTTTATCTACGTCACGGTTGAAAAAGGTCAACATTCCAGTGTCTTCCGTCACATAGATTTGCGCCAATGGCACAACCAAAGTACATGGCACACATAGACTTGAGAAGATTTTTCTGCCGCCCCCCCTTTGCATATGCCGAACGAACCCTGCTACATTGAGCGCTCTTGGGGATCGTCAAATTCTTTGGAATCTTCCCCAAAATGGGGTAGGATTGCAATTGGGGGGATTTTCGGCGTTTGCTTCCTCAGAGGAGTGGGATTCATCATTTCTCTGCGAAATCTTTGCCAGTTCCTCCGTCGCATGGACGAGCGCGAGTTAATGAGTGGGTTAAAACTCGTTTCGAGTTAGGGAGGTAGGTAATGTCAATTAGTGTGCTCGTCGCGGATGATCATCCCATCATCCGCGCCGGTATCGTATCCATGCTGAAGGATACGGAAATGCAGGTGGTCGCGGAGGCGGCCACAGGGAACCAGGCAATCGAACAGACGGCAAAACACCACCCTGATGTGGTATTGCTGGACATCCGCATGCCTGAAACAGACGGCTTGGAAGCCTTGGAACGGATTGTGGACCGATCACCGCGAACCAAAGTGGTGATGTTTACCGGCCACGACACGCAAACTTTTGTCGCCCGCGCGGTCGCCTTGGGGGCCGCCGACTTCATCATGAAGGGGTCGCCAAAGGAAGAAATCGTGAACGCCATTAAACGGGCGCACACGGGCCTTCCGCCTGATCCGGACAGCCTGATGGGCCGGGTCAAGAACACAATGGTCCGCCGGAGGCCGACCTACGACGAAGAAATCCCCCTTACCAACCGCGAGGTGCAGGTGCTACGGCATGTGGCGATGGGGCTCTCCAATCGGGAAATCGGCAGTTCTTTGGAGATCAGCATCGAAACGGTCAAAGAGCATGTGCAAAACATTTTGCGCAAGCTCGAAGCCGGCGATCGGACCGAAGCTGCCGTCTGGGCGGTAAAAAAGGGCCTCGTCTAAAGTGCGAAGAACTCAAATTCCCTTAAAGCGGAAGACGTGGGTCTTCCGCTTTTTCATGCGCACGGGAATATTTCCGGGAATCTCCCTCCCGTTTTAGTAACTCCCGAGAGCCGCAACGGACATATTGCTTCCCGTAGCCTGTTGTCGGCGGTGGAGTTTGCGGGACTACCAAAGTAGCGTCGTTTTCTAAGCGAGTTGCCCGTGGCGGATAGCCGATTTCAAGTTGTGCCCTTCGCAGGACAGACCTATAATTCCAGGGGGTTGGAGGGACCAGGAGCACGCAGTGGCGAATAAGCCCAGAGTTCTCTTTATTGGCGGGCCGAACGACAACGCCGACTTACCGGCGGGTGCGGAGTCGTTGTTCGACGTCGTCAAGGTCCAAAACCCCCTCCGGGCTCTCGCGTTGCTGACGCGCGAGAAGTTTGACGGCCTCTTTGTCTCCGAAGAGCATTTTCAGGAAGCCCTCCGTTTCGGCAAGCTGCTCGAAAACAACCGTGTGCTGGAAGGAATGCCCGACGCCGTCGCCGTCGTTGACGCTAGCAGCACCATCCTCTGGACCAACGACCGCCTTCGCTCCTGGGCGAACCGGGGAAACATCGTCGGCGAGAGTTTCTTCGCCGCACTTGGCGGGCCGGTGATTATTGGCGGCGACACATCCCCTTTTCAAAGCGCCCTTAAGAATTCGCACACCACGGTCTCGCTACTGCGGACCAAGGAAGGGAAGCACTACCAACTGCACGCCGTCCCCATGCCGGACCTGCATGATGGCGCGCCCCACTTGGTCGTCACCGTCCGCGATGTCTCGCTGGAGACGGAACAGCAGCAGAAGCTGGTGGCGATTCAAACGGCGGGAAGAGAACTGGCCGGCCTCCGCCCCGAAGATGTCTATTACATGACCGTCGAAGAGCGGAAGGAACTGCTCAAGAAGAACATCCTGCAGTACACCCAGGAACTGCTCAATTTCGACGTTGTCGAGATTCGCCTTCTCGATCCCAAAACCGGCGAGCTTCAGCCGTTGCTGGAGCACGGCATGGATCCATGTGCCGCCGGACGCGTCCTCTATGCCAAGCACGAAGGGAACGGCGTCACCGGCTTTGTCGCCTCCTCCGGCGTAAGCTACCTCTGCGACGACACCACGACCGATCCGCTTTACTTGGAAGGAGTGAAGGGGGCCAAGAGCTCGCTGACAGTCCCGCTTAAGTTCGAGCATCAAGTCATCGGGACGTTTAACGTCGAGAGCCCCGTTCCGCATGCCTTCAGCGAAGAAGACCAGCTCTTCGTCGAAACCTTCTGCCGCGGCGTGGCGGCAGCCCTCAACACGCTAGATCTCCTCAGCGCTCAGCGGGCCAACGCCGCCCAGGACGCCACCGAAGCCATTCACAAAGCGGTCGCCCTGCCAATCGACGAAATCCTCAGCGATGCCTGTGCCCTGGCGGAACGTTTCCTCTCCGCCGAGCCCGAAGTCGCGGCCCGCCTGCGGCGGCTCGTCTGGAACGCCCGCAATATCAAGGACGTGATTCACAAAGTCGGCCGCAACATGGCCCCCACCGAGGCCGTGCCGGTGGACAGCGTTTCCTGCAAGCGCCCCAAGCTTCGCGGCCGACGCGTGCTCGTCGTCGATGCCCATGACGACATCCGCTCGTCGGCCCACTCCCTCCTCGAGCCCTACGGCTGCGTGGTGGAGACGGCTCAGAAGGGCTCCGAAGCGGAACTGCTGTATCAGCTCAGCATGCAGAACGAAAAGTACGACGTGGTGGTGACCGGCGTGGACCTCCCCGACATGAGCGGAGCCGACCTGCTGATCCGCCTCAAGGCGATGGTGGACCCGGTGCCGATCATCCTCACCCAGGAATTCGGCCACGACCCCGGCCACACGCTGGTCCGCGCCCGTCGCAATGGCCTGAACGAACGGGCCTGGATCATCAAGCCCTTCCGCGCCCCGCAGCTCCTCGACACGATGGAACACATCCTGGACTGGTCGAAGAAGGACCAAACGCAGGCGTAAGGTAGCTCTCCTTTGCTTCTCGACACCCTGCTCTCCCTGGCAGCCTTCCTCGGCCATTTCTCCCTCTGCGTCTGGCTCTTCAATCGTCTGCACGCAATCCCCTGGCGGCGCATCGTGATCAAGTGGCTCGGCCGGGCCATTCTCAGCTTTGGGGCAGGGATGTTGGCCGTTTATGGTCTGCGAGCGGCCGTGTTCGGCGTTTGCATCTGGAAGGGAACTGCTGTGGAGGCGACCGAGGTTCCTTGGCTCATCTGCCCGGCACTCTGTGTCCTGGTGATGTTCGCTGCCATTCCGAAGTGGCTCCTTCCCAGGCTCTTCTCTCAGGATCCCGCCGCGCTCGTCTCCAACGACACCACGCTCTACGACCTAGCCAAGGAACTTGGCGCAGCGCCGATTGGCCGCGGAGAGACACGACTCTTTTCCAAATTCCCAGGCAATCAGATCTTCCAGATCGCCGTGCAAAGGAAGACTCTCCGTCTGCCGCAACTGCCGCCGGAGTTGGATGGGCTCACCATTGCCCACCTCTCCGACTTACACATGACCGGAAAGCTGACTCGCCCGTTTTACGACGCCATCGTCGACCACACCAATCGGCTGGAGCCCGACTTGGTTGTTATCACGGGGGACATCGCCGAGAAAGTGATGTGCCTGGACTGGATTGTCCCCGTTCTCAGCCGCCTGAAAGCCCGCGAGGGCAAGTACTTCATCCTCGGCAATCACGAGATGAAGCTGCCGGATACAGGCATCCTCCGCCGACTCATGGAAGAAGCCGGTTTCATCGACGTCGGCAGCAAAGCGATGCCGATCAACCTTCGTGAAACCGAAATCCTGATAGCCGGCAGCGAATTCCCCTGGTTCGGAGCCAATCCCAACCTGCCCCCTGACTCCTGTCCCCTGTCTCCTGTCCCCTGTCCCTTCCGCCTGCTCCTCTCGCACTCTCCCGACCAGCTTCCGTGGGCCAAGGCCAACAACGTCGACCTGATGCTCGCCGGCCACACCCACGGCGGCCAAATCCGTCTGCCGTTCATCGGCGCACTCATCTCCCCCAGCAGTTACGGCTTTCGCTATGCCGGCGGCACTTATTTTGAAGAGCCGACGCTGCTCCACGTCAGCCGCGGTCTCTGCGGCGATCATCCCATCCGGCTCAACTGCCCGCCAGAGCTGCCGCTGCTGACACTGGTGAGAGATTGATTCCTTAACGCCGCAACGTTAAAGCAACAATGACGGAATATGCTCGATTGTCACCGGCAATTCTTGTCCGCTTACTCTGCGCGCCAGTTTCAGCAATCCAACACCTCCAATGAAACAAGACGAGCAGGATTGTCCCTCAAATTCCCGACGAGTGAACTTCTCCCAACCAGCCGCTGCCCGTCGCAGCTCATTAACAAAATCAGCCCAAGACCCGTTTGCAATCGCCCGTAAACACTCGACGTATCCAATGAACTGCGCGTCGGTATCAGGCGCTGGGAGAGCCAAGTGCGGCCGTGCCTCATTAATTCTACCTAAAGTCAATGCTTTCAGTGCCTTGGCGATATAAACAGAGTCATCGGGATCGTAAGCATTATCCGTGGGTAACATTTCGGCAAATCGCTTGATTAGGTCATTGTCGCCTACGGCTAACGCAATCAACAACTGCTGAAAATATGCGGCGCTAAGGTAACCAAGCGGCGATGGAACCCCCTGCATCTCTAAAGAGAGTACTGTCGCACATATTTCGACAGCTTGATGGAAACAAGCGATGGCTTTGTCGCGATTGCCAGCGGCGACGTGGATATATCCTTGGTCCTCCAGCGTAAGCGAGAGGAGGCTCAGGCCTTGCTTGTCTGTCGACGACGTCCGAGAACTTCCCAGGCGACGCTGCAACAATGTCATCTTCTTCTCATTCTGAGCGACCCATCGTTCAACATCGGATTTCGAGAACAACGAAGCCATGTGACTGCCATCTTCCTCACCGAAGGTGATCCCCAAAAATGCCCCACAATTCTATCGCTGATTTTCGGCCGCTGGCACGGTGGAAAACGCCGCAGAATGAACCGTTTGGCATCCTCGCGCAGCGTTGATCTCGTCGAGCAGTCCCTGCACCTTCTGCTCCAGCACGTCCGTCCAATCGCTGATGGCCGTCTTGCTCTCCCGCTCGGTGGGCATCTCGAGTGGCTCGCCGAAACGAACGATAGCGTGCCGCTCGCCGCGAATGCCCGGATAATCGGCCCGCAGCACATCCTCTTCGAACTTGTCCAGCGTCTCGGCAATCCGTTCCAGCGTTGGCCTCTCCTGCACGTAGTTTCCCGGATAGCTGAAGAGCTGGATGACGAAGAACAGGTCGTCCATTTGGTGTTCGAGCCGAAGCTGCTCGCTTTCGGTAAGCCCTTCCTTCTCGCTCGCCTTGATGATCGCCTTCCTCGCCTCCTTCACCCGTTCGGGAATGATGCCGCCACGGTCCTTTAGGCTGTGTTCCTTCTCCAAGTCACAGAGGATCTTGTTCGACAACGCCGCAATTCGCTCCGGCACGGTCCCCGTTCGCGGCCCGGCGTGATACTCAATCTCTTTGAGCGTCAGCATCCCTTCCGCCAGTTTGTAGATCCGGACCGGCAGCGAAAGATCCTTCCGCGGCCGCCAGTGCAGCGACTCCTCCAGCCGGCTCATCAGGTCGAGGAGTTCTTCCTGTGGATCCTGCACGTAGAAGCACTTGAGGGCGGCTGGGATGGCGACGATCTTGCGAGGCCCCTTCTTCGCCGCCGACATGGCGATGGCGGCGGCCCCTTCGCGGAACGGAGTGACGCGATCGTTGTTGTGGTAGATGTCCCCTTCCGGAAAGATGACCAGCGGGTGCGGGCTTTCGCGGAGAATTTCCACCGAGGTCTTGAACGCCTGCAAGTCGTTCCCTTCCCGGTTGATGCTGTAGCAGCCGTGCCACTGCAAGACCTTTTGCTCAAAGGGCTTGCTCATGGCAAAGACTTGCCAGGCGGAGAGAAAATGAAAGCAACTCTCGCAGCGATGGGCCGCCTCGATCATCACGTAGGAGTCGTAATGGAACGAATGGTTCGGGGTGATCAGCGTCCCCAACCCCTCCTTCACCGCCGCACGGACATGCTCCGTCCCCTGCACTTCCACCTGAGTGATCTTCTGCCCCTTCCGCAGCGTCCGGTTGATGAGCGGACGCCAGAGCCGCACCAGCCACGGCGTCATTTTGGGGGGCCACCACTTGGGGGGCGTTTTGAACGGTTGGCGGTTCACGGAGTCGACTTCGCGGGCAATGGAAGGGCCGGGAAAGAGGACTTCAATTGAATCGATGCCGCCGCGCGGAGCAACTAGGCGGCTGCAAAACTAACCCGACGCGCAAGCGAGGGAGTTACGCGCCGGACAAGATAGCGGCCACCATACGAAGTGCGGTAGGGAATACCCTCGCTCGCGCGTCGGGCTAGTGACCGCTGGCTACTTCTTCTCTTCCGGCACTGGGGCGGGCTTCGCCGGCTCCGGCGGCAGCGGTGGCAACACTGGCTCCCCGGGAACAAGCTGGCAGTTCAGCAGGTCCACGGTCACGGTGTTGCGGGCCATCCGCCGCAGCAGATCGCGGACGAAGCGGAAGTCACCTTGAATGGTCACCTTCTGATCGGGAACGAGGACCGCCGCCAGCGAGTCGCGCTCCGAAGGGGCGAATTTGAAGCGGATGGTTCCGGACACTTCCGCCGCCGGCTCTTCGATCCGGGTCTCCATGATGGCGATGTAGTTCCCCAGGCCATCCTTCTCAATCCGGCTCACCACCCCTTTGATTTCCACGCGGTGGTCTTGCAGCCAAAGGTCGGTCTTCGCCGCGTTGTAGCGGATGGTCTGCACGACCTCGTTCGGGGTCCCCTGAAAAATCGGGGTGTTATTGGCGGAGAGGGACAGGGCGATGATCGCCAGCGACGAGAGGGACATGTTGCGGCTCCATGTTCAGAAAGCGAAACAAGATGTTAAGAGCACGATACATGAATCATCTCAATTGTGGAAATTTGGGTCAACTAGAGGGGTTGTAAGGGCCAGAAAGGGCGTTTTGAGGGCATGCAACAGCTATTTCAGGGGAGTGGCATGTTTCATTCGCTTAACACGATTGAACACGAATGACCAATGTCCAAGTCCCAATGACCAATGAAAAACGAGATGCCGCCATTGGCCATTGGTCATTGGTCATTGGGGCTTGATCATTTCCTCCCCCTCCTCCGCTCACTTTTCGCCGGCTCCTTCGCTCGATTTTCCGCAGCTTTCTTCTCGTCAAGTTCGGTGCAATAAGCGACATAGTCTCGCACTTCGTCCACGCTCATCCGTTTCTTAAGCTTGGTGATTTCACTCTTCAGGCGCACTTGCTCCAGGCGTTCTTGGTGCCTTTGCTGCTTCTCTTCCGGCGTCAGCGTGGCAGGGTTCTTCTTCCGGTTTAGAAGCGTCAGTGCCGCCCGCCAATTCTTGCGGCTGGCGGCCACCAGGCTGATCATGGCGGGGACGGCGACCAACTCGTCGGCCCGCTGCAACTCGCGGGCAAACTCCTCGTCCCGCGCGGCGGCATGCGTGATCGTGGTGGGATCGATGTTGAGATAGGCCCCCACTTGGCGGCGCGAGAGTCCGACCGAAATGAGCTTGCAAATCTGCTCCCGAATCTCCGGCGTCAGAACCGTCGGCCGTCCTCCCCGGTTCCACGGCACCGGCGCGGCCAATCTCTGCAGCAGCTCCTCGGCCTCCTCGTGGGGTAGGCTTCCAGCCTGCCCGGCCACAGCCAGACTCTGATTCTGGAGAGGATTCTGGGCAGGCTGGAAGCCTACCCCACATTCTTCCCCGGAAGAGGGCCCGCTGAAAAACCCCCCTGGTTTTTCAGCAGCGATGGGGGTACTGGGGGCCCCACCCAAACTGAAAATCCCCCCGGGTTTTTCAGCCCCCCTGGGGTTTCCCTCCCCCGCCAGAAGGGCCTCGCTGTTCACATCCACTGTGTCACATGTTTTGTTTTGTTCCACCTTTGTCATCGCAGTTCTCCTCAACAATAGAGATTTACCTATTACCGACTTTCGACAATAGTACATCCGTACAGTTGGCACTGTCAAGCCCCGCCGGCAAGAATTTCGGAAATAGTTCGGGAGAACGCACCAAGGAGCGATGCTCGTCGCGGAAAGTCTTTTCGCGAAACACGCTGCCCGTAGCGCGACGTCCACCCCCGACCGTCTTGGAATGACGGCCTACTTTAGCAATTCGCCAGGCAACCGGAGCACGTAGACGGTGCCGTTGCCGTTGCGGGTTACGAGGTGGCGGCCATCGGCGGCGAACTTAATATCCTTGATCACGCCGCGAGAGTGGAATGTCCAGCGCAGGGGCGTTACGCCGACTTGAATAATGGGATCAAAGAGGTGAATTTCCCCAGCGTCATCGAGCACAGCCACCAATTGACCATTGGGGCTAAAGGCAACAGACACATGCGCGTAAGGTGGAGTCTTGAACCGCCGATAATCCTCTCCAGTGCCTGAATCCCAGAAACTCGTCTGTTCACCGGCCGATGCCAACAGGCCACCATCAGGGCGGAATACCAAAGAATGCACGTTGCCCGTTGCCTCAAGGGGGTGAGTCCACTTAGGCTTCCCTTTCTTCACGTCCCAAAGAGTGATGCCCGTCCCAAAACCGTTTGGCGTAATACCGCCTGCCGCCAGGAAACCTCCCTTCGCATCTAAGGCTATCGCCCCGGCACCAGCAAACTTGGCTTTGGGAGCTACAACATCATCGGTCTGCAGGCCTTGAACGGATTGCCAATCCCAAATGTGAATGTCGGCTTGATACTGGCTGCCCGCAGCAAAACTCCGACCGTCTGCGGCGAAGGCCAAGTAGTTAACTTCTGTCGGCTGCGCGGGCAACGTTGATTGCAATTTCCCGGTGGCCACATCCCAGAGCGTAACTCGACTTGGGGCCTTGCCGTATTGGCCTAAACCCATCGCAAGCAACGACCCGCCAGGATGAAAAACGACGCTACAGACGTCAGTCTCTGGGTCGAGCGTGTGCAGCAGTTTCTGGGTGGATAGATCCCAAAGCTGCGCCTTTAATGCGGATACGCCGGAGTACCCATTGGCGACGGCGACCATCCCGGCTGCATTGACATCCATGAACGTTTTCGTGAACGGGCTATTGCTCGCTCGCCTCTCAATTCCCGTTTCAGCATCCCAGAGGCAAACGTCTCCAAATGCATCGCCGGTGGCGATCATTTTTCCATTTGGGCTGAAGGCTATGCAATGGATGTCCTGAGCATTATTGGTCCGCCAATCGCTCTTTTTCTCCCCCAAATTCCATAATTCCAAACCAGGAGCTGAATTCTCGTGGTGGTAATAGGCGAGATGTTTTCCATCCAGACTAAAGGCCAATCCATGACCATGATTCCCCACATTCGAGACGATGGACTCGGTTTCGGTGGTGAGATCGAAAACTTTGGTTCCAGAAAGATGTCTGGTAGCGAAGAGCGTGCCAGAAGGCGAAAACGTTCCGTTGATGATTCTTTCCGTAAACGGGAAAGTGTGCAATCGTTCGCCTGTATCCGCGTTCCAGATTCTGATCGCGTGATCTTTACCCGCCGTGGCGAGCAAGCGACCATCGGAACTCAGGTTAAAAAACCATTCTTGCTCATCATCAATCACCCGCGTGGTTTCGCCGGTCTGGGAGTCGACAATTGCGACGCCATCTGCTTTGTTAGGATTTCTGTCAAGCGCCAGGCGTCGTCCATCGCCGCTCATCCGACAATAAATCCCGCCCATTTCCCGCTGGACAGAGCCTGAAGCCATGTTCCAGAACTGTATTCGGACATCCGCATAGGAACTCGTCATCAATAGGTTGTCGGCAGCACAATATGATATTTTTGTGATGGCCATGTTGTGCGGATGTCGCAGAACCTGAAGTTGTTCGCCACTGGTAGTGTTCCATACTTTGACAGTCCCGTCATGGCTGGCACTTGCCAGTTTGTCCTCCCCTAGAAAGGCAACTGCGTTAACAGTATGCGAGTGTCGCATTCGGCTGTCGCCGAGGATGGCAACGATTTCCGCAGGTGCTTTCGCGGGATTGCCGTCCCCCGCGACGGCCAGCTCGTACGCTGGGATATCCTCGCGGCGCAGGGCGTCGAATATGGAGTTGGGAGCGACAGGGGATGTGCCGGATTTTCCTGCCGCTGGGAGCTTTGATGACGGATCCGTATCGGGCGGATTGACCGTGGCAATCGTCTTTCCATCCTGCTGAATCTCGGCTTTCGTTCCTTCCTCCAGTTCAAGCTTGCCGATTACCTTTCCTTCCTTGTTCTTGATCAGAATCGTGATGCCGTAGTAAATCCCACCACCCGCCAGTAGCAGCAGGGCAATCGCGGCGGCAATGTAGGCCGGAATGTAGGCCGTCTTTCCAAGACGTGCCGGGAGGGGTCGTGGGGCAGGGGTGATGACTTTTGGTGAAACTGCTTTCAACGTGGGCAAAGTTGGCTCCTGACCGTCTTGGAAAGACGGCCTACTTTGGGGTGTGCTGGCGTGGGTGCCGGTCATGGAGCTCGCGAGGTGCTTGTCGGTGCTGGACGTTTTTGGCGGGGCGAAGTCTATTCCTGGCACGTCTTGGAAAGACGGCCTACATTGGAGCGGCCTGCAATGGGGCTGGAGCGCTTCGGCGACTTCGGCCGGGGTGCTATAGCGGGAGGCCGGATTGCGGGCGAGCATTTTGGTGACGATGTCGGCGAGGTCGGGGGGAAGGTCGGGGCGTAGGGACTCGACGGGGGCGGGGGTTTCGGTGGCGAGGGCCATCATTTTTTGCACTGGCGTGACGTACTTCTCGCCGCCGAATGGTGCCTGGCCGGTGAGGAGCTTATAAAGGGTTGCGCCGAGGCTGTAGATGTCGGCCCGGATATCGACCGTGTGGCTGCTGGAGCCTTGCTCGGGAGCCATGTAGTCCAAGGTTCCCATCATCTGGCCGGTAGTGGTCAATTCCCGTCCGCCCCCCGCTTCGCTTCCGAGCAAGGCCAAGCCGAGGTCGAGAATCTTCAGCGTGCCGGTCGTGGAGAGGATCAGGTTCGACGGCTTGATGTCCCGGTGGACGAGGCCGTGCTCGTGCGCGCTTTGCAAGCCGAGGGCGGTTTGGCGGATGAGCTCGCAGGCGTCACCGATGTGGAGCTGCCCCTGCTGGCGAACGAGCTGGGAGAGGTCGCTGCCGGCCACGTATTCCATCACCAGGTAGTGAATCCCCTCCTGCTCCCCCGCATCCATTGCCCGGACGAGATTGGGGTGCTCCAGCTTTCCCACCGCTTCCATTTCGCGAGAGAACCGGGCGACGGCGTGCGCGTCCTTCATCCGGTCGCTGGTGAGGACCTTGATCGCCACGATTTTCTTGAGGCGAGCATGGCGGGCCTTATAGACCGCTCCCATTCCTCCCTCGCCGAGCTTTTCCAGAATCTCGTAGTCGCGAATGGCCGTGAGATTGGCCGGGATGCCGGGAGGCAACTTGCCCGCGGCCGGTGAGCGCGAGGCATCGACCCCGATTTCCTGCACAAACGCCAGGGCCTTCTGGAAGCCCGCTTCCTGGCTGAAGGGGACCGGCGCCCCGTGGCGGAGCGAGGCGGCCAGCGGGTCGGAAGAATTCGAAATCTCCTCCATGGTCGTCCGGCAGGTCTCGCACGCATCCAGATGCGTGGCAAGTTCGCTGGCGGTGCTCTCCTCCAGCCGACCCGCGGAGAACAAAGCAAGTTCCTGGCGACTCGGACAGAGGAGGACGTTCATGAAGAATTCCTAATTGCTAGTTGAGCGCTGCGATTGAGGATAAATATCTCGACATAGTAACAACGGAAAGTCCTCACACGATATTTCTGAATTGCGGTAAGTGGTTGTGGTAAATGGGGTTACTCAAAATCGACGAGTTCCTCTCGCAGACGTTTGAGAACGCGGGATTTGGCCATGTAGGCCGCGCCGAGGGACATTTGCAGGGAGGCGGCGACATCGGCGGGCCTCTTGTCTTCCACAGTGATGAGCCAGAACGCTTGCCAGGTGCGGGGCTCGAATTCCGCCCGGACCAGTTCCAGCGTTTGCCGGGCGATATGGGCGATGGTGGACTGGGCCGTTTCGGAAAGTGAGCCAGGTTCCGGGGCCTCGGCAGGGATTTGGGCCATGATCTCATCGTGATCCGCACCGCCGACCGCCGGCGCGCGGCCTGCTTGATTTCGGAAATGGTCGCGGATTTTGTTGCGCGTGATCGTCCAGAGCCAGCCGCGAAACCTGTCGCTGGGGCTCGTGCGATCGAACGTTTCGATCTTTGCGGCAACGGCCCGAAAAGTTTCTTGCATCACATCGGAGGCATCGCTCTCTTGCAGGCCGGATTCCCGCGCCCAGCCGTAGACGAGTGGGCCGAACATTTTCGCCAGGCGCTGCCAGGCGTCGGGGTCGCGGACCTTCAACCGGCGAATGAGGCTTGACGAAGCGCTGCCGGATGCATTCGACAGACTGGGGCTGCTGAGATTCATTCCACTGCCGCCTGAAAAGGCCGAACGAAGTCGAAAGACTACTCCCAGCCAAGTCGGCGTGAATATACCAGGATATGAAAAGCCAATCCAGCAGCAGTCCTCATTCGCGCCGCCGCTTGTAACCGCTCTCAAGCTTACCCGACGCTACTCACCAAGCGGCCCTCCATCAGTCGACATCGTAAGGAACGGTTCTCAACTGCTCGAAAGTCCCCGCTGGCTGTTTTCAGCCCCCGCGATTTGTTATCATTTCCGGCCTTGTCCGAAAACTCTCGCCGAGGGCCTCTCATGTACTGCCAGAAATGCGGCATTGAAGCGCCGACGAAGTACGTTGCCATGTATCAGAACATCGGGGCGCTGGTCATGCGGTTCTCCAGCAGCGTGGAGGGGAATCTCTGCAAGAATTGCATCCATTCCACCTACTGGACCATGACGGGGATCAACATGACGCTCGGCTGGTGGGGGATGATCTCGCTGGTGGTCACGCCGTTCTTCATCATCAACAACACGGTCCGCTATCTCGGCTGTTTGGGGCTCGAGTCCCCCAATCCCGGCGCAGCGCCGCCGCAACTTACCGACGACGCCTGCGCGCGCCTCCAGCCGCTCGTGCAGGAAATCTTCGGCCGGCTGAACGCCCAGGAGCCGCTGGAGCGAGTCTGCCAGGACATCGCCTTGCGGACGGGACTGACGCCGGGGCAGGTGTCGCTGTATGTCGCGGCTGTTATGGCGCATTCCCAGCAGCAGGGACAGTAAGGCGAGCGGGGGGCGTCAGCCCCCTGATACTAAAGCCCAGAAGTCATGGGCAAGTTACTCGTGCCTAATCTTCGGACCATCCGTTTTGTAGGCTCCGGTTCCCCCTTGGTAGCGCCCTTTTGCGGTCCAGTTCAGGGCGATCCGTTTCGGGAATGCGATTCCCGAATAGTCCCAGCCCCAGGTGCCGTCGTCGATGCAGCGGCCAGCACCTTTGGTCGGCGTGCCGCCGCCAACGTAGTAGCCACCGTAGAAACGGGTGTTGCTGGGAATGGTGATTTTCCGCAAGCACTGCGGACAGCCCGCGCGGGCGAAGTCGCACTCGCGATAGCCTTCGGAAGTGGCTCCCCAGACGATGCCGGAAGGAGGGGCCGTTTCCTGATCCGTGATGGTGTAACTGGCCGTTCCTGAGTCAAAGTCAGCGGGCGGCCCGGCTTGACTGTCTCGGGACGACAAGAGACTTCCCGCGAAGACGAGAATTGCAAGGAACCAGAAATATCGACCGTTAGTTTTGAGTTTCATGGTTTTCGTCCTTGAAAACGTGTTGTTGAGCAGGCAGGAGGCCTACCCCACGTTAGCCGTTCGGATTCCGATTGAACTTCTGGTACGGCAGCCGAACGCCGCGGTAGAAGGTGTAGTCCGCCTTCTTCTCCGGCGGTGGCATGAACATCACCTGGGCAGCCGCGGTCACCACGTCGTCTTGATCCACGCCATCGCCACTGACGCCGAAGCCGCCGACCAGGATTCTGTTCTTGTAGAGCGGAGCGCTCCCCGGGAAGAACACGGTGCCATTCTGGTTGGCGATGTCCCCCAGATCGCGAAAGTTCCGCTGCTGGTGGAAGGCGTCAAAGCCGAGCACGCTCTTGAACATGGAGGCGGGAATCGGCGCACCGCTGAGGTTCTCGCCATTTTTCGGATTCACGCCGACCGTTTTGGCCAGGTTGTGGTCGTTGAGGCTTGAGAAAATGGGGGGGAGCGTGTTTTCGATGCCGGCGGGATAGCGAGGCTCGACAAGGAACCGGAATGTGCGGTTGGTGAAGGCGGTCGATGTCGCTCCAGCCACGAGCGTGCTGCTGCGAGCATCCTTGAACAGATCGGGGATTGCGGGGACTCCCGGCAGCAGGGCGTCGCTGGTCTTGATCCGCCGCGAATTGAGTTCGGCCCGGCTCACCTGGCCGCGCGAGACGAGCAGGTCGTCATCCACCATGTCGTCCGGCTGCAAGGCGGTGGCATCGGCGTAGTAAGCGGTGTTGCGCCCCTTGGCGACGGCGACATCCATGGAAAAGACGGTGGAGTCCGGCATCCGGTAGAGCCCCAGCACGTTCCCATTCTTGTCGGAGACGGCGATCGTCATCTTGGTCCGCGCCCCCGGCAGCCCGGTGGCCAGATTCACTCGGATCGCCGCCCGGGTCAGGTCCGCCTGAGCGATGGAGCGATTCACGATATCGATCACGTCCGCCGTCGTGATGCTTCCCCCGGGCGCTGCGTGCGGCAACACCAGCCAACCGTCGGGGACTATTTTGCCGCTCAGAGCGTAGTCGTTGTCTCCCACGGTCCCCGGATCGCCGTCAAACCCGGGATCCACTAGTTGGTTTGCGCCGCTCGTGGACGACCCTTGCCCCAAGCTCTGGCCAACGGCCAGAAGCGTTTGATATCCCTTTTTGGTATTGGCCGCGGTCGGATTGGGGCCGTAGGTTTCCAGCGTGATCCCGGCGAGATCGATGCGTCCCGCCAGTAAGTCGTAACCAGGAACGCGGCCGACGCCCCCGAGCGTGCCGACGGAACCGCCGGCCAGCATCGAGCTGCCGCCGGCTGCGGCATAAGCGATCCATTCCGCTTCGAGCACCTTGGGTGCATTCAAGCGAGCCGCATTGCTCTGGTTGATTCCAGGAATAAAGTTCTGCTCATACGTGGCATAGCCATTACTACCCGGAAAAAAGACACCGATACCGCCAACAAGCTGCGGCGTGGCCGCGCCGGTGAATTTCTTATACAGCGGAATGCCGCCAGGGAGCGTGGCAATGCCGCGGGACTGGGCCCATGCTATTTCTTGCGACTGCACTCCGTAAGACTCGGGGAATTCCAGCGTTTTGCCGGCGGGGACGTACGAACTATCGACGTTGAAGCGATTCGTCAGGAAAACGTCGTCCCCATTTCCCTTGATGCCATCGAATCCCGCGTTCCGTTGTCCATCGCGGCTTTGGTGCTCGATGCCGAAGAGATCGACGGGCGGGGTGTTGGCGATGCCAGGCGGGAAGTGTCCGCCGATTCCAACCGGGGCCACAAAGCCGGGGCCGTACGTCAGCGAAGTCGGGTCGGCATCGTTGAACGGATTGTTCGTGGACGGGTCGGGGACTGTTGGGTTCGACTGGACTTCCCGCTGCGAAATCGTGGACTGGCTGATCATCCGGATGGTGCGGGAAGTCAGCGGCCCTTCGTTGTTGGCAAAGAATGCCGCGGTCCGGGCCTTGGCAACCGCTCCGTCGATGGCGAAGACTCGCGTCGCTTCGTCCGGAATGGCGTCGAGCACCCCTTGCTCCATCCGCACGCCGAGAATTTTTCCGTTGCGATCCACAATCACAATGATCGCATCTTGCGATTTGGACGCCCCCGCCGCCCGGGCCAGAAGCTGCTGGACCTCATTTTCGGTGATGTACGGCAGGCTGAGTTCAGCCGGCACAAACGGCGGCGGCGGCGCCTCCGCCTCCGGCTGACCGGGAGCGGCAATCGCCCGGCCAATGACACGAGCGACGTTCCCCGCCAGCGGCGAAGTCGTCGTGGAGAGGACCATATAGAAGGTGGAGTCCGCCGGGCCGGGGGTCAAATCATTCCGCACCTCAAACGTGGTAATCCGTGAATTGAAGAAGCCGATTTCCGCCACGCCATTGGCATCCCAGTCCCCAGCCAGAGGCTGCTCGGCATTGGTGGGAGCGAACACCCCGACCTTCGTGATGGAACCTCCCGCAGCCGTGCCGCGGAAATACAGTTCGTTCGTCGCCGCGTGGTAAAGGCTGATTTCATCCCCGAGCAAACCATCGAAATTTCCCGCCAGCGGTTTCCAAGCGGCAGGGTCGTTGAGGTCAGCAAGGGACGAAGTGTCGTAATCAGCGGGCCAGAAGGCAAAGACCCGGTCGGCGGCTCCCGTCTGCAAAGTGTTCTTCAGCAAGATCTGATTTTTACCGGGCGTGTAAAGAGCCAACTCCCCTCGGCCATCCCCGTTCCAATCGCCGGCGAGCGGAACCGCCCCGGCGCGGGCATCGGTCACCCGCACCGTTTGAAAGTTTGTGCGCGGCTCGTTCTTGTCCGCCAGAATGAAAGTGGACGCGCTGGGAACGTAAATCCCCACGGTATCCACGCCGTCCCCATTCCAGTCACCGGCAATCGGCAGACCGTTCCGGCCTGAGGGCATAAACACAAACGAATTATTCGCAAAGCCGGGGGAATTCTCGTTACGCAAGTAGAAAGTGCCGAGTCGCGGGTCGTACATCCCGACGGTATCGATGCGATCCCTCGATTGAATATTGAAATTTCCAGCCACGCCGAGCAAATCGGCTGCTAGCAGGCTGCGGGATTCGAGCGTCTCGACCGTCAAAACACGGCGGTTTCTCGACTTACGGCTGGATGTTCGCTGTTGTCCGCGCATGGATACCTGGCACATTCAAAGGAAAGGACGCCGCCCTTCCATACTAGGTCCGGACAAAAAGCGGTTCAACAAAATGGTGAATGCAAGCTAGCGTTCGAGCTAAAGGCCGCGGAGCAACCCGTTTTCTTCCCTTCGACCGGCAGATTCCAAGCAATTAGCTCCTCCCGACTTTACGGCATAACCGATACAACCGTTACGGCTTACCGCGCCATAGTAGTCCGCTCACTCCGTGAGCGGACATGCCAGCACACGGAGTGTGCTGGCCACTATTTGGGACAGCCTGCCTGGAGGTTTTCGGAGTGCAGCGGCAGTTTACAAAGCGACTCGGAACTGCCCATTCGATGCGGCAAGGCCGCTTCGTGCTGGCATTCTGCCTGCTCGCTGTCGCCAGACTGCTATCAACCCCAGTCGCAATCTCCCAACAGCCTAAAATTGAGCCGCCGGTACTTCGTGACCCGCAGGCGGATCAGGACTTCGTCCCTCTCCCCGAATATGCGGAAGAGATCGACCCCGTTCTCACCTGGCCCGTGGATCCGCCACTCGGCTTCGCCGGCCGTTCCGGCATTTCGCCGCGCGAAGCGCAGGAAAACAGCGATTTCGTCCCCATGGAAGACCGCTGGCGAATCGGAATGCCGGAATATGATCGGTACGACCAAGGTCATCCTCGCGATTCTGAATATCCCTTCGTCCCCGGCGGCAAGTGGGACCCGTATCACCAGAATGTGCTCAAGGGGGACTATCCCATCCTGGGCCAGCACAACTTCCTAACGCTGACCTTCGCCGACTTGCAGATTCTCGAAGGCCGCCAGGTTCCGACCCCCAATACGCCGTTTGAAAGTACACCCGACCCCGACTCGTCGGAGTTCTTCGGCAATCCCAACCAGTTCTTCTACAACCACAACATCGTCGTCTCCGCCGATTGGGTTCACGGCGACGGTGCCTTCAAGCCAGCCGACTGGCGGCTGAAGGTGACGAATATTTTCAACATGAACGACCTGAACGTCGGCGAATTCGGCGTGGTCAATCCCGATGTCCGCCAAGGCCGGACACGCTTTCGCACCGGCTACGCGCTCGAGGAATGGTTTCTCGAATCCAAGCTGGCTGACCTCAGCCCCGATTATGACTTTGTCTCCGTCCGCGGCGGTTCGCAGCCCTTTGTCAGCGACTTCAGGGGCTTCATCTTCGCCGACATCAACCGCGGCCTGCGGCTGTTTGGAACCAGATTCGCCAACCGGGACCAGTTCAACGTGGTCATCTTCGATCAGACGGAGAAAGACACCAACAGCCTGCTGAATACGTTCGCCGACCGGCACCAGAACACGCTGGTGATGAACTACTACCGGCAAGATTTGATCTTCCCCGGCTTCACCGGCCAACTCAGCTACCACTACAACGAGGATGGCCCGAGCTTCAAATTCGACGACAACGCTTTTCTCGTCCGGCCCGACCCCGCCGGCGTCTTCGCCGAACACAAAGTGCGAGCCCACTATCTTGGCTTCGCCAGCGAAGGGCACATCAACCGATTCAACGTCAGCCAGGCCTGCTATTACGTCTGTGGCCGCGATACGCTCAACCCGATCGCCGGCAGTCCGCAAAATATCTCCGCTTGGATGGGGGCGCTCGAACTCTCTTACGACCGGGACTGGGCTCGCTTCCGAACCTCTTACTTCGTCGCCTCCGGGGATAGTGATCCCAACGACGGCAAAGCGAGCGGCTTTGACACGATCCTCGATAACCCCAATTTCGCCGGCGGGCAGTTTAGCTATTGGCAGCGGCAACAGATTAAGCTGCTTGGCGTGAACCTCGTCAACCGCATGAGCCTGGTGCCGGACCTCCGCAGCAGCAAATTCCAGGGGCAATCGAACTTCGTCAACCCGGGCCTGCACCTGGTCAATTTCGGCATGGATGCCGACATCACGCCCAAATTCCGGACCATCGCCAACCTCAACCTGCTGTGGTTCGACCAAACAGCCGTCCTGGAGCAATTCGTCTTTCAGGACGGCATCCACAACTTCATCGGGGGCGATCTCAGCCTGGGAGCCGAATATCGCCCACGGCTGAACAACAACATCATCATCGGCGGCGGCGTCTCGGCCCTCGTGCCGGGCAAAGGCTTCGCGGACATCTACCGGCCACTCACGGGCAACGTGAACACGCTGGTAGGAAGTTTTCTCGATATCTCGCTGGTGTACTAACTAACCGCGACGGAAAGAATAAGGACAGAATAATGGGGGACAGAATAATAGGAACGGAAGTGGGCGGGCGAGGAGAAAGTGCGTCGCGGCCTCAAGAATTCTTCTCCTCATTATTCTGTCCCCCATTATTCTGTCTCCTCATTTTCTTGCCCCCATTTTATTGCCTATTTCTCGGCGGGAACCTCTGGGCTCAAGAATCGTCGCGCCGCGTCCAACCCGCTACCAATTCGGCGAGACATGTGACTGTTAAGTTGACCTCCGCCACCCAACCCACAACTCCACTGGCCATCAATCCCTTCCCACTTCCCAAGGATCTTCCGACTGCCGAAGACCTCTTCCGTCAGAACGACGACGACGTCGCACGCAAGAGTTGGGGGTGCATCAAATGCCACGAAGGGGCGCGGGACATGCACGACAAGGAAACCGTCAAGCTCGGCTGCGTCGATTGCCACGGAGGGGATGCGGACTGCCCGTCGAAGGAAGGGGCTCACGTCGCGCCATCGTTCCCCAATGCCTGGCCAACTTCCGGCAACCCAGTTCGTTCTTACACGCTGCTCAATCACGAAAGCCCGGAGTTCGTCCGCTTCGTCAATCCGGGCGACCTTCGCGTGGCCCACATCAGTTGCGGCAGTTGCCATGAAAAGGAAGTCCTGGCCGTCCGCAAAAGCATGATGACGCACGGCTGCATGCTCTGGGGAGCCGCTCTCTACAACAACGGCTCAATTCCCAACAAGACTCCCCGCTTCGGCGAAAGCTACTCCATGCACGGCGTGCCGCAGCGGCTGCAGACGGTGTGGCGAGGGAAGGAAGCGGCGAACATGCAGAGCGACCTGGCGAGCAAAGGGGTCGTCACCTTTCTCGATCCCCTCCCCCGCTTCGAAGTGACGCAGCCGGGAAACATCCTCCGTATTTTTGAGCAAGGAGGCCGCTTTCGACCCGAAGTCGGCATTCCTGAAAGGCTGGAAGAGAATGGCCGGCCACGAGCCCGGCTTTCCAACCGCGGCCTCGGGACCGAGAACCGGACCGACCCGGTTTTCATCGGCCTGCAAAAGACGCGGCTGCTCGATCCGACGCTTAATTTCCTGGGAACGAACGACCATCCCGGCGACTTCCGCTCCAGCGGCTGCAGCGCGTGCCATGTGGCGTATGCCAACGACCGCAGCCCGACTCACTCCGGCAAATATGCGAAGTACGGCAACCTCGGCATGGCAGCCCCTGTACCTGACGACGGCCCTGAGGAGAATCGCTTCGTGAAGACGGTGGACCCGGCGATTCCCAAGGACGAGCGCGGCCATCCGATTACCCACCGCTTCACGCTCCAAATTCCGACCAGCCAGTGCATCGTCTGCCACATTCACCCGGGAACTAACGTCCTCAACAGCTACCTCGGCTTCATGTGGTGGGACAATGAGACCGACGGCGAACTGCTCTATCCGGCCCGGCAGAAATATCCGACCTCCGAGGAATACACCCGCGCCCAGCTGCACAACCCCGACGAAACGGCTGCGCGCGGACTCTGGTCCGACCCGAATTTCCTGGAGCGCGTGCCGGAACTCAACAACGCCACCCGCCACACCCAGTTCGCCGACTTCCACGGCCACGGCTGGGTCTATCGAGCCGTCTTCAAAAAGGACCGGCAGGGAAAATTGCTCGACCATCGAGGAGACATTGTCTCCGATGTCACCACCGAGAAGCTGAAAGCCGCCGTGGTCCAGCCCGATGAGCCGCTGCCGAACGAAAAAGTAGGATGGGACTCCAGTCCCGTCCGTCAAACTGCCAAGTCGGACGGGACTGGAGTCCCATCCTACAAACCAGCGAACCCAACCCTCGCCCAGTGCAAAAGCCATAAGGATGACATGCCGGTCCATCTGATGGACATTCATCTAGAAAAGGGAATGCACTGCGTCGATTGCCACTTCAACCAGGACAATCACGGCAACACCAAGCTCTATGGCGAAGTCCGAGCCGCCATCGAAATCACCTGCGTTGATTGCCACGGCACCGCCGCGGAGAGCATTCCCGAAAAACTCGCTGCCGGCAAACGGATGCTCACTTCCGGCCCAGCCGCACCAGCTAGCGGCACCGACCTTTCGCTTCTTCGCACACCGCACCTCAAGCGCAAGCCCCGATTTGAAGTTGTTGCTCTGACCAACGGCGGCAAACCGGTCATCAATCCGGTGACGATGAAGCCTTACGAGGCCTTGATTCAGCGGTCGATGGTCGATGAGAACCGGCAGTGGATTGTTACGCAGACGAAAGACACGATTCGACCTAACCATCCCAGCTACAACCCCAAGTCGCATCAGGCCAAAACGGTTCGGTGGGGGGAGGACGGCGAAATGCTCTGGGGAGGAACAGTCGATGAGCATGAGGAGGTGAGCGGCCGTGGGTGTGCCCACCAGAACAAGAACATGAGCTGCATCGCCTGCCATTCGGCCTGGAACCCAAGCTGCTTTGGCTGCCATCTGCCGCAGAAGGCGAATCGCAAGATGCCCAGCCTGCACAATGAGGGGGACGTCACGCGGAACGTCGTGGCGTACAACTTCCAGACACTCCGTGACGACGTCTTCATGATTGCTCGCGACGGCTCCGCGACCGGCAACCGCATCAACCCCGCCCGGTCAAGCTGCGCCATTCACGTCACGTCGTATAACGGCAACCGCGAATCGATTTACGGCCAGCAGCAGACCATCAGCGGCGGCGGCATGAGCGGCATCGCCTTCAGCACCAACGTGCCGCACACCGTTCGGGGCGGCCCGAGAGACAAGAATCATGTCCCTTTGATGGGTGGCACCAGCGAAACAAAGATGTGCAGCGACTGCCATCTCTCCAAGGACAACGACAATAACGCCATCATGGCCCAGCTCCTGATGCAGGGGACCAATTTCACCAATTTCATCGGCAAATACTGCTGGGTCGCCGCCGGCGAGCACGGGCTGGAGGGAGTTGTCGTCACCGAAACGACCGAGCCGCAGGCGGTCATCGGCTCCAGCCTGCACAGGCTGGCGTATCCCGATTTCTTCGACGAGCATCAGCGGCGCGGTCGCAAGTTGGAACACGCCCATGAGCATCCGGGGAGGGATATCATCCAGCAGATTCTCTCGCCACTTTCCAAGCCGGAAGTCCTCATGACGCAGGCTCGCGGTGAATATCTCTATGCCGCCTGCGGCAGCGGGGGGCTGCGGGTGTTCGACATTGCCTTCATCGACCACAAGGGATTCTCCGAGCGGATTACTACCGCACCAGTCTCTCCCGTCGGCCAGCAACTCTATGTTCCGACGAAATATGCCACCGCCGTCGCCGCGCCCACCACGCTCGCCCCCGATCCGACCCGCATCCAGCCGCCGGAGAACCAGGAGCAGGCGGTTCACCCCGCCTATGCATATCTCTATGTCACCGATAAGTACGAGGGGCTGATCTTGGTGAGTGCCGCCACGCTCCTCGACGGCGACCCAGCCAACAACTTCCTCAAGCGAGAGCTGACGTTCAACCCGGACGGACTCCTCTGCGGGGCGAGGAACATCACGTTCATCGGGACCTATGCCTACGTCTGTTGCGACGCGGGGGTGGTGGTCATTTCTTTGGACCATCCGAAGGACCCCAAGGTGACGGCGGTTCTGGGGCCGGACGTCGCCAAGCATCCGGTTGCTGTGCAGGCTCAGTTCCGTTACGCCTACATCTGCGATGAGCACGAAGGGCTCGTCACGCTCGACATCACCAACATCCACGATCCGCGGCTGGTCCACACACTGCCGCTGGAGGAGTGCCACAACGTCTACCTGGCCCGCACCTACGCCTACGTCGCCGGCGGAACCGAGGGGTTGATCATCGTGGACATTACCAAGGCCAGCGAGCCGGTCGTGGACCAGATTTACAGCGGGGAGGGTTGTATCAACGACCTTCATGATGTGAAGCTCGGCATCACCTACACCAGCGAGTTCGCCTACCTCGCCGATGGCAAGAACGGCCTGCACGTCGTGCAACTTACTTCTCCCGACACCCCGGGGGCCAGCGGCTTCAGCCCCCGCCCTGCCCCGCAGCTCATCGCCACCCGAAAGCTCCCCAAGGGGGGGCATGCCTTGCACATTTCTGAAGGGCTTGATCGAGATCGGGCCGTCGATGAAACGGGAAACCAAATCGCCGTCTTCGGCCGCATCGGCGCTCGCCCCCTCAACTGGGAAGAGCAGCAGCGGATGTTTCGCAAGATGCGGTCAGACCTCTTCCCCTCGCACGAAGGGCAGGTCTGGAAGGTGAGCGACGACCCGTTTGATTCGGTGTATAAAAGGACGCGAGAGACCAAAGCACCGGCAGCCGGAAGGACCACCATCCGGCTGCGATAGTAGCCGGCACACTCCGTGGGCCGAAGTGTCCGCTCACGGAGTGAGCGGACTACATTGAGGAGAGACCCATGCCCGCTGCCGATTTCAACTGCTTCCTTGTCGAAAAGGATTCCTCTGGGAAAGTCCATCGCGCCATCACCCGCCGCCCGCTCAGCGACCTTCCGCCGGGCGATGTCCTGATCCGAGTTCAGTACTCCTCGCTCAACTATAAGGACGCCCTCGCTGCCGAGGCTCATCCCGGCGTCGTCCGCAAGCTGCCCCATGTGCCAGGAATTGACGCGGCTGGTGTAGTGGAGGAGAGCGGCTCGCCGCTATGCAAGGTCGGTGACGAGGTCCTTGTCACCAGCTACGATCTTGGCGCAGCTCAGTGGGGTGGCTGGGGAGAATACATCCGCGTCCCAGCAGCTTGGGTTGTGCCACGGCCGGGCAGTTTGACGCTCCGGAAAACGATGATCCTGGGGACCGCCGGTTTCACGGCAGCGCAATGCGTACATGCAATCCAGCTCAACGGCGTTACTCCTGACGCTGGCGAAATTGTCGTCACCGGCGCAACCGGCGGCGTTGGCTGCCTGGCAGTGATGATTCTGAAACAGCTCGGCTACAGCGTCGTGGCCGTGACAGGAAAACCAGAGTTGGCGCCGCGACTCAAAACTTGGGGTGCGAGCCGCCTCATCAGCCGGCAAGAAGTTGTCGACTCCAGCCCCAAGCCGCTGCTCAGCGCCAAATGGGCCGGCGCAGTAGACACCGTCGGCGGCAACACGCTCGCCAGCATTCTGCGATCCACCAAAGAATACGGCGTCGTCTCCGCCTGCGGCCTCGTCGGCGGCACCGACCTCCCCCTCACCGTCCACCCTTTCATCCTCCGCGGCGTCATCTTCGCCGGCATCAGTTCCCAAAACCTCCCCGCCTTCCGCCGCAACGACATCTGGCAGAAACTGGCCGGAGAATGGAAGCCGGGACATCTCGAAGATGTCGCCACCGAAATCGGCCTTGAGCAGGCGGAAGAGTACGTGCAAAAAATCCTAAAGGGCGAAGTCGCGGGACGAACCATCATTCGCATTTCCTAGCTCGGAAGATCCCATTTTTCTCTCCCCCTCCCTCTTCTCCCCTTTGCCTCTCCTCGCCTTTGCACCTTTGCGTTAAAACTTCCGGGCATGCCGGAAGCCTACCCCACGCTAGCACTTTTTGCCGTTGCTGTCGGTAACGGTCCTGCCGTAGACTCTCGCGCTCCATTTCCTCCCGCGCGAAAGACTCGCCCATGTCCGTTTCCATCGTCGTTCCCATCTACAACGAAGTCGAAAACGTCCCGCTCCTGTACGACCAGCTCTTAGCAGTGCTGCCGGAGCTGAATCGGCCGTGGGAAATCGTGTTCGTGGACGATGGCTCCAAAGATGGCACGGCGGCGAAGCTGGATGAACTGGCAGCGAAGGATGAGCGGGTGAAGGTGATCCGTTTTCGCCGCAACTTTGGCCAGACAGCGGCCATGCATGCCGGTTTGCAGTACGCCAGCGGCGAGGTCATCGTCACCCTCGACGGCGACCTGCAAAATGAGCCTGCGGATATCCCGATGATGGTCCAAAAGCTCGACGAAGGCTTTGACCTCGTTCACGGCTGGCGGAAGCAGCGCCAGGACGCGTTCCTCAACCGCAAGCTCCCGTCGAAAATCGCCAATTGGCTCATCTCGCGGGTCACGCGGTTCCCCATTCACGACCTCGGTTGCACACTCAAAGCCATTCGCCGCGACATCGCCCGTGAACTGGAACTCTACGGCGAGATGCATCGCTTCATCCCCATCCTGGCCCACCAGCGCGGCGCCCGCTGCGTCGAGGTCGAGACGAGGCACCATCCGCGTCGATTCGGCCAAACCAAATACGGCATTTCGCGAACGCTGCGGGTCGTGCTCGACCTGATGACCGTCAAGTACATGCTCGACTACTTCGCCAGCCCGATGAAACTCTTCGGCCAGATCGGCCTCGCCTGCGGAGCGGTCGGCGGGATGGCCGCGCTCGCCACGGTCCTGATGAAGTTCATCGGCGGCATCGACATGACGGGCAATCCGCTGATGCTCCTCACGGTCCTGTCGCTCATCGGATCAGTGCAGTTCTTCAGCCTTGGCCTGCTGGGCGAAGTCAACGCCCGCATCTACTACGCCAGCCAGCCGAAGCAGAACTTTGCGATTCGTGACCTGATCAATTTTGAGAAACAGCCGCTGGGAGTAGCTGAGACTATTTCAATCCGCGGCCGACGAGCGGCGTAGTCGCTCAGACACCAGCCTGAAGCGCAAGCGAAGGAAAGTACCTCTATCCTGATAGCATTAGTTTCCTTCGCTTGCGCTTCAGGCTGGTGTCTTTAGTACTCCCCATCATCCTGATACTTCCTGTGAAACAATCCGCCGCCGAGTGGCGAGGAGTGCGAGGCGGGGGTGAAATAGGTCTCCGTCGTGGGCAACTTATTGCCGGAGCCGACGGGGCGGCGGTCGAGGACGCCGCGGACGCCAAGGATGCTCGGGTCGCGGGCGACTTTGTCTGAAATCACCCGAGCATCATCCACGATGGGCCGCAACTTCCAGGTGATGTCCTCCACATTGGCCATCGTCCGCTCCAGCCGGTCGTACAGTTCCTCGTCATTGAGCAGCCGGCCGAGGGTTCCTTCCTTGTTGTTGAATCCGTTGGCCAGTTCATTGAGTTGCTCGGTCAGGCTGTTCACATTGCCCAGGATTCCGTCGATGTTATCCACAAGCATCGGACCTCGCTCCGAAAGAGGTCCGGTGAACTTTTCCAGGTTTGCGAGATTGCGATCCGCCCGCTCCGAAACCTTGCGGAAGTCGTCAAATGAGGTGCTTGCTTTATCAAGCACGATCTTGGTCTTGTCGAACATCTCCGGCAGGTCTTTCAGCGACCTCTTCAGCCCGTTCTTGAGCTCCTCGTCACCAAACAGGCTGTCGATAGTACCGAGCGTTTTGTACGACTGATCGAGTGCCCGCTCCATCTTCTGCACTAGTCGCGGCACGTCCCCTTCCGACCCGGCGATGGCGGCGTTCACGTTGCGGGCGGCTGTTTTCATTTCGTTGCCGGCATCGCGAAGCGACAATGCGGCGGCTCGCAGTTCTTCTTTGAGCTCGACGAAGGCTTCCAGGGGATTGCCCGTCACGTCGCCGTCAATTTCCGAACCGTTTTCCAGAAAGGGAGTGTCCTTGTTGTTGTCGTCGCCGGGGGAGAACTCGATCACCGGGTCGCCCAGGACGGATGCCGAAGCAATTCGGCAGAGCTCGGTCTCGCGGATCTGGCGATTCGACTCGATTTCCGCGGTGACTTGCACATGCCGATCGCGCAGATCAATGCTACTAACTCGCCCGATCGAGATGCCGCTCTTGCGCACAGGGGTCCCCACAGTCACACCCGGCGCTTTGGGGAAATTAATGAAGATCGTGTACTTGGACGTTCCCGGCAGTTGAACGTCGCCAAACATATAGATCAAGATTCCGGTGAGAATCGCAGCCGCCAGCACGACGATACCGACTCGGAGTTTTAAGATGCGTTCGTCCATGGGAAGACGGGGCTAGGGGCTGGGGCGGTTTTCAGTGTTCAGTGTTCAGTGTTCAGTGTTCAGTGTTCAGTTTTCAGTTTTCAGATGTGCGGGTTCATGTCTCGGACGATATGGCCACTGCTTCGGCTCGTTCTCGCATTTCGTTCAGTCGCTCGCCCGCTTCGCCGTTGACGAATTGGCGGACGCGGCGGTCGGGGGAGCGGTCGAGGCCTTCTGGCGGGCCGTCAAAAATAATCTGGGGCTCATTGGGTCCCAGACGAGACAGCGGACAGAGCATGATGACCCGCTCGGCGACTTTGCGGGCTGTGTGCATGTCGTGCGTCACGACCAGGCCGGTCACCTGGTAATTGCGGCGGGTGCTGAGCATCAATTCGTTAATCACGTCGCTCATAATCGGGTCCAGGCCGGTCGTCGGCTCGTCGTAGAGCACGATTTCGGGCTTGAGGATCAACGCTCGGGCCATGCCGACTCGCTTGCGCATGCCGCCTGAGAGTTCCGCTGGCTTTTTGACGACGACGGAATCCGGCAGGCCAACTTCCGCCAGACGGGCCAGCACCATCTGCTGCAACTCCGGCTCCGGCAGCCGGCGATGCTGCCGCAAAGGGAAGGCGACGTTCTGCCCGACCGTCATGCTGTCAAACAACGCGGCGTTCTGAAACACATAGCCGAAGCGAATCCGCTGAACGACGAGCTCCTTGTCCGTCAGCTTGTTGATATCCTTGCCGTCGAAAAAGATCTCTCCCGCCGTCGGCTTCACGAGGCCAATTACCGACTTCATCAGCACCGTTTTCCCGCAGCCGCTCTCGCCGACAATCGCCACGGTTTGCCCCTTCGGCACCGCCAGGCTGATATCGCGCAGCACCTTCTGCTTGCCGAACGTCACGCTGAGAGAGCGGACGTCGATCAGGAGGGGAGCGGAGGTGGTTGAGGTGGCAGGCATGTATCTGAATGACGAAATCCGAATGACGAATGACGAAGGGAAGAGGTCTGTTCCGAACATTCGTCATTCGGGCTTCGTCATTCGGATTTCTGGTTTCTAAAAGTGCTTAATCGCATCCGGAAAGATCTTGTAATATGTCGAGTACATCGCATTTCCCAGGAACAGGTCAATCGCCAGGATCAGCACGAACGACCAGACGAAGGCGGTGGTGGCGGCCCGGCCGACTCCTTCAGCGCCGGGGGTGCAGTGGAATCCGCGGTAGCAACTGACGAGGGCGATCGCGCCGCCGAAGAAGAAACTCTTGAGGATGCCGCTGAAGAAGTCGAAGGTATCCACGAACTTCTCGCTATTTGTCCTGTAATGATGCATGTCGATATCCAAAATCACAACGCTATAGAAATAGCCCCCCACCACCCCCATGAAGTCCGCCATGACGGTCAAGATTGGAATCAGAAAGATGCACGCGAGCAGTCGCGGTACGACGAGGTAGTGAATCGGGTCAGCTCCCATACTGTCCAAAGCGTCGATCTGCTCGGTGACTCGCATCGTGCCGAGTTCGGCCGCCATTGCCGCACCGACGCGGCCCGCCAGCATGGTGGCGGCGAGCACGGGGCCGAGTTCGCGGACTAGCGACATATTGATGACTGCCCCCAACCGCGTTTCCAGTCCCAAGTCCTTGAACGTGAAGTACGCCTGCACCGCCAGCACCATCCCAATGAACGTCCCTGTGAGCGCGATGACCGGCAGGCTGAGCACCCCCACCTGATAAAAATTGGGAAGCAGCGTCTCCTTCCGCGGCAGCCGCCAGAAGAGCCAGGAGACCGTCCGCCAGGTGAACATCGCCAGATCGCCGGTGACGACCAGCGAGTTGAGGATGACGCCGCCCCAGTCGGCAATCGAGTCCACGATGCCGGACTGGATGCCGCCGTTTTGGTGGACGGGTTCGGTGGTGGAGGCGGTGGACATGGTGGAAAGAAACGGAGGCCAGAGTTTACTAAGCGCGCGCAGGACTGCGGATGCGTTTATCGGCGGGACAATTATAGCGCTTGAGGGAAGTTTGCTTGTTGGCGAGACTTGGTAGGATGCGTAAACAAATCCTGGAACCCCGCACGTGACGACCACTTCCGCACCACAACTCGCCGCTCAGCTAACCAAGCTGAACGCCGCCCAGAATGCCTACGCAACGCAGTTTGTCAGCGAGCTGCTGGCGGCGGCTTGCCAGCAGGGTGCCAGCGATGTCCATCTGCATCCAACCGCTAGCGGCCTCGAAGTCCGCTGGCGGATTGACGGCGTGCTCCAGCCAGTCGGGACATTTCCTCCCGGCGAAGCAGCCGACGTCGTCTCGCGGCTCAAGGTGCTGGCGGGGCTGCTGACGTATCGGTCGGATGTGCCGCAGGAGGGACGGCTGGGGGAAGGGAACAAGGGACAGGAGACAGGGGACAGCAAAAAAATCGAGATGCGGGTCAGCACGTTTCCCACTCTCTACGGGGAGCGAGCGGTCATTCGGATCTTTGCGGCCGAGGGGCGCTATCTCTATCCAGAAGAACTCGGCCTGCCCGAGGAAGTACACGCCGGCTTGCTCCGCAAACTCGAAGAGACGAGCGGAGCGCTCCTGATCACCGGCCCAGCCGGTTCGGGGAAGACAACCACCGCGTACGCTGCTGTGCGGCATCTGGCCCGGACATCCGCGGGTTCGAAGAGCCTGGTGTCGCTGGAGGACCCAATTGAAGTCGCTCTTCCAGGAGTGGCCCAGTCACAGGTCAACATCGCGGCGGGCTTCGACCTTGCCGCCGGACTTCGTTCGCTCATGCGGCAGGACCCGGAAGTGATCCTGGTCGGCGAAATCCGGGACCGGCCCGCTGCGGAGACCGCGTTTCAAGCCGCTCTCACCGGTCATCTGGTGCTGACCACCTTCCACGCCAGCAATTGCAGCAGCGCCCTGAGCCGACTCGCGGATATGGGAATTGAGCCGTACTTGCTCCGGAGCGGCGTTCGCGGCGTCCTCAGCCAGCGATTGGTCCGCCGGCTTTGCACGTGTTCCCAGCCCATTCAGCGCGATGAGCAAAGACTGGGCTTGCCGGTAAGTTCGGGTCGTGTCGCCGGCAAGTGCGACGCCTGCTCCCTTACTGGCTACTTCGGCCGCCTCGTGCTGGCCGAGCTTCTGCCGCCACTAGAAGGTGAACTCGCCGCTGCCGTCCTCGCCCGCCGCGACAGCCAGTCCCTCTTTTCCGCCGCCACAAATGCCGGCCTCGTCTCCCTGTTCACGCGGGCTTGCCAGGCCGTGGAAGCCGGCCAAACGGTCCCTGCCGAAATCCGCCGGGTCTTGGGTTTTGAAATCCCCCGGCCCGGCGAATAGCGGGGCATATGTGCCTACTTCAGCGGTCGTCCTTCAATGGGCTTGCCGTTGGTTGTCAGAATCTGGATTTCGTGAGCGTTGTGTTTCCCTTCGTATGTCCAAACGATTTTCTTTTCCGGCGTGACCTCGAAAATCTTAATGGGGTGCCTTGAACCATAGCTGGCAATGACCGTGTTTCCGTTAGGAAGCCGCTGTCCGCCGCAAGGGTCTGCGAAGGGCTTTTCCGGAAAGTCGTCATTGGAGATTTTCCAAACGACTTTGCCCTTCGGATCCAGTTCCACGGTTTTGTTGCCATGCGTCAAGTTGACGAGCGTATGGCCGTTCTCCAGGCGGATGGCGGTGAAGGGCCAGTTTTCCGCCCTGCGGCCGCCGAGGTCATCCATGTCGGTGGGAAACTCCTGCACGACCTCTCCCTTGGGCGTGTACTCCTTCACCTTGAACGCCAACAAGTGCGGCACCAGGTAATTGCCACTCTTGAGTTTGCGGGCCATTCGCGTTTGCATGTGAGCGTTGTCCGTTTCCGGCTGAAGGGGGAATTCGACCAGAATCTTGCCGGCCGCATCGACCTCCATGAGCCGCGGCTTGGGGCCGAGTTCCGTAATGAGCGTGCGGCCACCCTCCAGCCGCTCCACGGTGCCGATTTCGCGATTTTCCGGCGATTTGGCGAACTGGAAGACCACTTTCTTGTCGCGAGTGAATTCCTTCACCTCTTCCGACCACGCAATGAGCACGTTGCCACTGGGAAGCACAAAGCCGTCGCGGGCGGCGGCTTTGCCCGAATCCCAGACTTCCTTTCCGTCTTCATCAATGATGCCGGTGAACGAGGGTCCGGCGATGAAGAAGGAGTGGCGAATGGGTTCCGCGGCGAATGCCGGGGAACAAATCGCGATTGCCAGTCCGAGAATGGCAAGGAGGCATTTCATGATGTCACTTCTTTCTTGGTTCTAATTCTTCCCAGGGTCCCCCCTGGGAGCGAGAGTTGATCTACCACTCAGCAATCGAGATTCCTCGCACTTCGCAATCCGTCGCGGGGTCGTGCGCCTGCAACTGGATGACACCCGCTTTCAGCCGTTTTCCTTCGCGGGGATTTTCGTGCTCGGCCCGCTCGTCGAGGAAATCAACCGTCTGATAGCCGTTCACCCAAGTTGCAATCCGAGGTCCGTCGGCAATGATCGTCATTTTGAAGGGGACAAAATCGCGGGCCACCTGGCGGCGGGCATCCAGCCGGTCGTCGATGCCGCCGGTGCAATAGCGAAATGGCTTCGCGGGATCGTTATCCAGACATCGGTTGTGAAGCTGAGCCTCGTAGCCGTTCATGAAATCGCCCGCAATCGCGCGAAAGAAAACGCCGCCGTTGGAATGGACGGCGCGGGTGCGGACGTCGATTTGCAGGACGAAGTCGCCGAATTGTTTTTCCGTGTACTCGATGGCTTCCGGCCCGCCGACGGCTCTCAGCACACCGTTATCAACTTGCCAGGCGGATTCTTCCCGTGACTGGGGCTTCCGCTGGATGTGCTTCCAGCCGGTGAGATCTTTGGCGTTGAAGAGCGGCTGAGAATCTAGAGGGCGGACGAAGAGCGATTTGACGGTCAGCCCATTTCCCAGACGAATCACGTCTTTATTGCCAGTTTCTTTGAGATGCAACGGTTTGTCGGCGGAGACCGGGTACTCATTGCCGCCAATAGAGATAGTTCCAACATTCTGGAATTCGCCAATGAGTTCGCAGTTTCCAAAACGAATTGGCGTGATGGCTTTGGTGTCGTCGCCATCCAACAAACTGAGCCACCCTTCCGCCGCCTGCTGCTGCGTAAGTCCCTTCCCGCGCTCCGGAGGAGTCGCGGGCGTACCGCGGCTGGAAGGGACGGCAATCATGTCCATCGCGTAGCGAACGCCTTCGGTTCCGGTTCCCATGACGACCGCTTTCGACGCAGCCGGAGGCCGCGCGGGGTCGTAGAACTTGGGCCGGATCTCGTTGTGGGCTTTGCTGATTTCGTCGTCGGTGACGTAGTACGTCGCCTTCGCCAGATGCTTGAAGTCGCTTCCAGTCTTTTCCAATAGCAACTTGAGCCGGTCGAACGGCTGTTGCACTTGGGCAGCATCATCGGCATTTGGAGTTGCGAAGAGGTCGGAGAAATAGACAGTTCCGCCGCCGTGAATTCGTGCCACGCGGCAATACAGGGGAGAAGCTTTGAAGCCGGTAGGCGTCAAATACTCAATCGGGTCGGCTGCGAGCTTCTCTGCGGTCGGTCCTCCCCAGGCAACCAGTTCGATCTCAATCGGCGAGGACGATTTCCATTCCACATAAGAAACGGGGGGCACCCGCTGACCGGCGAAGTGACTGGCCAACTCTTCCTTCACAAGCCCCGCGGACTCCATCGGCGTAACAAAGCACTTGAGCTGCACGATATCTTTGTCGCTGCGGCCGTATTCCTTAATCGTCCTACTCAAGCTCTCCAAGGTCTTCTTCGTCGCCTCTTGCAAGGTCCCCGACTCCGCCTGGCCTGAAACGTAGATTCGCTCCCCTTTCGGCAGGATCGCCGAAAGCGGACCCCGGCGGACTTCGCCTGCGGTGCTTTTCAGCAGCGCCGCTATCGCATCGACGGCAACCAGCGCGTCGTCCGCGGGAAGCTTCGTCACGACAAAGCTGACTGCCGGACGCTGCTCGTTGGAGTATGCCTGCACGAGCTTTTTACGAAGCGCAGCCGCCGCTTCGTTAGAAGCCACATAGAAATTCAGCTTCACTGCGTCCGTGAGCACGGCAGAGTTGTATTTGAGCTCCATCTCCAGCCGGGCAAACAGGCTTTCCACCTGCTCGTCCAAGGTCTTTCGCTCATCCGCAGCGGCAAAGATTTGCGTGGTATGCAGCAGCGGAACGTCATCCACCAACACCGCAGCGGACGAGCCCATGCGAGGATTGGATTCGACGTGGTGAATAGATTGTGCCTGCGAGAAAGCAGCACCACCCATCGAAAGAAGCAGCCCAGCCGTGAGGGCTGCATGGAATCTCGCCATAGGGCCCTCCGAAGCTTAGCCACCGCCCCCAGGCGGTGGTTTCTGCGAACATGCTAAAGACGCACATTCCCCGCGTGGTCGCGGGGGCTAAGCTTTGACGCCGATGTTGATATAGGCGTGGACGTGCGGTGCTCCACGGAAGTGCCAGACCATGCTCGGGCCTTCGACACGCCAGATGTCCCATTCCTTGTCGCTGTTGAGGTCTTCCTGCTGGTAGAAAGCCATGTAGAGCTTGTCCACGCCGCCGGTGCTTTTGAGGATTTCCATCACTTCCTCGACATCTTCCTTGCGATAAGGAGCAAGGAGGACTTTCAGCGTCTCTTCGACCAGCTTCTTCTGGTCGGCGGAGAAATCGCTGACGGCGACGCCGGGAAAGTGCGGCCGATCTCCTTGCAACGGAACGTGAGCCTCGCTGGGGGCTTTGGGAAGTAGGGCCTTTTCGACCTGCTTGGCGTCGAGGGCCTTGAAGACTTCGTTGGTCTGTTTGGTCTGGTAGTGGAACAGGTTCTGTTTCGGGTCTTCCTCACCGTGGCCGTAGATGATGGGGCCGCCGAAGGCTGCCTTGTCCACGCTGTTGCCGTCGGCCCGCAGGGTGAGGTGCCGGCCGGTCAGTTCCCACTCGCACTTGCCGCTGCCGGGGGTGCCGAACAGGGCGATGCTGTAAGCGCCGAGGCCGCCGTCGTCATACTCCGTCTGCTTCTTGATCCGCTCGTAGCCGTCCGCACTCGTCACCTTCTTCACAATGTCGTCAATCAGCGCCTGCTGGTCCTTGGTGTAGAAGTCGCTCCCGATCGTCGGCTTGGTGATGTGCCAGTTGGCGTTGATCCGTTTGCGAAGCTCGTTATCGAAATCGAAGCAGATCGTCTTCTTCTGCTCGTCACTGAGCGTGCCGTACAATTTGCCAACCACACCTTCCGCATCGCTCTTCTCGCTCGGGGCCGCATGGGCGAACCGCGAAAACAGAGCCGGCCCCGCGGCGGCGGCCAAGGCCGTGGCGCCGATGGCCCGCACAAAGGTGCGGCGGTCGAGAGTCGAATCGCAATCTGAGCAGGAAAGAGCGGGGCGCTGGTTCATGGCACACTCCATAAATGGTGGGAGGGACGAGACGCCCGCCATTGTAGGACTTTGCCCGGGACAATCCAACCAGTCGGACGGAAAAGGCAGATGACAGAAAAATTGGGGGACAGAAAAATAAGGCAGAAGACGAAGCAGGTTGAGCTGTGGGTGTCTCTCCACTGTCCCGAACCCCCGCTTCCTGCCTTTTCTTCATCTTTCTGTCTCCCATTTTTCTGTCACACTCTTCCGCTTGAAGAGGACCGAACAATTTGCTTTCCTCGCGCAATTCTCTTATCTTCTTGCCATCCATCTTCTTGCCGTCTGCCTCTTCGATTGGAACTTTGCCATGCGTCGCGCATCTTCCCTCGCATTCGCCCTGATTTTCGGCTACGCGACGATGGCGAGTGCCGAAGACACTCCCATCAACGCTGATCTCGTTCTCACGGGTGGAACGATCTACGATGGCAGTGGAGCCGAAGGCGTGATCGGCGACGTTGCTATTGCGGACAAGAAAATCGTCGCCGTCGGCAAGTTCAAGCATGGCAAAGTCTTGCAAAAGATCAATTGCACGGGTCTCGTCATCGCCCCAGGCTTCATCGACCTCCACAATCACAGCGACGGCCCGATTGTTTCGCCGGCAACTCGCGGCAATGTAAACTACCTGACGCAGGGCTGCACCACGATCGTCACCGGCAACTGTGGCAGCGGGCCGATTCGGGTCAAGGAGTTCTATGACAAGGTCGATGCCGCCGGGAGTGGGACGCATGTTGCCCATCTGTTGCCGCAAGGTTCGCTCCGGGAATTCGTGATGCAGCGGGTCAGCCGCAAGCCGACGGAGGAAGAACTCGCAAAGATGCGAGATCTGGCGTCGAAGGCGATGGAGGAAGGAGCCTGGGGGATGTCCACGGGCCTCATCTATATCCCCGGCACGTTCTGCGAGACCGAGGAGCTTGCCGAAATCGCCAAGGTCGTCGGCAGCCGCGGCGGCATCTATGCCAGCCACATTCGGAACGAGAGCAAACAGCTCGTGGAATCGATTGAGGAAGCGATGCGAATCGGCCGCGAGGGAAAAATGCCGGTCCATATCTCCCACTTCAAAGCCTCCGGCTCCGACGCCTGGGGCCAGCTTCGCATCGCCGTCGCCGCCATCGAAAAAGCCCGCACCAGCGGCGAGAAAGTGACCGCCGACCAGTATCCTTACATCGCCAGTTCCACTTCGCTGGAAGCGACGCTCCTTCCCACCTGGGCCGGCGAAGGGGGCCGCAAAAAGCTCGAAGAGCGGCTGAAGGACACGGAAACGCGAGCCAAGATCAAGGCGGCCGTGGAAAAAGACCTGCAAGTCAAACGGCGGATTCAAATCGCTTCGTTCGGCCCGAATCCCGAATACGTCGGCAAGAGCCTGGACGAAATCGCCGCAGCCGAGAAGCGGCCGGTTGTCGACCTCGTCCTCGACATCGAAAGCCGCGGCGGGGCGCGGATCATCAACTTCGGCATGAACGAGGAAGAGGTCCGGATGGCCATGCAACTCGCCTGGGTCGCCACCGCCTCCGACGGCGCTGCCCGCATCCCCGATCAAGACCAGCCTCATCCTCGCAACTACGGCACCTTCTCGCGCAAATTCGGCCTCTATAGCCTCAAGGAAAAAGTCGTCCCCCTCGCAGCCGCCATCCGCAGCTCCTCCGGCCTCCCCGCCGACATCCTTGGCCTCACCGACCGCGGCTATCTCCGTCCCGGCCTCGCGGCCGACATCGCCGTCTTCGACCCTAAGACGTTCGTCGATACCGCCACCTACGATCTTCCCGCCCGCTACAGCACCGGCATCAAATATGTCTTCGTCGCCGGTACGCCGGCGATTTTTGAGGGGACGCCGACGGGGGCGCTGGCGGGGAGGGGGCTGAGGAGGCGGGGAGCGATGGGGGAATGAACCAAGCGGCGCAGTTAGAATGGCGGCTATTCCCTTGCTAACGAGCCAGCAACCATGAATTCAAGCCGCACTAATCCTCAGCCACCATTTCCGTTCCGGCTGTGGCACCTGATTGCCGCGACGACGACTTTCGCCGTGGTGGCGGCGGGCGTATTCCAATTTGGCGCGGATGCCTATTTCTGGCTGGTGCTCGGACCGTCCATCGCGAGCGTTCTTTATTCGGTAGCCCGACGAGAATGGCCCTTTGCTTTCGCAAGCTTTGGCATTGCCGTCATGTGGACATTGATTGCACGACTATGAGTAGGTCAGAATCGACGCGGCTGAATGATGCCCCCTGCTTGTTCGGAGGGAGTTTCAACATCAACCTAGAAAATCGCAACACCAAAGCTTACGTGTCGGGTTACAACTTAGATCGGATACCCCCACTCTTCAAAGCACTTCCGCCACTCGCGGGCCACCCGCAGCCGCACATCCGGGGCGAGTTCGGGGAAGCTGTTCTTGCGGTAATCCGAAAGGGATTGAAGGTAATTCCGGACGTTCGGCTCCACGTGGCCAAACTCAGGCAACTCCAGCGCCGCGTAAAGTTTCGCTAACTCGCCTACGGGATCCTTCTCCAGCTCCTCGTAGCCCATTTCATGGAAGCGGCCGGGCGGGATTAGGCTGCGCTCTGCGAAGAAGGCGTCGTGGAGTTCCTTGTATTGGCGGATGATGCGCTCGGTCCAGTCGAACTGGTCGGTGCGCTGCAGGCGGGCGAATGGCAAGCCGGTCGCGTGCGTATGCACAGTGGATTGAAAGACGGTGTAGGGGTCGCGGTGGATGTGGACGAACCTGGCATCCGGGAACATTTCCAGCAACAACTTGATCCGCCCGGTGTGAGTCGGTGACTTCACGATGAGCGGCTTGGCATATTTGAACGTGAGTTTCTGAAAGAACTGCTGGAGCGAGGACTTCCATGTCTCGACCGCCTGGGGCGGCGCATCCCGGAATGTCAGGAACTGGTCATAGTGGTCGGCCCGCCGTGGAAAGACCCCCGCAAGGTAGGACGTCATGAAACCGGAAACACATAGGGCGAACTCGTCTTCATCGGGGACGGCAATATCGAGCCGCACGTTTTCGTAAGGGCGATGTCTGGGAAGAAGAAATTCCGTCAGGCCGGAGAACCAGCGCTCGGTGCTCAAGAACGTGTGCGGGTAATGGACGGCAAACAGGTGCGGGCAGGCGAAGCGGTCGTCGAGCCCCAGCAGATAGTGCAAGTGGGTCGTGCCGCTCCGCCAGTGACCGAGCACAAACAGCGGAGGCGGAACCGGCACGTCTTTCCACTTCGCGCCATACCGCCACTCTTCGTGCCAGCGAAACAGGCTATTGATGACTGCGCAGAGCGAAATCGAAACGGCTCGCGGGAGGTACGCCGGATCGACCGAGAATCGGTTCTCGCGCAGCAGGTTGAGCCAGTCACCGAGCGTGATCCCCGCCAGAACGCCCGGGCCGTAGCGGATCAGGAAGCGTTCTCGCCAGGTGGACATAGGCGGTATTGTGCCAAAGTCTGAGCCGCCGTACGGGACATCGAACGTGGCCATTCTACTCTGTCACGACTTTCGGATTGTGTGAAAGGCCCTTTGCTTCTGTTCTTTGTTATGATTTCATGAAGTATCGCTGTCCGGCCTCATTTCCGTCTCAAGGTTGCGAAGGGGCCGCCGAATACCCTGGTAAATGAGCGTATAGAGACATCGGCACTGGCCGCGAACGGCTTTCTTTAGAAATTGCTCCGTATTCTCGGAGTAAGATGAGCGTTCGCTTCTGCTGCGGGCGCCGCTGGGCTTGCCTCGCGATTGTTGGTTTCCGCTGCGTTTCTGAAAGGACGGCACTATGTGGATCACCTTGGGAATTGTGGCAGGCTTTGTCGCCTGGTGCGTTATTCGGCTCTTGGTATCTGGAATTTACACTGTGGACCAAAACGAGCGGGCCGTTGTCACCACACTCGGCCGGGCGGAGCGAGTGGGGGAGAAGACGACGCTGGATGATCCGATTTCGGATTCGCTCAACAAGGATGAGCTGGAGCGGTACGCCTATCCGCAGGTGCGGGTGGTGCAGCCGGGGTTTTATTGGAAGTGGCCTTGGCAAAAAGTGCACAAGGTTTCCATTGCCACGGAAACCACGAATATGGCGTACGATCCCGACAACCCAAACGCCAACCAGGGAGGGACGATCCTGGAGGCGGTGACCAAGGACCAACTCAACATCGGTCTCGACGGACAGATTCGCTTCCGTGTCGCCGAATCCAATTTGTATGCCTACGTGTTCGGAGTGAAGAACCCGATCGCCCACGTCATGGGCTATTTCGTGGCGGTGCTGCGGGAACGGATCGCCAATTTCGAGTCCCCGCCCGTCGCCACGACGGCTTCCGTCAGCGAGCTTTCTCCCTCCGAGGCGGCTGCGGCTTATGGAGTTTCGATTAATGATCTCCGCAAGAATCTGCGGGACCTCAACGAGCACATGGACCTGGAATGCAAATCGTCGTCCGCCCGCTATGGCATGGGGCTCGATGCCTCGCTGATCACCGGCATCGATCCACCCAAGGAAGTTGAATCGGCGCTGGCCGCCATCAACACCGCGCATAACCAGGTCTCGTCCGACATCAGCCTCGCTCAGGCGGCTGCGGACCAGAAGATTGTGCAATCGCGGCGGGCAGTGGAAATCGAAACGCTGAACGCCCAGGCGGAGATCGAGCCGCTGGAACGGATGGCGGCTCAGCTCGGGGAGCTGAAGCGCAGCGGGCCGGGAGTTTTACAATCGTACCTGCGGAACGTGCGGATGTCGCTCTTCTCGCAAGCAGAAAAAGCTTTTGTGGAGGTGAACTCATGAACGCACTCATCGCACTAGGAATCACTTTCGTCGCCTGTCTCGTCGCGGAGCCACTGCTGCTCGGACTGGGGCGGATGTTCGGCCTGTTCACGATCGTTCGCGAACGCCGCTGCCATGTGTATGTCCTGTTCGGCACGGTCATCGGCAAGATCAACGAGCCCGGCCTGCACTTCCTCTGGCCGCTCATGGGCTGGAAGGCGATCTTCGTCAACTGGCTGGGGAACTGCTACGTGCTGGACATGCGGCTGGACCAGGTCTATCTCCGCAGCCAGCCGGTGAACTCGGAAGAAGGGGCACCGATGGGGATCGGCATCTGGTACGAGATGTTCATCAGCGACCCGGTCGCGTTCCTCTTTAAGAACCGCGACCCTCGGGGGTCGCTGGCGGCGAACGTCAGCAACTCCACCGTGCGGTGCCTTTCCAACCTGCCGCTGGCCAAGATGATGGTGAACCGCCACGGCATGAGCAGCACCGTGCGGGACGAAGTCTCGCCGAAGTCGCATGAGTGGGGGTATCGCCTGGGGTCCATTTACATCCGCAAAGTCCATTTCCGTGACCTGGAAATGATTCACCAAATCGAGAGCAAGGTGGTAAACCGCCTGCGGCAGGTGACCAGCGCCATCAAGCAGGACGGTGCCAACCAGGTGAGCATCATCACCAGCACCGCCGAGCGGAAAGCCGCCGTGGAATTCGCCAAAGCGGCCGCCATCCGGCCGCAACTAGTAGGTGAATCGTTGCAAAAGATCAGTCAGGACCCCGAAACGGCGAGCGCCATGTTCACCGTACTGGAAACGCAAAAACTCCTTCGCGGCAACGCCCGGCTGACGCTCGTCCCCCAAGATGGCGGCTTGCTGACTTCCCTGCTCGCCGCCAAGGAGACGCCGCCGGTTGCCAAGGAAACACAGGTGAAGGGATGAGTAGTCACGGGGAGGAGTGGAGAAATCAGATTGCCAGCACCCAGTTCCATCAGTTAAACTACCGCTTATGCGTACTCCCCTCCCCTGCCCCGGTCCTGCCTCCCGCCGCGAGTTCCTCCGTGCTGGCGTGATGGCTCTTGGCGGGCTGACGACGGCACAGCTTTTGGCAGCCAGAGCGGAGGCAGCGGCGAAGGATGGGCCGAAGGACACTGCCGTCATCCTGTTCTGGATGTGGGGCGGGCCGAGTCAGCTTGAAACTTGGGACATGAAGCCGGATGCCCCGGTGGAGTTCCGCGGGCCGTTCCGGCCGATTCACACCAACGTCCCAGGGGTCGACATCTGCGAGATTTTTCCGCAGCTTGCCAAGATCGCGGATAAGTACGCCCTCATCCGCTCGCTCCATCACGAGATGGCCTCCCACAACGACGGCTCGATTGAGATGCTAACGGGGAAGACGCCAGCCAAGGCGGACCCGACTTCGACCGCCTTCAGCGACCATCCCGATTTCGGCATGGTCACGAGCCGCCTGCGGGGTGTTTCGGCCGGGGGGCTGCCGTCGTACATCGGCATTCCAAACAAGCCGTTCATGACGCGGCCCAACTACCTCGGGGTCAGTCACAACGCCTTCAACTCCGGCGATCCGACGGTGCAGGGCTACAAGCCGCCAAACCTCAGTGTTGATGGCGGGCTCAACGGCACGCGGCTGGGCGATCGGCACGGGCTCCTCTCCCAGTTTGACGGCTTGCGGCGGTCGCTCGATTCGTCGGGCACGATGGAAGGGATCGACAAGTTTCATCAGCAGGCCTTTCAACTCCTCAGCAGCACAGAGGTCGCGGCGGCCTTTGATTTGGAAAAGGAACCCGCCTCGCTTCGCGACCGCTATGGCCGCACACTGTGGGGACAAAGCTGCTTGCTCGCCCGCCGCCTCGCCGAAGCGGGGGCCGGCGTCATCAGCATTGATGCCCTCGCCCCCAAGATTCCTTTGCCCGTATACTTCAGTTGGGACGACCATGCCAACGCCCAAAACGGCTGGGACCTCGCCAAGGGAATGCGGTTGCGAGCGACCGACATGGACCCGGCCCTCACTACGCTGATTGAGGACATTCACGAGCGGGGGCTCGCGAAAAAAATCGCAGTCGTCGCGATGGGAGAATTCGGCCGCACTCCTCGCCTCACCGCGTCCAACGGCTGTATCGGCCGCGACCACTGGCCGCAGGCCCAGGCCGCCCTCGTCGCCGGTGGCGGCTGGAAGACGGGGCAGTTCATCGGGGCGACGACCAGCAAAGCGGAATATCCCATCGAGCGGCCACTCACACCGCAGGATTTGCTCGCCACTATCTACCGCCACCTCGGCATCGACCCGCATTCTTCGCTCATCGACTTCACCGGCCGGCCAACGCCGATTCTCAGTAGCGGCAAAGCGATTGAGGAACTCCTGTAATATGGGGTAGCCGCACGCGGCCCTCGTGCTGGCTGCGGAGTGAGTGACGCCGCGAGACCGAGAAAGCCAACACGTTGGCCTTGTGTCATTACACGTTTCCCAACCATAAGGACTGATTTCATGATTCACCGTTGTTTCGCGTCCTGTTTGCTCTTGTTGTTTGGGTTCCTTTCCGCAATCCAAGCAGCCGAACCGGTGAAGGTGGGTATCCTGGGGTTCGACAATTATCAGGCCGTTGAGTATGCCGCGTTCTTTAATAACCCCAAAGCGGAAGGGGACCTGGCCGGGCTGCGCGTCACCGCGGCCTATCCTGTCACCAGTCCTGACTATCCGGAAAGCGCGGCGTTCACTGCTAAGTGGCAGGAACAGATGCTGAGCCAATACAAGGGTGATCCCAACGCGAAACCTGTGGAAATCGTAAGCTCGACCGAAGAGCTTCTCAAAAGATGCGATGCCGTGATGATCTGGAGTCTCGACGGCCGAAAACATCTGGAGCAAGCCACCGCGGTCATCAAAGCGGGAAAAAAACTGTTCATCGGCCGACCGGTCGCTTCTGATCCCAAGGACGCAGTCGCCATTTATAAACTGGCCGCGGAAGCGAAGGTTCCGGTCTGGAGTTGCTCGCAGCATCGATTCAGTCCCGGATTCAGCGGCATGCGCAACCATCCGGAAGTCGGCAAAGTGCTCGGCTGCGACGTCTACGGCGGTTTCACCGTAAACGTCCCGGAGGCCGACAAATTCTCGCGAGCTCTCCACAGCGTTGAAACGCTGTATGCCATCATGGGACCAGGTGTCGCCAAAATTTCCTGCGTGTCGACACCGTCGTCGGAAGTGGTCACGGCAGTTTGGGGCGATGGTCGCGTCGCGACTTATAGGGGCGTGAAAGAAGGCGCCGTGAAGTACAGCGCGACGGTCTTCGGAGACAAAGGGGTCTCCACCGCCGGCATCTACGGCCACGGAATTCCGATGAAGGGGATCGTGCCGACCGACGACAAGTACATGGGCTACGGCGGGCTGGCCATTGAGCTTGCCAAGTACTTCAAGGGAGGCGAACCGCCAGTCTCTGCCGCTGAAACTTTGGAGATCTTTGCGTTCCTGCAGGCGATCGAAGAGAGCCGAGGTCAAAACGGCGCTATGGTGTCGCTGAAGAACCTACAGGCGATGCCGGGAAAATAGCGCGCTCCCGGCTCCGCCTAATTCGGGCCGAATTGTGGTTAAGGGAGCGTCTGGATTCATGATTCAGACTGCTTTTTTTTCGCCTCCCTAGCGGAATCTGTGGGTGAGTTTTGGCTCGGGAAGTTTGCTCAGGGCGTGAAAGTGGGCGATTTGGATGCCTTGTTCGGTGTGAAAGCCATAGGACTTTCTCATGGTCAGTTTGGCTTTATTGTTG
>JBJXFF010000056.1:0-20256 GCA_046153945.1 Pirellulaceae bacterium
GAGCGAAAGGCGACTATCATTCTTCCTTCCCACGTTTATTCAAAAACTGCTTGCTCTTAACGATGGTTACCACCACGTTCTCAAACCGGTAACCGTCCGCCGCCAGCTTCTGATTCATATTCTCGACTAACGCCTTGTCCGAAAGCAAGAGAGTTCTACCCAGAGCATAGGACAATAGCTTGCGGCTGAGGTTATCGATGAATTCATTCTGGCGATGGACCCGCAAGTAATCGCGGAGCCCAGGGAGGCCGCTCCCTTCGCTCCCGCCAGGAAAGACCGCCTTGATTTCGACCGCGTGGCCGCTGAGATCCTTTTCCCGCCGCTCGCCGATGGGCCCGTACCCTTCGTAGACAAGGCCGAGCGAATCGAAGCGGGCGTGGCAGGAGGCGCAGCTCTTGTTCTCGCGATGCTTGGCAAGTAACTGAGCCAGCGTCAATTCGCCGAGTTGGGCTTCGTCCTTGGGAAGCTCCGGCACTGTCGGCGGCGGAGGAGGAATTCGCTCGCCCAGGATTCGCCGGGCGACCCAGTAACCGCGCTTGACCGGACTGGTCCGGAGGCCGGGGGAATTCTTGGTCAGGAATACGGACATGGGGAGCAGGCCGCCGCGGCCGTATTTGTCGGCATCGTCAACTCGGACCCAGTTGTCGTTTCCACCAACGACTGCCGGCATCCCGTAGTGCTTCGCCAGCACTGGATTCACAAACGTATGCTCGGCACTGAGAAAACTTACGACCGAACGATTATCCTGCACCACGTCCAAAAAGAACCGCACCGGCTCTTCGAACATCGCCTGGCGGAGCTCGTTGTTGAACGACGCAAACCGTTCCCGGTCCACGCTGTTGTGTTCCTCGAAGCGGCGGAAGTCGAGCCAGTTGCCGCCAAACTCCACAGCCAGGCCGCGGACTTTTTTGTCCTTGAGCATCCGCCGGGTCTGGGCCAGCAGCACTTCCTGTTGGTGCAAATCTCCCGCGGCGGCATGAGCAAGCAACTCTTCATCCGGCATGCTCGACCAGAGGAAGTAGCTCAGGCGACTGGCGAGGGCGTAATCGGATAGGGGTTGAATTCCTTTACCCTCCGGAGCAAGATCCACGCGGTAGCAGAAGTGTGGGGACATCAGGATTCCGGCGGTGGAATCCCGCATCGCTTCCTCATGGCTCAATCCTTCTTTCTCGCGGAGCGAGCGATAGAAGGCGGGCAGATCCTCCCGCTCCTCCTTCGTCAGCGGCCGGCGATAGGCCGCTTGCGCGAACTTTTGCAAAGCCTCCAAATGACTCGGCTCCGCGGCGAGATGAGCCGATTCCACCCAGCGGATATCGGCGTTCATGCTGGTGAAATAGGTTTCGATGGCACCAATCGCCTTCTCGCCGGCCTTGATCTCCTTGGCCTTTTTCAGATACTCCTCACGCAATCGCTGGACCTTAGCCTCGGAAGTCGCGTCCTTATCCTCCGAACGGGCAAAGTCGAAGGGTGCTTCCCGCATATATCGCGGCGGCTCGGCCCGTTCAAAGAAAATGAAGTCCTTGTACTGCCGCTGCGGAGTGCCAGTGACGAAATTGAGTTCTTGCCAGAGTCCGTCGAGCTCCTTGCGTCCCGCATCGTCCAGAATCAACTCATACAGCGGCCCGTCGTCGCGAAAATAACCCTGCATGAGATGAAAGCCCGCAGTCAGGAGCCGTCCAGAGGGTGCCGATTTCTCATCGAAGTAGGGAGGACGGTCTGCAATATAGAAAGCATCGGGAAACACCTGGCAGAAGCGTTCCAGAGATTTCCGCAACTTCTCATCCGCCCCGTCATCCTTCCCCGGCACATACTTCATCCGCTGCGCAGCTCCTTCGCGATTCTTCCACAGGACCAAGGGCTGGCTGCCGGGAGAAATGCCATTCACCTGCAGCTTGTCGATCTTGGGCGAAAGTTCCTTCCGCTTCTTAACAGCCTGGTCACGCAGTTTTTCGCATTCACGCCAGGCGTCGTCTGGCTTCTGCAGATCGCTGGGAAGTTTTTTCCATCCCTCGCGCAGTTCGCCCAATGGTCCGACGTCCAAGCCTTCTTCTCGCAGCGCCAACCAGACCACCTGCAAGTATTTGGCGGAAATGCCGGCCTCTTTCGCAAAATCGTCGAGTGTCGCATTCGTTTTCGCCAGCTCCCCGCGATGTTCATACCGCCATGCCGCGAACAGATAATCCGCAATGTCCGTTTTCTGTCGCTTGTAAAAATCCACAATCCTCTGCACGCAGTATTTATCCCGATCAGTGTCGGTTACTACCACATGCGGGGCGAATTCAAATCCCACGGGTTTCAGGACCAAGTGATCGGCAACGTTGCGGGCGGCAGCCAGGTATTTCTTTGCCAGCGCCGGCGACATGCTGAGGGATTCGCCGCTGTTGTCGAAGCCCGCTTCATTCGCGGGGTCCACGGGGAATTCCTTGGTGGGGCGAATATTCATGCCGGTCAAATCGCGGATCGTGTAATCGAATTCCGCATTGGACAGCCGCCGGGCCAACACCGGCCCGGGGTCCCCGGCATTCCGCCGGGCTTCTTCGTGGCGCATGACCTCGATCCACTGGATGACCTCTTTAAGCTCATCTTCCTTGGGAATTCGTGGCGCGTCCTGCGGCGGCATTTCCTTTCCCTTCAGTCGCAAGAGAATCTCTTCCCAGATGGGCTGATTCTTCACGACTGCTGCCAGCGAACTGTATCCGGACAAGTCTAGCTTCGCCTCCTGCTTCTCCTTGCCGTGGCAACTTGTGCAATAGGTCTTGAGGAACGGCTCAACATCGTCAGCAAAATGGCGACCAAGTTGCTCCGCGGAGGGCTCGGCTCGAAGGGGAGCAAGGGGAGCCATCAGCAGCAAGCCGATGGCGAGCGTGAGCTGAATGACGAATTTCCCAGGGGATTGTTTCATAGGTTTTCGTATTCTGAAGGACGCAAATCAGGCCTGCTACGCCCCAATCGGCAATGTCATCCTAAATCGACCCCCTCGCCTGGGTGTGTTTTTGTTTGTGAACCTCTGCCGATTGGTTAAAATGAAGGGACCAGCCCCTTCTAGTCTTATCTCCAATTCTCGGACCATTTTCTGCGCTTAGTGCGCGGCAAAAGGATGTGTTTGTCGTGACGCCGCGCGGGATTTTTCGAGCCAAATCAGCGCCATCGAGGCTGCTCCTGGTTCTGACGCTGCTCGCCTGGGCGAATCTCGCGATTTCTCAGCCCGACGAACCTCCCAAGAAAGAGCCCTCGCCCCCTGCGGCGAACGGACCTAAGACTCCTGTTGGACCAGCAGCCCCCAAGGGAAGTGAACTGGATACGTTTCTGCTCCGGGACAGCAAAGGAAACCTGGTCCCCGTGCTGGGAATGACGTTCGAGGATTTCGAGAAACTTCTGAAGCTAAAACAGGGATTGGCCCCGGCTCAGCCTCCGGCATATGTGCTGGATGGGCTATCGATTACCGGCACTGTTCAGAACCAGCTGGCGACTTTGGAAGTGACGGCAACGATTCGTATTCGGGATGATGGCTGGGTGCGCGTTCCGCTGAAGATGAATAAGGGGGTGCTCAAGGACATTCCCAAGTACACGGGCCCTGGCGAGCAATTCACCACCTTCGACGCGGCAGACGGATACCTGTGCTGGCTCAAAGGAGCGGATGCGAAGCCCCATGTCGTGAAATTTACGATGGTCTGCCCGATCCATGAAACGGGGACATTGTCACGATTGGAAATCCTTCTGCCGCGGGCGACGGAGTCGTCCCTGAAGCTTCAAGTCCCGCTTGAGAAGGCGGATGGCTCCCTCAAAACGGGAAACGAAGGGATCGTTTCGGCCAAATCGATTGGCGGGGGCAAGAGCGAAGTGGAAGTGATTGGTCCTGGCGGCGACCTGCAACTCACCTGGCAACCCGCCCAGGGGATGAGCGCCGAGGCGAAGCAACTCTTGGATGCCAGCGGAGAGATTGCCGTTCGTATTGAAGGGCGCAACCGCATTGGCAGCGATGCCCGGCTCAAGATTCGCAGCTTTGGCAGTCCGGTGGAAACATTTCGCGTTCGCCTGCCAGCAGGAATGGAGTGGGTGCCAACCAACCCCACGGGCTATTCCGTCATTCCAGTGACTGCCGCCGGCGGAGAAAAGGCGCAGGAATTGGAAGTGAAGCTGGACCGCCCCAGCAGCGGCGTTACCGAAGTCCGCTTGCTGGCTTCACTCGCTCCCGGCGCGGATTCCGCTAGTTCCACATTGCAGCCGGCGCGGTTTGAGGTTATCGGCGCGGTGCGGCAACGAGGAGTCATCGACTTTGTCATCGACGGAGATTGGTCACTGGAGTGGACCGAGGACGCGAGCACACGGCGAGTAGACGTGCCCGCCGAAGCTGCGGCAACGACGAAGAGCATTGCTCGATTTGAGTATTTCCGGCAGCCCTGCGGCCTGCAATTGAAAGTAGCCTCGCGGCCGACCCGTCTGGTGATTGAGCCGAGTTATTTGATTTTCGTAGAATCGCAATTGGTTCGGTTGGAAGCGACACTTAGGTGCCGGGTCCGCGGGGCGCGGCCCCCTCGCCTGACCATTGCACTGGGCGACTGGCAACTTGATCGAGCGGGGCCGGAAGGGATCGTGGAGCAAGAACTGGTGGATGGTACCCAGAAACCACTGTCGCTCCCACTGAAGGCCGGCCCCACTGGCGAGATGGAGTTAAAGCTGGAACTGCACAAAGAGATTGCTCCTGGAAGCAGTCGCTTTTCCTTTGATTTGCCGAGACCAGTGGCCGACCTGCTTGATCCGGCCATTGTCGTCGTGCTGGCCGCCGACAATGTGGAGATTGCGCCCCGAATTCGGGAAGTGAGCGGCTTGACCGCCGACGTATTGCCATCAAGGATCAAATTGCCCGACCGACAACAGCAGCCGCTGGTGTATCGAGATTTAGGCTACGCCGGCAGCTCGCATTTCAGTGCCGACTTTCAGGTGCGTACGCGCCAAGTGACCGTGGACGCTGCGGCCCGGCTGAAGTTCAGTTCCCGTACTGTCGCTGTCGAGCAACAACTGCGTTATCGAATCCTTTACGAGCCACAACGTACCTTCACCTTGCTGGTTCCGGAGACATTGGCGGCGAGAGGAGAGATCAAGGTTCTGTTGGAAAATCAATCCATGCTGCTCGCGCCGGCCCCGGCGACGAGCTCCGCCAGCGGACCAAGTCTGGCCCGATATCAGATAACTGCTCCGCAGGAACTACGCGGAAACGTAGAACTTTTGGTTCAATATTCGGTGCCGCTGCCGGCGCTTGACGACGAGAAGCCGGTCGAATTGGCGGTCCCTCTGGTGATTCCAACGGAAGAGGAAACTCAATCAACGAGCGGCCAGTCACTGGCCGTCACTTGGGGAGATGCGCACAACGTATCTTTGGCAGCATCGAATTCAGGCGGTTTTCAACTTGTGACTTCCTCCAATGGCGCAGCGGAATTGCAATACACGGCAGCGAGGCTCTTGCCGTCGGCCAGGTGGAAACTAAATCCCGCCGACCAGGCCGCAGGAAGGACGGTTTCGGTCAGCCGACTTTGGCTGCAGAGCCTTATCAACGACCAAGGGAGACAGGACCGAGCAGCCTGGAGGTTGCGAACATCAGGCCGCGAGCTCGCAATTCAATTTCCTCCCGGCACAGAGATGGAGAGCGTGGAGTTAGCCTTGAACGGAGTGCGTTTGGCTGTGGAGCGACTCGACAAGGAAACGGCATACTTTTCCTTGAAACCAGATGGTGCCCGTCAAGATCGCGTGCTGGAATCTTGGTTTGCAGTGCCAGGCAGAGAACCGCTAAGTGATAGCCTGCAAACTCGCCTTGCGGCTCCGCAACTGCTGGGAGTATCCAACATTCGGGAGGCTTACTGGCAGCTCTGCCTGCCAGCGGATCGGCACATGCTTGGCGATCCGCCGGGCTTCACTGCTGAGATGCAATACTCCTGGAACAATTGGTTCTGGGATCGCCGCGGTTCAAAGAGCCAAGAGGAGTTGGAGACCTGGGTCGGAGCCAGTCGCCAGCAGGCGATTCCCCAGCATACCAATCAATATTTATTCAGCAGCTTCGGCAGTCTGGAAAACATCCCGCTCTTGGCCGTACCGCGTCGTGTAATTCTGGCAATCGCAGGCGCGGTGGTGCTCGGACTGGGGCTGCTGCTCCTTCAGGTTCGCTCCGCGCGGCACCCCGCGATGGCACTTGTCATTGCGGTGGCTGTTGGCGCGGCCTCCCTGACCTGGCCGGCCGCTGGCCTGTTGCTCGCGCAGGGGGCGGCGCTGGCACTGGGCGTTGTGGTCTTAGCGATCTTGTGGCAATGGGGAATCTCCGGGCGGACCGCCTGGCCCGCCGCTGAGATCGTGCGAGAAAATCCGCCGCCTCGGGATCGGCCTTCGACGACTGCCGCCGCTCCGAATGCAGAAATTGCAGCCCCGCCAGCTTCAACGACAACAGCGCCCTTGATAGGCGCGGACGAGGTGCGGACATGAGCTCTCGCAAATCCGCAAGGCGTTGTTTGTCCTCACTCACAATCGCTCTGGTCATCTATGCGGCCAATTGGACATTCGCCATAGAACCGTCCGCAAGACCGGAACCGCTTCGCTACCGGCGGGTGTTCGTCCCCGCCGATGAATTGAGCTCCCAGGCCAAAGGGATGATTCCCATTAAGCGCGAAGAGTTCGAGCGGCGGGTTGCCGATTGGAACGCAACCCAGCCGAGCGCTCTCGCCTCCCATGTGAGGGTGGAGCAGGCGGTCTACAGCGCGCGGTTGCAAGGAAACCAATTCATCGATGGAAGTGCGCGACTAAAGGTCGTTTACGTTTCCAGTGATCCGGCTCTTTTACCGCTTGGCACCACGCTGGCGCTCGGCAAGCCGCATTGGGATGGTCAACCTCTTCGTCCGGCCCGCTTGGGAACAACTCCGGATGGAGCGTCAGTGCTTCTCGTCGAGGAGAGCGGACTCTTTGTCGTCCCATGGACGGTGCGCGGAAGCGCAGTCGAAGCGGAGGACGCAACCTTCGATCTCTTCCTTCCCAAGGCTGCGGTCAGCCGCCTGGTCCTGCAGCTTCCAAACAATTTAACAATTGAATCCGATGTCGGCATTGTATCTCGACTGAAATCCGATGCTGCGGATAGTCAGCTTTTTCCGGCAAGTGCTACCCCAATCGGCAATTGGCTGATTGAGTTGGGTGGACTGACCGAGTTGCGGCTGCGAGTGAGGAGTGCCTCGCGGATTGCGCGCAACGACGGCGTCGTTCTAGTGCGCGAATCGGCCACCCATGTCCTCTCGCCCGTCGATGTCAGCAGCGAATTCAGCCTGCAACTAGACGTCCATCAAACGGAATTGGCTTCCTTAAAGGTGGAAGTGGACGCAACAACCCGTATCGTCGGTGTACGGATGGGCGGGGCGGCACTTCCCTGGCGGGAAGAGCCCGCCGGGAATCAGCGGCAGACGAAACTGCAGATTGAATTGCCAGAGAAGCTTGCGGGTTCCGGAACCATCGTGACGGTGAGCACTATAGGATCGCTAGTTGCGGATCAGCCTTGGCGATTGCCGCGGCTTCGCCTGCCAGGAAGCACATGGCAAGAGGGAATAGCCACTTTGGTTACCTCCCCTTCCTTGCAAGTCAGCAACGTTCAACTGGCCGATGCTCGTCAGACCTCGATAAGTCCCGGTTCCCCTACACAGCCCGAACAAACCTGTCAGTTTCAGTACCTGTCACCATTGGGGCAGATTACTGTGCAGGCCGTCCGCGAAATCCCTCGCCTGAAAGTGCTTGGAGGGCTCGTGGTCAGGCATGAGGCATCGCAACTGGCAGCAACGCTCAGCCTCGATCTATCCGTGGACTCGGGTGAGCGTTTTTCAGTCGAAGGGATTACGAGCGAGGACTGGATTGTTGACTCCGTCGATACCACGCCGCAGGATCTGCTCGAAGAAAGGCAGATTGTTCCTCTTGAGGGGCGCAAATTCGCCCTGCGGTTGCGATTGGCCCGGCCCCTCACCTCGCGGCAGAAGACTCGACTTGTCATACGGGCTCACCGCCAATTGCCAGCGGAAGGGGAGGTCATTTCGGCAACTGCGCTGCGGCTCTTGGAACTTCAGGATGTGCGTGAGGAGCAATACGTAGTAGCACTGAGGGCCACGGACGGTTCTCGCGATTTTCAACTTTCGGGAGACCTCGACTCTTTTCGAATGGACCCGGAGTCCGCCGCACCCGAAGAACTCAGCTTGCTGGATTCATCCGCAGCGGGAATCCTGTTCAAGCTCGATCGGCAAGCGGAAGGCTTTCGCGTATCTTTGGTCCCAAGCGACCCGCGATTCACAGCAGCCATTGAATCTTCGGCCTTCGCGCAGCAGGGAAGAATTGAACAACGCTCCATCGCTCGCATCGTCCCCACGTCGGCAAGCATCACGCGGCTGATTGTGCGGTCGTCTGGACCAATTCCCGCCTCGATGCGATGGAGGCTCGTCGGCGCAGGTGATCTGGGCATTGTGTCGCAGACTCTGCTTCCAGCACAGACTCCGTCAGAATTAGTTGGACAACGAGAGTCCGTCTGGGAACTCGTCTTGAGCCGCTCAACAAATCAGCCGCTCACGCTGGAAGCTGCCTGGGAGACCCCCTTTTCGATCCGAGAAACGCTTCCGTTATTCTCCTTCCCAGAGGCGGCCTCCCAGGACGGGTTAGTAAGAGTGGACACTGGACCGGGAGTGCCGGTGCGATTGGATACTACTGGCGTGAAACCAGTTCCAGCGCTGCTGGCACCGGCTGGAAGATACTCGACTGTCCGCGGATTTTTCCGTTATGAGCCGGGACGCCAGGCGAGGATCCAGCTTCTTGCGGCGTCAAAGGATGACAATTTGCCCGCAGCCTGGGCAAACAGTTGCAGTCTCCTTAGCCGCTACTCACTGGACGGTTCCGCGACTCATGAGTTTACTTGGCGATTGGAAAATCATGGCCTGGATCGATTTCCATTTTCGCTGCCTGAGGGAGTTCGCCCGCTGCAAGTCTCCGTCAACGGTGAAGATGTTCCGGTGCCGCCTTTCGATGCCATGACTCGGCAGCACTACGTCCCACTCCCAGAAGGCCGTCGCAGCCTGGTGGTGACGCTGGCCGTAGCGACTGCTGCCTCCGCACGAAAACCTGTTTTGGAGCATCACTGGACGGCACCACCCATAACTACTCCGCTACGAACGTTGGACCGCAGTTGGTTAGTAATCCTCCCTCCCGGCTTGCGTCCTGTGTCGGACGCGGCGAACGCGGAAGACACAACTTCCAAATCTTGGCATGGCCTCTGGAAGTCCCGCCTGACAGGAGATACCGCACATACATTCACTTCCAGCCGTGCGGAGCAATTTGAGATTCCGTGGTCCGAATCTGAGCCTCTGGTCATCGCCGTCTACTCGCCTGGGTTAGTGCGGATTGGAAGCATTGCGCTGGCGATTGCAGCAGCCAGCCTCGTTGCCTGGTTTGCCTCTCGCCGTCTGACTCTTGTCCTCCTGCTCGCCGCGCTGTTCGCTGTTGTTGCATTGCTGGTGCCGGCGGCGTGGTCTCCGCTCGCCGCAGGAGTCTTTTGGGGATGTCTCTCCGGAATTCTGCTGAACCTGGTGAAGCCTATTGCGACATCTCGCGCGGCGGCACCCCGCTTGTTGTCGAGTACTCGGACGCTGATGGCGACAAACGCGGCAGGCGCTTTTCTCATCTTGTCGATGGTCGCTGGACGTCTTACGGTGGTCTATTCTGCGCCGGTCGAGTCCAGCGATGAGCCCCCGGCAATCAAGTCCCATCGCGTAATCATTCCTGTGGACGCGAATCAGAAACCGCAAGGGGAATACGTCTATGTCTCCCTCGACTTTTACACCCTGCTGTATCGAGCTCCCGAGCGTGAGCAGTTGCCGGCGTGGCTGCTCCGATCGGCGACTTATGAAATGGATGCGCCCGAAGGCGGGGTTGCCGCGAATCTCGTGATTCGATTGGAGATTGAAACGCTGGCCGCTCAGGCCAAGGTGTCATTGCCGTTCCAACGTGGTGAAGTCCATCTGCTTGAAGGCCGAAGCACACTCGATGGCGAGGCAATTCCGCTGGATTGGAACGAAACCGGAACCAGGCTCCGGCTCGGCGTGGAGCGGCCAGGGCTATACCAGCTCACTCTCGCTTTTTCCGTCGCTGCCGAACAAAAAGACGGCACTGCTTCCTGGCGAGTCAATATCCCTAAGACCCCGCGGACTTCCCTGCGAATCAAGTCTGCCATTCGTCCTGAAGATTGGATCTTTCCGACCCCCCGGGGAGCGAAAACTAAGTCGTCTGACGCCACTGATTTGCTGGTTGACCTCGGTGCGACCGAAGTTATCCAAGTCAGCCGCATAGACCGGCGGCGTCCCGTCAACGACATGACTGTAGCGGAGCAATTTGTCTGGTGGAATGTCCGTCCCGGCTCGGTGACAGCCGACGTGCACATTCGTGTTCGCGCGATGACCGGAAGGATCGGAGAAATCAAAGTGCGGACAGACCCCCATCTCCGCCTGTTGCCGCTGGAGAATGAACCAGGCATCTCGCGAGTCTGGGTTGATGAGGGAGATGCCAACACAATTCACCTGACGCTCGCTGAACCTGCCTCCGATACTGTGCAGTTCAAGGGCAAATTCCTGCTCCTTGACGCGTCCGGGGTTGGCAGGTTGACTTTGCCCCTATTGGAAGTAGTGGCTGACAAAAAAATAAAACAGTGGCAGGCAATTTCCGTCGGCCGGGAATCCGAGATCAGCCAGGATCCGCAAACACCAATGGTCTCGGTTCCGCCGGTCGACTTTGTCGACAATATTGGCGGCGCTGCCCGGCCCCCCACTCTCGCCTGGGAAGCCGCCGGGCAATCTCCCGCGTTCTTCATTCGTCCACGCGATGGACTCGTTCGCGCCAAAGAGATCATGGAAGTCAGCCTTGGACGCCATGATGCCGAAGTGCACTACCGCGCTGATCTTTCTGGGATTCCGCCGGAACGTTTTCAGGAAACGATTGATCTGCCAGCCGGTTTCCGAGTGAAACAAGCCGCTCTGCTGGAACGGGACGCGATTCTATCGTTCCGTTCTCCGGCAGCACAGCAGAGTCCTCTCACCATTCGACGAGCTCGTTCCCCTGGCCAAAAGCAGGAATTGGTTATCGAAGGCACAATGCCGTTGAATGCCTTTCTCGGCCAGGCAAATACCATTCGACTGCCAAGCCTTCGTTCCGCGGCCAGTGATGGGGCAATCGTCCGCATTTATCGCACTCCGGCGAGTCTTGCCGTCATTAAATCGGCCGTCGGTATTGAGAAATCATCGACTCCTGAAGGCGCACCGTGGGATGCGCGGCTTGGCCATCTCGTGGCAAGCTACAAATCGGCCCCCACTTCCCAAGTAACATTGCGGGAGTTTGTCGCCGAAGTCCGCCCCAACGATCCTGCCGCCAGTTTTCGGCTGGTGACAAAAATGGAGCGAACAACGGCACGCTCTTGGTCCGCTGTAGTGAATTGCGAAGTCACATTGGAAAGCGGTAGTCTGGATACCGTCCGCTTGGAAGTTCCCGCGGAATGGTCGGGTCCCTTCGAGTTTATTCCTCCGATGGACCACCAAATCGTGCTGCTTCCGGGTCAGACTCAGCGGCATCTCATTATTCGGCCTCATCAAACGCAAACGACCAGTCTCACATTCTCAATCCGAGGTCCGTTGAAGTTGCAAACGGGGGAAACACCGCACGCACCAGTGCCGCTGCCGCTGGATGCGGTTCGGACAGACTCCTATTTGATGTTGCCCAGTCGTATTGCCGATGAGAATTTGCAATGGAAGACGAGCGGTTTGCAGGCGTTAGGTGCGGGAGAATCCCGCGACAATCAATTGGTCTTGAAGGATTTTGAAGTTTTTCGGATCGTCGCGCCGCGACTTGAAGCCAACCTTTTGCAATTGAAGGATACCCGCGCCGGCGCAAGCATCGCACTCGCCGACTACGTGTTGCGCCCTGGCAAAGATGGGAACTATTGGTCCAAGGCCATCTATTATTTGATACCGGGAGGAATTGACGAAGCAGAATTGAGGCTTCCGGCCGGCAGTAATCTGGTGCAGATACTGATCAATGACTCTCCGGCTGAAATCCGCGCCGAATCCGGCGGAGCATGGAAGATTCGACTTCGACACGATCAGTTGCCGCAATACATCGTCGTGATTTACGAGCATCACCAGGAGGTCGTGGCAAGCGATGTTTTTCAGGCTATTCCTCCAGTTTGGAAGGGAATGTCCGTAAACAAGACAATCTGGACGCTGCTTCCTTACCGATCTCCGAATCGCTCACAATACTCAAGAAACGACTTCTTGCTGGAAGCCATCGGCCCGCGCCACGCCGAACTGACAAGATTGTCCGCTGTCATTAGTTTGTTGCACGATGCGGGCGACACTAGTGTCTCGGGCTTGTCGCCAAAACAACTCGGAGCCTGGCTGTCCTTGTGGCGATCGGAGTTTACTAGCGCCAACAAAGCTGCACTTCTAGCGGCTCCTCGAACAAGTGGAAACGCATTGCCAATGCCTGACGATCAGATCGAATCGCATAGGCACTCCTTGGAAGCCGAATTCTCCGCGGCCCTCAGCCGTTATGTGGACATTCCGAATGACTCTGCTTCAACGGCGTTGACTGGCCGTGAAGACGGGCCCCCTAGCGGCCAAGAACAGTTAACGGTGTTTTCAGGCAACTCCTCCGCCCCGCTTTCAGTGAAAGTCCCTGGGTCGCCGACGAATTTACTCTATCGACTGGGGCTAGCAATTTCGCTGCTTTTGGTCAGTTTTGCTGCCGCGTTCCTGGCTTCCTCAACGCACCTCAGTGACTTCTTTGCTACCGCACCAGTTTACTTGCTGGCGATGGTCATTTTGGTCTTTCTAATTCTTATTCCCGTCTCACAAATTACCGCAATCATCCCCGCTTCCGCCGCCATTTGGTTCTCCTTTCGCCGCAGTTGGCCGACCTCCAGTGCCGTTGCGCCTCCTTCCCGCACACTTCATTTGTCTGCTCTCCGTCCAATTAGACCCTGAACCATTCGTTCCGCCCTTTGTCCTTTTGGTTTTGGCAACCCAACTGCCCCTTCCCCAGTGGCGTTGACCCAATTCACAAACCCTCTAAGATATTATCTTCCATTACCAACGGGGTGTGGCTCAGCCTGGCTAGAGCGCTTGGTTCGGGACCAAGAGGTCGCAGGTTCAAATCCTGTCACCCCGACTAGACTTACGACGATTCCGTTTCGCGGTTGCACCAGATAGTTGCACCAAAAAGAGGCCGGGGAGCTGTAACTCCCCGACCCCTGCGAGCCTTCCGACTCGACTTGTGTTTCACACAGTTGGAGGGCTTTGCAATGGTTTTTTCTGAACCGTGGTTCCGTGAGTTCGATGGCTGGTGGTACTGCCACCACCGGGAAAATGGCTCCCGCCGGCAAGTAAAGCTGGCCAAGGGGAGAGACAACCGGGAAGCCGCTTTTGACCGCTGGGCGGAGCTCCGTTCTGGTGCCACCCCGAAGGTCCAGCACACTGCTGAAACCGTGGCCTACCTGCTCGATCTTTACCTGGACTGGTGCCAGAGTAACCGGGCCGATGGGACGTACCAGGTTTACAAGCAATTCCTGCAATCGTTCTGCGATCACCTGGGTGAAGGCTTCCGGGTCTCGAAGCTCAAGCCGAAGGACGCTACGGCTTGGATCGGGGCGTCTACTTGGTCGGATTCGACGAAGGCGGGGGCCGTCCAAACCGTGCGGACGGCATTTCGGTGGATGGTCCGGGAAGGGCATCTCGATCATTCGCCCGTCCAAGGTGCCTCTGGACCGTCGAAGCGGGGCCGTGAGGTCATCCTTTCCACCGATCAATTCCAAGCGATCCTGGACCACTCCCGTCCCGATTTCGCCCTGCTCCTTGAGTTTCTTTGGCGCTCCGGCTGCCGTCCACAAGAGGCGGTCCGGATTGAAGCAAAGCATTGCGAGCTTCACCTGCGACGAATCGTGTTCCCTCCGTCGCAAGCCAAGGGGAAGAAACACCCTCGCGTGATTTATCTCGACGATCGTGCGTTGGAAATCGTTCGGGGTCTGCTGGCGAAACGCCCCGCCGGCATACTGTTCCGAAATGCCAAGGGCACGCCGTGGAATCGCAACATGGTTCGTCAGCGGTTTCTGCGGCTGCGGAAGCATGTCGGCGGTCGGTTCTGTGCTTACCATTTAAGGCACTCCTACGCGACGAACGCTTTGCAGCGACTCGACCCGATCTTGGTCGCCACGCTGATGGGCCACTCGGACGCGGCGACGCTCGCGAGGAACTATCAGCACTTGGCGAAACTGCCGACCGTGATGGCTGAGGCTGCCATGAAGGCGACTGCGGGTATAAAATAAAAGGCGACGTCCATGCCGCCTGCCGACTACCGAAGATGCTTGAGTTCAGTGCGGGGGCGTGAGCGGCTTCTCTTATCAGGGGTTGCTTCCTCACGCTCCCGCTTTGTTTTCTCAAGATATTCTTCGAGCTGGTCTTCACTGACGCGAACGCCTGGGCATCGGTAATGCGAGAGCGTTCTCTTTTCGATCAACGCATAGGCCGTCGCAATCGAGCAATTAAGCCGACTTGCGACTTCCGGCACTCGCAGCAACAAGAGTCTCCTCCTTCAGTAAGGGCCGCTCGGCGGCTTCTTGCGCCTCCTTCCTGCGGTTCCACTTGTCTTGCAGGCACGACCCGCAAAGTAGACCGCTGAAATTCTCAAGCTTGGCCTGGTATCCGATCACAGGCTCCTCGCATTTGTCACAGATACCCTCGTGGATGTCCGTGATCACAATCTTTAGCGCTGGCCTCTTCATCACTTTCCTCCTTTCTTAAAAACGTTGGTAATTGCCCTCGCAAGCTCCTTGTCGGTCCAGGGCGGGTCTACCGTCGGTCCCTGGTTCCATCGGAGAAGCAAGAGCAGGGTTTGGGATTCCGAATATCCAGCGTCCCTGCAACGAGCTGCCGCTCGGACAAGTCCTTTCGATCCGGCCTTGCCCTGGCGGCTCTCGATCGTCATGACGTATCGTTCCACGTCGTCGATCTCCTTCGTGATGGTCTCCTTGGGTTTGGGTGCGTACTCAATCGGGAAGGGGCCTAGCTTGTCCACGGTCACGAGTTCATGACCTGGGACGAAACGGTAGGTCCAGTCTTCCACGACACTCGGCGGCGCGACTCCATAGCCGTGCAATCCCCGCGTGTCGATCTTCGTCTGGGCGTTCTGCGAATTGCCGAACCTTCCGGCGAACAAAAAGTGTGCTCCCTTTTTCGTTTCCACGATGGTCGTCAGAATCCCTCGTCCGACAAGTTCCTGATAGATCCTTCTGGCTATGTCCTTTCGGTCTGCATCAAGGATCGTGAAATTGCGACAGTGGATTCCGATATTGCAACCTTCGGGGAAATCTTCCGGGCCAAACTTCGTGTCCGTCCATCCCTTCGGCGGCTGTGCCTTCCTTCCTGAAGGCAGCGGAATCGGCTCATATCCGTATTCCAGGTAGGTCCCGATCATCCGTTGCATAATGTCACCTACAGCACCCCCACGACAAAGAGAGTCATGAGGAGCAAGGCGACACTAACCAGGAAGAGGGCTCCGACCAGCATCGGCAGGATCGGTGAAATGTCCACATTCACCTGCATGGGCTGCTCGTTCCTCCTCCGTTTGTTCGTCACTTCCTGAGACCAATGCATCGGCTCGCCGTTTTCAGACGTGCCTTGCACCCGAACCGATCCCTCGATCACGTCGTCGTCGAATTGGTATCGCTTCACGGATGAGCCCCGTTCTGCACGAGGATCACCGCCACAATCGCCACTACGATGGCAATGACGATGCCAATGACGAGGCCGAACATCGCCGCCCCGGTTTCATCCACGAGCGGATGTTTCACGTAGACCGGCTTCTCCCGGCGAACTTCAACCTCGCGTTCAAAAATCAGTTTCTTTCCCATGTTCAAGACTCCTCGATGACGAAGCGCTCCTTGATTTTCACCACATCGCCCGGTTGGGCATTTCGCTGAATGGAGCGGATCAGCGATTGGGTGCCAGGTAACTTCGACTGAGCGAAAGTCAGTCCTTGATTGACCGCGGAGGTTTCCACGATCATTGGCCCGTTAGGACCAAAGACGATCATGCCACTCACTTGCCCTTGCGGGGCTTGTTGCTGTGGCATCAATCCCCCCTGTGGTTGCTCACCAGCGAGGGGATTCTGAAACTGACCGTTAACACGGTTCTGTTGCATTCTGCACCTTTCAAAAAAGTGAAACGAATCGAAAAAGGTTGGGGTTCGTGGTCTAGGGAACGGGTCTACTTCGGCCCGAACAGAAGTTTTCGCCAGAGTGGGCGGCGGTCCTCGAATGGGCCACATGCGCTTACTCACAATCAAAACAGACTTCATGGTTCCCTCGGGATTGGGGTGGGGTTTCGCGGCACGGGGAAAAGGGCCACGCGGCCCTACTTGAGTCCAAAGACCTTCTTGCCAAGGTCGACGAGGTTCTTGGCGGACGGCTCTGCTGGCTCGATTCTGGAAATAATCGCGGCGGGGTCCATCGCGAGTTTGTCGATGAGCAATTGCCGAGCTTGTGCGATGTCGGCAGGGGCCTCGATGAAGCCGGTGAAATTGAGGGAGTAACGCCAAAGCATGGGAGGAATTGGTAGGAGATAGAGGAAGTCACTTTCGATATGGGTGTGCTTTTTTCGTCGGAAGCGAGGCAACGATGATGATGAAAATGAAGGAGAGGAAACCGAGCATATGAGGGTGGTGGGGAAGGGGTACGCCTTCCCCGCAGCAACGAAGCCAAGGAGGAGTTCGCCGCTTCCAGCGCATTGCGAAAGCTCCTTGGCGAGTTGCTAGGATCAGGAAGGCGGCCCTTCCCCGGGCGGGCGTCCTGGGTGGGCTTTCGGTGGCGAATGGGGAGAAGAATGTAATGAGTCACCATCGGTTAAGCCTCCGCAACTAGCTGAGGACACACGACTTCTGGCGTTCCTTCGCCGAGAGATTCGATCACCGGCGGAACGGCAAGTGGAACACGCCGGAGCATTGGGTCGCGCCGGCCAAGATAGTCCCAGACCCGTGCGTGGGAGCCATGGGATTCGAGCCGCTCGATGGTCGTGAAGTGAGCGATGCGGCCGACGCTTTGCGACCATTCCATCAGCGTGTGCATCCGCCCCTCGCTGTTGCGTATTGGCGCGGCGACAATGAGCAGGTCGTTCTGGCACTTCAGGTACTCGCGCCAACGGGCGTGCACGCGGGGCCTCTTCATCGTGCCGCAATCAATCTCCACATAGAAAACACGGCCGGCGTTCTTCAGCACCAAGTCCGTCTGAAACGGCAGTCCATAGCCGCGTTCCACGTTGAACGCGGGGAACAACAGCCGCATCCGCGTGCCGACGACCTCATGGCGCAGATTGTCGTCCTTGGGTGTCCAGCCGTTGCAAAACACATTCACCACTTTCTTGCCCTGGCCGTTCTTCATAGTGCCGACGTGCTTCAGCCGGCCGGCGTTGGTCTGGCGACTCGCCCACACTTGCGCCGCCTTACGCGTGGGAAAGTTTCCGTGCTTCTCGATAATGTCGAGATCGATCGGGTTATCTTCTGCGAGTTGGAGAAGCCTCTCTCTCACTCCATCGCGGTCTTGAATGTCGTTGTCGGGCATAGCGAAATCGTGAAGGTTGGGGTTTGGTACGGAGGAGTTGTTTTCAGGGTTTCGAGGTATTGCTGGAGCGTTCGCTCACCGATCGTTAGCCGAGTTTTTCGATCGATCACTAAATCGGCTTTCGCAGGCATGCGAAGCATTGGCAGCGGGCCATTGGATGCAACAACCACGTTGCCGTCGCGAATGAGGCACTCGCCGACGCCCACGTTCATGACGCGCTGCGCTTCCAAAAGGATTTGTTCGTCGAAGGAGTAACGAACGTTCGTTACCTCCTCCTTCGGCGTGTAGATCGGAATGGAGATGTGGCCTTCGCTGATCGTGTCGCTCGTTCGTCCATCGCCTCCCAGCGTCGAACTTGCGCGGGAAACGGGACGAATCTCCACGCCGGTGTGTTCCTGACGAATGCGCGTGATGGTCTCTTTCACGCGCATCGGATCCAACGTCGGGATTCCGCAGATGCGTGCGGCGAACATCGCTGCGTCCGGATTCACTTGCTTGAAGAAGTACAGCCGGTCGGAGTTTTGGAAGACCGACTCTCGAATGGGTTCGGGTAGCGCTAGGGGATTTTGCGTAATCAAATGGAATTCCAGCAACCATTTCGGCGCTTCGGCGAGCGCGCGTGCGACATTTCCGTCGATCATCGCGGCGTTCATCGCTTCGTCGATTGCGACGATGACCTTGCGTTTCAACTTTCCGCTGCGGGCCAGCGAAATGAGCAAGATGATGAGCATTCCCATGAGGAACGTCATGTGCTGTCGGCTCAGATTCCCCTGTGACGATCCGTCGATCAAAAGAGCACCGCCCTGACAGAGCAGCTCCGCCAGATTGAAAGTCGGTATGCATCGTCTGCGGAACTGGACGCATTCGCAGGCTTCCGTCAATCTGCGTTCCGCGGCACCGACCAAATATTCGCGCTGTTGTCCGCGCAAGCCGTGGTAGTACTGGAACCGCAAAACCCATTCGGGACGTGCGCAGTTCTGCAGAAGAAATTGAGCCGCATCCGATTCGCCGACGAAGCAGTCTTTTAGCAGATAGAAGGGTACGGGCGTCTTCTGGTAGATGTAGAGGCTCAAGGCTTCGTACAACCCTAGCCGAATGTTCTTGTTTGCCGACGCGTCTAATTTGCCCTCCGCGCGCACCAGAACGGAAATTCCGTCTGAGATGCTTTCGTTGTTTTCCGCCTCTTGCTGATCGGGATCGGGGTTGAAGCTGCGCGGCAAAAAATCGTAGCCGAGCACGTTTTTTGTCTCGGCGAGCGCGTCGTATAGAAACGGTCTCCTTTGCAGAGCGAGGTATTTCGCGGCTTTCCTCGCGAGTTCTCCGGCCGGGTCGAAGAGCAAGAGTGCTGGCGCGTCGCGGCGGAGGAGCAACGGCATTGTTCGCGCGAGGAAGCACTCGGACTTTCCGTACCGCGGCATGCCGAAGTAGCCGGTATTCTGAATCAGTGGTTTCATGGCTCGGTCGTTGATTTGAAGTCGTCATGCGATTTCTCCTTTGAGCGTCTTGGCTTACGTCAGCCATTTTCGAACCTTCTGCTCGTACTTGTCGATTGCTTCGTTCTTCAGGCCTTCGCGGACGTCCTCATCAAGAGGAAGCATGTCGATGTACGCTAGGTTGTTCTCGTGTTGGGTCGTCATATCCGACAGCACCTGCTCCCTGGTCGGGGGCGGGACTGCCTCTTCGATTGGCTCGGGAGCAAATTGAGGCTCTTCAACGAAGTGCTCAGGAGGCGGGGCCGGCATTTCATAGAGTTCTTTCTCCGAAGCGATCGGCACCGGGGGATATGAATTCACGGCGTCCCGGTAGTGCTGCCAGAAGCCTCGTTGGGGCGGGCCGGACGTAAATGGCAACAGGCCGGGGCCTTCTTCATTCATGTAGGCCCAAGCGGCACGCAAATATGGGAATCGCATAATAGGCTCGCGACGTTAGGGTCGAAGCAGGCGCGCACGGGGAGACTGGCCCTCGCGGCTCATTTCAACAGTGATCACGGCATGTCGGCAGAGTGCCGAAGAACGTGGGCAAACGACTTGCGCCAGCCGCGGGCACGGGTTTACCGTGTTGCAGTCGTGGAGCGTGGTTATGACACGTTCTCGACACCGCCTGGGCAGGACGCCAATCCTGCCCGGGCCCTTTCGAGAGGCCATGCCTCCCAACTTGAGCCCGATAGTGCGGTCAAGGACCGACATCTATAAGATGCGCTCAGGCACGGAGGCGCACATTCTTGTGCGCGGAACCTTCGGAGCGCATCTAAGTGTTAGGGGATGGTTCGAACTAAGCGGCGAACAAGAACATGAAACAGCTTTTCCAGGAAATGGCTGCTCTCGAGCCGAAATTACTCGCATACGCCATGCGCCTTGCGGGGAATAGCCATGACGCATCCGACTTGGTACAGGAGACGTTCAGTCGCTGCCTACAGTCCGCGGATTCTCTTAAAGATTCGAGACGACTTTGGCCATGGATGAGAACAGTATTGCGAAACGAGTATTTACGGCGGCGGCGACGGCGACCACACGTGACAATTTCAAATCCCCAGCTTGTAAGTGGTACGCAGGAACGCAATAGCCAAGACCAGGACGACGATTATGTGGAAGCTTCTCGTCTCC
>JBJXFF010000062.1:0-40369 GCA_046153945.1 Pirellulaceae bacterium
GGGGGGGGGGAAAAGAAGCCGGCACACTCCGTGTGCCGGCTCGCGTCTCTTGAAATCCTGCGCTCACGGAGTGAACGGACTACTATTTTGCCAAGGCGGCGATCGACTTAGCGTCGACAACTTTGGAGTCCGCTGGCGGCATCTGCATGTTCTGCATCGCTTGCTCGGCCATGCGATTGGCGAGTTCCTTGAGCGACGTCAGCTCGGGGCTAGCGTCGTCTTGGAATACCGTCCGCTCGGAGAGCAAGGACTGCAACAGTAGACCGACTAAGCCGGACGTGGCAGGGGCGGTGAAATGGCCATTGGTCCCTTCACCATTTCCGTTTGACGAGGCTCCCTCGCTGGCGCTTCGGGTTAGTGAGGCGCCATCTCCGCCGCCGGAGATAAAGACCCGCTCCGGCACCAGCGGCTGAGTGCTGCGGGCAAGTTGAGCGCCGACTTGTTGCAGGGCGTAGAGCCGCGGGTCGCCGTAGGAAGCGACCTTGCGCATCAGCACGGCAGCCTCGGAGAGGCCGACTTGCATGATCCGCTGAGCTTCGCCGCGGCCGGCGAGGATTGCCTGCTTGCTGTCCGCTTCAGCGAGGACGATCGTTTGTTCCGCCTGCCGCCGCGACTGCGCGAGCTGAGCCTCGGCCATCACGACCGCCTTGTCGGCGGCCTTGCGGGCCCGCTGCAGCTCCGCCTCACCTTCGCTCTCGGCGATTTGCGCCTTGACGCGGGTGTTGGTAAGGTTGGTCTGCATGTCGGCGAGAGCTCGCATTTCGTTCAGCTCGCGAAGCTTGTCCGCGGCACCCTTCTGCCGTTCGTACGTTTCGAGCTGCTCGATGGAGAGCTGCCGCATCCGAAGTTGCTCGAGGAGCGTTTCAATCTTGCCACCTTTCTCCTCGGTGTCGGGCTTGCCGATCAGCACGTCCACGCATTCGATGTCGAATTCGTGGAACCGACGCCGCAATTCGCCACGGGCCTCGTCCTGAATCAGGTCGCGGTCATGGAGGAGCTCCAGCATCGTCTTGCGATGGGCGATGTCCCGGAAATATGCCGAGAGGAGCGGATCGAGCGTCTGCGTGATCAGCTTCTTCACGTCACCGAACCGCTGAATGACGTTCGGGGCCCGCTGGTAGTCAATATGCACAACGACGGATAGCGGCAGGTGCGGCTCGTAGGCGTCGCGCGTGACCAGATCGATGGAACGGAGCGATTCGTCGTAACGATGCGTCTCAGTCTTTCCCGTGACCCAGTGGAGCACGAAGTTGGTAGTTGGCACGAGGACGATGCTGCCGGCGTAGGTATTGAAGGCGTACTTTCCCGGTCCGTGCGGCCGCGCCCAAACGCCCCGTTCTCCCTCTGCGACCCGCTCGCCGTGGCGGAAGGCTTCACCGGAAAGATCCGCTCCGCTGCGGCCGTAGTAGCTGACCACCACGCCGACGTACCCAATGGGAACGACGGTCTTGGGAATCAACTCCACCGTGGCGAACCAGCGGTTGAGAAAGTAGGTGCCGTCCGTGAGAGCCTGGTACTGTCGGCCCCGACGGCCGCCGCCGTCCAGAAACGCCTGCGGACTTTGGAAGTTGTTGTGATAATGCGGCTCATTGGGGTCGCTGCCGACGACGGGGGCGATGATTTCCCCTGGCATGAGCGACGGACCATCGTGAATTGTGACTATGCCGATGCTGTCCACGGTGTGAACGGCTTCGGGATGGAGCGGGTCCTCCGCCTTCATCGCTGCTCCGACGACAATGGGCCGGAATCCTCCGACGATCCGAAGTTCCTCTTGCCAGTTCTTCAGCGAAGCCGCTTCATGTCCCGAAAGCAGCGTGCGCAGGGCATAAATGGCATCTTCGGTGATGACGATGAAGAGCGCCGGGTTAATGGCGTAGGCACCTTCGCGCAAAATCGCCAACTGTCGGCCGCGCTGGCCGGATTGGCCCTCGTGAGACAAACAACCTTGCTTGTCCTGCAATTTCCTCTCGTCGGCTTTGGACAAGTTGACAGTCTGTCCCATCGTGAGGAACGCTCTGGCGTCCTGAAAGTTGTTGCAATCCACCACGCGGCCGAGAGTCTGGCTCGGAGGGAGGGGCTGACCGTCGCGAGCATAGACATAGCCGACCTTTCCTTGCGGGATGGTGACAAGCGGCATGGTGTGGACACGATACTGCCAACGCCAGAGTCCAAAGTGGACGCCGCCGCGGAGCAGGTCCCCCTGAAAGCCGGCTTCGCCGTTAAGGGCGAGGATGTTCCCTTCTGGGACCGAGCCTTTGCTCGACCAGAGTTTTTCCACGACGCCGACCGATTTGTTCGGCATGAACCGGAGGCAAAGCCAGGCGATGAACGCCAGCTTCGCCAGGACGATAAGGGTCACGATTCCCGTGATCCCGAGCGATTGAGCTACATCTGAAAACGATAGCGCAATAATAAACATAAAGACCTCCGCTGGCCTTCGTGGGGTAGGCTTCCAGCCTGCCTCGACCATCATGCGCGCAATGCAGCGCGGTGAATGAATGACGGTAACTAGGCAGGCTGGAAGCCTAACCCACAAAGGCACGAATCAGGGCCGGATCGTCCCAGCGATGGACGAGAATGCCCTCTCAAATTGGAGCCGGTTACATGACCGGTTCCGCCTGCGAGGTTAGCTGACGGGCTAGGAGTTGAAAGTCTCCTGGTCGGACCGTTTATGGCTGGGTCTGACCTGCGCCCCGGAGTGAGCAGCTTTTGACGGCCGGCTCGCTCAAATTGGGTCCCCCGCCCCGGACATTACATTTTGGCCCAGGATTCGGCTGCTAAGAGTCTATTATCGGCTGGCGGGGAGCGAAAGCAATGGCGGGCGGGGTGAAAGTTGCAAGGTGGTGTCGCAACCTATTGTAGCATAAACACTTAGGTGCTGTGTAACACTCTTCCCTCGCTGCCGCTGCGGTTTAGCTTGGCCAAGAATGCCAGCAGAATCGGCCGATTCGGGAATAACAACCGCATATCAACTCGAATCAGTTCAATCCAGCCCTAATTGGCAATTTGCAGCGCGACGAAAAAATCCGCTTTATCGGGATTCCTTTCTTGCGTTTGTAATGAAATCGGGTACGTTAATGGCAGGTGGCAACTCCGCCCGCCACTTCATTTTGCGGCACGGAAATCGGTTGCTCCCAGGAAACAAGTAATGAGCACAAATCCCCTTCCCGCCCCCCAAGGCCCGCGTCCCGCTCCCCCGCAAGCACGGCCCCTTGGTCCTGCTGGCATGCCAGTCGCTGGCGCTCCCCAAGCGCGGCCTGCTGGCATGCCGTCACCAGGGATGCAGCCGGGCATGCAAGGTCCGCCGCAAGGACCACCCCCGGGAGATGAGCAGGAAGGTCCGCCCCCCGCTATCAGCACGAACTTTTTGCTCTTTAACGCCATGCCCAGTTGGGCGATCAGCGGTGTGGTGCATTTCATTGGCGTGATCATCCTGGCTTTGATCAACGTCGCGCCGCCGCCGAGAAACGATCAAATCAGCGCGGTTTCTCCGCCGACCGAAAAGGAAGAAGAGGTCGAAGAGTTCAAAGAAGAGAAAATGGAAATCAACGTCACCGAAACCACGGTGGCCAACACCAGCAGCGACGTTGTCGCCGCCTTGACTTCGGATGTCGTGGAAACGACGGATACTCCTTCGGTGGCGATGGACGTTGATGCCGCCCCCGTTCACATCGAACTTTCCGACTTCGGCGAGCAGACTGCTCCGAAGAACGACCTGATGGCCCAAGTTGGCGCCGTCACCGGTACCGGCGTTGCCGGCCGTGGTGAAGCCCAGCGCGGTCAGATGGTTGCCAAGTACGGAGGCAACGACGCAAGCGAAGCTGCTGTTGCGCGAGCTTTGCAGTGGTTCGCCGCCCACCAGTTGCCCGATGGCGGCTGGAACTTCGATCATCGGACTGGCCCCTGCAACGGCCGCTGCGGAGAAGGGGGACGCATGACCGACTGCCGCACTGGCGCGACGGCGATGGCTCTGCTGCCGTTTCTGGGCGCCGGCCAGACGCACAAGCAAGGGAAGTATAAAGCCACCGTGGAACGCGGACTTTATTTCCTCACCAGCCAGATGAAGATCACCAATCGCGGCGGCGTACAGTGCGGCGATCTCGCCCAGGGGGGCGGCAGCATGTATTCCCACGGTCTGGCGGCCATCGTTCTCTGCGAAGCTTATGCGATGACGCACGATAAGGGACTAATGGCTCCCGCGCAGCTCTCGCTTAATCACATTATGTATGCCCAGGACCCAGTCGGCGGCGGTTGGCGGTATGCTCCACGGCAAGCGGGAGATACCTCGGTTGTCGGTTGGCAGCTCATGGCCCTCAAATCGGGGCACATGGCCTATTTAAAAGTTGATCCGAACACCATTATTGGTGCGGTGAAGTTTTTGGACACCGTCGGTGCCGAAAGCGGTTCGTATTACGGTTATACGGATCCCGGGCGCGGTCAGGCCACCACGGCCGTTGGCCTCCTCTGCCGTATGTATTTAGGCTGGAAAAAGGACAACCCGGCTCTTCAAAGGGGAGTGCAGTATTTGGCCGACACGAGGCCCTCCAAGGGCAACATGTATTTCAACTACTACGCCACCCAAGTCCTTCGCCAAAACGAAGGCGAACTCTGGGAAAAGTGGAACAAGGAAATGCGAGACTGGCTGGTGGAGTCCCAGGACAAGAACGGCCACCAATCCGGCAGTTGGTACATGAAGGGTGACCACGGCAGCGATGCGGGCGGCCGCGTTTACTGCACTAGCATGGCCACCATGATCCTGGAAGTCTATTACCGGCACATGCCGATCTATGGCAAGCAAGCGGCGGAGGACGAATTCCCGCTGAAGTAACTGGGCGGCAATTTTGATAACATGAGCACCCGGTCAGAATCTGGCCGGGTGTTTTTTTGCGCCATTTCGACACCAGTTATCTCATATCAATCATCACCGGCTTTTCAATCTCTGGCTTGTCGCCTTTCAAATCTCGGCCAACAAACCGAAGGAACCCGCCGATCAATACCATCAGGACAGCAAGCGCGAGATTCACGTTGAGCCACATCACTCGATTGGCCTGAAACTTTTTCGCCGTCGCGCTCCGGCCGGTCAGAAAACTGGCAAACAGGAAGATTGGAAGGGCGAGAATCAGCTTCACACCGGCAATCATGTTGTAGAGCCTGCCCACCGGCTCCGCGAACTCATATCTCGCCGCCAATCCCAAATTGGCAATTCCGCTGATGAGCAAGAGCGCCGCCGCGATCATCACAAACTTCGACCACCGGCTGCGGATTCCTTCGTGCAGTTCGGCCCGGCTTTTTTCGTCAAGCCCCGGTACCACGGGCACGAGCGCGAATCGCATGAAGATCGTCCCACCCATCAGGGCAATCGCCCCGAGGATGTGCATGTAGCGGAGAAGAAGCAAAAGTAGAAAGAGGGGGTCGCTCATAGCTGGAATTCTCATTAAAAAGAGGAACTCGAATCGTCCTTGGATGGTAGGAGCGGACCAAAGCGTTGCCAATGGGAGAGAACCTGGCGATTCGGCTGTCACCTCTTCCGAATTTGCCCGGCAAAGCGGGTGTGTATCAACTCCACAGCTTCTGTCAGCGAACCAATCCGCCCTTCCAGTTGCTCATCCCGCACCATTTCCAGAATGTCCTTATAGGTCGGTCCCAGCGCGATACCGAGTTTCTTCAAGTCTTCACCAGTGATCAGCGGAGGCGGATCGAGGGCGGCAGCCGGGAGCGTCAGCTTCTGGCGGCAGCAGGCGATGCTCTCCAGGCCTTCATTGAGAGCAACGGCGACCGCCTCGCTGTAATTCACAAGTTCATCCGCCCGCGGCGAAGTCAACAGCCGCTGAATCCGCGGCCAGGGTTGAGACTGGGCGGTTCGAATCAGCAGTTCGTCGCGCAGCAGCATCAGCGCGCCGCCGTTGTCTTCGTTCGGCAGTTTCCAGCGAGCGAGAATCGCCTTCACGGCAGCGACGTCGGCATGAACCGCAACTTCGCGCAGGAGCGCGCCCAGCGCCATTGCGAACGATGGATTCTTCAGTTGTCCAAACACTAAAAGCGTGCGGTCCCAAGCTGCGGTCTCACTAGCAACAAGCTGGGACAGTTCGGGCAGTATCTCTTTCAGCAGTCCTGAATCGCGCAGCATTTGCAGGGCTGCGATCCGATTTTCGTGGACGAGCATACGCCGCAGCTCGGCGGTGATCCGTTCAGCGCTCACCGTCCGGATGTCTGGTGCATGGGCTTGCACCGCCTTTAAGGTGGCAGCTTCCAGCGCGAAGTCAAAGGTCGCCGCGAAGCGGACGGTGCGGAGCATCCGGAGCTTGTCTTCGGCGAACCGCTCGTTGGGATTACCGATGGCCCGGATGATCCGACTCTGGAGATCTTCCTGGCCGCCGACGTAGTCGTGATACTGCTCGGCGACAGGGTCATAGAAAATGCCGTTGATCGTCAGGTCGCGGCGTTTGGCGTCCTCCTCCGCACTGGTGAAGGCGACCGCATCGGGCCGTCGGCCGTCGGAGTAGCCAATGTCCCGGCGGAAGGTGGCGACTTCAATCTGTCCCGCGTCCTTGGGGCCAAGCACCGTGATCACGCCGAAGGCGGCACCGATGGCGAGCGTTCGCTTGCGGCCGAAAACTTCCCGAATCCGCTCCGGCTCGGCATCGGTCGCCACGTCGTAATCTTTCGGCCTCTTCCCCAAGAGTTGATCCCGCACGCACCCGCCGGCCCAGAGGGCCTGGTGCCCCGCCGCACGGAGCTTGGCCACGACGTCGAGGGCAAACTGGCGGGAAAGTTCGGGGTCGATGTGCATGGGGCAGGCATGGACGAAATGAGGCTTGCGGGGTACGCTTCCGAGAGACTGATTCTACAAGCTGGGAAGCAGATTCACTATGAACAGCGAAGTTCCGTTGCCCGCGGATATTGACGTCCTCTCCGTGAAGAAGATGCTTGACGAGGGGGAAAGGTTCGTGCTGCTCGACGTCCGGGAGCCGGAGGAATTCACCACCGCCAGCATCGACGGGACGCTGCAAATCCCCATGCGGACCGTCCCTTCCCGCCTGGCCGACCTGGAGCCGCACCGAGGGGAGCGGATCGTGGTTCATTGCCATCACGGTGGCCGGAGTGCCCGCGTGGCCCAGTGGCTGCGGGACCAGGGGTTCGAAAAGGTGCAAAACATGGCCGGCGGCATCGACGCGTGGAGCCAGTTTGTGGACACGTCGGTGCCGCGATACTAGTGGGGTAGGCTTCCAGCCTGCCCAGAAATTGCCGGCCTTCTGCCGACTGCCACCCGCCTACCCTGTTTTCAGTTTCGCGCTTAGAATTTGCCCAAACATTCTTACCATCTGTCTCTGGGCAGGCTGGAAGCCTACCCCACTTCATGGAGTCTCTCATGGAACGTACTTTGGTTCTGCTTAAGCCCGATTGTGTTCAGCGTCGCTTGATGGGGAAGGTTTTGAGCCGCTTTGAGGAGAAGGGGCTGAACGTCATCGGGCTCAAGATGCTCAAGGTGACGCCCCAACTGGCGAAGACGCATTACGCCGAGCACGTTCAGAAGCCGTTCTATCCCGGCCTGGAAGCATTCATCACCGCTTCGCCCATCGTGGCGATGGTCGTCGAAGGGTTGGAAGTCGTTCGCGTGGTCCGCGACATGCTCGGCGCGACGAGCGGGCTCAAAGCCGCTGCCGGGACGATTCGCGGCGACTACAGCAGCAGTCGGCAGATGAATCTGGTCCATGCCTCCGACGGCCCCGAAGCGGCTGCTAAGGAGATTGCCCTTTACTTCAATCCGGAAGAGATACTCCCCTACGAACCGACTTTGATTGGCTGGTTCAAAGCCGGGGATGAGTCGTAGGCACATTCCATGGCCTCCCAGGAATCGGATCGCGAAGACTTGCTGCGCGAGGCGACGGCCCTTGTCGAGCGAATCGAACTCCGCTTGCCGAACCAGCCGGAGACCATCGTCGCCGGCTTTCGGCGGGATGGGTCGGCGAGCTTCTTTTTTGGCCAGAGCCCGGTGTTCCAATTCAACTCCCAGCGGGAGTTGCGCCGGGCGTTTCGCGATGGCTTGCTCTACAAGACCGACAACGGCCGGCTGGTGGAGATGCGGCGGGAGCGAACGGCTACGGCTGTCGAGCTTCGTTCGCGGGTGCTCACGGACGAAGAGTCAGCCGCACTTTGCCAAGAAGCACTTACCCGGCTAGGCGAATTGCGAGATGCATTGAAGGGAGGACAAGCAGTTGTCGTGGGGCAATTCCCTGATGCTGAGCATGGTGCGGATGTGAAAGGTCGTGTCATGGACTGGCTCCATCAGCTCCCGGCGGAAATCAAAGTCGCCAAGACATCACGGGTTCAATGAACGGCCCGAGCTTTTGCTCCACCACTCCTCAATCTTCTTCGTCAACTCCTTCACCCGCTCCGGCTGATCATCGGCCAAATTCTTCTTCTCCGCTGAGTCAACTCCCAGGTCGTACAGCTCCGGCTTCTTCCCATCCTTGGGGAGAATGAGCTTCCACTTTTCCGCGATGCACCAGCGGTACCGCAATCCAGGCTCTGCGCTATCAATGTCAACGACGTCATGCTCATAGATTTCGCCGAAGACGGCTTCGGGTGGCTTTGCCTTGCCACTAGCCACTTCCAGCAGATTGATTCCCGCCATTTCCTTGGGGACTTCCATGCCGCAGGCGGCTAGGATCGTCGGCGCGAGGTCGATGCTGCTGACGAGGGAGGTGTTATCCCGCTTGGGCTTGAGCTGCGCGGGCCAGCGAAGAATGATCGGTGTCCGAATGCCTCCTTCGTACGGCGTCCGTTTGCTCCGCGGGGCAAACTTTGCTGCCGCGGGGTCCTGAATCCAGCCGTTGTCGGCGAGATAGACGACGAGCGTGTTCTCAGCCAGTTTCTTTTTTTCCAAGTAACCCAAAAGCTCGCCGCATTGCTCGTCCCACCATTCGCACATCGCCCAGTACTTCGCCACATGCAGTGATTCCGTCTTGTCCCGGTACTTCGTCAGAAGCCGCTCCGGAGGATTGTGCGGCTGATGAGGGAGCATCGGGGCGTACCAGAGGAAGAACGGCTTGTCGCCGCGAGACTCCAGAAAATCATAGGCCGGCTGGTTTCCCTGACGGCCGATTTTCAGCCCTTCGTCACCGTGCCGGCCGCCGCGAGAGACGTCGCCATGCGTCATTCCAGCCGTGAAGCCACCCTCCTTGAAATTCCCTTCCCACCACTTCCCGCTCTGGAAGCAAGCATACCCATGCTCCGCCAAAATCCGCGGCAGCATCGGGACACGGCGAACATTTTTCAGCATCTCGGCCCGGTCGGTCCCCTTCGGCGGATCGTTTCCCGTCACCAGATGCTGATGCGGGTATTGCCCGCTCAGAAGGGACATCAAACTCGACCGGCAAAGACTCGTCGGCACATAGCCACGGGTGAATGCCACTCCCTCCTTCGCCAACTGATCAATCCGCGGCGTCCGAACCTGCTCATGCCCCATGAAGGAGTAATCACTGTAGGCCTGATCGTCGCTCAGCAGGATGAGCACATTCGGCGGTGCGGCGAATGCAGCCGTCGAGAATAGGAGACAGAGCAGTAGTGAGAGGATGCGATTCATGGCGATTCTGTTCGTAGTAACCCGCTTCAGCGGGTTATGCGACTGCAATAGTTCCAACTCCTCCTCGAAACATGTGCTTAACCGGCTGAAGCCGGTTACTACAAACCGTTCTAATCCTCCTGCACCACCGGCTCCGAAGTGCTGCTCATTCTCCAGAACTGCACAAACAGAGCCAAGAGGCCGACGATGGCGAGGACTGCTTTCGTCTGGTCCCAGATCGACTCCCCTCCGATTTTTTTCCAAGCGTCCGAGAGCAGTTGCGTCGCCGAGCCGTCGTCCGCAGCAGAATCTTTCGCCGCACTCGCCCGGCGGGATGGACCCGGCGAAGCGTCGGCGGCAAAACCCCCTTCCGGCGCGAGCGAAGTTCGGCGGCTGCCGATGCTGGCGACGCGTGAAACATCGGCATGTTCCGCGGTCGGGGGATCGGCTGCGGCGGAGCTTGCGAACGGCTCTTTGTCCAAGGCTTCTTCCACCCGGCGTCCTGGAATGGGGACGAGCGAAGAGTCCTTATCGTTCTGCCCCAGTCCTTTGGATGACTTTGGCAGGGCGAGCATGCCGCCCGGCGGTTCCACCAACTGCCGCGAGGGGTGCATAGCCATCGCGGACAACTGCTGGCTTGATTCGGGCTCGCAAATCGCAAAGGCGCTGTCCGGAGTTCCAGAATCGCTGATGATGGGACCGATGCCTCCGTCGCCCGCCGGAGTCGAATTCGCCCCAAGCGGGCTACCGGGAATGGTATTGGTTGGTAACGGAGTTCCCTTGGCAAACGCGCCACCCGGGAGCACGGAAGAGAGAAAGTGAATGACCCGCCCTCCGTAGCTGCCGTGTGTAGTCCCGTTGGTTCCAAACAACACGCCGGCGATCTCCCCCCGTTCATTCAAAATCGGTCCGCCCGAATCCCCGTGCCTTGCTTCGGCATCGACTTCGACCAACTCTTGCGGCAGACCTTGCTCCGGCGAGCCATATCCCAAACAGTTCCCGGATGCCGCTCGAAAATCCCCGCTCCCATAGCCGGCAATGAACAGCTTCTGCCCCGGCTGGGGTGGAACATCGGTCATCGCCAACGGCGCGGCAGCCGGCTTGCGAATGGAGAGGGCGGCCAGGTCCCAATCCTTATCCACCTTCACCACATCGGCCTTCGAACTGAATCCATCGGGAAAAAGGACGCTGATCGCACCACTCGCGTCCCGGACCACATGCCAGTTCGTCACCACCAGGCCGTATTCACCCCGCACATCCACGAGCGACCCCGAACCGTAGGAAACGCCGTCCTTCTCGGGGACGATAATCCGGGCAATCGCCGGCAGTGGCGTGGTGGAGACAGTCTCGCCCCGAGTCTTCTTCTGTCCGGCCAGCGAAAATCGCTGTGACAGGGACTGGGCCGAGAGCGAAAGGGGAAGAAGGAGTTGACCAAGAAACAGGGCAATCGAAAGCGCGCAACGCCAGCGCGACCCGCACGATGACGTGCGCGCGAAGTTTCTGCGATCTTGCATCCCTGCAATCGGCAAGGTCGCCCTGAACAAGTTACACCTCGATGCGAACCGCGCGAGGCGGCGCGGTCCTAATCACATGGACACGGTCATCATCGGCACAGCCCGCGCGAAGCGAACACGGTTTGGCCCGGCGGCGAAATAATCCGCTCTCCTGGCACAGTCGCCGCTCCTCGCGGGCTATACTACCCCTCGCAAAATCATGTCTACACCGCTCAATCCCTACGAACCTCCCCGCACGCCCCCGCCGGAGGAGTCGTTTTCGGCGTCCCAAAACTTTGGCCCGGCGACCATGGTCCGCTACCGGATCATCGGGCTGACCGTGGGGATGTCGGTGCTCCTCTATCTGGACCGCTTTTGCATCGGTCCCGTTACCAGCAACATCATCACCGATCTGAAGTTCGACAAAAGCGATTTCGGCTGGGCGATTGGATTGTTCTTCTGGTCGTATGCTCTGTTTCAAGTCCCCGCCGGCTGGCTCTGCGATGTCTTCGGTAGCCGCAAGTCGCTGATCATCTTTGTGCTGGCGTGGTCGGCTGTGACGCTCTGCCTGGGGTTCGCCCACAGCCTCTGGATGTTTTTGCTGCTCCGCATTCTGCTCGGCGTTGCGCAAGCCGGTGCTTATCCCTCCGCTGCGGGATTCATCAAAAAATGGATTCCCGTACAAGGTCGAGCGCGGGCTAACAGCATGGTCACGATGGGGGGCCGCGCGGGGGGCGCGATTGCCTTTTTCTTTACCCCCATGTTGATGCTCCTGATGGCTTGGCTGTTCAAGATTGAAGTCAGCCCCTGGCGCGCGGTATTCATTATGTACGGACTCTTGGGAGTCATCTGGGCTGTCTTCTTCTGGTTTCAATTTCGCGAAACCCCCCGGCAGCACCCCGCCTGCAATGCGGCTGAGGTTCAACTTGTGGAGCAGGGAATCGTCAGCGCTGCCACAGCCCCGCCAGCACTCCCGATTTGGGCTCTGCTCACGCATCGCAATATCTGGCTTCTTTCCTTGGGCGGGTTTTTCATCAACGTTGGCTGGATCTTTCTTGTTTCCTTTCTGACTCCCTATCTTGAAGAAACCTATGGCTCTGACCTCGCCAAGTTCATGCGGGCCGGCGAAGACCCCGCCGCCATCAAGCTGGCAGTCGAATCCATCAAGGGTCCACTGACGGCGGCTACCGGCGTGGCCGGCGTCTTCGGCAGCATTGTCGGCGGCATTCTGGCTGATATCCTGTTGCGGAAATTCGGTCCCATCTGGGGCCGCCGCATTCCCGGCATGGTTGCAGGCTTCATCGCCGCAGGTGTCTATGTCTTGGCACTTTTCGTAGACAACTTCCTGATCTTCCTCCTCTTGATGTCGACGATCTATTTCCTGACCGACCTCGGCCTCGGTGCACTCTGGGCCACCTACCAGGATTTCGGCGGCAAGTACGTCTCCTCCGTCCTCGGCTTTGCCAACATGTGCGGCAACCTGGGGGCCGCCGCCTTCGCCATCGTCATCGGCTACCTCGCCGAAGCCGACCGCTGGCCGGTCGTCTTCATGCTCTCCAGCGGCAGCTTCCTGATCGTCGCCTGCGTCTGGTTCTTTGTGGACCCAACGCACCAGCTCGTTCCCGACGAAAGACAAGCCGCGGGATAGAAGGTTAGATTCTGGAAATTCACGCGGACTCGATTGCCACTTACGTCAATTCTCGTCGCCGTAAGTCTGTTTTCGAGCGAGCCATTTCCGATTCACATCACCCCCCCGAAGGGATTGCATGATTCATTGGATTCAAGGTGATCTTTCGCGAGGCTTATCGACGGCATGAATCATCGCAAGTCTTTGCGCAAATGCACTTTACGACGATTGACTTGATTCACCGTCGATACAAAACCCGTTTTCTTGATTCATGACCTCGGCACCCTCTGGCGGCGCTGCCCCTTGCGCGACTTACGTCAAATCCCGTCGACGTAAGTCCCAATTCTTTGCATCGTCTCAAATCTCAAATTTCAGATCTCAAATCCCCGACTCCTTCCCTCCGTGCGCACCGACTCCCCAGTCCTCCACACACCTCTGCTACCAACTTGCCAAGGAACTCACCGGTTTCTCGCCGGCCCGTATTGGTTCTATTGTACACTAGCCAGGCCCGGAAACCAAGAGGTCGCCAGAGTTTTTTTGGTGTTTCGGGCCGGGCCATTCCCGCTAGAATATCGCCCTGCGGTACAGGAGTCGCGGAGGTCCAGCTTTGGGGACGAAGGATGAGGGCAAGACATGGGAGATATGGGGCTACTACCGAGGTTTGACGAGTCCTGCGGAAGTCCAGGTTGGTCGCAACAATCGACACGGATTTTGCATTGTGCTTGTTGGAAAAAGCGGCTTAGCAAGCGATTCGCCGAAATGCAGTGAAGATGCTGACATCTGGGTAGACGTAGTTGAAGCCGAGATTTCAAACTGACCAGTAGCAATCAAGAAGAATCGTAGATGAAGTACAGCCTGCGGAGCCTGATGCTGGTGGTCACATTAGTTGGGCTTGCGCTTGGCGTCGTGAGATTGTGGAACGAGAACCGCCAGCACTGCTTAACCCGGTCCAACTATCACGGATTTCAGATGATTCGTGTTGGTGAACGTCTCAAGGCATCGCATCTGTTTGAGGCACCGGAGGTGACTAAGGCTCGCCAAGACGCCTTAAATGCGCCCTACAAGTACCACAACGATGAAAACAATCGTTTGCGCGAAGCCTACAATGAAGCGGTCTGGCGACCTTGGATGCGGCTTTGGATTGACCGGGAATCGGACGCGTCCCCGGAAATTATCTTTCCGCGAGACAAGTTCCCGAATGTCCCCAGGAAGTAGGGCGAGCCAGATTTTGAAATTCAAACTGACCCGCTACCACGTGGAGAACCGCAGAGACCGGCCCCTTCCGCAGCTAGCGGCAGCATGGTAAACTCGCGAAATTTTACACATCTCGCGGCTGGGTGCATTTCTGCCGCGTGATCTCCCTGAAGGCCCTCTGCGTGGAAGGACTGTCCGCACCGTGCCCAAGCGTACTGACATCAAGAAGATTTTGCTCATCGGCTCCGGCCCGATTGTGATCGGGCAGGCGTGCGAATTCGATTACTCCGGGACGCAGGCTTGCAAGGCCCTGCGCGAGGAGGGTTACGAGGTCGTCCTCGTCAACAGCAACCCGGCCACGATCATGACCGATCCGGAAATGGCGGACCGGACTTACATCGAGCCGCTGACGTGGCAGATTGTGGAGAAGATCATCGAGAAAGAGCGGCCCTGCGCTGTGCTGCCGACCGTGGGGGGGCAGACGGGGCTGAACCTGGCGATGGACCTGGCCAAGCATGGCGTGCTGGAGAAGTACGGCGTGGAGATGATTGGGGCGAAGCCGGAGGTGATCGACAAGGCGGAAGACCGGGCCTTGTTCAAGGCGGCGATGGAGAAAATCGGCCTGGAATGCTGCCGCGGCGAGACGGTGACGACGGTAGCGCACGCCCGCAAGGTGATGGAAGATGTTGGTTTGCCCTGCGTCGTTCGCCCCAGCTTCACCCTCGGCGGCAGCGGGTCGGCCATTGCTTATAACCGCGAGGAATTTGACTCGCTGGTGCATAACGGCCTCGACCAGTCCCCCGTGCATCAGGTCCTCATCGAAGAATCCATCATCGGCTGGAAAGAGTACGAGATGGAGGTGATGCGGGACATGGATGACAACGTGGTCATCATCTGCTCCATCGAGAATTTCGACCCGATGGGAGTCCACACCGGCGACAGCATCACCGTCGCCCCCGCCCAGACGCTGACCGACAAGGAATATCAGCGGATGCGCGACGCGAGTCTGGCGGTCATTCGCGAAATTGGCGTAGAGACCGGCGGCTCGAACATCCAGTTCGCCGTCCATCCCAAAACGGGGCGGATGATCGTCATCGAAATGAACCCGCGCGTCAGTCGTTCGTCGGCACTCGCCAGCAAAGCGACCGGGTTTCCGATCGCGAAGATTGCGGCGAAGCTGGCCATTGGCTATCGGCTGCATGAATTGCCCAACGACATCACGCGGAAAACGATGGCCTGCTTTGAGCCGACGATTGACTACGTCGTCACCAAAATTCCGCGGTTCGCCTTTGAGAAGTTTCCCGAAGCCGACGCCACGCTGATGACGCAGATGAAAAGCGTCGGCGAGACTATGGCCATCGGGCGGACGTTCAAGGAGTCCTTTCAAAAGGCCCTTCGCGGCCTCGAAGTCGGCGCCTTCGGCTTCGGCAGCGATGGAAAGGACAAATGGGGCACCACCGAACAGCCGGGGGAAGATGAAATTCGGGCTAAGCTCTCGGTTCCCAATGCCGACCGGGTTTGGTATCTCCGCTATGCCCTGAAGAGCGGCATGAGCGTGGAGCAGGTCTACGCGCTCACCAACATCGACCCGTGGTTCCTGGACCAGCTTGTCGAAATCGTCCGGATGGAAGAAGAACTGCGGAAGATTGACGGCGTGGAAGCGGTGGACGACGTCACGCTTCGCAAGGCCAAGCAGTACGGCTTCTCGGATCGGCAACTGGCGACGATGTGGCGCTCGGCGGAAATGGACGTGCGGGCCAATCGCAAGGCTCGCGGCATTGTGCCGACGTATAAATCGGTCGATACCTGCGCGGCGGAGTTCGAAGCCTACACGCCCTATTACTATTCCACCTATGAATCGGAGGACGAGACACCGGTCAAGCAGCCCGGCAAGCAGCGGGTGATGATTCTCGGCGGCGGGCCGAACCGCATCGGCCAAGGACTTGAATTCGACTACTGCTGCTGCCACGCCAGTTTCGCGCTCAGAGAGTTGGGCATTGAGTCGGTGATGGTCAACAGTAACCCCGAGACGGTCAGCACCGACTACGACACCAGCGACATGCTCTTCTTCGAGCCGTTGACGACCGAGGACGTCCTCAACATCCACGACCGCATTCAGCCTGACGGCGTGATTGTGCAGTTCGGCGGACAGACGCCGCTGAATCTGGCCCGGGCTCTGCACAACGCCGGCGTCCCCATCATCGGCACGAGCGTCGATACCATTGAAGCGGCCGAAGACCGCGAGAAGTTCGCGGGCATCCTTCGCCGGCTCGACTTGAAGCAGCCGGAAAACGGCATCGCCCGGACGATGAATCAGGCCCGGACGGAGTCCGTGCGGATTGGCTTTCCGTGTCTTGTCCGGCCGAGCTTCGTCCTTGGCGGGCGGGCGATGGAAATCTGTTATGACCAGGCGCAGTTTGACCGCTTTGTCGCCGAAGCCTTTGTCGTCGCCCAAGGTCAGCCGGTGTTGATTGACCGCTTCTTGGAAGACGCCACGGAAGTCGATGTCGATTGCATCAGCGACGGCGAGACGGTCGTCATCGCCGGCATCATGGAGCACATCGAGGAAGCGGGCGTTCACTCCGGCGACTCCTGCTGTGCGATTCCACCGTACAGCTTGCCTGGCCCGGTGGTGCAGGAAATCCGCGAATCGACGATTGCGATGGCCAAGTACTTGAAAGTTGTCGGCCTGATGAACGTGCAGTTTGCCGTCAAGCGCGAGGACGGCAAGCCCGTCGTCTATATCCTGGAAGTGAACCCCCGCGCCAGCCGCACGGTGCCGTTCGTGGCGAAGGCGACGGGCGTGCAAATCGCCAAAATCGCCGCCAAGGTGATGACCGGTGTCACGCTGGAACAGCTTGGGCTCACTAGTGAGCCGATTCCCGCGGCGGTGAGCGTGAAGGAGAGCGTTTTCCCGTTCCGCAAGTTTGCCGGCGTGGACATCGTCCTGGGCCCGGAAATGCGGAGCACCGGCGAGGTGATGGGCGTCAGCGAGCGGTTCAGCATCGCCTTCGCCAAGGCTCAGCTCGCCGCCGGCGTCGTCCTGCCGGCGAAGCCGAGCAAAATCTTTGTGAGCGTCTCGAAGCGGCACAAGGAAGCTGTCGGTGAGCTTGGTCGCCGATTGGTTGCTCTGGGCCATTCGCTGGTTGCTACCGAAGGGACTGCCCAGCGGCTGGAATCAGACGGTATCGTCGTCGAAAGAGTAAAGAAGATTGCCGAAGGGCGGCCCAACGTGGTGGACCAGATGAACGACGGGGTCATCTCCCTCGTCATCAACACCCCCAGCGGCAAGGGCGCCCGCACCGACGAAGGCCGCATCCGCGCCGCCGCCGTCCAGCTCGGCATCCCCTGCATCACCACCATCCAAGCCGCCGAAGCAGCGGTGAAAGCGATGGAGGCGCTGCGGGAGGAAGGGATGACGGTGGAGGCGTTACAGGACCGATTTCCGAGAGTGGAAGTTGGCCAAATGTTAACGGTCTAGCGCGTTATCGCTGTCTAACTACTTTAAGGAACCTCATCATGCCCCAAAACGCCATCCACTGGTTCGAAATCCCCGCTCTCGACATTGACCGGGCAGTCAAGTTCTACAATCAGGTGCTGGGTTACACGATGGCGTCGTTCAGCATGCACAACTGCACGATGGCCATGTTCCCTTGCGAGAGCGGTGTGGGAGGGGCGATCTGCAAGCAGGAGAATGTCCAGCCAAGTGCCCAAGGATCGATTGTCTATCTCGACTGCGGCCCTGACCTGAGTGTGGCCCTTTCCAAGGTCGAACCTGCCGGCGGCAAGATCCTCATGCCCAAAGCGGCTATCGGCGAGCACGGCTTCATTGCCCTCTTTCTGGACAGCGAAGGAAACAAAGTCGGCCTGCACTCCATGGCCTAGTCGGTCGCAAAGCCAACCGCGGGATCGGGCCGCAATTACGGCGATTTTGCTTCCTTCTTCTCCGCCTCTCTTTCCAGCGGCGGTCGTTTCAAATGGGCTCCACTGGCCTGCTGGTAGGCGAGAGCCAGGGCGAGGAGTTTGGTTTCACCGAAGAGCTGGCCTGTGAAAGTGATCGTGCCGGGCTGGCCGCTTTTGGAATCGGGCCGGTCCCCGTCGGGGACGACGACCGTGGGATGGCCGGTGAAGTTGGTAAGGACAAGATCATCCCCGCCGACGTAGGCGTCGATCCCCGCCATCGTCTCTTCCATCTCCCGCATCACAAGCGTCCGAACGCGGCAAGCGCGGAGATACTCCACGGCGGACACGAATTGCCCCTGCCGAAACGTCGTTCCCCATTTGCCAATGCCGTCGCGGACGCCGGCTCGCGTCAGGTCGTCGAATGCGGCAGCAGCTTCGGTGTTGAGAATCAGGGTGAGGGGGCCGACCGGATATTTTTGCGGGAGCTTCATCGGAATGAGATTGACGCCGAGTTTTTTCAGCACCTCGTGCGCCCGCAACTCTTCGGCGGGACGCTCTCCTTCAAAGCAGCCAATTTTGAGGGACTTCACGTCGACCATCGGCGGCCAAGCGAAGGCCCGATCGACAGCCGTGATGTCGCCGGGGTCGCTGCCGTGGATTGCGCCGAAGATCAAGGCGCAGTCCTCCACGGAGCGGGCGATGGGGCCGATTTTGTCCATGCTCCAGGAGAGGGCCATGCAGCCAAATCGACTGACGCGGCCGTAAGTCGGCCGCAGGCCGGACGCACTGCAGCGGCGGCAGGGGGAGACGATGCTCCCCAGCGTCTCGCTGCCGAGGGCAAAGCCGACGAGACCGGCGACCACGGCGGAAGTGGAACCGGCTGACGAGCCACTGGAGCCCTCTTCCGTGTTCCAAGGATTGCGGGTCATACCTCCGAACCATTCGTCGCCGAGTGCCAACGAGCCGACGGTCAACTTGGCGACGAGAACCGCCCCCGCATCTTCCAAGCGGCGGGCCACGGTGGCCAGCACGTCGAGCGATTGGTCCTGATAATGCCCCGCACCCCAGGTCGTCTTGTAGCCGGGGACCGCGATGATGTCCTTCGCTCCCCAGGGAACTCCATGCAGCGGGCCGCGATACTTGCCGGCCGCGATTTCTTCGTCGGCCTTCGCTGCCTGCTTGAGTGCCAACTCTTCCGTCAGCGTCACCACGCACTTGAGCAGCGGGTCATACTTCTTGAGCCGTGCCAGGTAAAGTTTGGTGAGTTCAACGGAAGTGACTTTCTTCGACTTGAGCAGCGCGGCGAGCTTCGTTACCGGCGAAAACGCCAGGTCTTCCTCCGATTCCGGTTTGACCAACGCAGCGTCGTCCACTGCTGCGATGGGGCGAATTTCATCGCGGTTGATTTTCGCGGAGGCTCCTGGCGGCGGAGCGGCAAAGAAGGAGAGGGCAGGGGGGACGCCTGCCAGGTCAACCTTTCGCAGCACCTCGAACTTTCGCTGGTCCCGTTCGACCGCGCCGGCCACCGCTTTGCGGTCGTCTTCCGTAATGGTTATCCCAGCAATCCACTCCGCTTGCTCGATCAACTCGGGCGTCACTTTTCCCGCAGCTTCCGCTTGCGCGGCGAGTGCCCGCTGAAAGGCTACAGTTCCCACGCCGATGCCGGCCAAGGCGGCGAGGACATGACGGCGGGACAAAGGCCGATCTGCGGATGTCGGCTCAGATTGGTCGGATTTGTCGAATGGCTCAAAAGCAGAGTCGTCAGGATTTTGCATCATTGCAGCTAATTCCCGCGCAAAGTGGCGACCATTAGTGAATTCGCATCGGAGATCCTCAGCGAACTACTTTACCAGTTCCTGAATGCGGCTGCTAATCTCAGCGGCCTTCTTCTCGGCTTCTTCCACCGGCAGGCCGGGGGCGATTCCAGGCCGCTTGTGGCCGGCGGTGGAGAGCCAGGCATCGCGGAGGATGTGATTTTTCTGCTCCGTCAGCTTGAGGACTTCCAAGCCGTGCGGATAGCCCTTCAGCAGCTCGTCGGCGGATTTGGCCTTTTTGATTTCTTCCTCCGGGGCCCACAGCCCGAGCAGCAATTGCTGGGCGGCGAGCCAGTGGCCGTTGCCGTTCATGTGAACGCCGTCTGCCGCGAGGGTGAATTTAGGATCGCTCTTGCGCTGCTCGGCGATGTAGGCGTTCATCGGGCTGTGCATGTCCACCACCTGCCAACCTTTGGCCCGCTGGTCCAGAAGCCATTTCGTGTACGCATCCAGAACCTCGTTGTAGCCGACGTACGGCTGGCGATATTCGGCCTGGCCAGCGGGGAGGGTGCGGGCTTTGATCGGCTCGGCGTCAAAGACCGGCGGAGTAATGTGCAGCACTTTGGCCCCCGCCTTTTCCGCCGCCTCGCGAAGGCGAAGGATGCCGCTCTGAAACTTCTCCATCCGCTCCTCGCTGAGCGGATAGTACATGCCGCAGTTCATGCCGTAGCAGGCGACGACGAGGTCCGGCTTCACCTTTTCCAGCACCCGCCCCAGCCGCTCATGGACGTCGGGCCGCGGGAACGCACCTCCCGCGTGCCCCGGTTCAGAAAGCCCCGAAACGGTCTCGCTGGGGAGGCCGAGATTGATTAGTTCGCATTTTTGCTGGGGATACTTCACCGCCAGGTAGGCCCCGAGCACGTCGATGTACTGGCCGCTGTAAGTGATACTGTCTCCCAAGAAGACGACTCGCTTATGACCCTTGAGGCCGGGCAACTCGTCGGCATGGGAAAGAGTGGCAATCAGCAATAGCGACAACGCGGCGGCATATCGAAGCGAACTGGAATTCATGGGAGAGGCTTTCTGGGAGAATGGGAGCTAGGGTCGCTTCTCATTCTGCATCAGAAGCTCAACAGATTCACCTACCCAGCCGCTGTGCCAGTCATGTTTTCGCTGAGGGCCGTCTTTGTAGATGTGCGGGATCTTCAATTCGGTCATCAAATCGTGGACCCGTACATGCTCCTCGCGAAAGCCGCCGTAGCCGGTGAGAATCAGCCGCTTATCTTTGCCGAGATCCTTTCCATTTGTGCGGAGGAGCGTTTCGATCCGGTACTTGGCAAAATTCTCCGGAGATCCAAAGATATCGCCCGAGCCATATTTCCCCGGTTTGTCCATCATCATTGGTGCGTCCCAGGCCGCCGCCTTACCAAAAACGTCCGGGTGCCGCAGCAATAGGCTCCAGGCTCCCCAGCCTGATTTGCTGAACCCCAAAAGGAGCCGGTGATCGGCATCGGGTTGCGCCGGATAGGTTTTCTCAACGAAGGGGACGACAACTTTCAGCAGATAGGCTTCCTGCCGAATCTCCGGCTTGTCGGGATGATCGGCATACCAGGGGAGATGAGAAAACGTCGGGGCAACGAAGATGACGCCGTGTTTGTTGTGCAAATCCAGCTTCTTGATTTCCACGAGTCCATCGCCGTAGCGCGATTCTGTTCCCGCTTCGACCGGCAGGACATAAATCACGGAATACTTGGAGTCGGGCTTTCGAGCTTCAGGCAACAGGACGCGGATGCTTGTCTTGCCCGCTTGATAGGAAGATGTGACCTCATGGACCAGAACGTCGCTGGAGTCGGTCTTGGCGTCGGAAATTGTGACTGACTCCGAAGGTGGCTCACCAGAGTGCTGGGAACCGTTCTGGTTCTCGCCCCGAAATGGATTTTCGTGGCAGGCAACTAGGAGAACGAGGGAGGCCAGGCAGAAGCTCATTCTTACTTACTTCTTGATCCGTCCAATTCGGCCTAGCACCGTCTCCAACGTCTGCCGCAGGACGAGGCCGCTCTTGCGGAGGGCTTGGACTTCTTTCGGCCAGAGGTCGATTTGATGGCGGGCCACGCAGCCGCCGCGGCCGACGACCGTGGGGACGCTGAGGGCGACGTCGCGGATGTCGTAGCAGCCGTTTTGGACCGTGGAGACGGGGAGAATCCGCTTCTGGTCGAGGGCGATGGAGTGGATTACGTCCCGGATGGCGATGCCGACCGCGAAGCCGGCTCCGGTCTTCTTTTTGATGACTTCCGCTCCGCTCCCCTTGGTGCGGGTGAAGAGTTCGTCCGCCAGGCGGACGTTCCAGTCGGGGAATTTATCTAGCGGCAGGCCGGCGACGGCGGCGCTGGACCAGATGGGGACCATGCTGTCGCCGTGCTCGCCGAGGATCAGAGCGTTGATCTGCGTCGGCGGGGCCTTGAGCTGCTGGGCGATGAGGCTGCGGAAGCGGATGGTGTCGAGCTGAGTCCCCAGGCCGATGACCTGCGACTCCGGCAGATTCAGCCGGTCGGCAGCGACGTAGGTGAGGATATCCACCGGGTTGCTGACGACAAAGACGATCGCGTCCTTCTTCACCCCCGCTTTCGCCACGTCCGCCAGGATTCCCAGAAACAGGTCCGTGTTCCGGTTAATCAGATCCAGCCGGCTCTCGTCCGGCTTGCGGCGAAGGCCAGCCGTGATGCAGATGATGTCTGACGACGGTACATGCTCGTAGCCGCCGGCCACGATCACCTGGTCGGCCACGCTCGGCGTGCCGTGGAGCAGGTCCAAGGCATGGCCGCCCGCCAAATCCAGATTGAGGTCGAGCAAGGCGATTTCGCTGACGATCCCGCCGCACTGCAGCGCGAACGCTGCGGAGGAACCAACCAGGCCAGCGCCGCCGATGATGGAGACTTTCATGTGCAGGGGTCAGGGGTCAGGGGTCAGGGGTCAGGGGTCAGGCAGAACGATGGAGGCTGATTCTTAGTACCCAGTACTGAGTACTCAGTACATCACTTGGATTTTGCAAGCTCTTCCATCACTCGCTGGGTAATCATTTGCACGAGTGCTTCCTGGCTCATGGGTGCCGATGACGAACTGCTGGGAGCGGCCGCCTTCGCTGCATTCGGTCCCATCGGCGGCGGAGCTTCAAACGCTTTCCGCTCGATGCCGGCGGCTTTCCAGCTGTCACGGAAGATGTCGTTGGCGCAGACGTCGCAGTTCTTGTATTCTTCGGTGTTCCGCGGATCGGACCAGCCCCATTTTTGCTTGAGGTCGAGCAGTTCCCGCTCTTTGCCTTCGTCAAAATAGTTCACCCGGCCCAACCCTTTGGCCAGCATCAGCATGCGGCAGTAGGCGTCCAGAATTTCGGTCCACCAGTAGGCCCGTTCCACGTTCTCGCCATAGCTGACGGTGCCGTGGTTGGCGAGGATGATGACATTCGTCTTCTGCACGAAGGGGAGTACGGTATCGGCGAAGGCCTGCCCGCCGGGCGTTTCGTACTTGGTAATCGGCACGTCGCCCAGAAAGACTTCCACCTCCGGGAGCACGCACTGCGGGATTGGCTCACGGGCAATGGCGAACGCACAGGCGTGCGGTGGATGGCAGTGGACCACGCTCTTTACATCGGCCCGCTGCTTGTAGATTTCCAAATGGAGCAGAGCTTCGCTGGAGCGTTTTTTCGTTCCGGCGATCTGCTTGCCGGTCATATCGACCGTGGAAATGTCCTCCGGCTTGAGGAAGCCCTTGCAGTGCATCGTCGGCGTGCAGAGGACTTCGTTCTCGCCGATGCGGACGGTGATATTGCCGTCGTTGGCGGCCGCGAAGCCCTTGGCGTAAATCCGCCGGCCGATTTCGCAGATGTCTTGCTTGATTTTGTGAGTATTTAACATGGATCTTTCACGCGTGCATTTCGCTGTCGCTCATGCACGCTACTTGAGGTTGATTTCATCCAAAATGGCCGACGCATAGGCATCGACCGGTTTGTCTAACGGGCGGAACGGCTGGGAAGCTTCTCCCCCTTCGCTCATGGCGATGAGGCTGCCGACGCCGGCTCCGTTGTCGTCCCAGACCACCATCTCGTCCGCCTGCGGCTCATCGCCGCGAAGTTCCGCCAAAGACAACGGCACCACCAGCCGCAGGCTTGCGCCGGCGAAGGACTCATGCCACTGGCTGAGTGTGACGGTGCCGATGACTTTGGCGATACGCATGGTTCAAATCGTTCTATTCCGCATATTCCAGGGTTATCTTGCGACTTCTTAGCTCGTCCTTCACCAGCGGCGTGACAATGGCCTTCTTCGCCACAATCAGCCGCTTCATATTCGCCAACTTGCCTTCGAGCGTAGCCATAGTTACCAGCCGTTCCGTGAGCTTCACTGTGCCGTCATCATTCCGCGAAGGCTCATTCCCCATCGCCAGGAGGCGGCGGATGACTTCGCGGATGATGTATTCAATGTCGATGTCGCTCATGAGCCGTCAATATCAGGGGGCTGTGTTTCTTTAGGGAGCGCCCCCGCTCGCCTAGTCGCAGATTCCAATCACGCTCCACCGGACCGGTGTGGCGTCGGTTTTCAAAATCTCTCGCATGTACTTGCCGTCGCTGCTGATCATCACTCGCTCGCCAACTCCCGCTCCGCACGCGTCCACCGCGATTTGCGGGTCGGCATCGGGCGACTTCCCATCGGCCATCAGCGGCTGCACAATGAGCAGCTTTTGGCCGTTCATCGTGGCATGCTTCACGGTCGAGGTCGCGGTTCCCACCACCATTCCAACTTGCATTGTTTTGTCCTAGACCGACGATTTCCCCAAAACCCACAAATCATCGATCAGCGAGCACCGCCGTTCACGGGTGAACGTCAGCGGCGTCGTCACTCCTTCGCCGGTCGGTCCCGCGATGGAGAAGGAAATGTATCCTTCGCCGCCGAGGCCGAGGGACGCCATGCAGGGGCCATTTTTCACGAACAGCGTGGTGTCCATGACGCGGCCCATCTTGGTCATGTTGTGAACGTTCTGGCTGTGAATCATGCTCGTGTGCCGGAAACCGTGCTCGGACTCTTTCGCCTTGGCAATCGCCTCGTCCACGTCGCGGACGCGGACGAACGGAATGAACGGCATCATCTGCTCGACCGGGACAAACGGGTTCTGATAATCGGTTTCGCCGAAGATGAGTTCCGTCTTCTCCGGAATGCTCTTGCCCGCTCCGCGTGCCAGAACGAAAGCGTGCTGGCCCAGGAATTCCTTGCTGGGGGCATCGTGCTTGTGGTCCCCTTCGCCGACCTTGATGATGGCAACCTTGGTGAGAGCATCGACCTCGCGGGCGTTGAGTCGTACCGCACCTGCCCGTTCCATGGCCGCCATCATTTTGTCGAAAACGGAGTCGACGACGAAAACCTGCTTCTCGGCGATGCAGAGGAGATTGTTATCGTAGGCTCCCCCTTGAATGATGCAGCGGGCAGCCCGATCGAGATCGGCAGTTTCATCGACGACGACCGGCGGATTGCCGGGGCCGGCGACGACCGCTCGCTTGCCGCTGTTGAGTGCGGCCCGGGCGACCGCGGGTCCGCCGGTGACGCAGATCATGTTGATGCCGCGATGGGCGAACAGGGCATTGGCAGATTCGAGGGTCGGCTCCGCGATCAGGCAGATCAGATTGTCGATGCCGAGGTCTTTGTAAATCGCTTCGTTGAACCGGCGAACCCCTTCGGCTGCGACCTTCTTGCCGCTGGGATGCGGATTGACGACGACCGTGTTGCCGGAGGCGATCATGCTGACGGCGTTGCCGGTGATGGTCGGCAGCGAGTGCGTGACCGGGGTGATGGCCCCGATAACGCCAAAGGGAGCGTGCTCGATGACCGCCAGGCCGTGGTCGCCGCTGAAAACCTCGCTCCGCATGAACTCCACGCCGGGAGTTTTCTCGCCGAGCGTCTTGAGCTTCTCGATCTTATGCTCCAGCCGGCCGATTTTCGTCTCGTTCATCTCCATCGTGCCGAGTTCGACACAGTTATCGATGGAAATGCGGCGGATATGGCTGATGATTTTCTTGCGATCGGCCATACCGCGCTCGCTAAGCTGCTCAAAAGCCTGGCGGGCGGCAGTGACCGCTTCGTTCACGCAGGTGAAGATGCCAAAACGGCCGGCCGAGGACTTCGGAGCAACGGGGGCTCCGCGGCCGACTTCGGCCAGGACTTGGGCGACCACGCTGCGGATGAGTGATTCGTTGATTTGCATATCGAACTCTTTGGTTCAAAGTTCAAGGTTTCAAGTTCAAGGTTGCTCTGGTTCTTAACTTTGAACCTTGAACTTGGAACTTTGAACTCACTTTTCGTTTCGGCTATAAACTTCGGTTTGATCTACATGGACTTGATCGACAATGCCGACGACGACCGCGTCGATGGGCATATTCTTGGTTTCCGGTGTTAGTCGAGCGCTGCTTCCTTGCGTCAGCAAGACATAGTCGCCAATGCCGGCACCCAGGGTGTCGACCGCCACAAAAGTGCGTCCGGTGGTGACGAGGGTTTCGCGCTTGTTCGGCTCGACGCGATAGGGCTCCACGACGAGGAGCTTGAAGCCCTTCATCGTGGCGACTTTCTGGGTCGAAATCAGCGAGCCGGTGACTTTGGCCACGAACATCTATTTACCCTCCAGGAGAGCTTTGCTTTGGCGGGCGACGATCAGCTCTTCATTCGTCGGGATGATCCAAATCTGCGTGCGGCTGTCCTTGGCCGAAATCTTGCCTTCTCCCTTGGCGGACGCGTTGGCTTTGTCGTCCAGGACAATGCCGAGTTCCGAGAGGTTGGCGCAGACCGCGGAGCGAATCTGAGTGCCGTTTTCCCCGATGCCGCCGGTGAAGACGATTGCATCGGCTCCCCCGAGTTCGACTAGCATTCCGCCCAGATGCCGGCGAATTTCGCTGGTGAAAACATCCAAGGCCAGCTTGGCCCGAGCGTTTCCCTTCGCAGCCGCTTCTTCCAAGTCGCGGATGTCCCCACTGACCCCGGAGAGGCCCAGGAGGCCGCTCTTTTCCGCCAGTGTGTGGAGCACTTCGTCCAGCGTCTTCCCTTCCGCCTTCATAATGAGGGGCAGCGAAAACGGGTCGAAGTCGCCGACGCGGTTGTTGTGCGGCAGCCCCGATTGCGGGCTCATCCCCATCGAGGACGCCACGCTTTTGCCGCCGCGGATCGCACAAAGGCTGTTGCTGCCGCCGAGGTGGCAGGAAATGATCCGCAGATCGTTTCGGCCGAGCAGTTCCGCTGTGCGCGTGGAGATAAAGCGATGGCTGGCACCGTGGAATCCCCACCGCTTAATGTGGAGCTTCTCGCCCCAGTCATACGGCGCGGGATAAAACTTCAGCCGGTCTTCGATGGTGGCATGAAATCCGGTCTCAAACGCCGCCACCAGCGGAATCTCCGGCAGCTTCTCCGCCAGCAGCCGCATTGCCTTGATGTAAGGCGGGTTGTGGGCGGGAGCGACCTGGTTCATTTCTTCCATCGCGGCCAGAACTGCGGGAGTGACCCGCTGTACGCCGCTGATGCTGCCGCCATGCACCGCCTTGAAGCCGATGGCCGAGACTTCCGCCGCATCCTTGAGGCAGCCTGTCTGGGGATCCGTCAGTTGCTCCAGGCATTTGCGAACCGCGACCGCATGGTCGGGAATTGCCGCCTTAAGTTCCGTCCGCTGGCCGCCGATTTCGACGAAGCAGGGGCTTTCGGGCGAGCCAATCCGTTCCACCCCTCCGCGCGCAAGCTGCCGTTCGCCGTTCATATCGAACAGGCGATACTTGAAGCTGGTCGAGCCGAGGTTGGCGACGAGGATTTTCATGGGAGTTCCGTGTAAGTGGGGTAGGCTTCCAGCCTGCCCTTCGTCCAAATGGCGAAGGCCCAAAGTTACGCCATGAAAGCTTCCATCAGTCCTTCCGCCGGTCGCGGAATGACGTGGCTGCCGACGAGCTCGCCGGATTGCTGGGCGGCCTGAGCCCCCGCTTCGACGGCTGCGCGGACGGAGCCGACGTCGCCGCTGACGATGGTGGTGACGAGTGCGCCGCCGATGCCGATTCGCTTGACGATCTGCACGTTGGCCGCTTTGGCCATCGCGTCGGTCGCCGCGACCAGGCCGACAAGACCCTTGGTTTCGAGAAGTCCGATTGCTGTGTTCATGGTGAGATGATTTTTTTTGGAAGTGTGAGAAGGTCTATGTAGGACGGCCTTCCCAGGCCGTCTTGGACGGGCTAGGAAGCCCGTCCTACAAAATGGTTATGCCTTGGTGCTGCGCTTTAGGCCGGGAGGGAGGACGACGCCGAGGTCTTCATGCGGGCGAGGAATGACCTGCACGCTGACGACTTCGCCAATCCGCCCGGCGGCGGCGGCTCCGGCGTCGGTCGCGGATTTCACCGCGGCGACATCGCCGGTTACAAATGCGGACACCAGTCCGCTGCCAACTTTGTCCCAGCCGACGAACTGCACGTTGGCAGCTTTCAGCATGGCATCGGTAGCTTCGACCAGGGCGATGAAGCCCTTGGTCTCAATCATGCCGAGTGCTTCAATGGTCTTTGCCATGAGTTACTCCGAGGAAGAAAAAGGTGAATGGTTAGTGGTGAGTTGGTGAGTGGTAACAGCCCAATTGGTCATTGGGACTTGGTCATTGGTCATTTGCCTTAATGCTTGCATCCGCAGCCGCCCTCTTGCTTCAGCAGTTCGACTTTCGTCGCTGCATCCAAAAAGCAGGCGTTTCCTTCATCCGTATCGATGTGGACTTCCAGTTTGCTGGTCGCGTCGGCCCGGACGAGCAGGTCTTCGTAGACCGTGGTGCTCATGGGGCTTTCGATTCGCAGCTTCATCAGGTCGCCGTTCTTGACGCCGTAGTGTTCGCAGTCGCGGAGGTTCATGTGGACATGCCGGGCCGCGCGAATGACCCCTTCTTGCAGCTCGACGACTCCTTTGGGGCCGACCAGCACGCAGCCGGGGGTTCCTTTGATGTTTCCGCTGTGGCGGACGGGAGCGTCGATGCCGAGGGAAATACTGTCGGTGAAGGCCAGTTCCACCTGGCTGAACTTGCGGGTCGGGCCAAGGACTCGCACCGTCGGCAGCATCCGCCGCCGTGGACCGACGACCATTACCTGCTGCTCAGCGGCAAAAAAGCCGTCTTGATACAGCGGCTTATCGGTTGTGAGCTTCGAGCCGGGGCCGAAAAGAATCTCGACGTGCTCATCGGTCAGATGGCAATGACGAGCCGAGATGCTGACCATCAAATTCGGTTTGTACGCTTCGCTGCCTCGCGCCGACGATGCGCCGTTCGCCGCAGCCCCGCTTTGGGCCAGCACGATTTGCCGCACGATTTGTTCGACGACGTTCCGGTCGAGAGTTGCCGCGCTCATGAAGCCTTTTCCAACTGCTTGCTGTCGGCCGGCTCCGCCGTCACCACTTTCACGCCAGACTCCGCTAGACGCGTTTGCCACTCGCTGCCAATCTCGTTGTCCGTCACCAGCACGTCGATTTCATCGAGCGGACAGAGCAGAGCCAGGCTGGTGTGCCCGAATTTCGTGCTGTCCGCGACGACGATAATCTCTTCCGCACTCGCCATCATTGCCCGCTCGGTTTCCACGAGGAGCAAGTTGCTGTTAAAAAACCCCCGCTCATTCGCCCCCGCCACGCTGAGCACCGCCCGCCGCACATTCAGCCCGGCGAGCATCTGATTCGCATACGGTCCCAGCGACACCCCCGTGCGGCTGTGGACATATCCGCCGAGGATCACCAGGTCCGCGTCGCTGGACGTGAACAGGTTCGCCACCGGCAGCGAGTTCGTCACCACTTGCAGCGGCCGCCCCACCAGGAGCTGAGCCAGCTCGTAAGTGGTGCTGCCTCCATCGAGCAGGATCGTGTCGTTGTCGTCAATGAGACGGGCCGCTGCGGCTGCGATTCGCCGCTTTTTGTCCCAGTTCATCGACTGCCGCTGGTCGAAATGGACGAGCTTGGGGGACGGCCCGGTGTAGAAAACACCCCCGTGCGTCCGCTGCGCCACGCCAATTTCTTCCAGATAGTCTAGGTCACGCCTGACCGTTGACTCCGACACCGCCAGTTCATTCGCCAAATCCGGCAGCGAGGCAAACCCCCGCACCCGCACCAGCTCCGTCAGTCGATTTCGCCGGTCTTCAGTAAGGGATTGTTTTAGCACGCTAGCACCTCTCCGCAAACTCCCCGCAACTTGCCTAATTATGCGCGGCGGAAGAGTGGAATGCAAGCAGTTTGTGGAAGAATTCTATCACTATGTGACAGATTTATTGTATTATATGCAAGTATTTGACACAAAACAACTTGCGCACATCACATTACTTGAACGTTCGGGAAAAAATAGGCAATCATGCCAACTTTACCGCTCCATCCTGCACGGAAACCTTCGCTTCTGCGATCAAATTGAGCGTTTCTGGGAGTGCGATGCACTCGGCATCAAAGACCCGCGCTGCCAGTGTTTCCGCTGTATCCCCCGGCAAAACCGGCACCGTCCGCTGCAAAATGACCGGCCCGTGGTCAAAGATGTTGTCCACGAAATGCACCGTGCAGCCGCTGGTCGGAACTCCAGCCGCCAGCACCGCTTCGTGTACATGTTGGCCAAACATCCCTTTACCGCAGAACGCGGGAATCAAGCCGGGATGGATATTCACTACACGATTCTCAAAGTCTGGCGGGATGAGAACGTGCTTCAGGAAGCCTCCCATCACTACTACCTCGGCACCAGCCGCACGGCACGGCCCGAAAGTCGCCTCGCTGTACGCGTCCGCGGATAGCTCCTTCTTCTTTTCGACCACCAGCGTCGTGATCCCCGCCTCCTGGGCAAATGTCAGCCCCTTGGCGGCCGGGTTGCTGGAGACCACCAGACGAATTTCCGCGTTCAGCTTCCCTTCGCGAATCTTCGCAATCAAATTGCGCAGCGTCGTCCCACCGCCGGAGATAAGGATGGCGATGGGAAGCGGCTTATTCATTTCCCACTACCTTGCGCACGTAAAGAGTCAGCTCTTCGTCGCCAAGTTCCAGCTCGATTCCTGAATCTCCTGGCAGAGATTCAGAGACCAGCTTCACCGCCAGCGTCTCGCCGCTGATGTAATCCACATTGTCGGTGATCGCCTTTTGCAATGCGGGAGTTGCCCCAACGATGCCGATTTCGATCCGATCGGTGAAGTCGAGTGCCAAGTCTTTGCGGCGGTCCTGAATGAGCCGGACAACGTCACGGGCGTGGCCCTCCGCGAGAAGTTCCGGCGTGAGCTTTGTCGCCAGAACCACCACGCAGCCGCTTCCTTGGGCCGCTGCCCAGCCGGGTTTGGCCTGCAAGCGCACCTGGATGTCTTCATTGTCGAGTTCAACCTTCTCCTCGCCGATGTCGAGCGTCACTCTGCCCGTCGCGGTGAGTTCCGCGAGCATCGACGCCCCGTCGGCTTTGCCAAGCGCGGCTTTCACGCCGGGAAGCAGTTTGCCGATCTTCGGCCCCAGCTTTTTGAAGTTCGGCTGGACAAGGTAGGTGATGTACTGGTCGGCACTGGTCGCGTAGTCGATCTGCTTCACGTTGAGCTCGTCGCGGAGCAATTCATCGTGTGCTTGCAGCCATTTTTGGTGCGTGGCATCCGAAAGAATCACCTCCACCTTGGCCAGCGGCTGGCGGACCTTCAACTTATTTGCCATACGGGCCGAGAGGCCGAGGGAGGCGATCTCGCGGAGGAGCTTCATCTGGGCCGAAAGGGTTTCATCGACTGTCGCGCCGTCGCCCGTGGGGAAATCGCAGAGGTGGACGCTCTCGGGAAGCGAAGTATCAGGGGGCTGACGCCCCCCGCTCGCCGAAGCCAGATTCCGCCAGATCGTCTCTGCCAGGAACGGCGTAAAGGGAGCAATGAGCTTGCAGGTCGTCAGCAGGCACTCATAAAGCGTCGAATAGGCATCGAGTTTTTCCGGCGACTGTTTGTCCGCCGCCCAAAAGCGATCACGGCTGCGGCGGACGTACCAGTTGGAGAGGGCGTCGACGAATTCGTTGATTCGTTTGCAGGCTTCGAAGTTATCGTAAGCGTCCATTCGCTCGACGACCGCGGCGCAAGTACGGTTCAGCTCGCTGAGAACCCAGCGGTCGAGCTCGCCAAGGCGGGATCGAATCCATCGATGTTGGCGTAGATGACGAAAAAGCTGTAGCAGTTCCAAAGCCGCAGCAGGAACTCGGGGATACTGTCCTTGATTGCCTGCTCTTTGTAGCGAATGCTCGTCCACGGCGGCTGGTTGGCGAAGAAGTACCAGCGAAGGGCGTCCGCTCCGAACTTGTCGAAGATTTCCCCGGGCTCGCGGTAGTTTCGTTTGCTCTTGGACATCTTCTGCCCGTCTTCGCCCAGCATGAGGCCGAGGACTATGCAGTTGCGATACGGATGGGGGTAGGGAGGGTTCAAGGTTTCAGGTTCCAGGTTCAAAGTCGAAGAACCTTGAACTTTGAACTTTGAACTTTGAACCTCCTCACCGAAGAGCATCGTTGAAATGGCGAGCTGGCTATAAAACCATCCCCGCGTCTGATCCAGGGCTTCGCTGATGAAGTCGGCGGGGAACTGCTCGCGAAATTTGTCGGCGTTTTGATGCGGATATCCCCACTGGGCAAACGGCATCGCGCCGCTGTCGTACCAGCAGTCGATGACTTCGGTGACTCGCTTCATTTTCGCGCCGGCGGCGAAGGGGGAGTCGTAAGTGACCGCGTCGATGTACGGCTTATGGACTTTCAGGTCGTCGGGCAGGCTCGGCTTGGCTTTCTTAGCAGCGTCCCAGGCTTCGGTGCCGGTGACCCCAGGCTTGGCGAGCAATTCTTCATAGCTGCCGATCCCTTCCATCTTGCCGGTTTGCTCGCAGACCCAGATGGGCAGGGGCGTTCCCCAGTAGCGTTCGCGGGAAAGGGCCCAATCGACGTTCGATTCCAGGAAATTCCCGAACCGCCCGTGCTTGATATGCTCCGGCAGCCAGTTGATCTGCTCGTTGTTGGCGAGCATCGCGTCCTTGAACTGCGTCGTTTTGATGAACCAGCTCTTGCGGGGATACTGGATCAGTGGGTCCTCATCCGCTCGCCAGCAGAAGGGATAATCGTGGAGGTATTGTTCTTGGTGCAGCAGAAGGCTTCGCGACTTCAAATCCCGAATAATGTCCTTGTCGCAGTCTTTGACCCAGCGGCCTTGATAGTTGAGAGCATCGCTAGTGAATTTGCCATCGGGACCGACGGCATTGATAAGTTGCGGACCCTTGCCCTCGACAAATCTCGCTTGCTCCCTCTGTAAAACCTCAAAGTCTACTTCGCCGAACGCAGGTGCTTGATGGACGATACCTGAGCCACTATCCGTTGTGACAAAATCTGCGGCGACGACACGCCATGCGACATCGTCGATACCACCATCCTTCAACTCGCCCTTCTTTGATCCCAACTTTGAATAGTAGTAATCGAAAGGAGGCTTGTACCGCGTTCCAATCAAGTCCTTGGCATCAATCAACGTATCGATAACTAGTTTTCGCTTGATCTTTTGGCTAATGGATTCCACAAGCTCCGATGCCATGATCAGTGTCTCGCCAGATTCTTCGTCAAGAACCTCGGCATAGGTGATATTCGGATTCACGGCCACAAACTGATTGCTGGGTAGCGTCCAGGGGGTGGTCGTCCAAACAAGTAAACTTGTGTCGTACTCCTCACCATCTTCATCGATTTGTCGAAAGAGCACATACACACTCGGGTCCGCCACTTCCCGATACCCCTGCCCAACTTCACCGGCGGAAAGGGCGGTGCCTCCTTGTGCCCACCACCAGACAATTTTGTGCCCTTGGTAGAGCAAGCCGCGGTCAAACAAATTCTTCAGCGACCACCAGACGCTTTCCACGTAGCTTTGGTGATAGGTGACGTACGCCTCGTCGAGGCGAATCCAGAAACCGATCCGCTCGGTGAGGCGTTCCCATTCCTTCATGTACCGCCAGACCGATTCCTGGCATTTGTGGATGAATCTCTCGATGCCGTAGGCTTCGATTTCCTCCTTGGCGTGGATGCCGAGCTCCTTGCAGACCTCGACTTCCACTGGCAGGCCGTGGGTGTCCCAGCCGGCTTTGCGTTCGCAGAGGTAGCCCCGCATGGTGCGATAGCGGGGGAAGAGGTCTTTGATGGCCCGGGTCAGGCAGTGGCCGGGGTGGGGCATGCCGTTGGCGGTCGGCGGGCCTTCATAGAAGACAAACCGCGGAGCCCCCTCCCGCCTGGCCAGCGACTGTTCGTAAATCTTCCGCTCGGCCCAGAATTTCAGGACTTCTTCTTCCAGCTTGGGGAACGAGGGGGAGGAGGGGACGGGTTTGAACATGAGGGGACAGGGGTCAGGGGACAGGGGTCAGGGGACAGAAGTCAGTAAACCGCACACAGGGAGATTACGCAATTCGGGTAAGAGACGACATTTTGGTCTTATGTTCGCACCGGAAGGAAGGGTGAAGGCCAATGGTGGCCTCAATCTGACTCCTGTCCCCTGACTCCTGACCCCTTCTTCCCCCGCTAGCCCCTCACAAACCCTCTAGCCGTTAAAGCTTTACGCGCGGTGGCTCAAACTGTGCTTTCGGCTCAATCCCTTCCACCCAAAGCCCTGGCAAAATCGAAAAAATCCTACCATTTGGCACGGCTGGATTCCGACAAGTATTTTACGGGCAAGCATATTCGACCCGGCTCGCGCCAGGTGTACCCACGGCCGCGGCTGAAATAGCCGCCGCTGCCACCTAGGCGAGCCGGCTCGGAAATGCCGCCCTTATTAAGCTGACCGCTCGTGCTCCGAAAGATTCGCGCCCGCTTCCAGCCGGACGATCCAGACCCGGCTGGGAAAAATCGCGGGTATGCACCAGGACACGCATTTTCATCCTCAGGAGGGGGGACCCATGCGACGTTACGTATTCCAACTGACATTCCTGGCGCTTGCCGCGCTCGGAACGTCCGTTGTGCTGGGGAATGACCAGCAAATTGCCAAAACCATCGTGGAGAAGCTGAGCGCCGAAAAGAAAGCCGGCCACCTCAAGGGCTTCAACATCGAACTCAACGTGGACGACGGAACGGTGTGGCTCTCGGGCCGCGTCGCTTCCGAAGAGCAGCGAACCGTCGCTCTCGAAATCGCCCGCCGCGTGCAAGGTGTCAAGCAGGTTGTGAATGACCTGAACGTCGAAGCGACACCGGTCAAACAGGCCTTCACTCCCGTCGCCCACGAAATTGGGACCGGCGTGAACGGCGGCGAAGCTGCGGCTCCCATGCCGGTTCCCGTCGCTCCCCAGTTGCAGGCCGTTCCGATCCAGCAGTTGCCTGCTCGTCAGCAGCCAATCCCTTATGCCTACGGCCGGTCCAATAATATGGTCCCCATGGCGTACGCTCCTGCTCGCACCATCGCCTATCAGGGTGAAGGGGCCGGCGGAGCACCGATGCCGATTTCCGGCGGCGGAGCGACCGGCATGGCTGCCGCTCGTTATGACCATCCCAACATGCCCGGCTATGCCTGGCCGAGCTACGCTTCGCACCCGAACTACGCGGCTGTGACGTACCCCAAGCAGTATTCGCCCACGGCGTGGCCCTACATTGGCCCGTTCTACCCCTATCCCCAAGTTCCCCTCGGCTGGCGCCGGGTCTGCTTGGAATGGGATGACGGTTGGTGGTTCCTCGACTTCAACGCCAAACGCCACTAATCGTGGTTAGTATTCCGCTCACTCCCTGAGTGGACAGCCAAGAATCGTAACTCGCATGCCTTCGCGGAGCACCTGCTTCGCGAAGGCTTTTTTCGTTGAATAACGATGCCTCGGCACCGCGAGAAGAGTAGAATGGGAGTCGTTCCTTCGAGGCCACTTCCAGGCAAGACTCCTTGAGCACTCCTCCGCGAATTACGTGTCCACATTGCCAAGGGAGCATGAAAGCTCCCCCGCTTGCTCCCGGTTCGCTGTGCAATTGTCCGAAGTGCGGGAAAGGATTTCCACTTCCGGGAGGCGCACCCGCAACTCCTCCCGCGGCTGCTCCTACATCCGTTGCGAAACCGCAAGCGGTTGCTTCGTCACCACAGTCCTCCCGACCCGCAGCTCCGCCCGGTCCTACTCCTAATCCTGCTCTTTCTCCTACTCGTCCTCTTCCTCCTCCTCCCCAACCAACAGCCAACACCGCCACCCAACCCGCCCATCAACAAGCGCCCCCTCCCCCCAAGCCCGCACCACCGCCACCCAGGCCCGTGGAGATTCCCGTCGTTTGCAATGTCTGCGGAACGCGGATGTACGCCAAGGAATCCCAGATCGGCGAGTCGCTGCGCTGCCCCGATTGCTACACCCAGGTGGAAGTGAAGGCCCCCAAGGTCGGTCCCCCTCCGGCGAAGAAAAAAACGCTCGACGAGATGGAAGAATTCCAGCTCAGCGACCCTGGCGAGCGCCCGACTTACAAGCCGATGGTGGAAACCCGCGGCGATTATGCGGAATTGCAGCTCCTCGATACCAAAGCGCCGCCACGCAAGGAACCCCTGGCCCCGGGAACTAGCCCCCCAGCGCCGGTGAGGGACGACACCGTCGATCCAATGATGAACGAAACGATGTTCCCGGGCCCCGCCGCAGGACCAGCCCGTCCCCATCCCACCTCCGCGGTGACACATGCGGAAGATGATTTGGACGACCAGGAAGTCGTTCTGAGTGCTCCGGTGGAACGGATCGAGACCAAAACGGAGATCAAAGTTCCCAATATTCCGCCTCCGCCGAGAGACGAGCGGAAGGAACCGACCTGGAATGACGATGAATGGGGCTTTATCGCCGATCCGCGAGCAGCCGGTTCCTGGAAAAAGAGCCCGTTCTATGTCGGCATCCTCACCATATTCACCGACCCGCACGTGCTATTGCGAGCGGCGGCTTACAGCATCGGGTTGACGGTAGTCTTGACATTTCTCGGGAACGCCACGATCCTCGCGGACAGCGGCGAGAAGTTATGGGCGGTAATTACTTTTGTATGCTTTGCCGTCACAGCGGCTTTGGTTTCGATTAGCTTTTCTCCCGTCCTGCTAGCAATCGCGACGGACACGGCCAACGGCGACGATAAGGTGCAGTCATGGCCCGACTGGAGCGTGACGGAATGGATCTTTTCGGCCCTCTACATCCCGATTGCCGCCGGTCTCGCTGTCCTGCCGGGAGGAATCATGGCCAGCATGTTTCTGGCGGTGGGGGAGGGTGCCCAATGGTTCGCCCCATTCCCTCCCCTGGTCTCGTTCTTGGCGATTTTTCCCGTCCTCTTCGCCTCCATGCTCACGGAAAGCTCGCTCTTCTATCTCATTTCTGGAACCGTGATCCGCTCCTTCCGCTCCCACGGCGACGGCTGGATTTCGCTCTATGTCCTCTCCTTCTTCCTGTTCCTGTTCGCCTCCATCGGTGCTGGGGTTGTGGAAGGGGGAATTCAGCTGGGAGGATCCGGCCTCGTATTCTTATGCGCCCCGGCAGCGGTCTTGTTCGTGTTCTTGCTGATTCTCTACTTCCGCCTGCTCGGCCGGCTGATGTGGTACACGCAGAATGTGCGGAAGAAGGTTTCCGAGCAGGAATCTTAGGCGAAACGCGGAAGAGAAAAGGGACACGGAAACCACTGGTGACACGGATCTGATTGCCTTCTAAACCGTGTCCTCCGTGTTTTCCGTGTCCCAATTTTCCTCCCTCGAATAGCGCACGCTCCCCGTTGGTTGGCGGGTCGAGTTTCGTTACAAAGGATTCGAGAACAAATGGCTTTCGAATCCTAGTGGAGCGTTGTTACGTGCGCGTCATCATCGAACCTAATTCCGAATCCGCTTCCCGCCGTGCGGCCCGTTTCGTGGCGGATTTGGTCCGCAAGAAGCCGGACTGCGTGCTGGGGATGGCGACGGGGAGCACGCCGCTGTTGCTCTACAAAGAGATGATCCGGCTGCACCGGGAAGAGGGGCTCGATTTCTCGCAGGTGACGACGTTCAACCTGGATGAGTACGTGGGACTGGGGCCGGCGCACCCGCAGAGCTACCGGTTCTTCATGAATCAGAACCTGTTTTCGCACATCAATATCGACCCCAGCCGCACGCACGTCCCCGATGGCCGGGCCCTCGACTTTGAAGCGACCTGCCGGCTGTACGAGCAGAAAATCAAGGATGCCGGCGGGATTGATCTGCAGATTCTGGGCGTCGGCAGCGACGGGCATATCGCTTTCAACGAGCCCGGCTCTTCCCTCGGCAGCCGCACCCGCCTGAAGACGCTGGCGAGCGAAACCGTTCGGGACAATGCCCGCTACTTCGGCGGCGAGGACAAAGTGCCGCGACTCGCCATCACGATGGGGATCGGCACCATTCTGGAATCCCGCCGCTGCCTTTTCCTGGCCTTCGGCCCGCACAAAGCGACGGCCGTGCGCGACACGGTCGAAGGCCCCATCACTTCGCAAATCACCGCATCCGCCTTGCAACTCCACCGCGAAGTCATCGGCCTCTTCGACGAAGCCGCCGCCCGCCTCCTCGTCCGCCGCGACTATTACGCGGAAGTGGAAGTCTCCCAATCGCTCCTCGAACAAGGACGGCTGAAGGAACTGGGGATCGGCGGACCTTAAGACTGCGAAGTGCCGCGTCTTCAACTCAGGATGTCCAGCCGAATCTCGGCCAAAGGACAGGCCCCCTCTGCCGGCAGCATCGCGCGGGGCGGCACCGTCAGCAGGATGACTAGCTCGTTGCGAGGATTCAGAGATGTCACCTCCCAGGAGCAGGACGTCGCGGCAGGAGCGATGGTCCCCAGCCGCTGGCCGTTCAGTTCCACCTGGCAATCAGCAGCGTTCGACTGGATGACGAGCTGCAGCCGGTCCTCTGGCGTGAGTCCCGTCGGCTTACCAAAGCGGCGGACGAGACGGGCAGGGGAGGGGAGGGGGGCTGCGGCGGAGCAGAGGGCGTACAGCGCCCCCCACGTCGCCGGCATTTCAATCCGCAGAGGCTGCTCGCTGCCGGGAAGATAGAGTTCCCAGGGGCCGCGAAGACGAATGGAATGCATAATTCTGGCAGTCCATCCGAAGTCGGCTATTCGGGAATAAAGTCCGTCCCCACCGTCGCCTGCCGCGTCTGCCGCGTGCCGGGTTCGTACATGCGGATGCGAACTTCGATGCCTCGGAGCGTGGTGGGGGCCGGAGTGAGGACGCCACCAGGAAGAGACCAGGCGACCTCCGAAGCATCATCGACCCCATTTTGCCCGTCATCATCGATGCCGTTCGAACCGGCCCATGAAGGATAGGGAGGCTGTGTTTCCGCTTCGCTCGGATCATCAACGCCGTTGATAGAGGGAGAATTATCGAGTCCGTCAATCAGCCAATCTATTCCATCAGTCATATCTGGGTTTAATCGCTGGGTAAATCCAAATGGAATTTGTTGCGATCCGTCTTTCTCGTAGGCGGTGGACCAAGTATCCCAAACAGCACCTCCGGGAAAGTTGCGAGATTGCGGAGCCCAGGCATAGGCGGAATTGCAATTCGACAGCACGTTGTTCTTCATGTTGCCGGCTGCCGGAAGATTCACAAATGCCCGGGTATACCAAAGGTCCACAAAGGCACCATTCCCCATCCTGTTGTTCACACCGTTCGAAACGGCGTTGTGAATAGCAAATGCATAGCCGGGATCACCAGGAGAAAGGACTCCCAAGGGAGCGTCGGTAGCATTCGAATTGAGATTGTCGGCCCAGAGACCAGCATAGGGATCGTAAACCCGGACATCGAATGCCACTACATTGGAAAGAACTTTGTCCTCGCCGATGAATTGGAGTATGCCATCCAGCGAATACAAGCTGCATGAGCCTGGTTGGTAAAGTGGTATCGAAGGCACATCCGTCAATCCAACATTCAGTTGCATGGTATTGGGCATGTGCCCTTGGCCCATTATATTCGCAACATCAAGTCCGTTGAAATTGAGATTGGAAAGATTCTGATGAACGCAGCGATTTTCACGCTGCGAGAGGTCGCTCAGCGAATTCGCGGCATAGCCGGCGAAGTTGCCCGAGTTGTTCACCAAAACACGGCAGGAAATGTCGTTGTGGTGAAAAATACTTTGGCCTTGTGGAAGAGGATTACCTGAGTTTGGATAAGATATTGCCAAATCAGGACGGATAAGCAACTGCCGGCGAACCAAATAACGGGGCTCGTTCATTTGCCAGGAACCGTTGGCATTGACGTCCTTAAAAGTCGTAAACCAAATGACTTCTGCAAGGTTTGATTGCACAATCTGGTAGGCACCGGTAACAGAATTCCACCAGCGGCCGACAAACGGTTCTCCCTGCGAGCGAATCGTCATCACCAGAATGTCGTCGCAATCGCCGAGCATTGCGCTGTCAGCTTTGCCGTCACCATTCAAATCCAAGGGATTGTTGCCACTGGCATCAAGCAAGTCATTGGAAATGCCTTGCGCGTTCACCTGTCGGTCACCATTCGGATCGCTATCGCACGCAATTCCCTCCCAGATTTCCAGGCATCCCATTCCCTGGCCGGCATCAATCTTTCCGCCGACCCGCACGGTGAGTTCCGCAAAGTCCTGCTGCAAGCGCAGAGAGACCGCCCGCAGTTGGCCCCCCATTTCAATTTGGGCGCGGCCGTCGCGGACGGTTTCCCCCATGAAGGCGTAGAACTGAGCGACGGCGTAGACCAGCATCAGCGTTAGGGTCATCGCGATGAGGAGCTCGACCAGCGTGAACCCGCGCGCAAGCCGAGAGCGCTGAGCATGACCTGTGGGGCGACGTCTCATTTCTTCTCTCCTGTTCTGTTCCTGGCCGGCCCCAAGAGGATGAGTGCCGGACCAGCCTTCATTGCACCGTAGTTA
>JBJXFF010000065.1:0-52181 GCA_046153945.1 Pirellulaceae bacterium
TTCATCTGCCGCGGCTGGAGGTTGGCGACGACGACAACGAGACGGCCGACGAGGTCGGCGGGCTTGTAGGCGGCTTTGATGCCGGCGAAGACCTGCCGCTTCACATCACCGCCGAGGCCGAGCGTGAGCTTGAGGAGCTTCTTCGCTTCCGGGACTTCCTCGGCGTTGATCACGCGGGCCACGCGGAGATCAATCTTGGTGAAGTCGTCGATGGAAACGAGGTCGGTGAGGAGGGGTTCGGCCTGCAAAGTAGCGTCGGAGTCGGAAGGGGACTGGGGGTTGGGGGCTGGGGACTGGGCAAGCCCCTGTTCTTTGCTGTCTTCAATCATGGCTTCAAAGTCCTTGAGTTCGAGTCGTTTCATCATGTGGGAAAATTGGGCGACCTTCCTGCCGAGGAGCGGCGATTGCGACTGATCCCATTTGGTAATCGGCTCACCCAGCAGCGCTCCCGCCTGTTCCGCCAACTTGGGCAGAACCGGGGCGAGATAGACGGCAATCTGGCGGAACAGATTCAGGCCGACCGTGCAGGCGTCCTGCACTTCCTGGGCGCGGGCCGGATCCTTGGCGATTTTCCAAGGTTCTTTCGCGTCGATATATACATTCGCGCTCGCGGCCAGTTCCATGATGAGCCGCATGGCGCGGGCATAGTCGCAACCTTCGTAGGCAGCGGCGATTTCTTTCCCCGCGGTAATTCCGGCTGTGAACAAGCCGCCATCATCGGGGTACTTTGCCGACAGGCCGCTGGTCTGCACAAACTTCGCGCAGCGGCTGGCGATGTTGACAACCTTGCCGACCAGGTCCGAATTCACCTTGTCGATAAACTCGCCGGGGTTGAGGTCCAGGTCATCCAGCCGCGGCCCGAGCTTGCTGGCGTAGTAGTAGCGGAGCGAGGAGACGTCGAGATGTTTGGCGTAGGTCTCGGCTCTGATGAACGTCCCTTTGGTCTTGCTCATCTTCTCGCCCCCCACGGTCAAAAAGCCGTGGATATGGACCTTGGCCGGCAGCTTGAATTTGGCGGCGTGCAACATGCCGGGCCAGAAGAGGGTGTGGAAGTAGGTAATGTCCTTGCCGATGAAATGGTGAATTTCCGCTCCGGTGCTTTCCGCGCTGTCCCCTTGGGGCCACCAATCGTTGAACTTCTCGCCGGTTTTCTTGCACCACTGCTCGAGCGATGCCATATAGCCGATGGGAGCGTCGAACCAGACGTACCAGTAATTGCCGGGGCTGTCGGAGATCTCAAAGCCGAAGTACGGCGCGGGACGGGAAACGTCCCAGTCACGGAGGGGCTCGCCGAGGAAGTGCCCTTTGAGGTAGTTGGCAACTTCGGCTTGAAGATGTTCTCCAGACTGCGTCCACTTTTCCAGAAAGGGATGCAGCTTTTCTAGCTCGACGAAAAGATGCTTGGCGGAGCGGATTTCCGGCGTGGTCTTGGTCAGCGTACTGTAGGGGTTTTTGAGGTCCGCGGGAGTATACGTTGAGCCGCATTTGTCGCAGTTGTCGCCGTACTGATCGGCAGCGTTGCACTTTGGGCAATTTCCTTTCACAAACCGATCCGCCAGAAACGTCCCGGCCACCGGATCATAAAGCTGGCTGACGTCCTTCTCCACAATCAGGCCCGCCTGACGGAGTGCGGCCCAGATGCGGCCGCAGAGTTCTCGATTCTCGGAGCTGTTGGTGCTGCCATAGTTGTCGTAGGCGATTTGAAAGGTGCGAAAGTCCCGCTGGTGCTCCTCGTTCATCCGGGCAATGAACTCTTCCTCGGTCACCCCCGCCTTTTTGGCGCTGATCATGATCGCCGTGCCGTGCGTATCGTCAGCCCAGATGAAAATGCACTGGTTCCCCAGCAGCTTCTGGAAGCGGACCCAGATATCGGTCTGGATGTACTCCACCAGGTGCCCGATATGGATCGGCCCATTGGCATAGGGCAAAGCGGCGGTTACCAGGATTTTGCGGGGGGTGGTCATGAAAACAAAGTCTGCTCTGCGAAAAAGTGGGTGAGGGAATTGTAGAACAATCGCCTCGACTCAGGGAGGGTGATCGCACAACGAAGGTTCAGCCGTTGGACGATCCGTTCCCTGGAAAAACACGGCTCAATAGGGACCACCGAAGTGTTTGTGTTTCGCTTGACTCCTGCGACCCATCGGCATACGTTGATGCTAGTTCTCTCCCTTCGTCATCCAAATATTGATGCCTGTTTCGTTCCCCACTCCCTGCACTGGACCCCTTTCCCGCCGCGCGTTCTTGACGGCGGGGACGTTGGCGATTGGTGGGCTGACGCTGCCGGAGCTTTTGGCGGCGAAGACGCAGGCGGGGGAGGCGAAGAAGGAAACTTCAGTCATTCTGCTGTATCTAGCCGGCGGGCCGTCGCAATTGGAGACGTATGACCTGAAGCCGGATGCGCCGCTGGAGTTTCGCAGCGTCTTCCGCCCGATGCCGACGAACGTGGCAGGGATGGAGATTTGCGAGCTGTTTCCGCGGCAGGCGAAGATTGCGGATAAGTTTTCGCTTGTCCGCTCGCTGAATCACGACGTGGGGATTCACAGCGACGGCGGGATTGTGGTGCTCACCGGGAAGAAGCCGACGGTGCTCGACCCGACCTCGCAGTCGAAGAGCCAGCATCCCGACTTCGGTTCGGTCGCCAGCAAGATTCGCGGCCTGGGGGAGCATGCCATCCCGCCGTATGTCGCCATCCCCTCGCGGCTCTACATGATGCGGCCGACGTATCTGGGCATGCAGCACGCCTCGTTTGAAACGGCCGACCCGTCGGCCCTCAATTACAAGCCGCCGCAGCTTTCGGTCTCGGCCCAGAATGTCGCCGTGCTGGACGACCGCCGCCGGCTGCTCGCCCAGGTGGACCGTTATCGCCGCGATGCGGACGGGAGCGGCCAACTCACCGGCACCGACCACTTCCGCCAACTCGCGTTTCAGATGCTCACCAGCCCGGAGGCAGCCGCGGCTTTTGACCTGTCGAAGGAAACGGAGTCGCTCCGCGACCGCTATGGCCGGCACGTGTGGGGGCAAGGGTGCCTGCTCGCCCGCCGCCTGGCAGAAGCGGGGACAGCCGTCATCAGCCTGACGATCAACACGCCGAAGAACGGGCCGGAATTCACCAACTGGGACGACCACATTCAGAACGCCGGCCGCCCCGGACATTTTGGCGACTTCATGAAACGCCGGCTGCCGTACATGGACGAAGCCTTGTCGACGCTCATCGAAGACATCTCCGAGCGGGGCCTCGACCGCCGCATTCTGGTGGTGGTGGTCGGCGAATTCGGCCGCACCCCGCGGCTCAGCCACAACGCCTTTGGCACCGGCCGCGACCACTGGCCGCAAGCTTACTCGGCCCTGCTCTCCGGCGGCGGGTTAAAGATGGGGCAGGTCATCGGGGCGACCAACAGCAAAGCGGAATATCCCACCGAGCGCCCCTACTCGCCGCAGGATTTGCTCCACACCGTCTATCGCCACCTCGGCATCGACCCGCAGCAGACGTTTCCGGATTTGACGGGAAGGCCGATCAGGATTTTGGAAGAGGGGCGGGGGATTAGGGAGCTCGCGTAGCTGGATTAGCCAAAATACCGCACCGCGTTTTCGAACACCGCCAGGCCGTCACCGCGCTCGTGTTTCTCTCGAGTCCAGCGCGGGTGCTGTGTGGGGTCGATATGCCGCTCGGGGTGCGGCATGAGGCCGAGGACGCGGCCCGTTTCGTCGCAGACGCCGGCGGGGTTGCGCTGAGCGCCGTTGGGGTTGGTGGGGTAAGGAAGAAGGGGGCTAGGGGCTGGGGGCTGGGGGCTGGGGGAAGAACCTTCCGCTTTCCGCTTTCCGCTTTCCGCTGTTGGCTCGCAGTATCGAAGGCACAACTGCCCTTTTCGTTCCAGCGAATTTAGCGTGGCTTCATCGCGAGCCACAAATTTCCCTTCGGCGTGGGCGATGGGAACATACAGCCGATGGATGCCTTGGAGGAACACGCATTTGCCTCCTTCCACCGCCAGATTAATCCAGCGGCATTCGAATGTGCCGCTGTCGTTGTTGGTGAGGGTGGCGATGGGCTCGTCAGCCCGGTCGGGGAGGAGGACGCCGCTTTTGATGAGGATTTGAAAGCCGTTGCAGATGCCGAGGATGAGTTTGCCGGTGGCTTTGAAATCTTGCAGGGCTCCCGCCAAGTGATGGCGGATCTGGTTTCCAAAGACCCGCCCGGCGGACATATCGTCCCCATAGCTAAAGCCGCCAGGGATGCAGAGGATGTTCGCGGCGGCGAGGATTTTTGGATTCTCGAGGGCTCGATTGAGATGGACGATTTCCGCCTTCCCGCCGGCGGTTTCGAACGCAAACGCAGCCTCCTGGTCGCAGTTGGAGCCGGGAGCACGGAGGACGATGATGCGGGGAGTGGGCATAGGTCTTACCACCGAAGTGGTTTCTGCCAGGCTTCTTTCAGGGTCGCGATATCTACGTCCACCAGCCACGACTGCGGCAAATGCTGATGTGCGATGGGTGCCGCTGCGATTTGCAGCCGGCCGCTGTCCGTGACTTCGCCGATGTGGGCGAGCGGCACGCCGAACATGGCGGCTTCAAAATAGGGCCTTCTGCCCGGCGGAACTTCGACCAAAAACCGAGTGTTGGATTCGGAAAAGAGGAGTACTTCGTCAAACCCCTCGCGCCGTTCCGCCGCGGGGACGCTGCTGGGAACTTCGGACAGGCGAATCTTTGCACCCACGCCACCGGCAAACGCCATTTCGGCCGCGGTAACGGCGAGGCCACCCTCCGACAGGTCATGGCAAGCTCGGACGAAGCCACTGCTAATGGCATAGTGCAACGCGGCAAAGGTCGCCTTGGCAAGCTGTGCGTCCACCGTGGGAACATGGCCGCCGGAAAGGCCGTTCACGAGTGCATAGTGCGAGCCGCCGAGTTCGTCCTTCGTCGCGCCCACCTGGTACAGCAGATTCCCAGCCGACTTCAAATCCATCGTCACGCAGCGGCTGACGTCATCGACCTGCCCCATGGCGCTAATGAGGAGAGTCGGTGGAATCTGAATCGTCCGCCGCTTGCCGTCCTCGTCGTAGCTGTATTCGTTGTTGAGACTGTCCTTGCCACTGATGAACGGCGTACCGAGCACCACCGCCAGGTCGTAGCAGGCGAGCGAAGCGCGAACGAGCGAGCCGAGAGTTTCCGGCCGGTCCGTGTAGCCCCAACAGAAGTTGTCGAGAATGGCAATGCGGCTGGGGTCGGCACCGACGGCGACGCAGTTGCGGACTGCCTCATCAATGCCGCTCTGGGCCATGTGATAGGTATCGAATTCGCCAAACCGCGGATTCATGCCGCAGGAAATCACTACGCCCCGCCGACTCGACAGCACCGGCCGCAGCACAGCCGCGTCGCTCGGCCCGTCGTTGGCAATACCAGTGAGCGGCTTAATGACACTGCCGCCTTGAACCTCGTGATCGTACTGGCGAATGACCCATTCTTTGCTGGCGACGTTGAGCGAGGCAAGAATTGACAACAGCGTATCAACCGCCGATTTCGGATTTCGGATTTCGGATTTCGGATTTCGGATTTGTTCGACTGCTGGCGGCTCATAGACCGCTTGCCGCTCCACCTTTGGCCGACCGTCGTGCAAGAAATGCATGTCCATGTCAGCGACGACGGTGCCGTGGTACTTCAGCACTAACCTGCCCGTCGGCTCAAAACGGCCGATGACGGTGGCTTCGACATTTTCACTTTTGCAGAGTGCATCCAGTTCGGGCCATTTTTCCTCGGGCACGGAGAGGACCATCCGCTCTTGGGCTTCGCTGATCCAGATTTCGGTGTAGGACAGCCCTTCGTACTTGAGTGGCGCTTTATCGAGCCAAACCTCGGCTCCAATTTCGCCCCCCATCTCCCCAACCGCGCTGGAAAAGCCTCCAGCTCCGCAATCAGTGACGGCGGTGTAGAGGCCCCGGTCGCGGGCGGCGAGCAGCACGTCCATCACCATCTTCTCGGTGATGGCGTTGCCGATTTGCACAGCGCCGCCCGAGACTTTTTCGCTCTGACTGGTCAGCTCAGCACTGCTGAACGTGGCCCCGTGAATGCCGTCCCGCCCGGTCCGTCCGCCGAGGGCCACAATCAAGTCGTGCGGCCGCGGCTCTTTGAAGGACTGGTCCCGCGGAATCAGGCCGACGTTGCCGCAGAAGACCAGCGGATTGCCGACGTACCGCTCATCGAAATAAATGGCCCCATTCACCGTGGGAATCCCCATCCGGTTCCCATAGTCCCGCACGCCACTGACAACGCCCCGCATCACCCGCCGCGGATGCAGCACCCCTGGCGGCAGATCGGCGACGGGCATGTCCGGCGGGGCGAAGCAGAAGATATCCGTGTTGCAAATCGGCTTGGCACCCATGCCAGTGCCGAGGGTATCGCGAATGACGCCGCCGACGCCGGTGTTCGCCCCGCCGTAGGGCTCGATGGCACTCGGCCGGTTATGCGTTTCGACCTTGAAGGCGATGTTGAACCGCTCGTCGAACCGGACGATGCCCGCGTTGTCCTTGAAGACGCTGACGCACCAGTCGTCTTTGCCCAGCTCTTTGCGAATCCGCTGCGTCGCCGCGAAAATCGTCTCCTTGAGCATGTTGCCGAATTTTCGCTCGCCGTTTTCGTCGCGGTAATCGATCATGCCCGCCAGCGTTTTGTGGCTGCAATGCTCACTCCAGGTCTGGGCAATCGTTTCCAGTTCCGCGTCCGTCGGCTCGCGGCGAAGCTGCCGAAAGTGGGCCTGGATGGTCTGCATTTCCACGAGCGTTAGGCTGAGCGTGCGGACCTTGCTGAGGGCGACGAGCGCCTCGTCCGCCAGGGTTGTGATCGGCACCGTCTGGGCCTCGAACTGGTACGTCGAACTAACGTCGATTCGCTTGAGGCTCAGCGGGCCGACGATGACCTGCTCGATGGAGTCGTTCGCCAGCAGCTTGGTGGTAAGGAGCTTTAGCCGATCTGCCGGCAAATCGGCGACCCAGTACTTCCGCAAAGTGCAGACCGCGTCCGCTTTCAGGCCGAAGTCGGCGATGGCTTTAAGGGCGCTATCCGCAACGGGGTCAGTGACGCCCGGTTTGGGGAGGACATGGATGAGAGTCGATAGCGGCGCATCGTTGCCATCGGAGATTGCCGGATCAACATCAAGCTCGTCGTAACCAATTTTTCCGAACCTTGTGGTCTCCACCACGAGGTCAGCAAACAACTCTCTGGCTAGACGCTGTATGTCCTCACCAGAGATGTCTCCTTGGACAAGGTACCCGCGGGCAGCGCGAATAGAGAGCTCTCCCAGTCCCAAATCGTGGGCCTGGGCAGCAGTCGAGCGGCCGAGGAGGTCGGGCTCGCCGGGGGCCGGGTGAATGTCAACTTCCCACAGTGTCACGGATACGCTTTCCTTGCTGGAGGAGCCGGGCCAGTGCCGCGCCGTCTGCCGATTCGAGAGCCTGGCGAAGCTCAGCAAGCACTGTCTCAAAAGGGGCCAGAGCCTTCAAGGTATTGACACGGTTATCCAGAAAGATTTGCCGCCACAAATCGACATCCCCCGCCGCGATGCGGGTCGTGTCCCCCCAGCCGGTCGCAGTTAGTGGCAGTATTTCAGCCGGCGTGGCGGCTGCAAGGGCGGAGGCAATCAGATGGGGTAGATGGCTCGTCGCCGCCACGGCTGCATCGTGCTCCTCAGGGGACATTTTCACGACTTTGGAGCCGAGTCCCTGCCAGAACGCCTCAATCTTCGCCGCGGCTTCGGGGCGAGTGTTTTCCGTCGGCGTGACGACGGTCGTCCGGCCTTGAAACAGGTCTTCGCGGGCGAATTCGACTCCCGTCCGCTCGCTCCCCGCCAGTGGATGACTTCCAACAAAGCTGGCCCAAAGCCCCTTGGAATCGGCGAGTGCCTTGTCACAAGCAGCCACAATGGCGGCCTTAGTGCTGCCGACATCGGTAATGATCGTCTCCGGCTTACAAGCCTTGGCAGCGACGGCGACGAACTCAGGAACCTGCTCCACCGGTGTGCAGACAACGACGAGATTCGCCGAGGCCACCCCCTGCCGCAAATCGGTCGTTCCTTCCGTCACCGCTCCTCGATTCTCTGCGGCCCGCAGCGGTTCAATCCGGCGGCCGATGCCAATGATATGGCGGGCCATCCGCTCCTTCCGCAGCGCGAGCCCAATCGAGCCCCCCATCAGCCCGACGCCAACAATGGCCACCGTGTCAAAGAATGCCATGCGGTGATTGTAGCAGGCCGCTGGCTGGGCGTTAACGAGGCTGTCCCCCCCTGAGTAGGTGCAATTGCGTGAGGATTGAGTTGCGAAAATATGAAATCTTGATGGACCGTGCTTCTTATTCACCAAGACCTTTCTATCTTAAACATGCGCGGCACCCAATTGCCGGCAAATTTCCGTGCCCGACCGATCATGCGAGATTCTTCAGGAGCCGTCGATGAGCGCCGCTGACAAACCCGTTGAGAATGCTACCCCACCATCCGATTCACCACCGGCCCAGCACGCCAATGATTCCACCGGCCCAGCGAAACCCCGCCGTCTCTGGCGGCTCGTTGCCCTAGTTGTCGGACTGCTCATCTTAAGCGGCCAGATTTATCTACAGCGTGACTACTGGGGGTTGGTCCTCAACCAAGGAACATTTTTCCCAAATCTGCAGCGAGCTTCTTTCATTGGAAGCCGCGAAAGCAAGGAGCCGCGCCGTCACTTGGCACTGCCGATCCCTGGTTCCCCCGAATCGCTAGCGGGAACGGTGCCGACTCCTAAACCGAATGGGACGAATCTCGAGGGCAACGTCGAGTTGCCCGATGTTGGCGGCGTCAAAGCAAAGCCCTAGAAGCATGCCGTCGCCGTCCACGTAGCACTCCGCCGTCAACCGGTTGATTGAGCGAGTCTCCGCGCCGGCCCCACAGTTGCCATCGCGTGATAGTTGACGCGACAACTGGCGGATTGCAGGCGGCTGGGCGTACAGTAGAGTCTCCAAGAGCGATGCCTAATCGCTTTGGCTTTGGAGTCCATCTTCGTTGCCCAACCGTCCCCAAGGAGATCAGCGATGCCCCGCTCCGCCTACTTTTTGCTTGGATCATGCCTTCTATTCTGCCTTTTCTCATCCTTATTATTTCAGGTATCTGCTTCCGCGCAATTCAGCGGCTCTCGCGGGGGACTGGAAGAGCCGGTTCGAGGGAAGGGGACTTTCACTCCGCTGACTCGAGAAGTCGCGGAGAGTTATATCGCGATTGACGGTAAAGCCGAAATACGGGTGAAGCCGACCGAACTGCGGATCGTGATGGCGGTGACAGCCGAGGGGGAAACCGCGTTGGAATGTCAGAAGACGGTGGACGCAACGATCGCCAAATTGAAAGGGGCCTGGACGAAACAGAAGATTCTGCCGGAGGCGATTGTGGTCGATTTTATCGCGGTGCTGCCGCGGTATGAGTGGAAAGCGGAGAAGCGGGAAGAACGTAGTGTCCTGGCCGAAAAGAAGGCGGGTTACCGAATGCAGTCCAATATTCATCTGGCTGTCCCCAGCGATGCCGCGGCAATGGCGGCGCTGGGGGCCGCGTTTGAGCAGGGGGTCACGGACATCATTGCCTTCGATTACTGGAGCAAGGAATTAGATGCGGTGAAACAGCAGGCCCGCGAAAAGGCCATCTCTGCCGCCAAGAGTAAAGCCGAGGTGCTGCTCGCTTTATTTGCGGAAAGGCCGCCGGTGATCAATGTGCAGGAGCAGGTCGAAGTCCACTATCCGGAGTCCTTGTACCATTCCTTCACGAACGCCGTGGAGCAGGAAGTGATTCCCGATGACTGGCGCAATCACACCATCTTTCGGGCTCATCGCCCCAAGAATACCTATTACCGCGGCTTCTACAGCGATGGCGACGTACAGCCCCGCGAGCTTCCCATGAAGTCCGAGATTTCGGTCGTCTCGACAGTCCGCATCTACTACGAATCACCCGCCGCGGCCCGGCGGGTTCGCAAAGAAGTGAAAGAGTAGCGGCGAAAGTGCGCCGTCCTACTTCGCCCGGTGCAGGCTTTCATCCACAACGTGCTCGGCTGCAATCGGTTCGAGGGGGACCGGGATGTTGCGGCCTTCGCCGTGGTAGGTGCCGCCGGTGGGGGCGGCGAAGCGGACGCAGCCGGCGAGGATTTTCTGGATGCTCGGATCGTGATAGATAGGGAAAGTCTCGTGACCGGGGCTGAAGTAGACAACCTTCCCTTTCCCTCGCCGCCAGGTGCAGCCAGAGCGAAAAACCTCGCCCCCTTCGAACCAACTGATGGTGAATAGCTCGTCAGGGGTCGGAATGTCGAAGAATTCGCCATACATCTCGACGTTTGGCAGTTCAAAGTATTCCTCGGTGAAGCCGGCAACGATCGGATGCGACGGGTTCACAATCCAGACCCGTTCTCTCTCCGCCGCTTCCCGCCAACGGAGCATGCAACTGGTCCCCATCAGCTTCTTGAAAATCTTGCTGTTATGGGCAGAGTGAAGAGCGACGAGCCCCATCCCCTGCCAGACCCGCTTCTGCACCCGCTCCACCACTGCATCGCTCACTCGCTCGTGGGCGGCATGTCCCCACCAGGTCAGCACGTCCGTATTCGCCAGCACTTCGTCCGTCAGCCCATGCTCTGGCTCGTCGAGCGTGGCGGTGCGGATGGTAATTTCGTTCCCCAATTGCCGCTTCAGCGATTCAGCCCAGACGGCGTGCATCCCTTGCGGATAAATCTGCCGGACTTGCTCAACGAGCTGTTCGTGGACGTATTCGTTCCAGAGGGTGACACGGAGAGGGGTGCGCATGCGGTGGGGCCTTTGGCAAGGTGAACCGAAGACTCTTAATGGAAATGTCTTGTTAGGGTAACGGTGCCGTACTGATGATTGCAAGCTGCGGGAGATAGAACCAAGTACTAAGTACTGAGTACCTAGTACTTAGTACTCCGTACTCTGTACCCCGCACACGATGCTGACAATCCCTCGTCCAATTCCGCCCCTGCCGCAATTCGCTGTCCTTCCCTAAAATCACGGCATGACGCAACACACTCCCAGCCATTTCGCCGACCGCCTGATTGGTGCCATCCGCCGCAAGAAGAACGCCGTCCTCGTGGGGCTCGATCCACGGGCGGAGAGCCTTCCCAAGGGTTTGCTGACCGGGGAAGGGAATGAAGCCGTCGCCCGGGCCTATGTCGCCTTCTGCCGCGGCATCATCGACGCCGTCGCCCCACTCGTTCCCGCTGTCAAGCCGCAGGCGGCTTTTTTTGAGCAGCTCGGACCGGCGGGATGCGTGGCTCTTTGGGAAGTGATGAGTTACGCGGCGGAGAAGGGGCTGATTGTTATTCTCGATGGCAAGCGGAATGACATTGGAACAACGGCGCAGGCATATGCGGAAGGATATCTCGGTGGGGTAGGCTACCAGCCTGCCCAGCAATCTTCTTGGGGAGCCGACGCGCTCACTGTCAGCCCCTATCTTGGCGACGACAGCATCACCCCCTTCATGTCCATCGCGAGAGAACGAGGAGCAGGCATTTTTGTGCTCGTGAAGACTTCCAATCCTGGCGGGGGTCGGTTTCAAGATCTGGTGGCCGATGGCAAGCCGCTCTATCGGCACGTAGCCGAATTCGTGGAAGCGTTGTCCAGCAAGAGCCGCGGCAGCGAGGGATATGGCATTGCCGGTGCGGTTTGCGGGGCGACTTATCCCGAGCAACTGGCTGAACTGCGACTCGCCATGCCGAGCACGTTGTTCCTCATTCCTGGCTTTGGGGCTCAAGGGGGAACAGCCAAGGACTGTGCGGCAGCGTTTGACGAGCGGGGGCTCGGCGGCATCGTCAACAACAGCCGCGGGATTATTTTCGCCCATTCTCGGGTGGAATATCGAGACAAATTCAGCGATGTCCGCTGGCAGGGGGCCGTGGAAGCGGCCACGCAGGACATGATCGCCCAGCTTGCCGCCGAAACAACAGCGGGAAGATTGTGATTTGACACCTCCCGTTTCCTGACATAGATAATCTTTGGCTCTTGTTTGTCGCGCTCGCGAAATTCAGAGGCTCTTCAACGGACCCGACTTTCGCCCAGCATTTCATTCTTGCTGGTCTCCGGGGGGTTAGGGTTCGCGTTCATTTCGCTCGTAGCTCTGTTTTTTTCAGGTCAGGGGCAGGCATGGGCACGCTGACGTTTGGGACGGCTTTTGCCGCACCGCCGCTGGTTCTTCCACGAGAATCAAGTGCGATGCGGGAAGAGCAAATCCGCGTCAGCGTGCGGTTGGCCCGGGCCAGCTTCACTCCGCAGCGCGATGACTATCATCCCGAGCGCCGCCACGGCATCCGGGACCCATTTCCCTATCCGGTGCACCTCACGCCGCTCCTGAGCGACCATCGGCCCGACACCGACCAGACGATCATCGTCATCGGCCGGCATCTGTCGGATCAGGGCCTCGACTTCTACCATCACGAACCAATCCCCTTCCGCCGCGCGGTCGTTTCACTGCCGACCGACGGGCGGGAGTGGGTGAGCTTTCTGTTTGAGCTCTTCTGGACCCGCTATAACTGCCACGGCTGGTACGACAACGGCGGGCGGTTCCTAGCCGTGGTGCCGCCGGTGGAGTTGGCCTGACCCCCCCGCGAGCCGGAAGCGTCAGCGCCCGGAGTTTCGGCGCAGTTCTTCATCACGCCGGCGCAAAGCCGTGAGCGTGCCATCCCCGCGATTCACGTCCATCTTCTCGATATTCGCTCCAATTGCGGGTATGGTGGGAGGTTGGAGGATGAACCATGGGCGGGCATTTTGGACGTTGGATCGGTTCGGTGGTAGTCGCAGCTCTTTGCGCTGCCGCTTCCTCTTCTCGCGCGGAATCACCACGGGAAATCGAGTTCAACAGGGATATTCGTCCGATTCTGTCGGACAATTGCTTCCAGTGCCACGGACCAGATTCCAAGGCCCGCCAGGCCGAATTACGGCTGGACCGGGAAGAAGATGCCGTTGCCGCGAGGAAAGAAGGGGCCGCGATTGTTCGAGGCAAGCCGGCGGAGAGCGAGTTGGTTCGCAGGATTACCCATGCCAACGCGGACGAACGAATGCCGCCGGTAGATTCAGGCAAGAAGCTCTCGGTCGAGCAAATCGAACTGCTCCGCCGCTGGGTGGAGCAAGGGGCGAAGTGGCAGGCGCACTGGTCATTCATTCCGCCCAAGCGGCCGTCGATGCCAGAAGTATCGGATCGTGCCTGGCCCCGCAACGGACTGGATCACTTCATCCTGAATCGGCTGGACCGGGAAGGTCTGAAACATTCCCCCGAAGCGCCGAAGGCGACATTGCTCCGCAGGGTCACTCTCGATCTAACCGGTCTTCCACCGACGCCGGCGGAAGTGAAGGCATTTCTGGCCGACGAAAGTCCTGATGCTTACGAGGGAGCCGTCGATCGGCTGCTCGCGTCTTCGCGGTACGGCGAGCGGATGGCAGTCCGCTGGCTCGACGCCGCCCGCTATGCCGACACGAATGGCTACCAGACCGATGCCGAGCGGGTAATGTGGCGGTGGCGGGACTGGGTGATTGAAGCTTTTAACCAGGACATGCCGTTTGATCAGTTCACCATCGAGCAGCTCGCCGGCGATCTCCTTGATAAGCCGACGCTCGACCAGCGGATCGCCACCGGCTTCAACCGCAACCACCGGGGCAACGCGGAAGGGGGCATCATCCCCGAAGAGTACGCCGTCGAGTACGTCGTCGACCGCGTGGAAACCACCAGCACCGTCTGGCTCGGCCTCACCCTCGGCTGCGCCCGCTGCCACGACCACAAATTCGACCCCTTCAAACAGAAGGAGTTTTACAGCCTGTACGCCTTCTTCAACAGCGTGCCCGAAAACGGGCGAGCGGTGAAGTTTGGGAACTCGCCACCGTTTATTAAAGCGCCGACGCGGGCGCAACAAGCAGAACTTGCACAGCTTAAACGTGAAGAGCAGAAAGCACTGAGGGACTGGGGAAATCTGGTTGATGGTGAACTGCGTCCCCGCTTTGAGACTTGGCTCAAGGAATTCAAGCCTCGCGGCGATGAGGACTATGTGCCATCCGAAGGACTGCTGGCAACAATCGACTTTGATGCGCAAAAGCCGGAGAGCAAGCCCCGTGATCCGGCAATTGACTCACAGACGAAGCCTCTCGGAACTACCGCAGCTTCCGTCAGCAATGCGAAGGCCACGCCTCCGTTTCCACCCCTTCGAATCGCAGAAGGTATGCCGGAAAGTGCGGATGGAGTTCATGGAAAGAGCTTAGTATTTGATGGCAAATCGGTTGTCGAAGCGGGAGATATTGGAGACTTTGGGCTTTTCGATCAATTCGCCATCTCTGCCTGGGTCTGGATTGAGGATGGAGGCGGAGGGACTGTCGTTTCGCGAATGACTGATGTTGCACAGGGAAACGGCTATCAACTGGCAATTGTCAACGGTAAGGTGCAGTTCAATGTAGTCCAACGCTGGCTGGATGATGCCCTGTTAATTGAAACACGAACAAGCGTTACACCCGGAGCTTGGCACCATCTTTTGGCAGTGTATTACGGACTTCGGGCCGATAATGTTGCACAAAGCGCAAGAATCTACGTTGATGGAAATGGGTATGGCCTGGAGGAAGAGCATCCTCAGGTAGTGCTTGCTGAATTAAACCAGCCTTTCAGCGTGAAGGAGCCGCTTCGTATTGGTGGTGGCGGTGGTCCACAATCTCGATTCCGAGGAAAGATTGACGAAATCAGAATCTACGGTGGCGACTTTCATGTTAACACATTGTCTTTCCTGTTACCGGTCAAGGAAACGGTGGCGGAAATCGTTGCGCTACCGAGGGACTCGATCGACCACGATCGTTTCCTAAAGTCGTTCCGCTACTTCGGCCTGCATCATCTTCCTAAGGACAAGCAGGCTGCGTATGACAGAATGGAACAAGCAACTGCCGCCCTTCGCCAATATCAGCGTCGCCTTCCCACCGTCATGGTCATGGAAGAATTGCCCGAGCCACGACAGGCTTATGTGCTGCTCCGCGGTCAATATGACCATCCCGGAGAGAAGGTCGAGCGGGCCGTACCGGCGAGTTTGAGTTTGGAGTTGCCGAAGGATGCGCCGAGGAATCGGCTGGGGTTGGCGAAGTGGCTGGTGGACCCGGCTCATCCGCTGACGGCGCGGGTGGCGGTGAACCGGTTCTGGCAGATGTATTTTGGGGCGGGGCTGGTGAAGACGGCGGAGGATTTTGGCTCGCAGGGGGAATGGCCGACGCATCCGGAAGTGCTCGACTGGCTGGCGACGGAGTTTTCGGGTGGCACGCCCACGGCTTTGCGTGGGCGTGAGAACGAAGGAAGTTCTGGGCAGGCTGGAAGCCTACCCCACAATTGGGACATCAAGCGAATGCAGCGACTCATTGTGACCAGTAGCACCTATCGACAGTCGTCGCACGCTGTGGCGGAAGCTGCCGCGAAGGATCCGGAGAATCGCCTCCTCGCTCGCGGGCCGCGGATTCGGCTGTCGGCGGAGATGATTCGGGACCAGGCGCTAGCGGCCAGCGATCTGCTCGTCGAGCAACTCGGCGGGCCGAGCGTGATGCCGTATCAGCCGCCGGGACTTTGGACGGAATTGACCGGGGGCGACGATTATAAGCCGGGGAAAGGGGCGGACCTCTATCGCCGCAGCCTGTACACTTTCTGGAAGCGGACCATCGCCCCGCCTGCCATGCTCGCTTTCGACGCCTCCACCCGCGAGTTCTGCACCGTCCGCGAAAACCGCACCAACACCCCGCTGCAAGCTCTCGCCCTCCTCAACGAGCAGACCTTTTTCGCAGCCGCCGGCGAATTCGCCAAAAGCACGCTGGCCTTGCCGCTCGCCGATGACAACGCTCGCCTCATTCACATGTTCCAAACCGCCACCAGCCGCGAACCGACAGCAGCGGAGCTGGCGGTGCTTGTGAAAGCGCTGGACAAGCAGCGGAGCCTGGCCAAAGGTGACGATCAGAGGGCATTCACGGCGATTGCGTCGCTGCTTTTGAATTTGGATGAGACAGTCGTCAAAGAATAGAAAGTCGCACGTTTAACGCAAAGTCGCGAAGACGCAAAGGCACAAAGAAGAAGAGAAGAAAGTTAAGAGAATAAGGTAAAGAATATGAAACCAAAATTGCCAGCTTCCTCTTCTCCTTCTCCCCTTTGCGTCTTCGCGCCTTTGCGCCTTGGCGTTAAAAACGACCGACGCAATTTCCTCACCTCCCTCGGCCTTCTCGGCACCCTCGCCCTCAGCAAGCTGTCGCATGGCGAAGCAGAGCCCACCAAGAACGCCCTGCCCCACTTCAAGCCCCGTGCCAAGCGAGTGATCTACCTCTTCCAGTCCGGCGCGCCGTCGCAGATGGACCTGTTCGATTACAAACCGAAACTGGCGGACCTCCGCGGAACGGAGCTGCCGGATTCCATCCGCCAGGGACAGCGTCTGACCGGGATGACTTCGCGGCAGAGCAGCTTTCCGGTCGCGCCGAGCAAGTTCAAATTCGCGCAGCACGGCAAGAGCGGGGCCTGGGTCAGCGAGCTGATGCCGCACACGGCGAAAGTGGCGGACGAGCTCTGCTTTATCAAGTCGCTGCACACCGAGGCGATCAATCACGACCCGGCGGTGACCTTCTTTCAGACCGGCAACCAACTTGCCGGACGGCCGAGCATCGGTTCGTGGCTGGCGTATGGACTGGGGAGCGAAAACGCCGATCTGCCGGCGTTCATCGTCATGGTTTCGCAAGGCTCTGGCAACAAAGCCGACCAGCCGCTCTACGACCGACTCTGGGGGAGCGGTTTTCTGCCGACGAAATACCAGGGAATCAAATTCCGCTCCGCAGGCGACCCGGTGCTGTTCCTGTCGAACCCGGAGGGAGTCGGCAAGGAATCGCGGCGGCAGGTGCTCGACGATCTGGCCCAACTCAACGGCCTGAAGCAGCAGGAAACGGGTGATCCCGAGATTGCCACCCGCATCGCCCAGTACGAAATGGCCTTCAGGATGCAATCCAGCGTCCCCGAGCTGACCGACATCTCCGGGGAGCCACAAAAAGTCCTCGACATGTACGGCCCAGACGTGAAGAAGCCGGGAACGTTCGCCTACAACTGCCTCCTGGCCCGCCGAATGGCGGAGCGGGACGTCCGCTTCGTGCAGCTCTTCCACCGAGGTTGGGACCAGCATGTGAAGCTGCCGACGCAAATCGTCGGCCAGTCCAAAGACACCGACCAGCCGAGCGCGGCACTCGTCGCCGATCTTAAAGAGCGCGGCCTCCTCGACGACACACTCATCGTCTGGGGAGGTGAATTCGGCCGCACGGTCTATTGCCAAGGTCCGCTTACGGCCGACGACTACGGCCGCGATCATCACCCCCGCTGCTTTACCGCTTGGCTCGCCGGCGGGGGCATCAAACCGGGGATGTCCCTCGGCGCCACCGACGACTTCTCCTACAACATCGCCGAGCGCCCCGTCCACGTCCACGATCTGCACGCCACCATCCTTCACACCCTCGGCATCGACCACACGAAGCTGACGTTCAAGTTCCAGGGGCGCTATTATCGGCTGACGGACGTGCATGGTAAGGTGGTGGAAGAGGTGCTGGCGTGAGGAGCTAACTCTGTTATCTTAGCCGGGCATGAAACCCTCTCCCGATGATCCTGCTGGCAGTCCGGCGGACCATGTTGACGAACATCTCGATCTCTCGGCCCGCAATTCCCGCACGGGGCTCGGGCTGTTCGCCGTTTATCTGACGGCGTATGTCGTGTTCGTCGTCATGGCGGCCTATGCTCCGGGGACGATGGGGCAGGCGACGCCGCTAGGGCCGAACGTGGCGATTGTTTACGGGTTTGGCCTGATCTTTGGCGCGGTGATGATGGCGATGGTTTACATGTTCCTCTGCAAGCGGAACGCGGACCAGTTTGAGCGAGAAGGAGGGGGCAAGTGAATTACGCCGCTTCGCCTCTCGCCATTGGGGTCTTCGCGTTCTTCGTGCTGGTGGTGCTCGGCATTAGTTTCTACCTGGGGGCGAAAGCCAAGTCCGCCAGCGGCTATTACGCGGCCCACGGGGAAATCCCTTGGTTCGTTAACGGCATCGCCTTCGCCGGCGACTATCTCTCGGCGGCGAGCTTTTTGGGCATCTGCGGGATGATCGCCCTTTCTGGCTACGACGGCTTCCTCTACTCCATCGGCTTTCTGGCGGGCTGGATCGTCGCCCTGTTTGTCGTCGCCGAGCCGCTCAAGCGGATGGGAAAGTTCACGTTCGCTGACGCCCTCGACAGCAAGTTTCACAGCAAGGGAATCAAGCTGTCAGCCGCCATCAGCACGCTAGTGGTCAGCATTTTTTATCTGATTCCGCAGATGGTAGGGGCGGGCGCGCTCATCAAGCCGTTGCTCGGTCTGGAGTCTTATCAAGGAGTCATTCTTGTCGGTGTTGTCGTGATTCTGATCGTCGTAACCGCTGGCATGGTAAGCACGACTTGGGTGCAGTTCATCAAAGGGGCCCTCCTGGTCCTGTTTTGCACAATCCTGACTGTAATGATCTTGCAGCGAGGGCTGGTTTCTCAATCGGCGGAAGGTAGTCGGGCCGTCAAACGGATCACAAAAAGGGAGCTGTCCAACGACCCTGGATTGGAAGTGTTGCTGGAGACTGGCGGATGGAAAGGGAAGCCGTACATTCGAACTCGCGACCGGAAAACCAAATCCGTTTTGATTTGGAGTGACCGAGGGAACGAGATTGGTGACGTGGTTGCCGAATGGGCCGCGGGAACTTCGGCTGAAGAAATTAAGCTGTCTGATTTTGTCAGCGAGACTCAATATGAATCCACAAAGAACGGCCGCAAATGGGTTAATGGAAAGCCTCAAGGAGAGTTAGAGGGCGAAACGGACTTCTATCCCGTGGGCAGCATCAAAACTTTGCGTGGGCCAAAGCAAGGAGAGGCGCCGGCGTCCACGGGTCTGCTCGGCCCGTTTCGTTTCTTCCAGGAAATTCAAGACAGCATCATCTACACTTGGGCATCAGATAAAGTCACTGAAGAAGATGGCTCGGTAACTACCGTTTATTATCCCAAGGCGGTGGCAGGAAAGAGCGTGCTACTTCCTGGTGCCAGCCCCATGTTTGCGGACCTTCGCAAAGACACTCTCGCAGGCAAACTCAACTTCTTCTCGCTCATGCTCGCCCTCTTCGCTGGAACGGCGTCGCTGCCGCACATCCTCATCCGTTATTACACGGTGAAGGATCAGGCGTCGGCACGCAAAAGCACGATGGTTGGCATCGCGGCGATTGGGTTCTTTTACGTGCTGACGCTGTTTCTCGGCCTCGGGGCCATGACAAGCGGTGTGCTTGATCCAACGGATTCCAAGGGGAACATGGCCGCACCGCTCCTCGCCCGCAGCTTTGGGGCTCTGCCGTTTGCAGTAATCAGCGCGATTGCATTCACAACCGTGCTGGGAACGGTTAGCGGGCTGATTCTCGCTGCCAGTGGCGCAGTGGCCCACGATCTGCTGACAAGTTTCTTCAAGATGGACCTGACCGATCACGAGAAGGTTCGGGCGGGCAAGATCTCGGCTGTCGTCGTCGGCATTTTTGCCATTGGCCTTGGCATTCTATTCGGAGATTTTAACCCTTCCTTCCTCGTCGGTTGGGCGTTCAATGTCGCGGCCAGCGCCAATCTGCCGGCACTGGTCATGCTGCTCTTCTGGAAAGGGACGACTAAGCAGGGCATCACTTGGGCCATCTTCGCCGGGCTCTTCAGCTCGCTCGCCTGGGTCCTGGCAAGCGGCGAAGCCTACAAGAACATCTACGGCCTCGATCCGAACACCGCCCTCGTCCCCTTCAGCCAGCCCGCCATCGTCACGCTGCCGCTAGGGTTCATCGTGCTCATCGTGGCGTCGCTGTTGACACAGCCGAAGGTTTCCGGCACAACCAAGGGGTAGCTCTTGACTTGTTCCGATGAAACGAGGATCGAGATTGCTCGGCGTCGATAGTCAAGAGCCCGAAAAACTCCTTACCCGTTGATAACCTTCTCGCACGGGCTCCCCTCATTAATTGTCGGCCGTTCGGGACGGCCCTTGTTGAGGTAGGAGAGTCGCATGTGGTCGATGCCGAGCAGGCGGAGGAACGTGGCGTGCAGGTCGTGCACGTGCAGCCGGTCTTCGACAGCATGCAAGCCGATGTCGTCGGTGCTGCCGACAGTCCGGCCGCCGCGAATGCCGCCGCCTGCAGCCCACATGGTGAAGCCGTAGGGGTTATGGTCGCGGCCGTCCCCCTTTTCGCTCATGGGGGTGCGGCCGAACTCGCCGCCCCAGATGACGAGCGTGTCGTTTAAGAGACCGCGGCGCTTCAGATCCTTGAGCAGCCCGGCAATCGGCTGGTCGGTGGCTTTGCAGAGGCCGCTGTGGTTCTTTTCGATGCCGGCGTGGGCGTCCCACTTGCTGCCGGCTCCGCTGTAAAGCTGCACGAAGCGGACGCCCCGCTCGACGAGTCGGCGAGAGAGGAGACACATCCGGCCAAAGCCCTGCGTCTCCTTCTGATCGAGGCCGTAGAGGGCCTGCGTTTCGGCTGTTTCGTCCTTGAGGTCCACGGCTTCCGGCGCTTCGGCTTGCATGCGAAAGGCAAGCTCGTAACTTGCGATGCGGGCTTCGAGCTCGCTCTGGCCAGCGCGCTCGGCGGCATGCTTTTGGTTCAGTTGCTTGAGCAGATCGAGCTTCAGCCGCTGCTCGGCGTCGGTCGTTCCCTTCGGCGAAGCGAGGAAGCGGATCGGCTCCGGCCCGCTGGCGAGCGCCGTCCCCTGATAGCCGGCGGGCATAAAGCCGGCGGACCAGTTGCGGGGGCCGTTGATGACGGAGCCCGGGTTATCCTCCATCACGACGAACGCCGGCAGGTTCTCGTTCTCCGTCCCCAGGCCGTAGCTGACCCAGGCCCCCAGCGACGGCCGGCCGCCGATAGTGCTGCCGGTGTTCATCTGGCAGACGCCGCCGGAGTGGTTGAGCCCGTTGGTCCAGCAGGAGCGGATCACGCACAGGTCGTCCGCACAAGTCGCCGTGTGGGGCAGCCAATCGGAAACCCACAGCCCCCCCTCGCCGTGCTGCTTCCACTTCCGGGGCGAATCCATGATCGGGCTGTTGTTCTCCCCCATCGCCAGAATCACCGGCTTGAACGTCGGCGGCATCGGCTTGCCGTTCAGCTCCTTGAGCAGCGGCTTGGGATCGAACGTGTCGAGATGGCTGGGGCCACCTTCCATGAAGAGGAAGATTATGGATTTGGCTCGCGGTGGGATGTGCGGGGTTTTGGGGGCTAGGGGCTGGGGGCTGGGGGCTGGGGCGGAGAGGAGGGAACCGGGCAGCAGGTGCGCGAGGGCCAAGCTGCCGAAGCCAGCACCGGCGGAGAGGAGCATCTCGCGGCGGGAGTGAGGAGTGCAGAGTGTAGAGTGCAAAATGGAAGACATATTAATCCACGTACAGGAATTCGTTGGAGTTCAGCAGCACGTGGCAGAGGTCGATCAGACGCTCTTTGGAATTGTTGCTACCGAGGAACTTAGTCGCTGCGGCGGATTCGTCAGCCGTCGGGGCACGTCCGAAGAGGCTTCCATAAACAGCGGCAATTCTCGTTTCGGTGTTGGCGCTGTTCTGTTCTCTTTCAATCCGCCCAGCGAGTGACTTGGCCCTCGCCAGCATCCACGGCCCGTTGATCATCAGTAGCGACTGCGTCGGCGTGGTAGTGACGTTCCGCTCGGGGATGCTGCTGGAGCCGTCGGGGACGTCGAAGACGTCGAGGAGGTCGTCCCGTTTGTTGCGGAGGACTTTGAGGTAGACGCTCCGGCGGGAAGAGGCGTTGTCGCCGCCGGGACCACCGCGTGTGCCGTCGAGCTCGCCCGTGGCGGTCAACGCTGCGTCGCGGATTTGCTCCGCCCCCAAACGCCTAACAGTCATGCGAGAGAGCCACTTGTTGCCGGGGTCTTTAGCGGCGGAATCGTTTAGAGCCGGGCCGTGCGAGATTTGGCGATAAGCCGCGGAACTGAGCAGCCGGCGGTGAACGTCTTTCATGCTCCAGCCGCTCTGGACGAAGTCGGCCGCGAGGTTGTCGAGCAGTTCGGGATGACTTGGCGGCTGGCCGAGGCGGCCGAAGTCGCTGCTGCTTTCAACAAGTCCCGTCCCGAAGTGATATTGCCAGATGCGGTTGACCATTACCCGCGGAGTCAGCGGATTATCCGGCCGGGTCAGCCACTGGGCCAGAGCCGTTCGCCTGCCGGTGGAGTTGAGCGAAGTGGAAGGCTGCAAGATTTCCAGCGGCGCGGGATTGAGCACCGATAACACGCCGGGGGCAATTTCTTCTGGCTTCCGCTTCCCCGGAATGACAACCGGCGAAGCGATCGGTCCCACGTCGCTAACCATCATTGCTTCCGGCAGCGGCTGGGGCTTGAGGCTGTCATGTTCTGCGAGTTGCTTTTTTAGACCTTCCCATTTTGTCTTCTCGTCTCCCTTGAGTTTCTTGGGAAAGTCTACTTTGCCACCTTCCTCAATCACCTGTCGGCCCGCCAGCCGCACCAATTGCGATTCGAGAGGCGTACGCTCACCTGAGGGCTTGTCGAAGATCGGTTCGATATCGACTGGGAACTTGGCGATGAACGCTTTGGCCGCGGCATCGACGTACGGCTTTTCGATTTCGTCGATCTGCTTGCGGATGTAGGCTGTTTTCTCTTCCCACGCTTTGAGTTTCTCCCGGTAGTCGCTGCAAGCTTGCGGGGTCGCAGCCGGAACGTCGTCCCGCTGGACTATCGGGGCGAAGAAGGCCTGCAAGCGGTAGTAATCCTTCTGCAGAATCGGGTCGAACTTGTGGTCGTGGCAGCGGGCACAGCTCATCCCCATGCCGAGAAAGACGTCGGCCGTCACGTCGGTGATGTCGTTGAGAATGATGTTCCACTGGTTCCGCACGTCCCGCTGGTTGTATTCATAGATGCCGAGCCGGTAGTATCCGGTGGCGATGAGAGCCTCGGGGTCTTCCGGAGCAATTTCATCTCCGGCAATCTGCTCCTGCACGAACCGGTCATACGGCTTATCGGTGTTGAGGCTGCGAATGACGTAATCGCGATACCGCCAGGCGCTGGGTCGATAGCCGTCTTGCTTATAGCCGTCGGATTCGGCGTAGCGAACCAAATCCAGCCAGTGCCGCGCCCACCGTTCGCCATAAGGGGGGCTCGCCAGCAGCCGGTCGATGAGCCGTTCGTAGGAGTCGGGCGACCTATCATTTGCAAACGCGGCCACTTCGTCCGGCGAAGGGGGCAAACCGAGCAAATTAAACGTGACCCGGCGAATCAGCGTTTCCTTGTCCGCTTCGGCAGCCGGCTGGAGACCTTCGGGAATCATCTTGGCAAGCAGGAAGCGGTCAATGCTACTGCGAGACCAGCCGTCTTTCTCAATTTCCGGAGTCACCGTCTTCTTTACCGGCTGGAAGGCCCAGTAACGGCGGTCATCGTCGGTGATCTTGCCGCGACTCTTGCGGAGCGTCGGTCCGCTGCTGCCAGGTTCATCGGGCCAGGGAGCGCCGAGTTTCACCCACTCCGTCAGCGTGGCAATGTCCGCATCCGCAAGTTTCTTGTCCGGCGGCATCTCGATGGAGGTCCGGTTGATGGCTTCTAACAGCAGACTCTTTTCCGGCTGGCCGGGAACAACCACATCACCCGATTCACCACCGGCCAGAAGCCCGCCGCGAGACTCCAGGCTCAAGTCGCCCTTGGGTTTGTTCCCCGAATGGCACTTCTCACAGTTCGCCACCAGAATCGGCCGAACCTTGGTCTCAAAAAACTGCAACTGCTCGGGCGTTGGCTTGGTAACATCCCCTGCTAGCGACGAAGAAGCGATTGCCAAAACGGACGAGAAACCCAAAGCGAATTTCCAGCGGGACAAAACCATAAAATGAACTGGCTCGTCTGAATACGGAGCGTTCGTTGCCAGACGTAAATCCTAGCCGTGCGGTGGAGTTGGGTCAACGAAAAGCTGGTTGTGGGATATCCCGATGCATACGCTCATTCTTAGGCGTGTCAGAATCTCCGTTCACGCCGGGAGAGGCAACAATTCTTGTAAAACAATTGTTTCCCCAGCCGGCACTCACGTATAATCGGCCTGTTACAATTCGGGGGCTGTCCGAGCTTGCGTACTATTTTGAGGAGCCTGTCCATGCGAGTCTGTTTCTCATTCGAAAAATTTTTGGCCGGCGCTACAGTCGCCAGCTTTCTTTCGGCGGGCTTGCTTTCCACAGCACAAGGAGATGGGCCGGCCAAGCCAGTTCCGGCTAAAGCGACTCCCGCCAAGGTGCAAGCCAAAGCGGCCACGACGCTCCGCGTTATCAGCCGAGCAGCCAACGTTGCTCCAGCGGCACCCAAGGAAACTGAGCCGACCACCCATAAAGAATTGACGAAGGTAACCATCCGCGGAAAGGATGGGGGAACGTTGCAGACCTTTTGCGTCGGGGCGGCGGACCAAATCTACGCGGTCGTCTCGGCTCCGGTGACTTACGGGGCCGACGTGGAAAACAGGGTGAAAGGTGGCGGTGAGATTCACGTCCTTTCTTCCGAGGGGAAACCAGTTACGCAGTGGACCACGGCGTTTACGCCGCAGCGGATTGCCGCGGACCCCAGTGGAAATATTTACGTCGGCGGTAGCGGGCGGTTGGCGAAATATGACAAAAACGGCAAGCTGCTGTCCGAAGTGGACTCGCCCCATGTCGCAGCCGTGATGAAGGACAAAGAGAACCTCCGCGAGCAGGCGACCGAGCAGCTCAAGGAGCAAAAGGAGCAATACAAGCAACAAGTGGAGCAGTTCAACGAGACCCTTAAGTCGCTCGAAGATCAACTCAAGGAATTGAAAGCCGCCGAGGACAAGGATGCGAAGAAAGAGGGTGCCGAGATAAAGCCTGCCGAAAACAAAGCCGAGAAGAAGGCGGAAAAGAAGCCCGTACCGGCTGCGATTGTCTTCGGTGGAGTTAACCAGCCGGGTGCCAGCCAGAAGCAAGTCCTCGAAAATCAGATTCGTCAGTACAAACAGATCATCACCAGCTACTCGACCACGGTCGCGCAGCTCGACAAGAAATCTGTTGACGACATCATCAACGAAATCACCCAGCGACTACAGAAAATTCATTCCCTCACCGTCTCGGCGGACAATATCTATGTGACGACCGCCGTTACGAAGGGGTATGGCTTCGCGGTCTGGCGGACGGACATGGAATTTAATAATGCCAAGCAGGTCATCACCGGTCTTTCCGGCTGCTGCGGGCAGATGGACGTGCAAGCTCGAGGGGATGAATTGTGGGTGGCCGAGAACTCGCGACATTCCGTCGTTCACTACAGCAAGGACGGCAAAAAGCTTGGCTCCTTCGGTTCTCGTGAGCGGGAATCGAGCGGCGCGAGCTTTGGCGGTTGCTGCAATCCTATGAACGTCTGCTTCTTGCCGGACGGCAATATCCTGACCTCGGAATCCGAAGGGAAGGTGAAGTGTTTCTCGCCCAACGGCAAATACATCGGCCTGGCCGCCGACGCGCCCATCAGCGGCGGGTGCAAAAACGTCGCCATCGGCTCTTCGAAGGACGGCAAGTACATCTATTTTTACGACCTTAACGGCTCGCAAATCATCATCTTGGCGAAGCAGGAAGACGCGAAGCCGGCAGGGTAATGGATGCAATCGGTGGCACGCCCACGGCTCTGCGTGGGCGTGAGGCAATTCAGGGGACAGAAGATTTAGCCTAAGGAAAGTCCGATGCGGTACGCTCTCGTTCTGGCCTCTCTCATCTGCGCAACTTTCTCCTTAGCGGACGACGCGAAGCCAGTCCCTTCCGATAATGCACTTACCATCGTCGTCATGGACCCGCTCGCCGCTCCCCTTTCCTGCCCTTGCGTGAAAGGATATGCCCAGCGGGACTACGACAAGCTCGCTGCCCATTTGGAGACGAAGCTTGGACGACCTGTGAAGATTGCCTACAGCGAGTCTCTCGTCACCGCCCTCAAATCCAAGACCGACGGCAAAGCCGACCTGATCATTGGCAAGCACTCCGTGGTGCTGTTCGATGCGGCGAAGGCCGGGCTGCAAGTGAAGCAGGTCGCCAGCCTGACCGGCAAGGATGGGGCGACGACGCAGACCGGCTTGATTGTTGTTCCCACCGCTGACAAGGCGAAGACCGTCGCGGACCTCGCCGGCTATCGCATCATCTTTGGCCCCAAGGAGTGTGATGAGAAGCATGCGGCCGCGCTCGCACTGCTCAAGTCCCACAAGGTTGGCGCACCCCAGGAAATTGAAACCCGCAGCGCTTGCGACGAAGGAGCCACGCTGATTCTGGAACTCGGGAAGGATCAACACGGTGCGGCCGTCATCAGCAGCTATGCCAAACCCCTTTTGGAAGGTTGTGGCACGGTGAAGAAAGGGGACTTACGCGTTATCGGCGAAACGAGCCCCGTTCCCTTTGTGGCCGCATTCGTTTCCGCGCAGCTCGATGCCAAGCTTCAGAAGGTAATTCAGGCGGAACTTCTGGCGCTTAAGAACGAACCGCTCCTTTGCCTCGCACTGGAAACCAAAGCCGGATTCAAGGAAGTGGAAGCCACTCCGCTGACCGCTGCTAAAAAAAAGTAGCCCCAATTGATGTTGAGGCTTCCTGGCCCGGCTGGCGCGGACCTCATCGAGACGGTCATGTCTCCTGGCTGCCGGCGGAATTGCCGAAGGAAGCCAAATTCCTCTGGAAGAAGAAGCTGAGCAATCAAGGGCTGGGGGGGATCGCGGCAACCGGCGAGATCATCATCGTCAGCGACCGGGACTTGCTCGACTCAACCGATATTTTCCGCGGCCTCAAGGCGGACAGCGGCGAGGAACTTTGGACCGTTCGCTACCTCGCCAAAGGGAATTTGGACTACGGCAATTCACCCCGAGCGACGCCGCTGATCGCCGGCGATCTGGCCTACCTCTACGGTGCTTTCGGCCACTTGCACTGCGTCGAGCTGAAGACCGGCAAAATCGTCTGGAAGAAAGAGATTCGCAAGGAGTTCGGCACCGACGGCCCCATGACGTGGGGAATGGCCAGTTCGCCACTAATTGCCCAGGGGAAGCTGATCCTCAACCCCGGCGGCCCCGCAGCGGCTCTCGTTGCACTGGATCCAAAATCCGGTGAAGTCCTTTGGAAAACCCCCGGCCAACCAGCCGCCTTCGGCTCGTTCCTGTTCACCAAGCTTGGCGGCAAGGAGCAACTCGTCGGCTATGACCAGATTAGTCTTGGCGGCTGGGATGTCGCGACCGGCAAGCGGCTTTGGACGCTGACACCGGAGAATGATCACGACTTCAACGTGGCCACGCCAGTCGTCTGGAGAGAAACGCTGATCCTCAGCACCGAGAACAATAGCACCAGGCTGCACCGATTTGACCAAAGCGGAAGCATCCAGTCTAAGCCGATCGCTACCTATGAGCCCATGGCTCCCGACATGCACACCCCGGTCGTCGTCGGCAACCGGTTATTCGGCGTCGCCACCAAACTGCACTGCCTGAACCTGGAGGACAACCTTAAGCCGCTCTGGACAAACGCCGACGAAGCCTTTTCCGAATACGCGACGATCATCGCGTCCGACAACAAGCTCCTCATCACAGCCCAAAACGGCCAGTTGCTCCTGGTCGACGCCACCGCCGACACTTTCAAACTCCTCAGCCGGCTAACGGTCTTCCCGGATGAAAGCGGCGTCTACGCCCACCCCGCCCTCGTTGGCAAACGGCTGTTCCTTCGTTCCAGCATGCATGTGGTCTGCTTAAAACTCAATCCGTAGCGTGCAAACATTCTGGAAGGCACGCGGAACAGATAAACGGATGCCGATATTTGACTTGGGGCACGATTTTCGTAGGATAGAGCCTGTCCCTGCCCAAAACACAAGGCTTTTGCCATGACCCATACTCAGGACCATGCCGTTTCTTCCCTCGCTTCGCCGTTCATGCCGGCGCAGGATTTGATTTGCCATCGGTCGCGGCGATGGTTCTTGCAGACCGGGCTGACAGGGGTGGCAGGACTGTCGCTGCCGGCGCTTTTGGCGAAGCAAAGTCAGGCCAGCGCGGAAGGAACGACGAGCGGCAAGAAGTCTGTTATTCTGTTCTGGCTCTCCGGCGGGCCGAGCCATATCGATATGTGGGATCCAAAACCGGAAGCTCCGCAGGAGATTCGGAGCCCATTCGGGACCATCCAGACGAAGCTGCCAGGGGTGCAGTTTACCGAGCATTTGCCGCTGCAGGCTTCCATCGCGGACAAACTCTCCATTATTCGCAGCGTCGATTGCAGTGCGAGCAATCACACGCCGATTACGATGCAGGCCGGGAATCCGCTGGCCCGCCGCACCGATGACGGCCGCGATGGCGGCGGCTATCCGTCGATGGGAAGCGTGGTGGCAAAATTTCGCGGACCGAACGTCGCTGACATGCCGTCGTTCATTGGCTTGGCGCCGAGCTGGGTCGCGGATGTTTATGGCTCTGGATATTTAGGAGCGAAGTACGAGCCGGTAAAGGGATTGGAACTGACCGGCAAGTTTGCGCTGCCCGCCGGGATGGAGTTGAGCCGACTCTCCGGCCGCCAGGAGTTGCGGACGCAGTTCGACCGAGTGCGGCAGGAAGTGGACCGCAAGGACACGATGGAGCAGTTCGACCGCTTCACGCGGCAGGCGTATGACATGGTCCTTTCCGGCAAGGTGCAAAAGGCCTTCAATCTGGATGAGGAAAAGGAAACCACCCGCCGCGAATACGGTGGCAGCCGTGTGGGTGATAAGGCCATTCTGGCGCGGCGGCTCGTCGAAGCGGGTGTCACGTTCGTATTGGTCAGCGGCGCGTGGGGTTATTGGGATCATCACGGGGACCAGGTGCAGTGGGGCGGCATCGAAAAGGGGCTCAAGCCGATCCTGCCGGAAGTGGATCGGGCATTATTCGCCCTCGTCAACGACCTGGAACAGCGCGGCCTCCTCGACAGCACCTTGATTCTGATGCTCGGCGAGTTCGGCCGCAGCCCGGTGATCAACAAAGATGCCGGCCGTGATCACTGGACAGCCGTGATGTCGATGCTGATGGCTGGCGGCGGCTTGAAGCACGGCCAAGTCATCGGTGCCACCGACTCCCGTGGCGGCGGTCCCGTCAGCGGCGTAGTCCGCCCGCAGGACCTGGCTGCGACGGTCTATCGCTACATGGGAATCGACCAGAAAACCCACTGGGTCAACCCGCAAGGCCGGCCGATTCCGATTGTGGCCGAAGGGGGCCGGCCGATTCCGGAACTGTTTTAGCTTGCCGAATCGCCGTATGATGTAGTAACCCTTCGGAGCCTATGTTTATGCACCCCAGCATGGATCAACTTCGTCATCTTCCTATTGCTGATAAGCTGCGCGTTGTGGAAGAACTGTGGGACGACATCGAGGCAACAGGAGATCGCTTCCCCTTACCAGCTTGGCATCGTGACGTTGCCGATGCTCGGGCGGCAGAACTGGAAGCGAATCCGGCGATTGCCATAACGCGTGAAGAGGTTTGGCGACGCGTCGAGAGCAGCAATGTCTAGCCAGCTACGCTTCCATCCCAAAGTGGCGGATGATTTGAAGGGAGCGGTGGAGTGGTATGACGCCCGCTCCGCTGGCCTCGCAATCCGATTCCGAGCCGCGGTTGATTTTCGGTTTGATGAAGTCGAAGAATCCCCCGCATCTTTTCCACGAGCATTCGACGATCTCGACTATCATTTTGCGCGTCTCAAGAGATTTCCCTATCTCATTCTCTTTCGCCAGAAAGCGGACATTGTATTTGTCCTGGGCGTGTTTCACACCGCCAGCGATCAAGCGAAATGGAAGGAACGAGGCAAGTAATTCTGAAAAACAAGGGCAGGAATTCTCCTGCCCTTGAAAAACATCAAGCTGCGAAGTGAGAGTCGGTTCGCCTTATTTCTTGACCTCAAACTCCCCTTCAATCACGTCATCGTCCGGCTTGGCCTGAGCCGATGCACCATCGCCGCCGGCTGCTTCCGCACCGGTGGAACCTGCCGTCGCTGCTCCCTTCTCGTAGAGGACCTTGCTGAAGGCGTGCGAGGCGGCTTCGAGGTTTTCGACGGCCGATTTGATGGCGGCTACGTCCGTACCTTTGGCGACTTCGCGGGTTTTCTCGACCGCTTGCTGCAAGGGCTGCTTGTCGGCATCGGTCAGCTTGTCCGCATGCTCCTTCATGGTCTTCTCAATTTGCCACGCGAGGTTCTCGGCATGATTGCGAGCCGTCGCCAGTTCGAACTTTTGCTTGTCTTCGTCGGCATGGGATTCGGCGTCGCGCCGCATCTTTTCGATCTCGTCCTTCGAGAGGCCGGAGGACTGCTGAATCTTGACGTTCGCTTCCTTGCCGGTCCCGAGGTCCTTCGCCGAGACGTTGAGGATGCCGTTGGCGTCGATGTCGAACTTGACCTCGATTTTCGGCATTCCACGCGGGGCCGGCGGCAGGTTGGTCAGGTCGAACTTGTCCAGCAGCCGATTATCGGCCGCCATTTTGCGTTCCCCTTGAAAAATCATCACGGTGACCGCAGTCTGGTTGTCCGCGGCCGTGCTGAAGGTCTGCTTCTTCTCGGTGGGAATGGTGGTGTTCTTCTCGACCAGAGCCGTCATGACGCCACCTTCGGTTTCGATACCGAGCGTGAGCGGAGTCACATCCAGCAGGAGCACGTCCTTCCGTTCGCCGGCCAATACGGAGCCTTGAATGGCGGCACCGACGGCAACGACTTCGTCCGGATTCACACCCTTGTGCGGTTCCTTGCCGAAGATGTCCTTCACGAGTTTCTGCACGCGGGGAATGCGCGTGCTGCCACCAACGAGCACGACCTCATCGATGTCCTTAGCGGAAAGCTTGGCATCCTGCATCGCCTGCACGACCGGCTTGCGGCAGCGTTCGATGAGGTGGTCGGTCAGTTCTTCGAACTTCGCCCGCGTGATGGTGACTTGCAGATGCTTGGGGACGCCGCTGGCGATGGTAATGAACGGCAAGTTGATGTCCGTCTGCGGGAGCGAGGAAAGCTCCTTCTTGGCCTTCTCGCAAGCTTCCTGGAGGCGCTGCAGAGCCATCGGATCTTTGCGGAGATCGACCCCTTGCTCCTTTTGGAAGTTATCCGCCACGAAATGGATCAGGACTTCGTCGAAATCGTCGCCACCGAGATGAGTATCGCCATTGGTGCTGATGACTTCAAAGACCTTGGTTTCTCCGTCGTCGCCCCCGCCAGCGACTTGCAGCACGGAGACGTCGAACGTACCGCCGCCCAGGTCGAAGACGACAATCTTCTCCTCCTTCTTCTTGTCGAGGCCATAGGCGAGAGCGGCTGCGGTCGGTTCGTTGATGATGCGGGAAACTTCGAGGCCGGCAATCTGACCGGCGTCCTTCGTCGCCTGACGCTGCGCGTCGTTGAAGTATGCGGGAACGGTGATCACCGCCTTGTTCACTTTGTGGCCGAGGTAAGATTCGGCTGCTTCCTTCAGTTTGCGAAGGATCTTGGCCGAGACTTCTTGCGGGGTGAGTTCCTGGTCGCCGGATTTGATTTTGACGTATTCGCCCGAGGCACCCGTCACCTTGTAAGGAACCATCTTCTCTTCCGTTTCGACTTCATGGTGCCGACGCCCCATGAACCGCTTGACGGAATAGATGGTCCGAGTGGGATTGGTGACCGCCTGCCGCTTGGCCGGTTCGCCGACGAGGACTTCTCCCTTGTCGGTGAAGGCGACCACGCTGGGGGTCAGCCGGTTTCCCTCGGCATTGGCGATGACCTTGGGCTCGCTCCCTTCCATCACGGCAACCACGCTGTTGGTGGTTCCCAGGTCAATTCCGATAATCTTTTCTCCAGCAGCCATGGTGTCTTCCCTCGTTCGAGTTATTTGGTGTTGTAGGTTTGGTTATTTGTTGACCGGCAAGCGACCTGCCGCCGGCGCTTATGTACTCGATTCGTACTTCTGCTCCCGTTTTTGCAAAGGCCGTACCGGAGACGATGAGTGTCGCAAAGCGCGACGCAAACTGTTGGTATGCAATATGTTACAAAGTCGGTGCAGTCGGCAGGAAGTACTCTGGGATTGGAGGTGCCAGGATTCGCTGCCATTTTGACCCAAAGTGCTAGGTGACATTTGCGAGGGTGTCAAAATGGCATGTTTGGAGTGTGCTTTTCATGTTGCGACCCAAGCGTCGCCCTGTCTCCCCCGGTTGTAGCCAGCCCAGCAATCGTTGAAACTCCCACTACCGCCGCTCCTTTCGCGAAGTGCTGTCAAAGGAGGACGCTTTCCCAAACGCGGCCAATTAAGCTGAAGAGTACTTTCACCCGCCTGGCCTGAAGCATTACGAATGAGCGGAAATCCATGAGCAAGCAGAAGAAAACCGGCGGCAGCATCAATTCAGTTCGCAAAGAGCTTGAGCGACTGGACCGCGACCTAGTTAAAACCCTTTCTGACCGAGCGAGGGCAGCACAGCGGTTGGCGAAGGCGCGACAGGCCGATCATCTGCCGCTGTATGACGCTTTAGAGGAACAAGAGACGATGCGGCGAGCCGCGGAGCTTAACAAAGGTCCGCTGAGCGAAGAGTCCATTCGCCTCATTTTGCGGGATGTCCTGGGCACGTCCCGCACGCTGGTGAAGCCAGTGAGGATCGGCTATCTCGGGCCGAAATACAGCTACAGCCATTTGGCAGCGATCGACCGCTTTGGGGACAGTTCCGATCTAACGCCGCACGCCACCATCAAAGCCGTTTTTGAAGCACTTCATCTAAGTCAGATCGACTTTGGACTCGTACCGCTGGAAAACTCCACCGACGGCCGCGTGGTTGACACGCTCGACATGTTCGCCCGCCTGCCGACAAAAATCACAGGCGAGGTGGAAATCAAGATTCACCACCACCTGCTGGGAAAATGCGCCCGCTCGGAAGTAGTCGAAGTCTATAGCAAGCCGCAGGCGCTCTCTCAATGCCGCGATTGGCTTGCTAAAAATCTGCCCGGCGCGAAAACGATTGAAATGACCAGCACCGCCATAGCGGCCCAGATTGCCGCCGATAAGCCCGGGGCCGCCGCTGTGGCGAGCATTGAAGCGGGGATGCACTATGGGCTGAATACTATCGACGCCAACATCGAGGACAATAAGAACAACGTCACCCGCTTCGCCGTCATCGGTGGACCGGAAACCAAGCGCACTGGCAAGGACAAGACCGCCCTGATGCTGGAAATCCCACATAAGCCGGGGGCTCTCGCCGATGCGATGCTCGTCTTCAAACGGGGCCGGCTGAACCTGACCTGGATTGAGTCCTTCCCGATGTCCGGCAGCCGCAACGAGTATCTTTTCTTTATCGAGTTCGAAGGACATGCCGGTGATAGCAAAGCCAAAAATGCCCTGAACGCCCTCCGCCGCAAAACCGTGCGGCTGGAAGTGCTGGGAAGCTATGCGCGGAGCGAGCCAAAGGCGTAGGCTCGCGCCCCGCGGTGAACATTGAGTTTTCTTAGTAATCTCGGTAGAGTACATTTGGTTGTAGTGAGTGCTCTTCCTAATCTGAGTGTGGAACCGTGACTGCCGCAAATCTCTCATCGTCATTTCCCTCGGATCCACCGCTGGCCGAATACGATGACTTTTGGCGAGTATCCGTTGAGCAATACGACGAAATGGTGCGGACGGGCATCCTGACGGATGAAGACCCCATCGAGCTTCTAGAAGGCTGGATGGTCCGAAAGATGACTACAAACCCAGTTCACAACTTCGTCACACAGAATCTTCGCGACCTGATAGATGCTTTGCATTTGCGGGGGTACGCAATTTCGACGCAGGGGCCGATTGCCACTTCGGATAGTGAACCAGAGCCGGATCTCTCCATCGCTCGGGGAAGCCGTCAGTTTTACTCCCATAGGCACCTTGGTTTGGGAGAAATGCGCTGGTTATTGAGGTCGCCGAATCCTCATTGAAACGCGACCGGACCTGGAAAAAACGCATCTATGCTCGGGCGGGCATTCCGGTTTATTGGATTGTTAACTTGGTGAACGACCAGATTGAGGTGTTTACGAATCCAAGTGGGGCAGTGAAAAAACCTGATTTCCAAGACAAAGAGATTTTTTCTAGAGATGCCAGGGTTTCGGTGATAGTCGACGGCATTGCCTGCGGCGAGTTGACGGCGAACGATATTCTTCTCCCGCGTTAAGCGGCCTGCGCGGTCTGCCCTTCTCCGAACCCGTCTCTTCCCCGTAGAATTCTTTCATGATGACGGCAGCTTTGCCGGAAGTGGCTGCAGCCGAAAGGATGCGGCGACTGGAAAGAGCGTTGTGGGAAAGTGAAGGCTTTGGCGATGCAGCGGCGGAACTGGCCGCGGGGCGCCCCGCCACATTCGACGGAGCCTGGGGCTCAAGCTGCGCGCTGCTGGCGGCAGCGCTAAAAAGTCCTCCGAACCGAGATAGTGTGGACTACATCGTCGCCGTCCTTCCCACGCAGCGGGAAGCGGATGAATTCACCGCCGATCTGGAATTTTTCTCCGCAGACCGGCCGCTGCTTTATCCTGCCTGGGAACGGGACCCCGATGAGCAGGTTGTTCAGGAAGAGAGCTTTGGAGAACGCCTGCGGACGATCAAGGGGCTCATGGCACAAGCTCAAGAGGGCCAAGGTTGCCGGCTCCTTGTCACTTCCATTCAAGCCCTGCTGCAACCGACCACCGAGCGCTCCACTCTCGAGGCCAGCACGCGGCGGCTGGCGGTGGGAGAGCGGATTGAGATTGAGCCGCTGCTCCGCTGGCTGACGGAACGGGGATTTCACCACACGACGGCCGTGGAGCTTCCCGGCGAGTTCTGCCACCGCGGCGGCATTCTCGATATTTTTGCCCCGGACTGGTATCAGCCAATCCGCTTCGAGCTGTTCGACGACGAGATTGAGTCCATCCGCCGGTTTGATGTTTCGTCGCAGCGGAGCTTGGAAAAACTGACGCAGGCCAATGTCACGGTGGTCGCTGCCGCCACCAGCGACCGTGGCCATCTCGCCGACTATCTCCCGGCCAACTCCTGGTTCCTGCTCATTGAACCAAGCAAGATTCAAGAAGAAGGCCGCAACTATTTACAGCGAGTGGAAAAGCACGAGCAGTTCCACTCGGTTGCCGGCGTCTTCTCTCAGTGCAGCCGTTTCGCCGTCGCCACGGCGGGGGCGATTCTCGAAGGGACCGCCGGATATACGTGCCACTTGCCGATTGAATCGGTCGAGCGGTTCAGCGGCGACATCGGCAAAGTTAAGGACGAACTGGACCGGTTGGGGGAAGGGCAAGAAGTCTTTGTCGTCGCCCAAACCGAAGCCGAAATCGAGCGGCTCAAAGAAATCCTGATGACGACTCGCCTGGCTGCCGCTGGAAGGCTGAGCTTTCCGCTGGGAACGCTGCGGGAGGGGTTTCGGCTTCGTGGTAAAGAATGTGATGCAGGGCAGGCTGGAAGCCTACCCCACGAGGGAATCGTCATCATCACGGGCGGCGAGTTGTTCCATCGCGGTGAGCTTCGCCGATTGCCGCGACGACGACTGGGGAAAGCGATCGACAGCTTTCTCGACCTCCGCGAGGGGGATCTCGTCGTGCATCTCGCTCACGGCATCGGCCGATATCGCGGCCTGCGATTGATTGAGAAGCAGGGGCAGGCGGAAGAGCACCTGGAAATCGAATTCGATGGCGGGACCAAGATTTTCGTCCCCGCGGTGAAAATCGACCTCGTGCAGAAGTACATCGGCGGCTCCAAGACTCGCCCGTCGCTCGCCAAAATCGGCGGCAAATCGTGGCTCAAACAGAAACAGGCCGCAGAAATCGCCGTTCGGGATTTGGCTGTCGAAATGCTCGACATGCAAGCCATCCGTGCTTCCCGTCCCGGCATCACTTTCGGTCCCGACACCGATTGGCAGCGAGAATTCGACCGGAGTTTTCCCTACACCGAAACGCCCGATCAGCTTACGGCCATTTCCGCCATCAAGCAAGACATGCATCGCCCCCGGCCGATGGACCGCCTCCTCTGCGGCGACGTCGGCTTCGGAAAAACCGAGGTCGCCATGCGTGCGGCATTCAAAGCGGTCGATAATGGCCATCAGGTCGCTGTTCTCGTACCGACGACGATCCTGGCCGAACAGCATTTCCACAGCTTTCGCGAACGGATGGCGGAATTCCCATTCGACATCGCCAAGCTCAGTCGCTTCTGCCAGCCGCATGAGGAGAAAGAGGCGATAGCCGGTCTCAAGTCGGGACGAGTGGACATTGTTATCGGCACCCACCGCCTCGCCTCGCAGGATGTGAAATTCGCCAACCTCGGCCTAGTGGTCATCGACGAAGAGCAGCGGTTCGGTGTGGACGTCAAAGAACGGCTGAAAATGCTGCGGGCCACGGTAGACGTGCTTACGCTTTCCGCCACGCCGATTCCGCGGACGCTGCACATGTCGCTCGTCGGGGTGCGGGACATCTCCAACTTGGAAACGCCGCCGGAAGACCGCCTCGCCGTCGAGACCAGAGTCACTCGCTGGAACAACGATCTGGTACGGCACAGCATTCTTCGCGAGCTCAGTCGCGGCGGGCAGATTTACTTTGTTCACAATCGCGTCCACGACATTGAGCTGCTGGCGAACAAGCTCCGGATGATCGTTCCCGAGGCTCGCATTCGGGTTGGTCATGCCCAGATGGCTGACGACGAACTGGAACAGGTGATGATCGACTTCGTGGAGCACAAATTCGATCTGCTCCTTGCGACGACGATCATCGAGAGCGGCCTCGATATCCCCAACGCCAATACCATTTTCATCGATGAAGCGGACCGCTATGGCCTGGCTGATTTGCATCAGCTTCGGGGTCGCGTCGGGCGATACAAAAACCGAGCCTATTGCTACCTGCTGATTGATCCGCACAAGCACATCACCCCCAATGCCGCCCGTCGGCTGAAGGCCATCGAAGAGTTCAGCGAAATGGGCTCCGGCTTTGCCATTTCAATGCGGGATCTCGAAATCCGCGGAGCAGGGAACCTCCTCGGGACGCAGCAGAGCGGCCACATCGCCACGGTCGGCTACGAGCTTTATTGCCAGCTCCTGGAGAATGCAGTTCGCACCCTGCAAAAGATGGCCCCCAAGCTTTCGCTGGAAGTGGACATCAATCTGCCGGGCGACGCCTTCCTGCCGGCCGACTATGTCGACGATATGCGGCTGAAGATCGATCTCTACCGCCGCCTCACGCGCGTCAGCAGCTTTGATGAACTGGCCGATTTCCGCAGTGAACTCGTCGACCGTTTCGGCGAGCCACCACTGCCGACGGTTCGTCTGCTGGAGCTAGCAGAATTGAAAATGGAGGCGGTCATCTGGCTCATCACCGCCATCTTCATCGAGCAGCAGTACGTGGTTTTTCGTTACAGCGATCGCCGCCGAATCGAGCAACTCGCCCGAATGCACAAGGGTCGCCTGCGAGTGGTGGATGATAAAAGTGCGTATCTGCCGATTCCCAAGGGACTTACAAAGCCAGTCGAAATTCTGAGTCTTGTGAAATCGGTCTTGCGGCAGGTGAAATGAGCTGGCTACAATCCCGCCCCCAGCTTAGTCCACTCACTCCGTGAGCGCGGCGTTTCAGAAACGCGGGCCAGCACAAGGAGTGTGCTGGCTACTATCTCCCGAGGGAATTCGTGCAGAGTCGCGTACTCATCCCGGCAACGGTCATTCTCAGTGCGCTCCTGCTGCGCGCAGTCATCGCCCAGCAGACATCGCCGACGAATGAGCCTCCCCCCAGCCCCTTCAGCGGGCGGGAAGATCCGTACTTTCCCAAAGCGACTCCGCCTCAGCGCTTTCCCATCGTCAATCAACCCGCGCCGCTTCCCAAATTCGGCAGCCTTGCGGAAAAGCCAGCAGCCGAACCGCCCATGCCCGGGACTCGAGCGCCGATTCTTCGCCAGACGGCAGTCCCCGGGGCGGATGCCAATCCGGCGGACGGTGCAGCGGTCGAGTCCGATGATGAACTAGGGGACCGGTTTCTTCCTGGCCAGATCATGGCTCGCGTTGGCAATCAGGTCATTCTCTATGGCGAGGTTGCTTCGCTGGTGGATCAGAGCATGAATGCGGATCGAGCCCGCATTACCAACAAATATCAGCTAGCGGAGTACAACACCCGCCGCGACGCCGCAATTCGCAGCATCACCAAGCAACTGGCCGAGAAGAAATTGCAGTACGTGGAGTTTCAGCGAACCCTGGCCGCAAAGGCCAAGGACAAGGCTAAGGAGGCCGAGAAGGACATCAACAAGAATGTTCAAAATGCCTTTGACAAGGGGCTCGATGAAATGCGGGAGAAGATGGAGAAGGTGACGACCCGCAAGGAGATGGACGAATTGATGCGGACCGATATTGTCCTTCCACGGTTGGCTCTTCTGATGAAAGAAAATAAGTTAGAGACAAAGGCTCAGCTCGACGAATCGCTGCGGACCTTTGGCTCTTCGCTGGAGAAGCAGATCGCGATGTTCAAGGAGCACAACCTGGGGCAGCAAGCGGTTATCGAGAAGATCAAGAAACAGCCGGAAGTGACCCATGCGGACATGCTGGAATACTACCGCAAAAATCCCGACAAATTCGCCATTCCGGCCAAGGCCCGTTTTGAGCTGCTTTCTGTTTACAGCAGCCGCTGTGAAGGTCGAACCGAAGCTGGAAAGAAAGCTGCCGCGGATGCTCAAATCCGCAAAATGGGAAATGCCGTCTTTTTTGGCCGCCCCTTTGCGGAAGTGGCCAAGGAATTCTCCCACGAGGCCAATGCCTCGAAAGGGGGTCAATACGACTGGATCAGCAAGGGAAGCCTGGCCTCCGACGTGATCGATGCCGCGGTCTTCAAGCAGGAACTCAATAAGCTCGGTTTGATTTTGGAAGACGAACGGGGCTTTCACATTGTGCGGGTGCTGGAGCGGGCAGAAGCGAAACAGACTCCCTTTGAAGACGCCCAAAAGGAAATTAAGGAAAAGATTCAAAGGGAACGCCGGGAAGTGAAGATCCAAGAAGTGCTGGCGTCGCTGAAAAAGAATACCACGGTCTGGACCATTTACGACGAAGAAGACGCCCGGCAGGCGGCAAGCAAGCAACCTGTGATGAGGTAAGAATAGAGAAATCTCAAATCTCAAATAAAATCAAATGTGGAAAACTGAAAAGTAGAAACGGCTTAAGGCCATACGCTTCTCGATTTCTGGATTTCAATTTGTTTGAGATTTGAGATTTCCAATTTTGATACTCACTTCGGCATTGGCCAAAGTCGAACGCTGTGGTCCCAGCTTCCCGAAGCGGCGTACTTGCCATTCTTAGACAGCGCCACTTTGCCAATGCCGCCGGTGTGCCCGTCGTAAGTTTGCAATAGCTGACCGCTGTCCGCGTCAAACAAGCGGACTTTCTGATCGAGTGAGCCAGTGAGGACACGTTTGCCATCCGTGGAAATTGCGATTCCCTCGACGCGTCCTGCATTTCCAGTTAGGACTTTCGACGGCATTCCTTTTTCCAGGTCCCAGACGATCGCCGTGTTGTCCCAGCCTCCGGAGACCAGGCGGTCCCCCTTCGCGGAGAAGGCCAGCGCGACGGCGGCTTGGGAATGACCCTGCAGTTCCTTCTTGATGGCGAGATTTTCCAGGTCCCACAGGCGAATTTGCGGGTGGTCCCCCGCGACGGCAGCCGTTTTCCCGTCCGGGGAAAGAGCGACGCTCCAGATGCGGCCGTAGTGCGGCGGGTCGAGTTGCTTCACAGCTTTGCCGGTGCGAGCGTCGTACAGGATGCAGGTCTTGTCCCAACTGCCGGTGAGGATGCGAGTGCCGTCCTCCGAAACTGCCACGCCGGAAACGCGATCGGTGTGTCCCAGCAGGGTCGCTACTTCTTTGCCGTCCGCAACACTCCAGATCTTAGCCGTATTGTCGCTGCTGGAGGAAACGAGACGGCTGGAGTCCGCGAACCAGGCCAGGGCGGTGATGGCGTTCTTGTGGCCGTCGAGTTTCTTGTGGAGCGAGCCGTCTTTGAGACTCCAGATGCGGACCGAGAAGTCGGAACCCTCGGTCCAGGTGCCATTCATTTCCAGCCCGCCGCCACCGCTGGCCAGATAGCGGCCGTCGGGGGAGAAGGCGACCGCCCACACGATATCCTTGTGTTCTTCCCAGACGCGAATGGGCATGAACTTCTTCTTTTGCAGCGTCTTGAGTAACTCCGCCGCCCGGTAGCGAAGTTCCAGGTCGTTGGCCGATTGAGAAGCCTCAAACACCCGGTCCCAGGCTGCCTCGCCAATGTTAAGCAGCCGTCGTCCCGCCGCTTCACGGGCGGCATAGGACTCGCCGCTCAGGTCATTGACCAGCCGCTCGACTTCGGCCAGCAGCTCTGGCGGATAGGCTGCCAACGGTGCTTCGAGTTCTTGTCCGCGCAGCGGCAGCAAGCAGCAGAGGATCGCGGCAAGGAGTAGAGGTAGACGCTTGTGGTACACGGAAACCATGGAGTGCACGGTAGGAAATGAGACGGTAAGTCGCCTCTCCATGATAGTCCGCCGGAGTGACGCACCGCAATTCGTCCGCTAAACTTGCAGCCAACGAGTTTTCCCTCTCTCCCGGAGCCGCCCCATGCGCCAAACCTTGCTTTTCAACTCCCTGTTCCTCTCCCTGGCTGCAATCACAATCTCCGCCTCGGCTGCCGATGAACTGCCGGCGGCAGATAAGGCGAAGACGGTGGAGGTCTTTCGCGTACCCTCGTATTGCGAAGGCGTCGTCTTCGATCACGCCGGCAACGGCTATGTCTCTTGGGGGAAAAGCATCACCAAGTTTTCGCTCGACGGAAAAAACTCCGTATGGGCAGAACCGGGGCAACCCAACGGCCATAAAATCCTCGCCGACGGCACGCATCTGGTCTGCGACGCCAGCCATCACGCGGTGCTCCATCTTTCGGCTGAAGGCAAGGCGCTCGAGCACGCCGCCAAAGAATTCGACGGCAAGCCCTTGCTTGGTCCCAACGATCTGACGCTCGATACGGCGAGTGGTGGCTTCTATTTCAGCGATCCAGGCGACAGCGGCCGCGACAACCTCATCGGCCGCGCCCACTACGTCGACAAAGCGGGCAAGGTGCATCTCGTCGATAAGGGTCTGGCGTATCCCAACGGCATCGTCCTTACGCCCGACGGCAAGAAGCTCTATCTTGCCGAAAGCCAGCTCAACCGCGTTCTCGTTTACGAAGTGAAAAGCCCTGGCATGGTGGGAGAGCGAAAGGTGTTTGCCGACCTCCCCAAGCACGAAAGCGGCGACTTCATGCAAGCCCAGCCGGACGGGATGTGCCTCGATGCGGCCGGCAACCTTTACGTCGCCCATTACGGCATGAAGAAGGTCGAAGTCCTCAGCCCAGCCGGCAAGCTCCTCCGCCAGTACGACGGCGGCAACACCACCACCAGCAACGTCGCCTTCGGCGGCCCGAAGCACGACCAACTCTTCATCACCGGCGGCATTGGGAAAGAAGCCGGGGAAGGGGGAGTGTTTCGGATTGATTTGGGGGCAAAGGGGCTGGTGATTTTGCCCGCGAAGGGAAGATAGAGAGACGGAGAGAAGGAGAGTGGGGGAGAGGGAGGGAGGAGAGTAGATATGTCTTAACAACGTCGAGAACGTTATGAAGAAGATCGTGCGCAAGCATACGGATTTGGAGGTTTACCAACGCGGATTTGCCGCTGCCATGAGTTTTTTTGAGTTATCGAAGTGTTTTCCCAAGGACGAGCGGTATTCGCTCATTGACCAAGGGCGACGTGCGACGCGCTCCGTATGTGCTAACATCACCGAGGCCTGGCGCAAACGACGCTATCCCTTGGCGTTTGTCAGCAAGCTCTCGGATGCCGAGGCCGAAGCTGCGGAATCCCAAACGTGGCTCGAATTTTCAGTAAAGTGCGGATACCTCCCTCGCGACGAAGGTCGCCGCCTGTATAAGGAATACGACGAAATCATCGCCATGATCGTGAGCATGATTGTCAACGCCGACAAGTGGAAACTCTAATCTGGAACAGCCTTCCCTCTCCCCAACTCTCCGTCTCTCATTCTCTCCATCTTCCCATGCCCTGGATTTCCTACACCGCTCCATCCATCCCCCGCGCTAAGGTCGAGGATTTGCTCCGCCAGGCCTTGCAGCAGGCGGCTCAGCAAATCTGTCTCAATCCTCGCAGCGTTCTACTACTCCCGCCCGATATTACGCGGATGCACTCCGGTGCGGGATGGATCACGGAGTATCTGTATCACCTGCTCAAAGATTCGTGCGACGTCCACGTTATCCCTACGCTGGGTCAGCATGAGCCGCATACGCCGGAACAGAATCGGCAGATGTTCGGCTCAATTCCCGACGAGCGGATTCATGCTCACGACTGGCGGGACGGCTGCGTGAAGGTTGGGGAGCTTTCCGCCGACGATGTGAAGCAAGTGACCGGCGGCATCGCGGACTGGCCGTTTCCCATTGTCCTCAACCGGATGCTCATGGAGGAGAAATGGGACCTCGTCATCAACATTGGCCACGTCGTCCCGCACGAAGTGCTTGGCTTTGCCAACCATAACAAGAACTACTTCATTGGCCTCGGCGGCAAGGATTTGATCTGTGCGGCCCACATGGCTGCCGCCTGCTGTGGGATTGAGAACAACCTCGGCAACCTCCTCACACCGGTGCGGCAGGCGTTCAACCAGGCGGAGGAGCAGTTCCTCGGCAAGCTGCCCGACTGCTACATCCAAGTGGTGCTGGCCCGGGACAAAGCGGGCCAGCTCGTTCACACCGGCGTCCATGTCGGCGACGATCTCGAGACATACCTCGCCGCTGCCCGGCAGGCCCGCGAACAGAACATTACCATTCTTGACGAGCCGCTCAAGAAAGTTGTCTGCGTCATGCAGGGGGACGAATTCTTCAGCACTTGGGTAGCCAACAAAGCGGTCTATCGCACCCGCATGGCCCTGGCGGACGGCGGCGAACTCCTCATCATCGCCCCCGGCCTTAAACGGTTCGGCGAGCAGCCCGATGTGGATGCTCTCATCCGCAAGCACGGCTACTGCGGCACACCAAAAGTCATGGAGCTTTACAAGCAGAACGCCGACATGCAGGATCTGGCCCACGCCACCGCCCACCTCATCCACGGTTCCTCCGAAGGCCGCTTCAAAATCACCTACGCCCCTGGCCACTTGTCGCGAACCGATATCGAGCAAGTCAACTTTCAATACGCCGATTTGAACGAAGCTCTCCGCCACTATCCCATCGACAAGCTCAAAGAAGGCTATAACGAAGTTGGCCGTGAACGGTTCTACTTTATTCCCACTCCATCAGCCGGCCTGTGGGCGACCAAGGAGAAGCTGCTGGGGAGGAAGACTGGGTTCAAGTAAGTCACTGTAGCGGCGAGGAAGTCCCCAGGGACGCGAAGCCATTCTCAGTGGCTTTTACTTCTTCGTCCCTTCCGGAGCCGCCTCTTTCTTGGCACCATCGTCGCTGGGCTGAACCTTTTTGCGAAGGGTCTCCAGGTCGGATTTAAGAAGTTCGAGAGCTTCTTCTAGCTGGCGGCGGCTGGAGTTTGACTCCTTGAGTTGCTGCTGCTGGAGTTCGATTACTTTTTGATAGCGGTCCATCGCCTTTTCCAGGACGGCGATTTTCTCGGCGGCGAGGATGGCGTCCCCGGCGGTTTTGATGCGGCCACCTTCGCCGAGGGGGTTGAGCACAAGATCGGATTTATCTTCCTGACGGATGTAGCTCCCCTTGGAATCCCGCCGCATTTGCACTTTGGGCTGGATGACTTCGGCGAGTTGATTTTCCGGCAGCGAGGGGAGTTCCACGCCGCCGCCAAGAGTGACCTGGATGTCCTGCGGCTTGCTGTCCCGTTCAATGGTGAAGGTGATAGTGTCCCCCGGCTGTTTGTGGAGCGTGGGGACCGTTGCCTGGTAGACGGAGCGGATTCGGATGCCGTCGGTGGCGGTGACTTGGTCGCCGATTTTGAGGCCGGCCTTTTCCGCGGGACCACCGGCGACGACGCGGCGAACGAGGATGGCGCCGTCGGCCTGGCTGTCGAGCTGCATGCCAACGACCGGCCGCCGCCGCTTCAGCACAATGACCGATTTGTCGTTCTCTTTGCCGCCAGTCTCCTTGGCACCGTCCGCCACGCGGAGCAGCCGCTGCACGTGCGTTACTGGGACCGCGTAGGCCCAGCCTCGTTGTGCCTCGGGTTTGTCCGTGCCGATGACGACGCCGACGAGCTTGCCCTGGCTGTTCACGATGCCCGCGCCGCAGGAGGTATCGGTCGTTCGGACGTCGCACTGAAGCAGTGGCGGATAGCCCCCGCCGGTGAGAGTGCGGTCCACCGCCCCCACGATCCCGAGCGAGACAATCGGCTTCTCGACTCCCCAGGCGGAGCCGGTCATCACCCAGGAGCCGGCAGCGGCTGGTGCAGCCGAGAGTTCAATGGGGGTGGCGGCATCCCCTTTGGATTCCAGGATGGACAGGCCGGAGAATTCATCAATCACCCGCAGCCGAGCATCTCCTTGGCTGCCGCCGGGGAAGGTGAAGCGGATTTGCGAATCGGTGCCGACCTGGACCGCGGTGATGAATTTATTGCGGGCGACGCAGAGGCCGGAGCAGACGATGACGGTGCTGGGGCGCTGGTTGCTCTTCTCAGCAGTGGGCTTCTCGGCCGGACCGGCAACGGGATTGGCGGATTCTATTTTCTCGCCCGAAGCATCAGCCAGCTTACGTTGGCCGCTCGCCTGGCTGAGGATGCGAACTGTAACGGTGGCGTTTTGCAGTTTCTGCGTCGGCTTCTCCCAAGAAACGAACGGAGTGTTCAGATCCTGAGCCGACACGGAAGAGAGGATCGCAGCAAATACGACACCAGCCTGAAGCGCAAGCGAAGGAAACCGCAGCCAGCCGGAGGAGGCGTTCTTGGCGACAAGACGGTTGCTCGCAGGCAGCGCTGTCCTTCGCTGGCGCGTCAGGCTGGTGTGGGAGGAGAGGTTCAATGAATTAGCCTTCAATTCAAAACGACAAACTGCGAACAGCGGGCTGGTCCTTTTCCCAGAGGTCCATCAGGGCCTCGAGTTCCGGGCCGGAGGTGTCGCCGAGCCAGGAAGCGGGAGTGACGGGAACTGTGGGCGGGTTGCTCCGGGTGACAGGAGACTCATGCACAACCAACGATCCCGCAGGAGGCGACCGATCAACTATTTTCGGAGTTGCGAGATTTGCATCCGGCGGCTGTTGAGTATTCAAGGCAACGACCGAAATCGTCACGAGCCCCACGGCGAGAGCAGTTCCGGCCAGAGACCGCATGAGCCACGCATTTTTGCGTCGCGGCGCTACTTGCCGGGCGTCAGCGAGCACCACCGGCATCGGCGGCGGATAGGTCGCCGCCAATCGAGCCGCATCGTCCCCGAGTTGCTGGGCCATCAGCGCGAGATCATCGGGCAACTGGAGGTCCCCCTCGAAGTTGGCATCGTCGTCGCGAATGAGTTTCGGATCAAACGGCATGGGAAATGTCCTCACTTGGGAAGGCGGGCAACTGCCGGGCCTCTTCCCCTTCACTGTCCAAAATCCGCCGCAGGGCACCCAGGCCGTGAAAAATCCGGCTCTTGACGGTCCCCAGCGGGCATTCCAGGATTTCCGCAATCTCCTCGTATCGCAATCCTTCGCTGAACCGCAGGACCAGCGACTGCCGCTGCCCTTCGGGGAGCAGTGCGACGCGAGCCCAGAGGCTGTTCTTCCATTCGGCCACTTCCACAGGGGCATCCGCCCCCGGCACACTCCGCTCCCCCGCCGGCTCCCGGTCCCACAGGACCCGCAGCTTGCGGCGCTTCATTCCAATCTGCCGCCGCTGCCGCCGGTCGAGGTTGAGCAGGATTCCGTACAGCCAGGTATAAACGCTGCTTCGCCCCTCAAAATGGCTCCCCTGGCGGGCCAGAACCATAAAGGTCTCCTGGGCCAAGTCGTCCGCATCCCAAGGATTGCCGCAGAGGACGAGCGCAGCCCGATGAATGCGGGCAAAATGCTCGCGGGTTGTCTCGTCCACGTTCAGGCGCATCACGCGAGGATTCCTGAGCGGCAGTTAGGGCGGGAGAAACGGTACAGGCATCAGTTTAATCCAGTGCAACCACCGTAGGGAAGCGAACTTAAGGCAAATTGATCGGTGGCACTAGTGAGTGCCCTTGGAGGCAAAAAAGTTCTCGAAAACCGTGTCGCTGCCAAATCCCCCACGAACCTGAACGCGCAAGCGAGGGAGTTTGGCGGTAGACCTGGCTGCTCCCTCGCTGGCGCATTCGGTTTAGTGTTTGGATTCACCCTCGGTGCCGAGGGGATCGAGTGATTCACCCGAACCACCCGCCAACCAGCAGGAAATCATCTCCATCGTCGCTGCAAGACATTATTCCAGAAGGAGTTACCGTGATTCATGCACTAGGAAAGACCGCTCTGATTCATGATTTAGAGGCTCCGCGCGCCGAAAAGTTGCGTCAACGGTGAATTTCTTAAGCCATTGCGCCTGCTTGACTTAGGGAAATCCCCATCGACGTAAGTCCTGAATCAGCCCCCGAATCAGCCTGTTTTTGATTCACAGCCGCGTCACAAAGCCTTATCGGACAGGGATTTAACCCCTGAATCCAACTCTTGTTTGACCAGCCAACTCCCAGCGACCGAACGGGCGAGCGGCCAGCGTAAGCTGGGCCAATGCTCTCTTTCCCTGATTTCAGATTTTCCCAATGAGCGCGCAGGTTCTCCTCAATACCGCCCAACATTCGTGTAAATTGTCAAAGAACTGCGCCGGATTCCCGCCAGCCCGGATGGGGAGCGCACCCGCATCGGGAGTCGCCCACGAATACGTAGCAATTGTATACACAGCGGTTGGCACTCGCAAGCCCCACTGAGTATTTTTTGCCAAATTCTTGAAAACCTCTCCGCCAGGCGAGCGGGGGGCGTCAGCCCCCTGATACTTCCAGCCACCCCAAATCGGCTGGCACTCCAGAACGGCGTTGCCATCGCTTAGTAGCCAGTCTCCCAGCCAAAAAGTGCTGCCGCGCCAAGGACGCGGCCTTGCTCGGAAGCATTGCCTAACGAGTCGACGTTGGCTGTGGATTCCCCAGGTTACTGTTCCGGTCGTAGGCATCCGTCGTCGCGTCGGATGGGATGTCCGTCACGGTGGCCAGCCGGTCGAGGTGATCGTCAGCGTACCTCGTTATGGGTCACGGTTACTGTTCAAACCCTCGAATATGGACCTGTCCCATTTGAATTCACATTTGAATTCACAATGAGTTCAAGCCTTGGCGGCCTGAAGGCGAGTGCCACGAGTGCCGCCACACTCGTCCTGATAGATCGGCGTCAATACGTTTTCATCCACCCAGCGAACGACGGGCACGCATACGCCATCACCAAATCCATACAGCGATTGGATTGTGTTCTCGGCAAGCGTGAATTCCGGTGCGCCTTGCAATCGGGCGTACTCGCGCGGTGACATCCAACGAAATCGCACTTTTCCGTTGGTGATAACCATGACGATTTGCCGCGCGCTTCCGCCGCGCGGCGTTCGCAGGCATCCCGCGAGATTGTCGAAACGGACTTCTGCCCGCGTCACTTCGTTTCGACAACGACGATATACAGTGCCAATATGTACGCCTCCGTCGCTCATCCGACGTTCAACCTCACGGCGGTGGAGGTCGGACAACATCTTGTAATGCTTGTCGGTAGCTGCCTCGTCCCACCAATCCTGAGCGTCATCCGTGTCGATGACGGACGCAAGCGTGTATTTGACTTGCTTGGGAGGCCGAAGAGCGAGAGTCGCCCATCCGGTAGGGAGCGTCGTCTTGTTCATCAAGCGAAGTAGCGAATCGGGCCGCAGTGAACCGGCTGCGTCAATCGCACTTTGCCATGCATCGCCGAATAATACGTTCCCCCCTTCTCCTTCTCTTATAATTCGCTGAGACCGCAATGACTCGTGAAAACCAACGACGAACACTCGTGGGCGGCTTTGGGGCACAAACGACTTGGCGTCCAGAACAAAGCAGTCTATCCAGTAACCTTCCGCCGCCAGCGCCGAAACGGCACTTACGAAATCGGTCCCATCCTTTGATGTCAGAAAGCCGACTACATTTTCCAGCAAGACAACCTTGGGTTTTCGTCCGGCCAAGGCTTGAAGAACGCGAATGAATCCAAAGTAAGTCGACGACTGATCGCCTTCGAATCCCTGCCAGTGTCCGGCGAGCGACAGGTCCGTACAGGGAAAAGAAGCGGTGGCAAGAAAGGGGCGATCAGGAATGGACTCGACGATCCGATCTGTTGCCCACACATCCTCGCGCTGAAAGTAGGGGCTATTCCCAAAATGGCCTTTGTACATGGCCTCTTTTTTGGGGTCGATATCGTTGGCATAGACGCAAGTCCAGCCAGAGGCCTTCAATGCCTCATGAACCAAGCCGATCCCCGCGAAAAATTCCGCGAAAAACTTGGGAGAGATGGGGTTATTCATTGCCGTCCGTAATCGTCGTGAGGGGCGGATACCTGATCGTATCGGATGGGAATCGTTGCGGGTAGGCATACGCGAATATGGTACTCATAGTCCGTGGACTTATCTACGCCAAGGACAATATTCTCAGTCTATGGCAAAACGGGACGTGCTTAAGGCATTTGGCGACAGAGTCAGGAAAATCCGTGCGCAGTTGGGCCTAAGCCAAGAGGAATTAGCCCGAATCGCCAAAATCGACAGGACATACATCGGAGGAATTGAGCGTGGAGAGCGCAATGCGGGCATTAAGAATGTTCACCGGATTGCCGACGCGTTAGGCGTACCAGCCACGGACCTCTTCCGAGAGGACGGCAGCAATGGCTGATAGTGACGCACTTCTAAGAGTTCTACAGCAAGTCGAATCTGCGAAACCTGAGCTTGATGCCTACTCTCCTCCCGGATTTGGATGGTATGGACGTGCAATACAAGCGGTAAACACGCTCGTTCCTTGGTTGGTGCAAGAGGCTCCCGGCTTGCGTTTGTACGTCGAGGAAGTGCTGAATTCTCCAGCGTTGCTTCGCGAAGCATGGGCAACCGTAAAGGAGAAAATCGATTCGCCGGGCGAAGTTGCCCGAATGGATGAACTCTTCGACCGCGAATCAGTTCTGCTGAAATTTGTGGCCGGTGACACGATGAGTATTGTCGTGACAGGGCACCTTTTGGCGCGGTATCCAGGTGGAGCATTGGCAGGGAACAGTAGGAGCGATTATCCCGATGTTTTCATAAAGACGCATGACTACTCCAGGCTGCCCGTAAGAGCGAGGGATGACAAGGAAATTGGTGCAGCTATCCGCGGCAAGCTGCGAAACCCGATTCGCGTTCCAGATGGGCTGGAGATAAAGACCTCAAGAAACGGCGCGAACATCGATTGCCATTACCCGCATGTTGGGCTTCACTTGATGCTCTCGTTCGTCACCACGGGGGAACGAGTCGTGGTGGACGACATTTTGGCCGCATTTCTGCGCCGAGAGGACTATCGGATCGCGTCTCGCAAGACCGAAGCGACCACGGTGAAAGCCTCTTTTTCTCGGGCAGCGTTTGTGTCGCTACTTCCACCGCAGTAACACTTCTGTATGCCTTGTTTAGCTCCTATCGCCAGCAGGTTCTCCCATGATCGCCCTCATTGCCCATGACCAGAAGAAACAGGCTATGCTGGACTTTGTCCGGCGGAACCTGGCGATTTTTCAGCGGTATCCGCTGGTCGCCACTGCCAGCACGGGCTTGCTGCTTAAGAAGGAGTTGCCCCTCCAGGTGGAATGCGTGGCTCACGGCCCGGAGGGGGGCGATTTGATGATTGGTGCCCGCGTGGCCGAGGGGAAAATCATTGCGGTCATCTTCTTTCGCGATCCGCTCACCGCCCAGCCGCACGAGCCGGATGTGTCGGCTTTGATGCGGGTCTGCGACGTGCATCGGATTCCGCTGGCGACCAATGTGGGAACAGCCGATGCGATAGTGGCGTGGCTGGACAAGAATAGTAGCCTGCTCACTCCGTGAGTGGGCGTGTCTGTGACCGGCGAGTGGTCTGCGTATGCTGGCCGGTAATGCGGAACCGGCGAGAACGATCGCTGGGTGTGCAGAATCATCAGCCAGCTTACGCTGGCCGCTCGCCAGGGAGACTACTTTAAGGCAGCAGATTCGGGTCCACTTCAATTGCCTCTTCCCGCTCCCGTTGGAGGTCGTAGACCAGCTTGGTGCCGGTGTAGGTGGCGAAACCGAGGCCGGCGCAAGAGATGAGAATGCCGAAGAGAGCCCAGCCGCGGCGTTTGGAGTAGAGGCCCCAAATGCCCATGGCGAAGCCGATGAGGGCGATGACGATTGCCGCGCTGATGGTTACCCAGGACTGAATCCAGGCAATGCTGAGAGCGAAAATCCCCATCAGGATCGCGATGACGGCTCCGGCAACGGCCAGGGGATCGTGTCCCGGTGGGCCGGGGATGCGGGGCGAGAAGCCGGGGGCGAGTGAGTGCTTGGGAAAGGCGGGAGTCGACACGGCTTGCATGACGGCTCCCCTGACAAACGGAGAGCCCGTACGAATGGATTGGCCGCCTGGGCCTGACTGGAATGGGGCGTTCGCTTGAGGAGTGGAACTCGCCTGGGTGGTGGCTTCACCGGGAACCGTTGCCGTCACCGGTCCGCCGGAGAGTTCGGCCATCACCACGTCGCTGGGAAGCTGGACCGGAGCATAACGGACCGGCGGCAAGCCTCCCGCCTCCGCCTGGGCAGTGAACTGCTGGCCGCACTTCCAGCAGCGGTTGACCGGCCCCAGAAGTTCTTCGCCGCACTTGGAACAACGAACCGCCATAGTTGCCTCATTGTGGTCCGCTCGCTCCGCGAGCGGAACCTTTCGCATCGACTACGCTCACCGACATGTCCGCCCACGGAGTGAGCGGACCACGATGTTGTCAACAAATTCCCCAGCAATTAGGATTGCTGGTGCCTACCTACCCATTCTCATCTTTCCTTTTCGCCGCGTCTCCCCCTTGGCGGCAAAATCTCCCATGAATTGGTTTCGCTCGTCTGTGCTGCATTTTGTCTTGTCCCTTTCCTCGGTTGCCTGGGGTGAAGACACCCCGCCGCCGCAGGAGCCGCAAATCGCGGCGGCTTCCCAGGAAGCGGAACAGGCCATCAGCGGGATCAAGGTCCCAGCCGACCTGAAGGTGCAAGTCTTCGCCGCCGAGCCGCTGCTGGCGAATCCGGTGGCGTTTTTCATTGACAATCGGGGCCGGTTTTTTGTCTGCGAGACCTTTCGGCAGACCACGGCCATCGCGGACAATCGCAACCACGGCGAATGGCTCGATGAAGACCTCGCGGCCCAGACCGTCGTGGATCGACTGGCCTACATTCAAAAACATCTCAAGGAAAAAGCGGTCGACTATACCCGGCAGGATGATCGCATCCGCCTGCTGGAAGACACCGACGGGGACGGCAAGGCCGACAAGGCGAGCGTCTTCGCGGCCGGGTTCAACAAAATCGAGGAAGGGACCGGAGCCGGCGTGCTCGTTCGTGGCGACGATGTTTATTACACCAACATCCCCAATCTCTGGCGGCTGAAGGACAAGGACCGCGACGGCAAGGCGGACGAGCGAACGGCGCTGCACACCGGTTATGGTGTGCGGTTCGCCTTTCGGGGGCATGACATGCACGGGCTGATTCTCGGGCCGGATGGCCGGCTCTATTTCAGCATCGGCGACCGGGGTTTCAACGTGAAGACGCAGGAAGGAAAGCAGATCGTCCATCCGCAGTGCGGGGCGGTCCTCCGCTGCGAACTCGACGGCAGCAAATTGGAAGTTTTTGCCACCGGCCTGCGGAACCCGCAGGAACTGGCGTTCGACGACTACGGCAACCTGTTCACCATCGACAACAACTCCGATTCGGGCGACAAAGCGCGCTGGGTCGCGCTCGCCGACGGCGGCGACAGCGGCTGGCGCATTGGCTGGCAGTTCATCAATTCGCCCAACGCCCGCGGCCCGTGGATGGCCGAGCGCATGTGTTACCCGCACTTCGAGGGCCAGGCCGCGTACATGCTCCCGCCGCTGGCCAACATCGGCAACGGCCCCAGCGGTCTCGCTTATCATCCCGGCACCGGCCTCAACGACCGCTACAAGGGCCGGTTCTTCCTCTGCGATTTCCGCGGCGGCACCGGCAGCGGCGTCCACAGCTTCGGCGTGAAGCCGCGCGGCGCGGGCTTCGAGGTCATCGACCGCGGCGAGTTCATCTGGGACGTGC
>JBJXFF010000074.1:0-45767 GCA_046153945.1 Pirellulaceae bacterium
GGCGCCAACGCCTACGAAATCCTCTTGAGCATCATCACCACCGCCCACCAACAAACCCGCGACTTCCTTACCGAACTGGCCCAATCCCTCACTCTCAAACCAGCGCTAGCAGGCTAAGCACGTACAATGAATCAAACACTCCCTTCGGGGGGGGGCTAGTGTTCGCTCTCACTGGCGCTTCGGGTCAGTGGGGCGGCGAAGAATTGCTGGTAGAAGTACCAGGCGGCGAGGGTGAAGCCGACGGCGATGACGAACCAGCGGATGTATTGCTGCTTCACCAGGCGGCCGTAGCGGGCACCGAGGTAGCCGCCGAGGATGGAGGTGGCCATCATGGCGAGGGCCACGTCCCATACAACGAGGTTTTTGAAGACAAAGATGACGATCGCCATGCCATTGATCGAACCGGCGAGAACCGATTTGAGGGCATTCATCTCGTGGATGTTTTTCAGTCCCATCAGTCCCAGCGTGCTGAGCATGAGAATGCCGATGCCGGCTCCGAAATAGCCGCCGTAGAGACCAATGAGGAGTTGGGCAAAGACGACGGCGATTTGTGCCCACCGCGAGGGGACGGCGTCATCCGGCCGGTTGGCGTTTGCGAGCCGCTTAGTGATGAAAGGTTGCAGCGTGAATAACAGGGCGGCGAGCAGAATCAACCAAGGAACGAGCACCCGGAACTGCTTGGGGTATTCAGCAGCCAGCCAAGCGCCGGTGCCGCCGCCGAGCAAGCTGGGAATGAGTAGGAGCGTGAGCCAGTGGCGGACCTTGGCGATTTCCCGGCGGTAGGCCCAGGCGCTGCTGAGGGAGGCGGGGCCGAGGGCAATCGTGCTGGTGCCATTGGCCATGGAGTCGGCCAGGTCCCCAAAGCGGCCGAGCGCCGATTTGAGTGCCGGAAACGTCAGCAGCGTGCCACCGCCGGCGAGAGCGTTGACGATGCCGGCGAGGAGAGCCGCGAGACAGAGAGGGAAGTAAATGAGGAACAGATCCATGAACAAGTCTCAATTCCTAAATCTCAAATCTCAAACAAATGGGAAACGGGGAAAGCAGTGAAATTGGAAACGTGAGCCTGGTTCACATGGAGAACTCTCGCTTCTTACATTCCATTTTCACTACTCCGATTTGTTTGAGATTTGAGATTTCAGATTTTGACACTTCAGCCCTACGTTCCTTGCCACTTCCAACCCATGGGTGCCTTGAGGTCCTCCGCCGCCATGCGTGCCCAGGGAGTGCCGGGATGTTCCTTAACGACTCGTTCCAGATAGAGCTTCGCCTTCTCCGCCATTTTTTTCAGGACACTGCTGGATTCGTAACTGTCGGCTTGTTCCAAGTTGTACTCGGTGGCGTCCTTTGGCCCCTTGCCGGCTTTCAGGGCGGCAATCATCTGGTTGTAGCTGTCGTTGCGGACCTTGGCGGCCAGCACGCGGCCGAAGGCATAGTCGAATTCCGCTTGCCAGCGCGGGCTAGTGAGCTTGTCCCGGTCCCCTTCCCCGGGAACGAGGGCTTCGTAGAGCCGGTCGATTTGTGGGGCGACGCGGGCGGAGGCTTGCTGGGCTTCGTCGAGCCGCCGCTTGAGCTGAGCTTCGCTGGCACCTTTTTGAAATTGCGTGTCGGGGTTGTCGAGAATTTCCGCCTTGCCGATTTTGGCTGCCTCGTGCAGGGCGGCGCGAGCTTTGTTCTCCGAGAGGAGCCGCTGATACTCGGCTTCGCTGACGTAGTCCGGGGCGTACTTGGCAAGATTGGCGGCGTCGAATCGCATCTCTGCGCCGGTCGGCCAGAACTTGTTTCCGCCATAGCCGTACACGGTGCCGCCGGCGGGGCGAACGGGAAGGAAGGCACCGCCCCCCGCGCGGCAGAGCCGTTCGAGGGCGTAGGGACCGAAGCCCGATTCGATGAACTCCTCCGTCGGCTTGCCGCGAAAGCCGTAGCCGACGACGGGGAGGGGCAGATTGACGCGCTCGCTGTAGAGGGACTCGGGACCGAAAACCGGATTGGCATCACCGGCTGGTTCACCTTTCTCGTCGGCCTTCTTCTCTTCAGAATTCTTGTCTGCCGACTTCTCCGCAGCCTTGGGAGGATTTTTGGGTCCCCGGCGAGCCTGCTCTTCAAACGGCGTCGTCTGTCCCCACGGAGCCGCGGAGCCGATGACGTAGACCGGAATTGCCTTGCGCTGCACCTGCGGCGCGACTTCTTCCACCAGCTTCGCATCGTCGCCTACTTCATTAGTGACGATAACGATCACGAGCTGACGATCTGCTCCGTGCAGCGATCCGAACTTTTCCAGCACCTGTTTGACCGAAGTGAAGGTCATCTCCTTGGCGCTCAAGGTCTGCTGGACGTTGCTGAAGCTGCTTTGCACTTTTTGCCAGTCGTCTTCCGGCTGCTCGAGAACGTATTCCAGCGTCTCGTCGTATCCGGCCACGACGCTTTGCAGTTTCTTATTCTTCTCGAGCGTCATCTGCTTCACTTCCTGGCTCTCGTACCAGGATTTCGCGCCACTGGAGGCACTGCTGAGAATCTTGAAATTGCTGGCGGTCCGGTCGAGCAGCCAGACGACGAGGACCGGCCCGAGTTCCAGGCTCTTGCCGATTTCAGCCGTCACTTTGCGCACGGCCACTTCCTCTGGCGAACCCGTGTTCACGACGGTGCTGCGACTGGCGTTGTAAGCCTTGTCGATGACGTCGAGTTCTTCCTTGACTTCGGGCTTGGGCTTCTTGGATTTGGGGGCGTTTTCCGCAATCCGAGCTTTATTGACGACTTTCGTCGTGGTCTTCTGTTGGGGCGGTGGGCTACCGGGGATTTGGAACTGCGTATCCTTGCAGCCAGCGACGGCGAGAGTTGCCGCAGTGAGCAGGATGTTTGTAGTGACAATGTTGAAATGGAGTTTGATCTTCATAGGTCTATTTTACTTCAAAATCGCCCCGGAATTTTTCGCAGAGGGCTTTCAAACGGGGCAGGTCCTCTGTCAGCAAGTACCGGGCGGCCACCAATTCCTCGGCAGCGGCTAAGTATTGCTTCTGATAGTCGGCAAAGTCGCGGTAGCGCTCCAGCAGGGCGGGGCGCGGGTCGGCTTTGGCGATTCGCTCGTCCTTGGTGCGAAGGAAAGGGATGTACGATCCTTGCAGCGAAAGAAGTTTCCCAGCCGCTCCAATCGACTCGTGCCGCAGGTTCCAACTGGCGTAGGTGGCGACGGCGACTCTTACACCTGGGAGCAAAAGCGTTCCCCGTTCGTCGCCGTCCGGTCCATACGCCGAAACGCGGACGCCGTAGTGCCCGCGAACTTCCGGCGGCTCGATGGCGGCGATTTGCTCTGTCTGCCATTGCGGGCCGCGATAGAGGTAATCGGGCTGCTGAATCACTTGGGGGTAACTCACGCCGGGAATTGCCGGCCAGCCGCTCTTTTCCTGTTGCCAAGGGACCAGCGTTCCGTCGTCGATGCGAGGATAAACGCTCGGTGGCGGTGCCTTGCCATCGTTGACCCAAGCATCGAGGGCGATCAGAAGTGCCCGCATTAGCGGCCGATAGTCGGCCGGGCTTGTTGGCAACTGACCGGAACCGCGCGGGCTGGGGACGCCGCTTCCCGCGCCATGTTGACAGCCGCCGAAGGTGTAGAGCCGGACTTCGGAGGGAATCTCCGCATCCTCCTTGCCGAGTGGGTCGGTATGTACGAGCGAGCCGCTCCGGTGCCAATACTCGCTGCTGGACTGCGTGTGAAAGACTTTGGGGACGGTTTTGCTTTCGCGACAGCGGCGGAGAATGCCGTCCGTTTGTTCCGTGTAAGGATCGCGAGAATCGCCGTAGGTAAACGGAAAATAGTCGGCTGCAAATTGATGTTCATCATGCTGGCAATTCGTACGAGTCGGGGAGGCGAAGCGGTGGTTGAACGAGCCCAATCCCCCTCCAGCGACATGCGAGATCACCCCATCGAACACCTGTCGGCCTTTCTGGTCCGCGTTGAATCCATCGTGCAATAACTGCCGCAGGAGCCGGCCGCTTTGCGAGGTCCCGAAACCGTGGGCCCGATTGGCCACCGACTTGCCCGCAACGGCGAGCGGGTTCTTCTCGGTGGTGTTGAACTTCAGGAAGGAGACCAGGTCGCGAATTCCCGCGAGGCCAACCCCTTGCACGACGGAGCCCTCCCCCTCGTAGACCACTTCGTAAATCCAGCCCGGTTTGAGCCCCCCTTTCACTTCCAGTTCGACGACCGGCAGCGGCCAGGGGCGATCTTGATAGGAGATTTCGGTCACTCCCAGTTTCCAGTTTTCGCGAGGCACGGTCTTCCGCGGGTCGGCTTCGTGCTCGCGCACAGTCAGGGTTGCCGTTGCCAGGCCGTTTGCCGTCGGGCGATAGCTCCCCTGGCCTCCGCGATGAGCCAAGTTGGCCTTCGGAGACAATTTGTCAACAACCACTTCCTGTCGCACGATTCCCTGCACTGGGCGACCATTTTCCTTGGCCATCGGAGCCCACATCTTGAACTTTCCATCCGCCGGCAGCACCTCGGCAATCCAGCCGCTCCAGACGACGATGAATCCTTGCCGCAGGAGAAAGTCGTCCGCCCCGCCGTCGAAGATTCCGGGGGCCGTCTTGTTGCCGCGGTTATTGACTTCGTACAGAAGCGCTCCGTTCGCCTTACCAAGGTCTTTGGGAACCAGAATCTCAAAGTCCGCCCAGAACTCCACTTTGCTATCTTTGTTTCGCTCTGCAAGCGCCAAATCCCGTACGATTTGATTAGCAGCGACTTCCGGGTCGAGTGCGAAATGGACGACGCCGGTCAACTTCTCGTAGCTGCCCCGGTCACCATGCACTTTACCGGCGGCGTAAGCCTCTCTCTTTTGAATCTCCAGGCGTGTGACTTCCGCCTGGGCGAAAGACTCCCCAGCCAAGATGAGCAGCAGTATTGTCAGAAGATGGCGATTCATGGTTTTCTCTTCCTGAAGGCTCACGCACTCTCTCGGCTGGAATTATCACCCCGCTGGCACACTCCGTCACTACCAGCAAGCCACACCGGGCTGGTAATGGTAATATAGTCGCCATGAGAATCACTACCGCCATTGCGTTTCTACTCCTGCTGGCCACGGTTGCCGGGGCTGAAGATAAGAAGTCGCCGAACTGGGTCCGTGTCACCGAGAAGGCTCCCTGGCAAGCGAGGGATTCCTCCGGCGAGGTTGTCTTCAAGGACCAACTCTGGATTCTCGGCGGCTGGTTCCAGTCGTTCGAGGCACCGCCACGGGATGTCTGGAGTTCTCCCAATGGGAAGGATTGGAAACTCGTGCAGAAAGATGCTCCCTGGAAGCATAGCGATCTGCCGATGATGCTTGCCTTTCAGGACAAGATGTGGATCTTCGGCGGCTGGTACAACGGCCGGCTGCCGGGACATTCCGCGAGCAGCGAGGTCTGGTCTTCCAGCGACGGAGAAAAGTGGGAGCAGGCTACCCCCAAAGCCGGTTGGAGTCCTAGGCTGGCGGCTGGAGCAGTGGTCTTCAAGGACAAGATGTGGATTCTTGGCGGCACCGAGAACTATTACTTCGGCGATAAGAAGAGCCTCAAGAATGACGTCTGGTATTCCGCCGACGGCAAAGAATGGAAGCAAGTGACCGACAACGCCCCCTGGTCGCCGCGGGCCTACCACAATGCCGTGGTACATGCCGGCAAAATCTGGGTACTCGGTGGCGGAAACTATGTCCCCGAGTATGGGGCCAAGAACGATGTCTGGTGTTCGGAGGACGGGATTCACTGGACGGAAGTGACTGCCAAGGCTCCTTGGTCAACGCGAATTTGGTTTTCCTCGGTCGTCTATCGCGACCGAATGTGGGTGCTCGGCGGCTGGTCAAACAACCCGTCGAAAAACTGGCCGGACGTTTGGCATTCCAAGGATGGCAAGGAATGGACTGAGTTCAAATCGGAGAATAGTTGGAAGGAGCGGCACGAGCACTCGGCTTATGTCTTTCAGGACAAGATCTGGATCGCCGCCGGCCACGCTCAGCCCCTATCGAGCGAAGTTTGGTCCCTGGAGATTCCCCCAGATTGGTTCAAGGATAAATAACGGATGAGGACTTTGATGAATCGTCTGGCTTCAATTTTCTCCGTGATGCTGGTCATCGGGTGCGGACATGCTCCTCCCGGATCGCTGGCCGGAGCACCGGTGGTAAAGCCGGTTTCGCTCGCCGCTGCGGACGAGAAGGAAGGGGGTATCGCCGATTTTCCAAAGCTCAACGCGGAAACCGACTGGCCCTGGTGGCGCGGCCCCAGCCGCGATGGTCATGCGCCGAAGTCAGCGAAACCGCCGACCCGTTGGAGCGAGACGGAGAATGTTGTCTGGAAGTCCCCGCTGCCGGGACGCGGCCACAGCAGTCCGATCATTGTGGGGGACCGGATCTTTCTGACGACCGCGGACGATGGGAAGCAAGAACAGTCGGTTCTGGCCCTCAGCCGCAAGACGGGGAAGCAAATCTGGGCCAAGAAGATCAACCAGGGAGGCCTTCCGAAGCTCCACCCCAAGAACACGCATGGCACACCGAGCATCGCTTGCGATGGCGAGCGATTGTTTGTCGTTTTCTGCCATCACGAAACGGTGCAGGCCACGGTTTTTGATTTGGAGGGAAAGCAGGTCTGGCAAAGGACGATCAGTCCCTTCAATCCCCGGCGCTACGAATATGGCTATGCTCCGTCGCCGCTGATTTATCGCGGCACGGTAATTTTCGCTGCCGAGTACGACGGTGATTCTTCGCTCGCTGCTTTTGACCGCGAAAGCGGCAAGGAAATCTGGCGGACGCCACGACCAGGAAACATTAGTTACTCCTCGCCGGTCGTGGCCCATCTCGCGGGGCGAGACCAACTCTTAATGAGCGGAGCCGATCAGATATGCAGTTACGATCCCAATGGCGGTAAGCTGCTCTGGTCGGTGCCGGGAACGACCGCGGCGACTTGCGGCAGCATTGTCTGGGATGGCGACATCGTTTTTGCCAGCGGCGGCTACCCCAAAGCGGAAACTCTCGCCATCAAAGCCGACGGCAGCGGCGAAGTGCTCTGGAGGAACAACAAGAAGTGCTATGAGCAATCGATGCTCGCCACGGGGGGCCATCTCTATGCTTTAACCGATGACGGCATTCTGTACTGCTTCCGTGGAAGTGATGGTGAGGAGAAATGGAAAGAGCGATTGCGCGGCCCGGTCAGTGCGTCCCCGGTCCTGGCTGGCGGTAATATCTACTGGGCCAACGAACTGGGAACTCACTATGTCTTCCAACCAAATCCCGACAAGTTTGAGTTGGTCCATCAGAATCAACTCCTTGACGATTCCTTCTCCAGCCCTGCTGTCAGCGGCAATCAACTATTCCTTCGCGTCGCCAAACGCGGCGGAAAGCGACAAGAGTTTCTCTATTGCCTGAGTAATAGGTAGAGAATTACGAGTAGAATTAATCAAATGGGGTCGGCTTCGAAAAAACTTCTTTGGGTTCCCGTTTTGTTTGGCGGTATCCTGACCATTTCCGTGGGGGTTTGGATTGCGTCCCAGTTTTGGATTCGGCAACCTGTCGACCCATTGAAGCACACTTTTCCGGACGGGTTGCTCCCCACTTCTCCAGTTGCACGCCCCGCAATCCCACCTGGGGGTTATGTGGGGAGTGCGGCTTGTTCCAATTGCCACGAAGATCTTTGCAAGAGCTTCGCCCTGCACCCCATGGGGCGCTCTTCAGCACTCACGCCCGGACCAGCGGACTTAGAAGATTATTCCGAGAAGAAATCGCTCTTTTCGGCGCCCGATGGGACTCGCTATTGGGCGGAGAGGGTAGGTGACAAGATACTTCATCATGAATTGGGGACCGATGCCCAGGGAAGAACGGTGTATGACCTGTCGGTTCCAGTTTCACTGGCAATCGGCTCGGGCACCCGAGGGAAAACCTATGGCGTCAACCGGGACGGAATCATTTTCCAATCTCCAATCACCTGGTATTCGGAAAAAGGTGGGCACTTCCAGCTTTCGCCGGGTTACGAGAATGTCGCGGCCAACCCACGATTTAGCCGCCGGATGATCGAGGACTGTTTGGTCTGTCACATTGGGCGTATGGAATTCGACCCCGAAGTCCCGGACAAGCTGGTTCCTCCCTACTTTCATGAAATTGCCATTGGCTGTGAGCGCTGTCATGGTCCAGGGGAAAGGCATGTGGCAGCACAGCAATTGCAAAAGTCTGTTTCGCCCGACGCAACAATTGTGAACCCAGCTCGTTTGCCGCTGCGCGAGCGAGAAAGTATCTGTAACCAATGCCACCTGCACGGAGATTCAAGAAATTTGAGGTATGGCCGAAATCCAAGGGACTTTCGCCCTGGAATGGCGCTGGAGGAGATATTTTGCGTATTCGTGAAAGATGATTCCCCGGTCGGCGGGACCAAAGCCGTTAGTCAGGTTGAGCAGATGCGGGAAAGTGCCTGCTATAAAAGCAATCCAGAGAAGCTGGGATGCACCTCTTGCCATGATCCGCATGCGTGGCCCGAGCCTCGGAAGCGGGTCGAGTTTTACCGTTCTAAATGCAACGACTGTCATGCCGAACGGGGATGCGCGCTTCCGGAAAATCGTCGGAAAGACCAGGAAAATTCGTGCATAGCCTGTCATATGCCGCGAACAACCCCCAAGGATGTCGTGCATGCTTCGCAAACCGATCACCGGGTGCTGAAAAACCCGCAACCGGACTCCTTATCCGAAACCGCTAGAGCTGTGGGCAACGTGCCCGGAAGTATAAGAGTCTTTGACGAAGGCGAAAGCCGCATTCCACACTGGGAATTGCAGCGCATTCGAGTCGTCTTGACGGTGCGTAATAAACAATCGAACAATCCTCGGGAGGTGCTCTCACAACTCTTGCCGCTGATGGAGGTCGTTCCCGATGACATTCCTCTTATTCTGGCAATTGGGACGGCCTACCTGGAAGGCAAGTCCTTTGCCGAATCTCGAACGATTCTGGAGAAGGGCATCGCTCTAGCTCCCAAGAATGAACAATTACATTTGCAACTGGCTATCGTGTGTTTAGAACTGAAAGATTTTGCTTCCGCTAAGATACACATCAGCCACGTCGTGAGGTTGAATCCCTATGTCGCCAGGAACTTCGAGCTTCAGGCCAAGATTCTGGCCGCGGCTGGAAATCATGAAGAGGCTCTGCGAGCTGCTGAAAGGGTCCTGGAACTTGATCCGACCCAGTCAAAACTGCGAGATCAGCTTCTGAAGGAGCGCCGTAAGTAGCCTGTGATGCACGTGATGCCCGCGACAACCAATCGTCTTCCCGCTAAAATTGGGTCAAACGTAAGTCCTCAAGTAACTTGTCACATTAAATCTTTCGCCCATGCCCGCCAATCTCCTAATTGACCCCTTCCACGCCCGTGACTCTTTTGATACAGGCACCGGTAAAGCGGGCATTTACCGGCTCAGTAAGCTGGAGGAGCAAGGGCTGGGTGCCGTCTCTAAGTTGCCATTTTCCATTCGGGTGCTGTTGGAATCGGTGTTGCGGAATTGCGACGGCTATGAAGTGCGCGAAGAGGATGTCAAGTCACTGGCGGCTTGGAACGCACCGGCCCCCGCCAAGTTGGAAATTCCCTTCAAGCCGGCCCGCGTCGTGCTGCAAGATTTTACCGGGGTCCCCTGCGTGGTGGACCTGGCGGCGATGCGATCGGCGATGAAGCGACTGGGAGGAGACGCGAAGAAAATCAATCCACTGATTCCCGTGGATCTCGTGATCGACCATTCGGTGCAAGTCGATTCTTTCGGCACGGCGGACTCGCTCAAGGATAACGTCGACTTGGAGTTTCAACGAAACAAGGAGCGGTACGAATTCCTCCGCTGGGGACAAAAGTCGTTCAATAACTTTCGCGTCGTGCCGCCAAATGTCGGCATCGTGCACCAGGTGAACCTGGAGTTTCTGGCAAAAGGGACCTTCCTTCGACAGGATCAGCAGGGGCCGGTTGCTATCCCCGACTCACTTGTCGGAACCGATAGTCACACCACAATGATCAACGGCCTCGGTGTCGTCGGCTGGGGTGTCGGCGGCATTGAAGCCGAGGCCGTGATGCTGGGGCAGCCGCTCTACATGCTCTTGCCGGAGGTCATTGGCTTTGAACTCACCGGCGAACTCAAAGCGGGCGTCACGGCGACGGACCTCGTTCTCACGGTGACGCAGATTCTGCGCAAGGTCGGCGTTGTCGATAAATTTGTAGAGTTCTTCGGCACCGGCGTCTCGCGGATGTCGCTGGCCGACCGGGCGACGATTGCCAACATGGCCCCCGAGTACGGCGCTACGATGGGCTTTTTTCCCGTCGATGCCGAGACGCTTAACTACCTCCGCCGTACCGGGCGGACGAAACCAGAAGTAGACCTCGTCGAGCGGTACAACAAGGAACAAGGGCTGTTTCGGACGGATGCCTCGCCGGTTCTCTCGTATACCAAAACGGTTACTCTCGATCTAGGCAGCGTGGAACCATCGTTGGCGGGGCCAAAACGACCGCAGGACCGGGTTTCGCTTTCGGCGATGAAAAAGACGTGGCAGACCGCTCTGAAAGCACCTATCGCCGAGCGAGGCTTTGGCCTCGACGACGCGGCATTGGCAAGAAAGGGGACAGTTAAAGAAAACGGTCATGGAACGGCGATTGGCCATGGTGCCGTCGTCATCGCGGCCATCACAAGTTGCACCAACACCAGCAACCCCTCGGTCATGCTGGCAGCCGGCCTTGTCGCCAAGAAGGCGGTTGAGAAAGGGCTCACGGTGCCGTCCTATGTGAAGACCAGCCTGGCGCCTGGCTCTCGCGTTGTCAGCGATTATCTCGACAAGGCGGGGTTAACCGCCTCCTTGCAAGCCATTGGCTTCCACACTGTCGGCTACGGCTGCACGACTTGCATCGGCAATAGCGGCCCCCTGCCCGATGCCGTTGCTTCGGCGGTTACCGAAGGAGACCTCGTCGCTGCTGCGGTACTTTCCGGCAATCGCAATTTCGAAGGCCGCGTCAACCCGCATGTGAAGGCGAATTACCTGGCCAGTCCGCCGCTGGTCGTCGCGTATGCTCTGGCTGGAACGACCGACATCGACCTGACCAGCGAACCGCTCGGTCAAGGTAAGGACGGTCCGGTTTATTTGCGAGACATCTGGCCAAGCCACTCGGAAATTCAGCAAACCCTCAGCCAATCAGTTTTGCCGGAGATGTTCGTCAATCGCTACAGCGGCGTTTTCGACAGCAACGAGATGTGGAACATCATCAAGGTTGCCGAAGGGGATCTTTATCAGTGGGACGACTCCAGCACCTACATCCAGGAGCCGCCGTTCCTCTCCGATCTAACCGTCGCCACCAAACCGATTCAGCCGATCCAGGGCGCTCGGATCCTGGCGATGCTCGGCGACTCTGTGACCACCGACCACATCTCTCCCGCCGGCAACATCAGCAAGAACAGTCCTGCCGGCCGCTTCCTGATGGATCAAGGCGTGGAATCCACGGACTTTAACAGCTACGGCAGCCGCCGCGGCAACGACCGGGTAATGGTCCGCGGCACGTTCGCGAACATCCGTATCCGCAACTTCCTGGCCCCGGGCACCGAAGGTGGCGTAACTCGTTGCTTCCTCGGCCAGGCAATGAATGCGCCGTCGGTCATGCCGATTTATGACGCCGCCATGGCCTACAAGCAGGCGGGCGTCCCAACCATCATTTTGGCAGGAACGGAATACGGAACCGGTTCTTCTCGCGACTGGGCAGCGAAGGGAACGATGCTCCTGGGTGTGCGAGCCGTGATTGCCGCCAGCTTCGAGCGAATCCACCGCAGCAATCTCGTCAACATGGGTGTCCTGCCGCTTGAATTTGCGGCTGGCCAGAACTGGAAGACCCTCGAGTTATCCGGCGAGGAAGTCTACGAAATCCTCGGCCTGGACGACTCCCTCCAGCCCCGCAGCACCATTACTGTCCGCGCCACGGCACCTGATCAATCTGTGAAGACTTTCCAGGCCAGTGTCCGTATCGATACGCCAGTGGAACTCGACTACTACAAGAACGGCGGCATTTTGCAGACCGTCGTACGCAAGCTACTGCTGACGTAGTTGCAAACGAATTTCTGCGCTAAGCCGCGTCGTTCGCTTGGCGTTGCACCGCGGCGTCGGGTAGTTTCTTTGCGCCTTCTAATCGCCGCTGCGTAGCGCCCGACCGGCCCCAGTGCTGAACCCAGTCAAGAATCCAAGGGGCAAACCGTTTGAGGTAATAGGCTCCATAGGCAAGCGGCGTCACCAGCACGATTCGGCGATTGCGATAAATGGCGCGGATTGTCTTTTGCGCGACGTATTCCGGCGTCGTACAGGCCCATGAGGGAGGATGGCGCAAGTCGCCATCTTCATTGGAAGATGTCCCTGCTTTGAATAATTGAGAGCTTACAAAGCCCGGGCAAACTGCAGTCACGCCAATTCCCTCCCGGCCGTATTCCGCCCGCAGCGACTCCGTCAGCCCCAGCAGGCCGAATTTGCTGGCATGGTAAGCCGCCGTCTTTCGCGTCGCAAAGAAGCCGTACATGCTGGAAATATTGACAAGGTGGGCCTCCGGCTGGGAGAGAAGCGTTGGCAAAAGCAGCCTGGTTAGTTGAATCGGAGCGAGTAGATTGATCGAGATCACTCGGTCCCACTGATCCTCCGTCATGAGGTGGGTCGGACCGTAATGCAGAACGCCACCGTTATTGACGAGCACATCGACCCCTCCCCAAGCCTCGAGCAGTTCCTTTACCGCGGCGGAAATCTCTTCGCTGCTAGACAGGTCACATTGGATGGGCAACACTTGCCGACCGAAACTCGCAGCTGCTCTCGCAGTCTCCGCCAGGCCGATTTGGTTGATGTCCAACAAGCAAACGTCCGCTCCTTCCCGAGCGAGAGCCAAGGCAATTGCCCGCCCGATTCCCGATGCAGCTCCAGTGACGAAGGCCCGTTTTCCGCGAAGCGAATGCATGTAGTAAGAGCCCAAATTGGAAGGAGTTGAGTCTGGTTCGATTCCGGCAAATAGGAGTTCCCAATCTGGCTAAGAAGTTACGCGATTATGCCGGTGGCTGTCACGGCTAAATTCTTCCAAGAGACACGCCATTTTGGCTCGGGTCGGATGCCACCATTCCAATCATCCTGCTAACAACCACAGTTGTGTCCGGCAGTAATGGGGTCCGTGTGACAACGCCCGCGATGCAGGAATTGCCCGAAAAATCAGCCATTTCCTGGATGTAGATGCCAGGGAACATCGTTTTTTCGTGGCGACATTCGGCATTTTTGACTACCATGGTATCGTAAGCGGCATCCCCGTTTAGGGGGGGGCAGCATTGAGTTTTCTTTTTTTCGTTTGTCGACGTCACAGCCAGAATTTCGCTCGGTATTGGTGATGCTTCATCACATCACCATCAGGTCCGTAATTCCTGGGAGGCCAACCATGGCAGCAACTTTTCCGCGACTTCCCCGTTCCAAGCAGCGAATCGCCTCACGCATACCGGCTCGGCGAAAGCGATGTTGCGCCCGAAGCCTATTGCGCCGCCGAATGTTCTTTGAACAGCTAGAATCGCGGCAATTGCTCGCACCTGTGGCCTGGAATGTGGATAGTGACGGCTTTTGGGATGTGGGTTCGAACTGGAGTACGGGGGTTGCCCCCAACGTCAATGACGATGTCACGATTGACCGGCCAGGCGGCACCTTCAAGGTCAAGCTCCGGGACGGCTTTGGAGGCCAAAACGTCCGGACGCTGGCGATGTCGAGCGACGAGACCTTGGAAATCGCCGGCGCTGGGCTTTACGTCGACCAGACTTCGACCGTCGCCGGAACGATTACGCTGGACAATGCCTACTGGCAGCCTGGAAATGTCGTCACCGTCAGCGGGACGATGACTTGGAATAGCGGCACCGTCACCGGCAATACCACGGTGATCGGCGCGAGCGGCAGCCTGAACATTGCCAGCGCTGGCGCAAAGACGCTCAATGGGAACGGCTTATCGATTTTCGGCACGGTCCATCACACCGGAACGGGCCAGCTCGATGCAAATGCCCGCATTACTGTGAATGCCGGCGGCGTGTATCAACTGGAAACCGATGCCACCATCGGTGCCGGAGGCCGTTTCGTGAACTCGGGCACGCTTCGGAAGACCGCCGGCTCCGGCGAAGCCTTGCTTTCGAAGCCGTTTGACAACGTCGGGGGAATCGTTGAATCGAATTCGGGTGTGCTTTCTTTCAGTAATGGCGGCGACTGGACTAACGGAACGCTCAATGCCTCGGTTGGAGCAGCCGTCAATCTGGCTGGCGGCAATTTCAATCTATCCGGTGCCTACTCGGGCAACGGTGCCGGGAAGATATTCCTCAACACTTCGCTATTCACGCAAGTTCCCAGCACAACGCTGAACTTTCCCGCTGGACTCTTTGATTGGATTGGCGGGTCGATCTTCGCCCACTCGAGCCGCCCACTGATTAACTTAGGAACGGTTTCGCTGGCCGGCGCGGGAACAAAGAATCTGCATGGCCCCTTTCAGAATTCAGGAACCGTGATCCTCAAGGACAACGGCAACTTCGACCTTGTGGGGTCACCCGCATCGCTCGAAAACCTAGTCGGAGGCCTGTTCGATATTCAGAGCGACGCTGATTCGAACTTTGGCGACATCAACAACGCCGGAACGCTGAGAAAATCCGGAGGTAATGGCAAGACGATTCTCGGCTCGAGAGTCAACAACCTGGGGGGAATCATCGACGTCCAAGTGGGAAAGCTCACGCTGGCCGGCGCAAATGCCGCCAGCACCGGGGGAACCTTCAACGTCGCTGCGGCAGCGATCCTCGACCTCACTGGCGGGGCAGCCCCAGTTGGCTATGGCGGAACCTACACCGGCAGTGGCGACGGCCGCATCGAAGTGAATGACGGCGGTCTCAATGGATCCGGTGGTGTGTTCAATTTTCCCGCGGGGATGTTTCACCAGACTGGCGGCCACCTCTACGGCGGCGGCGCGGCGAATCCGTTTACAAATGCCGGCGAAATGACCGTCTCGGGTTCCGGCGACAAACGCATTGGTGGTACCTGGAACAACACCGGAACCATTCTTCACGCGGAGGGTAACTTCCTCTTCGACAACGGCACCAACTTCCTCAATTCAGGACTGTACGATTTTCAGGGAGACGGCCAGACGTTTGCCTTCAGCCACGTAGGTGGCGGCAATCATAGCACCGCCTCCAGCGGCATCATCCGCAAGTCGGCGGGAACGGGCGTTTCCACAATTGGCGATGGCACCAGCAATTTCCGCTTCCTCGAGGGCACCGTGGAAGTGCTCAGTGGAACGCTAAAGCTTGATCGAAACGGGGGCGATGCCAGCACGGGAGCGACTTTTAACGTCGCCGCGGGGGCCAGCGTGGACTGGGTTTCCGCCGGCTCCTATACCGGCGTTTACGCCGGCTCCGGTGAGGGTCAGGTCCATATCAGCGGCGATTGGCTGCCTGTAGATGCGGGCGCGATTTGGAATTTCGTGCCGGGGATGCTCGACTTTGCCGGAGGCAACATCAGCACCACGCCCCACGGCTATTCGGATCTGACCAATCGGGGCGAAGTGACGTTCGTTGGCCCTGACGCACGGAACATCGCTCGCAATTTCTTTAACGAAGGAAAGATCATCCACACCGGCAGCGGCGGGCTGACCCTGTCGAGCGGTCGGCTGACGAACTACGGCACTTACGAAGTTCAGAGCGACGTCACCTTTTCCTTGGGGACGTTTGATAACAAGGGAACCTTGACGAAGACGGCCGGTTCGGGAACGTTCTTGCTTGATACCGTCAACATGGCCTTCAACAACGATCGGGGCAGGATCGAAGTCCATTCCGGCAAGATCGACTTCGCCGCCAGCGGCAGTTGGAACGAAGCGACGTTTGAAACCGCTCCGGGCACCTCGATTGTTCTCAGCGGCAACGTCAAGGGCTGGAACGGGAGCTTTACCGGTATCGGAGCCGGAATTGTCGAGGTCACCTCCGCTGCCCTCAACGGAGAATCCACGGTGCATCTGAACTTCCCGGAAGGGATGTTTCAGATGAGCGGCGGCCAGTTGCTCGGCGACATCGCCAATGACGGATTTCTGCATTTCACCATGTCCGATTTATCAAGCGTCTTTGCACGGGCATTGATTACGAACAATGGCACCATCGTTCACTCGGGCGAAGGCCCCCTCGTCCTCAACGCCAACAGCCGCTTCGTCAATAACGGCCTCTACGACCTGCAGTCGGATGCCGACCTGGTGGTTCCAGGCGATGCGTCTGTTGGCACCGTCCAATTCGTCAATTCGGGGACCCTCCGCAAATCGAACGGGCTGGGGACATCGGCATTTCGCCATGATGGCAGCAGCAAGTCCCTCCGCCTCGACAATTTGGGAATTGTGGAAGTACGTGCTGGGACGCTTTCGTTTAATGACCCAATTGCTCAGACTACTGGGACCACGCTCAATGCGGGAACCTGGATCGTTGGTCCGTTTTCCACACTGACAATTCCGCCGGCCTCGAACATTGCCATCAACAAAGCCAATGTGACTCTGGATGGGCCGAGTTCGGTGTTTACCAACTTCTCGGCTCTCAATAACAACCAAGGAATTCTGTCACTCCTCAACGGGCGCGATCTGGCAACGGGAGCACTCGCGAACAGCGGCTCGATCACGCTCGGCAGGGGGAGCCAGTTAACCGTTACCGGAGCGCTCACGCAAACGGGACACAATCAGCTCACGTTCCAGATTGGCGGAACTCCCGTCAGCGGTCAATTTGGCTCGCTTACCACAACGACTGCCGCCAATCTGCAAGGCGCGATTCGCGTCCAACTCGTGGATGGCTTTGGGCCGAACCAGAGCGACGCTTATCAGCTTGCAGGGTATGCCAGTCGGACAGGGACGAATCCGGTCATCGCGGGACTGGAACCATTCTTCTCCGCTTCCCTCACGGGCACGGCCTTTACAGTGACGGCGACCGATTCGGCAGCGGATCTTGCCGTCACGGCCTTTGTAGCACCGCTGACCGGAACACCGGGACAGAATGTGACGGTCAATTATCAGGTCGCAAACCAGTCCTTGAATGCGATTGCCGGCGACTGGACCGATTCCATTTTTCTTTCGCGCGACATCACGCTCAGTGCCGACGATCAGTTGCTTGGCCGCGTGCCGCATATTGGTGGGCTTGTTCCACTAGGCGTTTATCCCGGCTCGCTGACCGCGCCACTGCCGGGGGTTGAAGCCGGGAATTTCTTCATTTTGGTTTCCGCGGACAGTAGCCGCGACGTGCCGGACACGATTCGCGCCAACAATGTCCGGGCCTCCACGAATCAGATAGCCGTCGACATTTCCGCGCTGGCCTTTGGAGTGACCACGGGCGGGACCATTGCCAACAATCAGGACATTTACTACAAGCTCGATGTTCCTGCCGGCGGAGACGTGATTCTGACGGGCAACTTTGCGGCCATGAATGAGGCGGAGTTCTTTGTTCGTTACCAAGATGTGCCGACCCGCTCCAGTTTCGACTTTGTCGCCTCGAATCTGCTGGAACTATCCCGCAAGATCACCCTGGCCAGTCCGCAAGCGGGGACATACTACATCCTGGTGCATGGCCGCGAAGGGGCCGGCGCGGGAACGGCGTACAGCCTCAGAGCCGACCATATCGACTATGCCCTAGCGAGCGTCGCCCCCAGTCGCGGCAGCAACTTGGGGAGCATCACCACGACGATACGCGGAACCGGATTCACGCCCGGTTCGGTCGTGGAGCTACTCAGCCAAGTGGGAAGCGTGGAGAGGACAGCAACCGTTCGCTTCCAAGATGCGAACACGCTCTACGCCACATTCAATCTCCTTGGAGTAACTGCCGGTGCTTACGACGTAAGGGTCACCAATGTTGGCCATGCCGCGACGCTCGACGATGGCATCACGGTCACGACGGGCCTCGCCGGACGCCTCGAATACAATATCAATGCCCCACTGCGGCTGCGCGAGGGTCGCGAGTCCACGGCCTACGTGGAATATCGAAATGCCGGCGAAACGGACATCGTCGCCCCCCTGCTCTTTCTCTTTGCCGACAACGCACAACTGCGTCTGGCAGAGAATCCGGAGTATCGCGGCAGCAATTTGGAAATCCTGGGAATCAATCAAAATGGCCCTGCAGGAGTGCTGCCCCCGGGCTATGTCGGCCGCTTGCCGATCAAGTTCCTCCCCACGAACGATACGAATTTCAATCTCCAGATCATGGAGAGCGATGAAGCCATCAATTGGTCATTCATTAAGCCGGCTCTCAAGCCGCCGGCCATGCCGCAAGACGCCTGGGATGCCGTCTTCGCGAATTATGTGGCACAACTGGGCTCCAGCGGCGCGTCGTTGCACGCGGCCCTTTTGGAGGATGCAACCTATTTCAGCGAACTCGGACAGCCGACCGCGGACGTGGAGCGTCTCAAGCACTTCGAGATGCTCAAGGCGAGCGATTTTGGCGGAATCGTCAACCGCTACACGCTGGGAGCGTTCGGGCGCGGCAACCCTCAGCCCTTCGAAACCAAAGCCGTGGTCAATGCTGCCGGCCATGTAACGATTGTAAGCGGATCCTCATTCCGGTTTTTCAAGAAGCTCAGTAACGGAAGTTACGCCGGCTCGGACGGAGAAATGGCAACGCTCACGAGAGACGCCAGCAACGGGACCTACCGCCTTCGGGAAACAAACGGGCTGGTTACCGGCTTTCGCAGCGATGGAAAATTCGACTACCTGCAAGACCCCAATGGGAACAAAGCCACTGCTACGTATAGCGGAGCTCGCGTCACCGCCCTGACTGACAACTTTGGGGATGCGATTTCGTTCGCCTATAACGCCCAAGGGCGCATCAGCCAGTCGACCGATGCCGTGGGGCGCATTGTGACGTATGTCTATGACGCCGGTGGAGAGCACTTGCTGAGCGCCACAAGCGGCGACGATGTGACGGAGTTCACCTATGTGACGGGACAAGGCGCCTCTCGCGAGCACGCGATTGCGAGCATGCACATGATGGAGTCGGGCGGAATCTTTTTCGAGTATGATTCTTTCGGTCGCCTAACGAAGCAGACCCTGGAAGGTAACAACGCTCCGCTCACCTTTACGTACGAATCGGGCGCAACCGTCGTGGTCACCGATGTCTTTGGAAATTCAACTCGGGTGTCGCGGAGCGACAACGGACAAATCGCCCGCCGGATCGATCCGCTGGGGAATGTCGAATCCTTTCAATTCGATGCCGACGGCCGCGTGACGGGAGCGGTCGGCGCACTGGGAACCAGGATCTCTGCCTCTTACGACGCGATCGGAAATTTCACGCAGATCGTGAATCCTGCCGGCCAGGCCACGGATATCAACTTCGACGCGATTCTCAGTCGCCTCCAAACCTTCCGGGACGCCGAGGGCAACACCGTTGGCTACGGATATGACGCCCGCGGCAACTTGATTCGCATCACCAGCTTCGACGCCAGCAAGACCGAGTACGTCCACAGCGGGGTGGGAAATGTCGTGGAGGTGACCAACCGCCGCGGAGAGATCACCAGGCTCGACTATTCCTCCAAGAATCTGCTCATCCGCAAGCGGCTGCCGGATGGCTCGATCGTAACTTATACCTACGACTCCCATCGCAATCTGACGAGCGTGACCGATGTCCGAGGGACAACAAGCTACGAATATGATGAAGACAAACTCATTAAGATTACGCAGCCCAATGGGCGGTTTGTGGAATATGCCTATGATGCTGCTGGCAGGCGCTCGCGGATGGAGACGGAGACTGGCTTTGCCCTGAACTACGCCTACGACGTTATTGGGCGACTCGCCTCGGTGCGTGATGGACTTAATGCCCCGATTGCGACCTATACCTACGATGCGGGAGATCGCCTAAGCCGCGAGGATTTTGCCAACGGGACTTTCCGCACCTATCAGTACGATACCCGCGGCGACATTGTGAAGCTGACGCTTCGCAAGACGGACAATACGGTGCTGTCCGAGATCGATTACACCTACGATGCGTTGGGACGCCGAGTAACGGAGACCGCCGCGGCCGGTACGACGACCTTTGGCTATGACGCCGCCGGGCAATTGACAAAGGTTGCGTTGCCCGGAGGGCGGGTGATTGAATACGCCTACGACTTCGCCGGCAACCGGATTTCCGCGACCGACAACGGCGTCGTCTTTCCCTACGGCGTGAACGACCTCAATCAATATACTTCGGTGGGAGCCGCCACTTACACTTACGATGCCGACGGCAATCTGAAAACCAAAACCGATGTCACTGGCACCACGACCTATTCCTATGACTCCGAAAACCGGCTCATCAGCTCTGTTTCACTCAGCGGCACTACGACCTATGAGTACGATCCCCTCGGAAATCTGGTCGCTCAAGTGAAGGACGGCGTGAGGAGCGAGTTCTCCATTGACCCCTTCGGCTACGGAGATATTGTCGCGGAATACGACGGCGGTGGTGCTTTGCAGGCCAACAATGTGCATGGATTGGGTCTGGTAAGTCGCATCAATTCGGGCGGCGCGGGGCGGTATTACTCTTTCGATGCGGCCGGGAACACAGTCAGGCTGACCGATGGCAGCGGGGCAGTGTCTGGAAGTTACAGCTATCTTCCGTTTGGCGAGGTTCTGTCTGAGACCGGTGGCGCAGGAAACCCGGCCACCTTTGGAGGCCAATTTGGAGTGCGGGACGCTGGCGACGGCACCTACTTCATGCGAGCCCGCTCTTATGACCCCGCGCTCGGCCGCTTCATGCAGCAGGATCCCATCAACATCTCGGCTGGCGATACGAATTTCTATCGCTACGTCGGCAACAATCCGGTTTCGTATGTTGATCCCACGGGCCTCGAATGTGTGACGACAACGACAACCAAGACGCAGACCAACAACATCGTCAAGGCCGGCGAAACGACCGAAACGGGGGTGAAAGTTGTTGGGGCCGTGGTTGTGGCCGGCGGCGGCGTGGCCCTGGGAACGGGCATTGCCACTGCGGCTGCCGGAATCGGTGCCGACGTCCTGGCGGCATCGACGGTGGGCCTGGTGGCCAGCGTCGGCGGACTCGTCGTGGCGGGAACCATGTTCGCGGCAGGGACCGCGTATATCATCTCCGTTCCATTTACGTGGGCTATTGATTCCTACTTCTGTGATCCAGAAGTTCCGAACCCTTTCTCGGACGATGTCAACACGAATGAATGTCTGATCAATCATCTGCTAGCCAAGCATGCCGCTCCCTGGACACCGGCAGAAACCGCTCAGGCCGCCCTGGAATGCCGCGATGAGAAATTTCCTGGTACGACCTCCCGCTCGACCGCCGTCCGCTCCGCGGACCCCAACGACATCAGCGGCCCTGCGGGCTTCGGTGCGAATCACTACGTCGCAAACGACAACTTGATGCCTTACGTGATTCATTTCGAGAACATGGCCTCTGCTACCGCGCCGGCCCAAGAAGTAATCGTCACCCAGCAACTCGATTCCGATCTTGATCTCGCCACTTTCGAATTGCAGAGCTTCGGGTACGGCAACCTTTCCATCGACATTCCGGCGGGGCTTTCCTATTACAAGAACCGCATCGATGCCGCCGCCTCACTGGGCCTCTGGGTGGATTTCGAAGCCGGTGTGAACCTCAGCACGGGCCTGGCGACGTGGAAGTTCACGTCACTTGACCCGGCCACGGGCGATCTCACCGAAGACGCGCTGGCTGGCTTTCTGCCGCCCAATGTCACGGCACCATTAGGTGAAGGATTTGTCTCTTACCTCATCCGCCCCAAGGCAGCCTTGGTCAGCGGCACCAGAATCGACGCCGAGGCGAGAATTGTCTTCGATACCAACGCCCCCATCGATACGCCCCCCATCTTCAACACGATCGACGCGGGGAACCCAACGAGTACTGTAACCGTACTGGCGGCCAACACCTACATGCCCGTGGGATTGAACGTATCGTGGAGTGGCGCCGACGACGCCATGGGCTCGGGAATTGGCAGTTACAGCATTTTTGCCTCGCAGGATGGCGGGCCCTTCACCCTTTGGCTGGGAACAACGACTGCGACATCGGGCGTCTATCCTGGACCACGCAACCATGCCTATGCCTTCTACGCGGTTGCCTTTGACAATGTCGGTCACGGCGAGTTATCTTCATCAACGGCCGAGGCGTCAACGTTCTATTTCGGACCTGCCTGGCAGAATCCGGTAAATGTTCTGGAGGTGGACGACGGTGTTGGTATCGTTCCGCACGATGTGTTGCTCATCGTGAATGAACTCAATGTTCGCACCATCAGCGCCGCGAATGGCGCGCTCCCAGCCGTTCCGCCGACTCCGGGTTACCAAACTCCCCATTGGGATGTCAATGGCGACAACTTCGTCACCGCGATTGACGCCCTGCTCGTCGTTAATTTTCTCAACCTGCCCTTGATTCCGCCTCCGGGACCAGAGGGAGAAGCGGCGCAATCCTCGCTGGCGGTGGCAACGGAATTCTCTGCGTCTCCCTTGGTTTTGGAAAGTAGTGTCCACGAGCCGGCGCACGACCGAGTCTTTGCCGAATTGGCACAAGCAGGTTCCGGCGATGCGCGAGTGTCCTGGATGCTCGAAGAGAGTACGTTTCAACATTTTGAAAGGTCGCCTTTCGCGGAAAGCTCGAGTTCCGCTTCGGGACTTGAGAGGGCCAGGTCTGAGGAAACTGAATTGCCATGGTCCGTGCGGCTTAGAAAGAGTCGACGCGCGACAGAGTCGTGACGCTCATCGCTGAAAGGCCATCTGCCCAGGACCCGTTTCATGCAATGGCCATCGCGGGCCAGCAGTGTACAATCAGGGAAGTCTGCAGTTCGGAGGGTATTGTGCTGCATTCCCGGCAAGATTGGCGGAATGCGGCGATTCGAGTGTTTGATGGATGGTTTCGGGGCAAGAGCAGAGAGTTTGCGATTGCAATTGATCGCCAGCTTGGGGGGCGCTCTGCCCGGATCACCCGCGCAGCAAGTTTTCGCACCGGAATTGGCTTATGGTCGGCATGCCGGGCCGCCGGCCAGCGGAGCCCGTCAGGCAGCCGTATTGGTGCTTCTCTATCCCTCTGACGAAGAGTGGTATGTTCCGTCGATGGTTCGGACACTGGCGATGAAGGAACATGCGGGACAGATCGCCCTTCCCGGCGGAAGCGTGGATCCCGACGAAACACCCTCACAAACTGCCCTGCGAGAGTTTGAGGAGGAACTTGGAGTTGGGCGAGAAGGGATCGAGGTTCTGGGGGCGCTCACCCCCATTTACGTCTTCAACAGCAATTTCTTCGTCAAGCCCTACTTGGCGATCTGTAAGGCGCGACCCGCTTTCCGTCCGAGTTCGGCCGAGGTTGCCGAACTGATCGAGATTCCGCTCCAGGCCCTCTCAGCGCCAGGAAATCACTCCTCCCACCAGATTCTCCGCCGCGGCCTGAAATTTCGTGCTCCGCACATTCAAATCGGCCAGCACCGCGTTTGGGGAGCAACGTGCATGATTCTGGCGGAAGTAATCGCGCTAATGAGCCGGTGCCCTGTGTTTGTTTCGACGGGCTGCGCCGGCCTTGGCGGACCTTGACTTTCAATTCTATATTGACGCTCAGGCGGGACGTGAACCTGGAGCGCGGTTTCCCTGTCTGTGCGAGACCGGCAGCCGCCGGCGCGAGTAACTTTGTCCGAGGATTGGCATCATGATACGCGTCGGCATATTGGGAGCGACCGGATATACGGCTTTGGAGCTGATCAAGATTTTGCTCCGTCATCCGGAAGCAAAGATCACCGCCCTCACCAGCCGTCAGGAAGGGCGGCCGCACATTTCCTCCATCCACCCGTCGCTTACCGGTCGGCTGGAATTGTGCCTGGAGGATTTTGGCGCTGCTGCTGTCGCCGAGCGATGCGAATGTGTTTTTAGCTGTTTGCCGCATGCTGCTTCCGCGGAATCGGCAAAGTCCTTGCTCGCCGCGGGAGCCAGGGTCATCGACTTTAGCGCCGACTACCGGCTCGACGATGCTGCTTCCTACAAAAAATGGTACGAGCATGACCATCCGGATGCGGAGCGGCTGGGGAAAACGCCCTACGGACTTCCGGAGCTCTTTCGCGAGCAGATTCCTTCGGCAAAGCTCATTGCCAACCCAGGCTGTTACCCAACTTCGGCGATTCTGCCGCTGGCGCCGTTTCTCAAGGCTGGACTGATTGAGCCGACGGACATCATCGTCGATTCTAAGAGCGGCGTTTCCGGCGCGGGCCGAACTCCGAAGATGAACACGCTCTTTCCCGAGTGCAACGAAAGCATCTCCGCCTACAGCGTCGGCAAACATCGTCACCAGCCGGAGATTGAGCAGATTCTGGGGAGGGCGACGGGAAAGAAAGTTGAGATTATCTTCACGCCGCACCTGGTGCCGATGGACCGCGGCATCCTGACGGTCTGCTATGCTCGGCCGACGGGGAGCTTAACGGAAGAAGCTGCGATGTCAACCCTCAAGGAATTCTACGCCGGCCAGCCGTTCGTACGCGTGGTCAAACACCTTCCCGGTACCAAGGACACCGCCCACACGAACTTCGTGGACATCACAGCCCGCGTCGTCCGTAACCGGCTGGTGCTCATTAGCGCCGAAGACAACCTCATCAAGGGTGCTTCCGGAGCTGCGGTGCAGAATTTCAATTTGATGTTTGGCTTTCCGGAGACGACGGCGCTGCTTTAGCAACAGAAATCCACTTTGTAAAAGGCCCGCCTCAATGCTATTCTTGAAGTAAGGAATCAGGAGCCCACTTATGAGTACCGCTCTTCAAGAACTGAACAACTTTCATCAATTCGCATTGGACTCGCTGCGTACACGGGATGAATACGTCTCGCTCGAGAATCTCCTCGAGATTTGGCGAGCGCAAAAGGAGCGAGAAGAAGTCAATGCGGCAATTCGCGAGGGTCTTGCCGACATTGAAGCCGGCAGATATCGCCCAGCTGCGGAAGTCATGGAAGAGTTTCGAAAGAAGCATGGAATTCCGTCGCCATGATTTTTGTCGTCAGCCTGACGAGAGCGGGCCACCGGGATCTCGAAGGGTGCTATGCTTTTATCGCGAAACGGTCGCCGCGCGGTGCTGCGGCTTGGACGGATGCATTTCAGCGGCATGTACTCGATGCTTTGTGTGTCGACCCTCACTCCTACGAACTAGCTCCGGAAAGCCGCGACCACGCCGTGGAGATACGGCAAAAATTCTTTCGCACCCGCCAAGGAAGAAACTATCGTTCACTCTTTACAGTTCAAGGGCAAAACGTTTTTATCATTCACATTCGTGGTCCGGGGCAGGATTTCATTCCGCCTGACGAATTGAAGCTCCCTTAGCGAGTCATACTTCTACTTTGTTTCCTAACGGTCAGACTCCCATGCTCCCTCTCGGCTTTCAATTCTCCGGCGTCCACTGTGGCATTAAGAAGAATCCGCAAAAGGAGGACTTCACGCTCATCCATTGCCCCAAGGGTGCGGTCGCGGCTGGAGTCTATACGCAGAACTTGGTCTTCGCCGCGCCGGTGGCGCTGGACCGGGAGCGAACCCCTTCGGCAGATATTCGCGTGGTGGCGGTGAATTCCGGCAATGCCAATGCCTGCACGGGTGAGCGGGGAATGAAGGATGCTCGTGAGATGGCCAAGATTGCTGCTGCCGCTTGCGGTGCGGAAGACAAGCAGGCTCTTGTGATGTCCACGGGCATTATCGGAGTCTTCCTGCCGATGGAGAAAATCGCCGCTGGGGCGAAGGCTGCTGCGGCGAAGCTTGGCAGCGATGATGATTCGTTCCTCGCTGCGGCACGAGGCATCACCACGACCGACAAATCGCACAAAGTGGCCAGCCGCGAGATTCAGATCGGTGGAAAAACCATCCGCCTCGTCAGCATGTGCAAGGGAGCAGGCATGATCGGCCCGAACATGGCGACGATGCTGGCGGTAGTGGCCACCGATGCGGCGCTGACTCCAGCCGACGCCCAAACGCTTCTCAAGAACGCCGCGGACGAAAGTTTCAATTGCATCAGCGTCGAAGGGCATATGAGCACCAACGATACGATGCTCTTGCTCGCCAGCGGAGCCGCTTCTCCTGCTCCTCTTTCCGGCGACGACCTGAAGACCTTTCAAGCCGCCCTCACCGCCACCAGCATCGAACTTTGCAAGCAAATCCCCGATGACGGCGAAGGGGCCAGCCATCTCATTTGCATCACCATAGAAGGCTGCAAGTCGCGAGCAGCAGCCCGACAAATCGCCCAGTCGGTCGCCAACAGCGCCCTCGTCAAGACAGCCGTCTCCGGAGGAGACCCGAATTGGGGCCGCATCGTCTCTGCGGCCGGTTATGCGGGGGTCCCTTTTAACCCGGCGGGCGTCGATCTGCATGTGAATGGCCATTCGCTTTACCAGCAAGGTGCTCCCGTCCCGTTTGACGCCAAGACCGTTTCCCAGTCCATTAAGGGGAAGCGAGAAACTGATTTGGTGCTGACCTTCCGCGAAGGTGGCGAGAGCATCCGCTTCTGGACCAGCGACCTCAACGCGGACTACGTCCGCTTTAACGCCGACTACTCCACATGAGAACGCCCGTCGAGCGTTTACGTCTGGGCGGAATCATCCTGGCGGCTGTCTTCCTCGCCTCGGTCTTGGGCTATCATTTTCTGGGTGGCTATCCATGGATTGAATCCGTCTGGATGGTCGTCATCACCATCGCCAGCGTCGGCTATGGCGAACGGAGTTCGCAGCCGTGGTACATGCAGCTCTTTACAGTGGCGGTGGTCCTACTCGGAATCTCCGCGGCCGGGTACACTTTCGGCGGCTTCCTGCAACTCCTTCTGGCGGGGGAGCTGGAAGACGTGATGGGACATCGCCTCATGAAGCAGCAAATTGACAAGCTCACCGGCCACACCATCATCTGCGGCTTTGGGCGTATCGGCCGCACTCTGGCCGATGACATGACCCGCCATCAGCAACCCTTCGTGATTATCGAGCAGAATCACGACAACCTCGCCGCCGCCCGCGACGCCGGCTATCTCTGCCTCCACGGGGACGCCACCGAGGATGAAATGCTCCTCGCCGCTGGCTGCCACCGGGCCAAGGCGCTCATCACCGGCCTCCCCAACGATGCCGCAAACGTCTTCATCACGCTCACCGCCCGCAACCTCAACCGGGACCTGCTGATCGTGGCCCGCGCCGGCCACGGCTCCAGCGAACGAAAACTTCGTCAGGCGGGAGCCGACAAAGTGGTGCTTCCTTCGTCCATCGGCGCCCAACTCATGTCCCGCATGATCATGCGGCCGACCACGGCGGACTTGATGGAACTGGTGGCCGAGCAGGGAAACCTCAACGTTCAGCTCGACGAAATGCAGGTCGGCCAGGCCTGTAAGTTGCTCGGCAAGAGTATCCGAGAAACCAACGCTCACAGCCAATTTCGCCTCCTGGTCCTGGCCGTCAAGCAAGCCAGCGGCCAGATGATCTTCAACCCCGAAGCCGACTACAAGCTCCTGCTCAGCGACATTATCATCCTGATGGGAAAGAAGAGCGACATCGAGCGGTTCTGCCGCGAGTTCGCCCAAGCAGACTAACTTCGTCACTTTCAACATCAGCCAAGCCACATGTTTGCCGAAATTGCCGCTGCAGCTCCGGAACCCACAACTCTGCTTACGCATCTCATCGCGCTCGTCGCCCTGACGCTGATGGAGATCGTGCTGGGGATCGACAACATCGTCTTCATCTCCGTCGTCACCAGCCGCCTGCCGGAACAGCAACAAGCCTCGGCCCGCCGCATCGGCCTGGCCGCGGCCATGGGGACCCGCATCCTGCTGCTGCTCACGATCACCTGGATCATGAACCTGAAACATGCGGCGTTTTCGCTGGAGTCCCTGGCCTTCGTCCCCGAGTGGGCCCATTGGCTCCGGGCTCGCGAAGAAATCAACGAAATCAGTTGGAAGGACATCATTCTGGTCGGCGGCGGCTTGTTTTTGATCAACAGCTCGGTGCGGGAAATCCACGCCAAGATGGAAGGGGAGGCACACGAGAAGTCGGTCGCTCCCCCCGCCAACTTCCGCACCGTCATCTTCCAGATTGCCGTCCTCGACATCATCTTCTCGCTCGACAGCGTCATCACCGCCGTCGGCATGGCCGAAGCCATCTGGGTCATGATCACGGCCGTCGTCGTGGCCGTCGGCGTGATGATGGTTTTCTCCGGCATGATCGCCCGCTTCGTCGAGCGGCACCTGACCGTCAAGATGCTCGCCCTCAGCTTCCTGCTCCTCATCGGCGTCACCCTTGTCGCCGATGGCCTGGGAACCGAAATCAGTAAGGGCTACATCTACTTCGCCATGGGCTTCGCCCTGCTCGTGGAGGTCTTCAACCTCCGCGCTCGGGCTAAGGCGAAGCGGCGGATGGCGAAAGCGGGAGGTGAGGAGCATCCGTTTGTGGATTAGGGGACTCTATGCGCGAATTCCGTGATGTTGATCCTCGAGAGCTGCGAGTACCATCGTCCCGACCTCAAGGAGCTGATCCTTTCAAATTAGCCCGTCAAATCGCACTATTCGGAGGTTCCACAACTGGCATGCTGCCTCCTGTGGTTTATGAAGGCGCGGATGGAGTTCTGCTGTTGTATAATGGAGTCACACGTGCGACCCGCATTGCAAAAATGTCGCCGGGTACGAAGATTCAGGTCGAGGTGATCGGAAAATTTCCCAGGCCGCTAGCCCAAAGGCCAAGAATTGGAGACTTCCTTCCATGATTACTACGTCGAAACGCGAGGCACTCAACATATTGTCTGAGCTCATGGAACTTGCGCCTGATATTCGGATTGGGCAACTCATGGCACACCTCGGCTTTATGGGTGAAATGCACGTCGATAAAGGCTTGGGCATAATTGAAGATGATGAGTTCATTGCCATTCTCCTTCGTCACCGAGCGGAGTTGCGAGCTCGGCTCGAAGGGAGCCCATTCCCTCCTTTGACCGAAGCCAGCACCGGCTACTCGGTGTCGGGTAGCCCGCTGCCGGCGCAATCTGGCCGGTAACAGCCTTCTAACCAACCGCCAGCGGAGCCAAAAAGTCACGACGGCGTTCATGAGGGGAGTGGCGTTTATCTCGCCGTCGCCGCCATTCATCTTTTCTCTTAGTCATTCCTCCTGAGACCGGCAGAATGTCTCCCTTGGGAAAAACGCCGCTTTCTTCCCCTTCTTCCCTGGAGAGAGCGCCGGGATGAGGGTCTGCTCGCTGCGACCAGGCAAGTTTCGCAGCCTCGGCGGCGTCTTCCTCCTGCGTGTCCCAGATCAACTGGGCGTGCTCCTGGATCTGCGCGTCCGTCCAGCCGGCGCATTCCGGATCGCGCCGCAGATGATTTATAAGCTGTTTGCACGCGCTGTTTTTGACGAACTCCTCCCGCTCACGACGCACCGCATCCTCCTGCGCCGTCTCAACTTGCGCCTGGGCCGTTTCCGCTTCAAGCTCGCTTTTTTCGTTTTTCTTCATAAGCGGCTTTTTCGCCTGCCTGTGGTCCGCTCTCTCCACGAGCGGGACCTGTTGCTCCCTCGCAGCTACTTCTTCGCCCCGTCCCCACGCGGAGCGAGCGGACCACGCCAGGGCCATCTCCTGCTGCATCCTTCCGGTAACATCCACCCCCGCCAATTTGGCCCTCGCCTGGGTGAGACGGAGAGCCACGTTGAGCAGTCCGACCGGAACGATCTGCCTTCCCGCCGTCGTGACCTCCTTCCAGATCTCGTTTTTCCGCATTCCGGCTTTCGTGGTCACCTTGTCCTTTCGGCTCTCTTCAATTTCGTGCAGCGTCTGCTGAAGCAGAAAATTGATCTGGGCCTCGGCCACGTACGCGGCGATCGCCACCTCCCCAGCCGGTCTCTCGTGTTGCCGCGAGCGCGGCAGCGCCCGGCTGAGCCACTCCCTCACCTCCGCCACAATTTGCGACACCCGCGGCTGGCTGATTCCCTGCTCCGCCGCCACCTCCGCCTGCCCCCGCCCTTTCACCACCACCGCCTCAAAAATCAGCCGATCCCTCGCCGAAGGGGGCTGCAGCTCGCACACTTGCTCGTTCAAATTTTGCAGATCGATAGACATGGGAACCTCCGGGAAAAACGCTGGGACACAGGGACTGAACAGACTCGTTTGTTCAGTATACACTAGTACCCATGACAATCCAAGAGGCTTCCGGAAGATTTTCCAAGATTTTTTGTCGCCGCCAGATCGCCAAAGGGGGACAGAATGATGGCCAAGGGTCTTCAGATTTGAACCCCGAATGGGGTTTCCTAGCAAAGCCCGGGGTCGCGAGGCCTGGCGAGCGCACCCCGGGACAGTAATGCATTTGGGATTGAACCGCGAAGCGGTTACCTAATGTTCCCCGACGATTCCTAGGTAACCCTTTCAGGGTTCAGATTGTTCGGCAACGGATGACCCAGGCTGCGCTCGCCAAGCCTCGCGAGCCTGGGCTTTGATGGGTTATCCCTTCGGGATGCAAATCCGGCCGCGTCTTGCCGTTCATCTGTTTGTGAGAGTCCCGGGAATAATCATTTCGCGTCGTTAGATTCTGGCGTTTTTGCCAAATAAAAGAAAAGCTGGTCCATCGCAAGAATTGCTTGTAAAGCACGAGCACGTGTATAGGTCTCGGCCGCAGCGACACCGTGGGCGGCTGAATGACGCGAGAGGGGAATGGCGTTTGCGGCAAGGTCGAAATCTGCAAAAATGGTATCTTTCAGATAGATGAAGAATGCTTCTGGAAATGCCGGCGAATATGTGTCGAACTTCTCGCTTGCCTTAATGGCGATGAATTCCAGGAGAGCCGACTGTCGAGGGCGCGCCATCGCGATATTCTCACTCCGAAACTTTAGGCGAACAACCCCATCAATCTCTGAAAGAAAGGTCTTAATGCATAGGATTGCGCCGCTCGGTGTTCCTGAGTTGAAGGCCTCCACACCGCTCAACAGGATTTCTCTCTTGGACGCAAAGAGTTCGTCTTTCCACCATCCTTCGGCAATTTCCGCGACCTTGTTTCCGGTGTATTGGTGGACGAATTGATCCACCAAGACGTCGCGGTCATCCTGCCCGTAAATGTCTACAAGGTGGCGAAACTCGCCCCCCAACAACTGAATGAATGGAAACCATCCATCCTCAATGAGTCCAAGGTTTTGCGCCGCACGGTAGGCCGAATAATCGTCAAAAAAGACGACGTGTCGATTCGCATGACCCAACTGGCGAGGCAGTCCGATTACGTCGAGTGGCTGTCCAATTCCAGGGCTAAGATCGAAGAACAGTCCATAGCGCCAGGCATGTCGAAAGCAGTAAATAAGTGAGTCCGATTCGCCAATCGAGATTTTCGGAAATGTCTGCTCCGTAATGTCAGCCATGTCCTTCAGCGTGACCGGCGCGTTTGCAGCGATGTGTCGCTTGGCGCGTATTCTGACTTGCTTCGGTATGTTCCCAACGTAAACATCTGCGCTATTATCTTTTCGAATGAGTACGAGAAAATCAGACGCCAGTTCTGGGTATTCGCCGAACGGTCCTTGGCAGTACGTAGCCCAGAGTTGTGGCGCGATTCGATGAAATGCCTCTTCTGAGGAATCGAAGAATCCCGCCGCAATTCCGACCCCATGAGCTCCTGGCGCTATGGCACGCGGTCCGTTCACCAATATCCTCGGGACATTTTCGACGCGAGCATGCCGTGCAAACGGTGAAATCATTTTTACTTCCTTCCTTCAGGCTCGATGGCATTGATTAGACTGTTTTCGAAATCATTGGTTCGCGCCTGAATTGTCGCCGCGTGGACTAGATTGAATGACGCCGCAGCGTTTTTCCCGCGCATGTGAGGAGGTAAGTCGTATGCTATTGCCAATCTTCAACTTGCAGAACTAGAACCCGTCCAAATCACCGCGTATTGTGCGTGACCAGGATCAGACGAACTTCCGTGACCTTGGATGCGGTCAGTTTCGCAGATGGTCAATGCAAGAAGTTGTGTCCAGCAAACCTCGCTCGCGCAGTGCCCGAGCGACATTCTCGTCCGTATAGAACTTAACCGGCTCTGCCATAGCCGTTCTTCTGATGCAATTTCTGCTGGACAAGCGAAGGGGTCCGCTGCTTCAGTTCATCGACGAACGCCTGGCCTTCCTGAATGGAACGGTCGATCTCGGCTTGATGATCGAAGTAGAAAGAGAGTGCCGCATACACATCGGCCAGAGGCAACGAGTACTCCTCGGAAATAGCCTCCGCGGACATTCCCATTTGCTGATGCCAAGTGGCGATATTGGCAACGGTAATCCGATGCCCAGCGATCCGCGGCTTGCCGCCGCAGATGCCGGGCGTGATTTCGATATGACTGTTCATGGTGGCCGCTCCGTATCACCATTATACGCTGAAATCCGCCGCTAACTACTTCTTCCTGAACAGCGGCCCCGCGTAAATCGCTCCGCTCCCCAGCTCCTCTTCAATCCGCAAGAGCTGGTTGTATTTCGCCATCCGGTCGGTGCGGCTGGCGGAGCCGGTTTTGATTTGGCCGGTGCCGAGGGCGACGGCGAGGTCGGCGATGGTGCTGTCCTCGGTTTCGCCGCTACGGTGGCTGGAGATGCTGGTGTAGCCGTTGCGGTGGGCGAGGTGGATGGCGGAGATGGTTTCCGTGAGGGTGCCGATTTGGTTCACCTTGATGAGAATGCTGTTGGCGATCCCCTCGTTGATGCCGCGCTGCAGCCGCTCGGTGTTGGTGACGAACAGGTCGTCGCCGACGAGTTGTGTCTTGCTGCCCAGTTTCTCGGTGAGCAATTTCCAGCCCGCCCAATCGTCCTCGCTGCAGCCGTCTTCGATGGAACAAATCGGATAACTGGCCGCCCAGTCAGCGAGCGTATCGACCATCTGTTCTTTGGAAATCGCCTTGGCATCGAACGTGTATTTTTGGGTCTTGGAGTCATAAAACTCCGTTGCGGCCACGTCGAGGGCGATGCGGATTTGTTCGCCGGCCTTGTAGCCCGCCTTCTCGATGGCGGACATGATCAGATCGAGGGCCTCGCGATTGCTGCCGAGGTTCGGGGCAAAGCCTCCTTCGTCGCCGACGGAGGTATTCAGCCCTTTGCTCTTGAGGACGCTCTTCAGGTTGTGGAAAATTTCGCAGCCGGCCCGCAGGGCTTCGTGAAAGCTGGTGAAGCCGAGCGGCATGACCATGAATTCTTGCACGTCCACGGCGTTGTCCGCATGAGCCCCGCCGTTGATGATGTTCATCATCGGAGCCGGCAGCAGATTGGCCCCTGCCCCGCCGAGATACCGGTAGAGCGGTTGCTGGGTGAATGCCGCAGCGGCTTTGGCCACGGCCAGCGACACACCGAGGATTGCATTCGCGCCGAGTTTGCTTTTATTCTCGGTTCCATCGAGCTCGATCATCCGCTGGTCGATGGCAATCTGGTCCAGCGCGTCGTAGCCCGTGAGAGAATCCGAGATCAAATCATTGATGCTCTTGACTGCCTTGAGCACCCCCTTTCCCAGGTAGTGGGTCTTGTCCCCGTCCCGCAGTTCCCACGCCTCATGGGCCCCCGTGCTGGCCCCGCTCGGCACAGCCGCCCGGCCGAACGAGCCATCCGTCAGCGTCACATCGACCTCCACCGTCGGATTGCCGCGACTGTCAAGGATTTGGCGACCATGAATATTGGCAATCAGGCTCATAACGAACTCGCTGAAAGAAAGACCTTGGAATTATCAAGCACCTCACCACTCGCCCCATTTTGCCGAACCATCCCCCCGCTGGCTAGGCCGTGTGAATCTGCGGGGCATGCCCTTACTGGCGCAATACTTGCGATCTGCAACGCAGGCTCCATTTGGGATATAACCAGCATAGATTTGCCGATATTTGTGGCAGAGTTTGCCATGCGATTAGTCAAAAGCGGTTAATCCGACGGGTTGCGACTTGTGGTGGCCCAGATTTCCGGCAAAAACTTCAGGAAGGAGTTTCCGGCGAGGCGAAAGATAGGGGTAGGAATAAGGCGGTCGGAATATGGCGTTACAAACGCAATCTCAGTCATTGAATTCGCTGCAATTCTCCGAGTACGAAACAACCGGATTCTACGACGAACTTTTCTTTGAGGATGGGCATCCTCGTGCGCGGGCCGAATTGCTCGCCGCTCGCCTCCGTTCGCTGTCCGAAGGAGAGTTGCAGCGGCGGCAGAAGTCGGCCGATCTGGAACTCCTCAACATGGGGATCACCTTCAATGTGTACGGCCACGAAGCCGGCACGGAGAAGATCTGGCCGTTTGACTTAATCCCCCGCATCATCGAAAGCAGCGAGTGGAAGTACATCGAGGACGGCCTGCGGCAGCGGATCACCGCGCTCAACCTGTTCATCGACGACATTTATCACGATCAGAAAATCGTCCGGGACGGCGTCTTTCCCGAATACATGGTCAAAAGCAGCAAGGGCTTTCTCGGCCCTTGTGCGGGAATGAACCCGCCGCGCGGCATCTGGTGCCACATTACGGGCACCGACCTGGTGCGGGATACCGATGGCCAGATTTATGTCCTCGAAGACAATCTCCGCTGCCCATCCGGCGTTTCTTACGTTTTGGAAAATCGGGAGGTGATGAAACGGACCTTCCCCCGGCTGTTCGACGGCCTGTCGATCATGCCCGTGGAGAATTATCCCGAGCAACTGCTCAAGATGCTCTGCTACATCGCGCCGCAGTCGGTTCGCGACCCCACCGTGGTGGTGCTAACTCCCGGCATCTACAACTCCGCCTACTTCGAGCACTGCTTCCTCGCCCAGCAAATGGGTGTGGAACTGGTGCAAGGTTCCGATCTGGTCGTTGTGGACGGATATTGCCAGATGCGAACGACGCGGGGGCTCAAACGAGTTGACGTCATCTATCGCCGCATTGACGACGAGTTCCTCGACCCGCAAACGTTCCGGGCCGACTCCTGCCTCGGCGTGCCGGGACTCATGGACGTCTATCGGGCGGGACGGGTCGGCCTCGTCAATGCGCCAGGAACGGGCGTTGCGGACGACAAGGCGGTCTATGCCTATGTTCCGCAGATGATCAAGTACTATCTCAACGAGGATATCAAGCTGCCGAATGTCCCCACGTATCTCTGTGCCGACGAAAAACAGCGAAGCCACGTCCTCGCCAACATGGACAAATTAGTCCTGAAGCCGACGAACGAATCGGGCGGCTATGGAATCATGCTCGGCCCGCGGGCAACCAAGGAACAACTCGACGCCTATCGCGAGCAAATCCTAGCCAATCCCCGCAACTACGTCGCTCAGCCGATGGTTTGCCTCTCCCGCGTGCCGACGCTGGTGGGTGACCATTTGGAGGGGCGGCACGTCGATCTGAGACCCTACATTCTCTATGGAGAGGACATCTACATTGTCCCCGGCGGCTTGACGCGAGTCGCCCTGGTGAAGGGTTCGCTCGTGGTCAACTCCTCGCAAGGTGGCGGCAGTAAGGACACCTGGGTCCTCAAAAACGGCACTCCCCGTTATCCGACGGCTGGGGGACAATAGCATGCTCAGCCGCGTTGCCGATTCCATCTTCTGGATGAGCCGCTACGTCGAACGGGCGGAGAACGTCGCCCGGTTCATCGACGTGAATCTCAATCTTTCACTGGACCTCGGCCCCGAGATGGACCGGCAGTGGGATCCGCTCATTTTCACCACCGGGGACCAGGATCTCTTTTACAAAAGTTTCGGCCAGGCGACGCAGGAGAACGTCATTCAGTTCCTGGCGTTCGACGACAAGAATCCTAACTCGATTATTTCCTGCCTGCGCTCTGCCCGCGAAAATGCCCGCACCGTCCGGGAAATGATCAGTTCGCAAATGTGGGAGGAACTCAACAAGTTCTTCTTGATGGTCCGCAACGCCAAAGCGGACAAGCAGGTTCTGGAATCCCCATTTGAGTTCTTCACGCAGATCAAGCTGGCCGGATACCTTTTGGAGGGTGTCACTTTCGGCACCATGTCACACGGTGAAGCCTGGAACTTTGGCCGCATGGGCCGACTGCTGGAGCGGGCGGATAAGACATCCCGCATCCTCGACGTGAAATACTATCTGCTGCTCCCCAGCGCGGCGGACGTCGGCACGCCGGTTGATATGAATCAGTGGGCCGCCCTGCTCAAGTCGGCCAGTGCCCTGGAAATGTACCGCAAGCGGTATGGGCGGTTAGCTCCCAAGAACGTCGTCGAGTTCCTGATTCTCGACCGTGATTTTCCCCGGGCCATGCACTTCTGCCTGCTGCGGGCGGAGCAATCACTCCTGGCCATCACGGGCGGAACTTCCGGCACATTCCGCACCAAAGCCGAGCAGTGCGTGGGCCGGCTCCGCTCAAAACTGGACTTTCTGCACATCGATGAGATCATCGAAAACGGCCTCCACGAGTTCATCGACAACTTCCAACAAGAGATCAATGACGCCGGCGCGGCAATTTCTGAGACCTTTTTTGCCCAGGAGCCACAAGGGGATCAACCTGCCGGCACATCTCCTCCCAAGACCCACGCCACGCAGACGATGAACGCTTAGTAGGCCGCTCACTCAAAGTAGTCCGCTCACTCCGTGAGCGAACATGCCTTCACACGGAGTGTGAAGGCGAGTCATGACCTAGGATTGACCTTCCCCACCGCATTGCCCCGCCGCACGCCCAACAGCCGCTAGAATCCGCATGACCATCCGCGTCGCCCTAAACCATCGCACCAGTTACCAATACGACCGGCTCGTTAACCTGTCTCCGCAGGTGGTGCGCCTTCGTCCCGCTCCGCACTGCCGCACGCCCATCGTCAGCTATTCGCTGAAGGTGAAGCCGGATTCGCACTTCATTAACTGGCAGCAAGATCCCCACGGCAACTATCTGGCCCGCCTCGTCTTCCAAAAGCCGACTCGCGAGCTGGCCGTGGAAGTGGACATGGTGGTCGAGCTTTCCGTGATCAACCCCTTTGACTTCTTCCTGGAGCCGGAAGCGTTTCATTTCCCGTTCGCCTATTCGGCCGAGCAAGAGGCGGAGCTGCGCCCTTATCTGGTGAAGCTTCCCGTTGGACCCAAGCTTGCTGAATTTCTCCAGAATGTTCCCCGAACGCAGAAAGAAACAGTCCTGTTTCTGGTGGAACTTAATCAATACGTCCAAAAAGCCGTGCGGTATTTGATTCGCATGGAGCCGGGGGTGCAAACCCCGGAAGAGACGCTGCAAATTGGCAGCGGCTCTTGCCGAGACTCGGCCTGGTTGATGGTGCAAGTCCTGCGAAACCTGGGTCTCGCCGCTCGGTTTGTTTCGGGCTATTCAATTCAACTCAAGCCTGACATCAAGCCGCTCGATGGGCCTGCTGGCGTCGCGGAGGATTTTGTCGACCTGCATGCCTGGAGCGAGGTCTTTCTGCCGGGCGCGGGATGGGTCGGACTTGATTCGACGTCGGGACTCTTCACCGGCGAAGGGCATCTGCCGCTGGCGGCCACGCCGGAGCCGCAGGCGGCTGCTCCGATTAGCGGGGGAGTAGAAACTTGCGAGTCTGAATTTGCAGTGAAAATGAGCGTGCAGCGGATTCACGAAGATCCCCGAGTGACCTACCCCTATTCCGACGAAGCCTGGCACCAGATTGACGAGTTGGGTCGAAAAATTGATGCGGAGTTTGAGGCCGGCGATGTCCGCCTGACGATGGGCGGAGAGCCGACGTTTATCTCCGTCGACGATATGGAAGGGGAGGAGTGGAACACGGCCGCGCTGGGTCCCAAGAAGCGACTGCTGGCGGGAGATCTCTTTCGCCGGCTCGCGAAGAAGTTTGCCAAGGGTCCGCTGTTGCATTTCGGCCAAGGAAAGTGGTATCCCGGCGAATCCCTCCCCCGCTGGGCCCTCGGCTGCTATTGGCGGAGTGACGGCCAGCCGGTCTGGCACGACCCTCGCCTAATTGCCGATGACGATGCCGACACCCGCCACGGAGAAGGGGAAGCCCGCGACTTTTTGCGGCAACTGGCCGTCAACTTGAAGGTCAATCCGCATGACATTGTCGCCGGCTACGAAGACACCTGGTATTACCTCTGGAAGGAACGCCGGCTGCCAGTGAATGTCGATCCGCTCAAGTCGAACTTGAGCGACCCTGAAGAGCGGACCCGCCTCGCCAAAGTCTTTGAGCGGGGGCTCAAGCACGTCGTTGGTTATGCGCTGCCGCTGAAAGCAGCCGAGAGCAACAGTGCGGAAACGACTTGGGAAAGCGGCCGCTGGTTCTTTCGGCAGGATCAGATGTTTCTGGTTCCCGGCGATTCCCCCATGGGATATCGTCTGCCGCTCGACTCCATTCCCTGGGTTGCAAAAAAAGACCTGCCGCTGCAACTCGAAATCGATCCCTTCGCTCCGCGTGCCGAGTTGCCAGCATATAGCCACAACGGCAACGGGGCGGCAAAGTTCTCACCTCTCATTCCTCAGCAAGCGCCAATGGTCGCTCGCGAAGCGACGCGAACGCTCCAATTTGCTGGCGTCGCCGGCGGCGGCGGTGGAAGTGGTGGCGACGCGTCGTGGGGGGAAAGCGGTAACGCTCCGAACCCGAGCGAACAAGCACCTCCTCGTGTCGGTGAGTCTGCCAGCGGCGTGGTCCGAACCGCAATGTGCGTGGAAGCTCGTGGCGGCGTAGTTCACGTCTTCATGCCACCGTTGACTCGGCTGGAGGAATATCTCGCACTGGTCGCCGCCGTAGAGCGGACGGCTGAAGAGTTGGCGATACCGGTTCGGATCGAAGGCTATACGCCTCCCCACGATCCTCGTTTGGAAGTTTTCAAGGTGACTCCCGACCCGGGTGTCATCGAAGTCAATCTGCCACCGGCAAAAACGTGGAATCAACTCACGAAGCTCACGACGACGCTCTACGACGAAGCCCGCGAATGTCGCCTCGGAACCGAGAAGTTCATGGTAGACGGCAGGCATACGGGAACCGGCGGTGGCAATCACATCGTCATTGGCGGACCGACTCCGGCTGATAGTCCCATCCTTCGCCAGCCCGATCTGCTTCGCAGCCTGGTTGCCTATTGGAACAACCGGCCGTCCCTTTCATATCTGTTCTCTGGCCTTTTCATTGGACCCACGAGCCAGGCTCCGCGGGCCGACGAAGCTCGCCACGAAAATGCCTATGAGCTCGAAACCGCTCTCTCTCTGATCCCACTGCGCAAGCCGTGCCCTCCGTGGCTGGTGGACCGGGTCTTCCGGCATTTGTTGGTCGATGTTACCGGCAATACGCACCGGGCGGAGTTCTGCATCGATAAGCTCTTCTCTCCCGATTCGTCCACTGGCCGGTTGGGGCTCGTGGAGTTTCGCGGCTTTGAAATGCCACCGCATTCGCGAATGAGCCTGGTGCAACAACTGCTTATGCGGGCACTCATCGCCCGCTTCTGGACGACCCCCTACGATCAGCCGCTCGTCCGCTGGGGAACGTCGCTGCATGACCGCTGGATGCTGCCGCATTTCGTATCGCAAGATTTTGGGGAAGTTCTCAGCGAGCTTGGCAAAGCGGGTTATCCGTTGGAGCTGGACTGGTTCGCCACTCATTTTGAATTTCGCTTCCCTGTCGTCGGCCAGGTGACGCACAGTGGCGTGCAAATGGAACTGCGGCAAGCAATCGAGCCTTGGCACGTCCTGGGCGAAGAAGCCGGCGGCGGCGGAACGGCTCGCTACGTCGATTCATCCGTGGAACGATTGCAAGTAAAACTGCGGGGCCTCACCGAATCCCGTTACATCCTGACCTGCAACGGCCGTCGGGTCCCGCTTCATCCAACTGGCACCAAGGGTGAGTACGTCGCCGGCATCCGCTTCCGCGCCTGGCAGCCGCCGTCGTGCCTTCACCCCACGATCGGCGTCCACGCACCGCTCACCTTCGATTTGGTCGACACCTGGAACCTCCGCTCCCTCGGCGGCTGCAAGTGGCATGTGGCCCATCCCGGCGGCAGGCACCACGAGGACTTTCCCGTCAACGCCTATGCCGCCGAAAGCCGCCGCCTGGCGAGGTTTTTTGCAATTGGACACACCGGTGGCAAGGTGGAAATCCCGCCGCTGGAGATCAATCGCGATTATCCGCTCACGCTCGACCTCCGCCGGCCGGAAGAGATTGCCAACCTCGACGCCTAGCCACGGTTGAACTTTACTCATTTCCCTCGGGCAATTAGGCTACGTGCTGTGATTGGCATTTTACGGGAGGGCTCCCCTCCCATTGGGACCTAACAGCGTGTTGAAAAAGGGGTCAGGCCCGTCGCCACGACCCGTACTTCCTTGGCGTAACTCAAGATGGCTCCGAGCCAGACCCCTTTTTCAACAGGCTCCTTGGCATGATGCAACCGACCGGGACGGTGGAGGAAATGCCTCCAGGCGGACTGTTAACCGGCTATGTCCCTCCCCCTGATGCGTTTGACGAACTCTTCAAGGGGGGACTGCTGCGCGAATCATGGCAGCAGTTCATGCTGGGACTGGAAGAACTCGGCCCGCAAGGTCTCACCCAGCGAGCGGAGCAAGCCCGTCGGCTCTTGCGCGAAAATGGGGTCACCTACAACTTCTACGGCGCGCCCCAAGGGTCCAGCCGTCCCTGGGAACTCGACCCCATTCCGCTCCTCATCGGCTTGCGGGAATGGCAACGGCTCACGCGCGGCTTGATCCAGCGGGCCACGCTCCTTAACCGAGTGCTCGCGGACCTTTACGGCCCGCGCGAGCTCCTGAAGCAAGGGACCATTCCCTCGGAGTTGCTTTACAATCATTCCGGTTACTTGCTCCCCTGTCACGGCATTCGTCCTCCCGGCGATGTCTATCTCCACTTATACGCCGCTCATCTCGCCCGCAAGCCCGACGGAAGCGTCGTGGTCATGGCGGACAGGACGCAGGGACCTTCGGGCGCGGGCTATGCCATCGAAAACCGCCTGGTCATTTCCCGCATTCTCCCCAGTGATTTCCATCAGCTCCATGTCGAACGCCTCGCCTCGTTTTTCATGACCCTGCGAGACTCGCTCACGTCGCTCGCCCCCACGGGCAGGGACAATCCGCGAGTGGTGCTGCTTTCTCCCGGTCCGCAAAGCTCCGCCTATTTTGAAGATGCCTATTTGGCCCGTTACCTCGGTTACACCCTTGTGGAAGGGGGCGATCTTACGGTCCGCGGCGGCAAGGTCTTCCTGAAAACGCTCGGCGGATTGCTTCCTGTCGATGTCATTCTGCGGCGCACGCGCGATCACGACTGCGATCCCTTGGAACTCCGCGCGGATTCCGAATTCGGCGTGCCGGGGCTGGTGCAGGCCGCCCGCACCGGGCAAGTTCTCGTGGCGAACTCCCTGGGGAGCGGCGTGGCCGAAGCGCCGGCGCTGGCCGCGTTTTTGCCGGCCGCTTGCCGCCAACTTTTGGGAGAGGAGTTGCTGCTCCCGTCCGTTCCGACCTGGTGGTGCGGACAAGAGGAGCCGCGGAGGTATGTGGAGTCGCATCTCGACCAGCTCATTATCCGTCCGGCCATTATGCATCGCCTGGAGCGGCCGATCGTTGGCTGGCAACTCAGTTCGCGGCAGCGGGAAGAATTGCTGAGCCGCATTCGCAATTCACCGGCCGATTATGTCGCCCAGGAGCCAATCACTCATTCCGTGATGCCGGCTTGGAGCGAAAACGGAGTCGCGCCACTTCGCGTCGGCCTGCGGGCCTTTGCCGCGGCAACTAATGGCACCTATAGCGTCATGCCCGGCGGCCTCTCGCGGGTGGCACCGACATCCGAGTCTTTGGCCGAATCGGTTTCCTCCGGCCAGGCGAGCAAAGATGTTTGGATACTCTCCGACAAGCCTGTTGAAGCGGTCACGCTTCTCCGCCCCAACCGCGCCGCATTGGAACTGCGCAGAAGTCCCTTCGACCTTCCCAGCCGCGTGGCGGACAACCTGTTCTGGCTCGGCCGGCATGTCGAACGGGCCGAAGGAATCATCCGCCATCTGCGGAGCGCCGTGGTCCGGCTGACGAATGACTTGGAGCCAGGCGGACTGCCGGAACTTTGGCTGCTGGTCCAAGCCCTGAGCGAAAACGGAGAATCGCAACTTCCCGACTCTATCGACTTGTCGCTGGATCCCTTCGATGACTTGCGCCGCGAGGTCTCTTCGCTCGCTTTCGATGACCGATCCCGGGGGCTGCAAAGTTCGCTGCAGTCTCTCCGCCGCACCGCCGCGCTGGTGCGAGATCGCCTTTCGCTCGATAGTTGGCGGATCGTCAATCAACTCGACGTGGAGTTGCTCTTCCCCTGGATGAATCGCCGCGACCGGCTGGGAGACATCCTGTTGCTGCTGAACCAGATGCTCAGCCTCCTGGCGGCATTCAGCGGGCTCGCCACGGAGAACATGACGCGCGGACCCGGCTGGCAGTTTTTGGATGTGGGACGGCGGATTGAACGGGCGCTCTATTCACTTCGCCTGGTAAAGCGGTTGCTGGTGCCGGCGGAAGTGGAACTTTCGCCGCTGCTGGAGGTGATTTTGGAAATTTTCGACAGCACTATGACCTACCGTTACCGGTATCTCACCAGCCTGCAACTTCCCCCCGTGCTGGACTTGATTTTGATCGACGAAACCAATCCCAGGGCCGTCGGCTTTCAACTCAATGCGCTGGCGGAGCATCTGGGCGCGCTTCCTCACGCCGACGTGGTGCAGGCGGCAAACGACCAGCAAATCATGTATGCTGCCTTGGGGGCTTTGCGACTGACGGATTTGGAAGCTCTCGAGGAAGTGGACGAAAATCATTCCCGCGCCCACTTATTGCGACTGGCGGAAAAACTGGCCGGCTTCCTCCGCGAGCTGTCCGACGTCATCACGCACAAGCACCTCACCCACACAGCCGCCTCCCGTCAACTTTCGGCGACCTTCGCAGTTCCGGCGACATGAAATACCACGTTTTTCACGGCACCTCCTATGGCTACACGCAGCCGGTTTCACTCTGCCATAACCAGGTCCATCTGACGCCGCGAAACACGGGCCGGCAGCGCTGTCTAAAGTCCAGCATCGATGTTTCTCCGGTTCCCAGCAATCAAAACGGCTGGTCGGACTTGTTTGGCAATCAGACGACATTTTTCTCCGTCGAGACGCCGCATGAAAAGCTGAGCATCGTCGCTCGGAGTGAAGTGGAAGTTGATTCTCCTTTTGAAATCTCTCCAGCAGAAACTCCCCCCTGGGAAACAATCCGCCAAGACCTGCCTGCGCCGCAGAATGAAGATTCCCTCGCTGCCGCACAGTTTTGCACTCCCTCCACGTTCATCCACCATTCGGCAGAGGCCCGCGAATATGGGCTTGCCAGCTTTCCACCTGGCCGGCCGATTGCCGAAGCATTGCTCGATCTGACCGGTCGTATCTTCCACGAATTCAAATACGACCAAAACGCCACCGGCGTCTTCACCAAGCCGGCCGAAGTCTTCCAAAGCCGTCGGGGCGTCTGCCAGGACTTTGCCCATCTGCAAATCAGTTGCCTCCGCTCGCTCGGCCTCGCCGCGCGTTACGTCAGCGGCTATCTCGTCACCGAGCCACCCCCAGGAAAGCCCAAGTTGGTCGGCGCGGACGCCTCCCACGCCTGGCTCTCCGTCTATTGCGGCAGTGCCGGGTGGATCGACCTCGATCCGACGAACAATCTGATCCCCGGCATGCGGCACATCACTCTCGCCTGGGGCCGTGACTACGCCGACGTCTGTCCTATTCAAGGTGTTCTCATCGGCGGCGGCCAGAGCACTCTTTCCGTCGCCGTGGATGTTGTCGCGGCGAAGGAATAGTCGAAAGTGATTCCGAAGGCTTGCCGATGGGCCAAGAAATGAGAACACCGCTGCAAAGGTGTTGCTGTGACCCTTGCAGCGGTGCGACGTATTGAGTTTTGATCCGAAACCCTAACGCTACTTCGAGTCTTGGTTCTTGACCGTCCAGTCGTCCGTGCGGAAGGTCGAAGCGGGCAAGCCGTCCTTATTCCACAGGTTGACCACCGGATAATTCGCCCAGCCAAATCGAACCGATTTGGGAGCGGCTACTTTGTCACAGGTGACGACTACGGTTTCCCCTTCGATTTTTGCCGTGGCGTTATAGAATTGCTTGTCCTCTCCGGCGATGGTGAACCCCGTGAGTTCGCCCCCCTTGGCTTCGAGTCCGCCGCCGACGTTCTTAAACTTGATCACGACTTTGCCTTCGCCAAAAGCAGCGCTGTCGTACTCGGGACCAGCCGGGGTAATCTTCTCTCCATAGGCCATCGCCCGGGCAGCGCGGGCCAAACGTTCTCCAACCGGCTGCTTCTTTTGCGGGTGAATGTCCCGCTCGTCGCCAACATCGACGATCGACACGGTATCCACATTGGGAAGCTTGCTCGCAATCCATTGCATCGATTCACGCACCGTGGCCCATTCCTGGTCGACGGGTTCTTTGACGATGGGAGTGAACGGCGCGAGCTCGACGATAAAGAAAGGGAGGTCCCCTTGGCCAAAAGTATCCCGCCAACTCTTGATCATGGCTGAGAGTACATGGCGGTAGTTGTACGGCCGGTCCGCGTTCGATTCCCCTTGATACCAGATTGCCCCCTTGACGCCGAAGGAGGCCAGCGGAGCGATCATGGCGTTATAAAGGTCGCTGCGACCTTGGGGGGAACGCATGCCTTTGATTTCAGGATTGGAATCGATGGCGTCCTTGCTCATCCAGCGTTCGGCAGTGGTTCCCCCGATGTTGCTGCTGATCAGGCCAATCGGCACCTTCACGTTCGCCTGCAAGTCACGGCCAAAGTAATATCCCACAGCCGAAAACGTTTTGACGGTATCGGGAGTAGCCTCCTGCCAATCGCCCCCCTTGAGATCCGCACGCGGGGCGGCGTCCCCTTCACGGGGAACCAGAAACAGGCGAATCAGCGGATTCTTCCCCCCCGCAATCGCTTCTGCCGCTCCCGCAGATTGATGCACTTCCCACTGCATGTTCGATTGTCCGCCGCACAGCCAAATGTCTCCCACCAGGACATTCTTTTTGGTGAGGGTCTGATCCCCCTGCGAAATCACCAGATCCCGCGGCTGGGCACTTGCTTCGAGTTCCGCCAGTGCCGCCTTCCACTTCCCGTTTTCCGGTTTGGCCGAGACCGTTTGGCCGGCGAACTTGACGACTACGTCATCGGTTTTGTCGGTGGTTCCCCACACGGCCACCTTTCGGCCGCGCTGCAGGATCATGTTGTCCGAAAACAAACGGTGAGTCTTGACTTCAGCCTGAAGCGGACCGGTGAGACAACTCGTGGCAATCATGATGAATGACAGAATTGCCAAGGGCCAAGATTTTGCTTTCATGGAGTATTCCTAGGTATTTGGGAAAGGGGTTAAATCAAAGGGGACAGTTGCGCCTGACCGCTCTGCCGATATGATACACCTCGGAGGGTGAGATTCTACCGGGCGGCGATTCGTAAAACCGCAGGGATCGCAATTCCGCTTGGAGATTGCCTGGCCCTGCGAACAGGGCTGACAAGGGGCAAGTACTCATATTCGATGCGACGAAGCGGCTTATGCGACATGTCGCTGCTCCACCTGGATAAGTGTCCCGGGACCTGCTACTGTTCTGAGGACTCTGCGCACTGGGCGACAAGGTGAAGAAGGACTGTTATGGGAAGAAATTTCGAAAATCGCAAGAATTCGATCTTCAAGACGGCTGATCAGAAATCGAAGCTGTATTCCAAGTATGGCAAGCAACTCTATGTTGTCGCCAAGAGTGGCGTCGCGGACCCCGATGTCAACGTGGCCTTGCGAACCCTGGTGGAGAAAGCCAAGCGTGATCAAGTACCGGCTCATGTGATTGAAAAGGCGAGTGAGACAGCCCGAGGCGCCGGGGGCGAGGACTGTGTCTCCGCCCGCTACGCAGGGTTTGGCCCCGGG
>JBJXFF010000081.1:0-54514 GCA_046153945.1 Pirellulaceae bacterium
GCAGCATCTATCCCGCGTGCATTGCGCTGCGCTCCATGCACCCTACTTCGCTACAGTTGAGCCGCACCGTAATACGCCTTCGCCGCCAATCCAGTCCTAGAGCGAACGAGTTCGACAATTGCATCGACCTCCGCGTTAGACAGTGGCAATACGTAGCTCTCCGTCGGTTTCCGGGCAACGGTGTAGACCTGCACTAGCTTCAGCTCTCCTCCGGCAGCGGTGATTTCACTCAGCCGATCGCAGAATGCGGACAACTCCTCGGCGATTGGCAGTTCCCCAGCTACGCGCATAAAGAGGGCTTGAATCACCAGCGGACGGACTCTCGCGGCAGCCGTGATGTTGTCGAGAATTTGTCGAAACGGAATGGGTGTCCGGTCGATGAGCTTAAAATACTCCTGGGTCCCCGCTTCTAACTTGGCCCAGATTTCGCCGTTGTTCTTGTCGAGAATCGCCAGCCCCCGCTGCACATGCTCGCGGTGGAACATGCTGGCGTTGGTGATCAGGACCATCTTCATGTCGTCCAGGTCGCGGCTGCGCTTCAAGTCGGCACAGGCGGCAATCACCTCGTCGAAATTCTTGAAGGTCGTTGGCTCACCATCGCCGGAAAAGGCAATGTCATTGAGCCGCCGGTATTGTGGCGGCGTCTCTCTGAATTTCTCCGTCAGGAAGATTGCGCCGCTGCTGCACAAATCGAGGACTGAGCCGAGTTCCTCCAGCAGAGCGGCTGTTTCGACGAACCGAGTCTCGCTCTGGCTCGTCCGGTCCACCTGGCAATAGATGCAATCGAAGTTACAGACCTTGTCCGGATTCAGATTTACGCCAATGGAAATCCCCTCGCTTCGCCGGCTGAGGACGGGGTAGACGAAGCGATTCTGCTCGAAGCGGCGCTGGTGCTGGGTATGGAGGGGGACGGCAATCATCGCTCCATTATACCCAGCGGCTGCCATCACGAATTGGGCGGCGCATCGTCCCCCGCGGGTGCCGCCACGAGTTTGAAGAATTGAAAGCCCTCTTCCAGCAACCCTGGAATCCTGTCCGCGTTCACCCGCTGTCCGGCACGGAAGAAAAAGAGCTGGTCCCCTCTCCCAGCCGCGGTGATTCCAGACCGCTGAGAGAACCACGCCCGCAATGCGGTCCCAAAAAGTTGGCGGATGGCCGGTTCGCTGAGACCCTGGAGGAGAAATGCCTTCGAGAACTGCGGGTCTTCGTCGAAATTGATGTCTTTGACGCCGAACAGCTTGGCAATCTTGTGCAAGAACCATTCTGGGCTGACCGTGAAATCTGGCAGATTGAGTCGCGAGGAGGCGAAGCGAATAATCGTCTGCCGATGCGTGCTCGAGTTCTTGCCGCTGCCGGTGGTGTAGGTCAGGTCGAAGATCGTCAGTTCTACGTCGTCCGTCAGGCCGCGGATCGTGTTGGCGACAGTGTGGCCGCGGCCCGAGGAAAAGAGTTCAAACCGCATGACCGCTTCCAGCAGCCCGGGAACACCCTGAGGAAAGAATTCCAGTCCCAAGTCTCCAGCCGCCTTGGCTAGCGCCTCACGCCGCTTCTTTTCAAAATACATCGCCACGCCAGCCCCTATCAGGACGAGCGTAGCGACGATGATAATCGGCAGAAGGGTAAACAGGAACTTCATAAATCGGCAAGGTGCGAGTTCGTCGGTCGAAAAGCAGATCAATCGGCGACTGCCGTTATACTCTGGCTTGCCCCCGCAATCCACGCTCCTGTAGTGGCGGCTGATTTGCTTCCCGCGGCCATAATTGACTTGCCGCCTGCCGCGCGCGAAACTCCTTTACTCTCCTCCTCTTTGCCCATTTTCCTTTTGGAGTTACGTCATGTCCGCCAGCCTGCGATTTGTTCTCTCGTTCCCTCTGCTCTTCTCGCTCCTCATCGTTCCCGCGGTCACTCGCGGTCAAGGCGAGAAAAAGGAAGAGGAAGGCAAAACGGACGATCGGCTCGTCTGCATAGGTGCACTTGCTGGAGCTCATATCTACACGACCTATGGCTACGTCGGTACTGTGGCCGATGCCTACGCCCACGACATCTACAAGGCCGAGAAGGTGCAGGATCTGATGAAGGAGGTGATTGGCCTGGCGGATGTCAGCATGAAGCAGCTCAAGGCGGTTCGCAATGGCAACCTCGTCGAGGCGGATAAGAAAGTCATTGACGACGTCTCCGAGGTTTACGGCCTCTTGCAGAAAGAGGCCAAGGCCCTTTCTGACTACTGCAAGTCCAAGAACAAGGATGACCTGGCAAAATTCGAAGAAGCCCGCACAGCCGCCTGGCCCAAGATTAAGACGGTCTTGGGGATCAAAGACGACGCCAAATAGTCGTGCTGTTTCGTCTAGATATATTCAATTCGGGGCTGCGTTGCCTGGCCAGGTTGCCGTAGAATGATGCCGGGCGATCAATTTGATCCGCCCAGCCCCCGCAAGGCTTTCTAACAAACTCAGCGTGATGTCATGACTCTTTTCTCCGGCCGGTGCGTACGAATTTTCTGGTCCGAGTTGCTGCTCCTGGGGCTCGGACTGGCCTTGCTTGCCGGCTGCGGAGACCCTGCGCCGGTCACGGCGGATAAGTCGAAATTCCAGGTGGCTGGAGATGACGAAAAGTCGCCACCCAAGGGGGAGGACGATAAGGATTCGACGGATGTCGGTTTTCCCAAACCCAGCACCAAGCCCCCAATCTCCAAGTCTCCGAAAGGGGCTCCCGCTGGCGAGCCGGGTGAGTCCCCAGAACCGACCGAGGTGACGGAAGACACCAAAGATTACGGCGCGTCGGCGCAATATCCACTCCCCCCTGGTGGACCGCAGGATGTGCTCGATTTTCTACAGAATCTGAGTGAAAAGAAGCCGAAGGGGCGAACCAAGAAGGAACAGGAAGCCGATTATCTCGCCATCCAGGACTCCCGCCTGGCTGCAGGTCGCAAACTGTTGACGTTTCCCAACATACCTCCCCAAATAAAGAACAGTCTGTTGCAACTCATGATGGAAGTCCATCAAGGCTTCATCGACAACAAGATTCCAGGAGCCGAACAGCGGCTGGAGGATTTCGCGCAGGAGCTTAGCAGCCACAAAGATCCGCAGATTGCCGACGTCGGCCGCGTCCAGGCGTTTGACATTAATATCAATAAGCTTGCTAAACAGGAGCCACCCCCCGCGGACGGCAAGGAAGTGGCCGCGGCGATTGAGAAGTTTGTGGAAGACGCCAAGGGCTCGCCTGTCGCCTTTATCGTGGCTCTAAAGAAGTGCATTGAGCTGCAGGGAATGGAAGGAGCCACTAAGCAATACCAGCAGGATCTCGTCGAGGAACTCACCAAGGTCGCCACCCGATACAAAGACAGTTCCATCAGGGAAGTTGCCACCCAGGCCGGGCAAGTCCTCGAAATGGCCGGCATTTTTCTGGCCGACATTGAAATCAAACCGCTTCTCAAGGACACGGCCGATGGCAAGGAAGGAGCGGAAGACAAGCTTGTGGCCACAATTCAAGACCTGGTCACCAAAGAGAAGGCGAACGAGACATTGTTTGCAATCCTCCAAGACAAAGCCAACTTGCTGGAGTATGGGCATGGGAAAAATTCGGCCGTGTTGAAGATTTACGACATCTTGGCCGCTAAATTCAAAGGACATGAAGACGAGAAACTGACGAAAAAAGTGACCGAGGCGGCTGAATCCGCTCGCAAGCGAATCGGCCTCATCGGCAAGCCGCTGGTGGTGGAAGGTGTGACCCCCGAAGGCAAGCCTTTCGATTACACCCCCTACAAGGGAAAGTATGTGCTGGTTGATTTCTGGGCCACCTGGTGCGGACCTTGTTTGCAAGAGATGCCCAACGTCCGCAGAAACTACAACGCGTACAACTCTAAAGGATTTGACGTCATCGGCATCAGCTTGGATAGCGAACTGGAAGAATTGACGGCATTCCTCACTCTGCAAGGACCGCCATGGCAGACCGTCATCAGCCAGGAGCTGTTCCAGAAGAAGAAAGTTGAAAACGGGATGGAGGCCAATCCCATCGCCGTGGCAAATGGCGTGCTGGCGATTCCTTTTGTGGTGCTGCTCGACAAAGAGGGGAATGTCGATTCCATCCACCTTCGCGGTCCCAGGCTAGAAGCCCGTTTGAAAGAGTTGCTGGGCGAGCCGGCGGAAAAACCGGCGGATGAAGAGATGACCGAGAAGCCGGCAGAGGAAAAACCCGCAGCCGAGAAGACGGAAGAGAATGACGGGGACAAAAAAGAAGAGAAGGCCACGGAGAAGCCAGCGGAAGAGAAACCCGCAGAGCCGAAGAAGGAAGAAGTTGGCAGCGGTTGTGGGACGGCTGTCGAGGAAGAGAAAAAGGACGCTGTCGAGGAGGACAGCAAGGTCAATCCGTATGCCGCCAAGCCAGGACTCTCCAGCGAAAAGCTAGTGGCCTATATCGAGAAGATGCTCGACAAGCCGAAGTCCATCCAGAGCCGCCCGGGCTTTGCGGAGGCAGTTGTCGAAGCCTGCGACCGGGTCCTCACCGCCAATCCTGCGGCCAAGGATGCTGAGTCACTGACGGCGGCGGAAGCGAAGTTTGAAACGCTGCATAAGAAAGCGTGTTCCGGAGATGATGGGTGCGACAAAGCACTCACTGCTTTCACAGTGCAAATGAAAGCGGATGCCCGTCCCCGCATCGCAAAGCAAGTCGCTTTCTTCCAGCAGGAGCGAAGAGTCCTGGACGGGGCCGAGCTTCCTGCCGAGAAAATCCCAGACCTGCTTAAGGAACTGAAAGACTATTACGCCGCCGAGAAACTAACAAGCAAGCATTTGCGGATGGCCTCCAGCACCGTCGCCCTCATCAACAAGCTCGACAGCGGCGACGAGCGGGAAAAGCTGTTTTCCGAGTTCGGCGGCCTCTTCGCCAAAGCCGGCGACAAGGAACTGGCCCGCTACGGCAAAAAACTCGCCCAGAAGCCGGAGGCAGAGGAATCGGACCTCGTTGGCAAGGAACTGGAACTGGCGGGAACCACCGCCGCCGGCAAAAACTTCAAATGGGCCGATTATCGAGGTAAAGTGGTACTTGTGGACTTTTGGGCCACCTGGTGCGGCCCCTGCAAGAAGGAAATGCCCCATGTGAAGGAACTGAACGAGAAACTTGCTGCCAAGGGCTTTGCCGTCGTCGGCGTGAGCCTCGACAAGGATCAGGAGGCGCTCGGGGCTTACCTGGCGGAAAATCAGATTCCCTGGGAAAACCTGGCGGGAGACGAAACGCAGGAACTGGCTCAAAAATACGGTGTCCGTGGCATTCCGACGATGATGGCTATCAGCAAGGACGGCAAGATTTTGGGGGTTAGCCACAACGTCGCCAGCTTGATTCCGGCGATTGAAAAGGCCCTGGCGGCGAAGTAGTGCGGCTTTAAGAGGATGTTTCATGCGGATATCGCGAGCAGCAACAACGATTTGGCTCGCGAGCATGCTCGTCGTCTCCCTGGCCTTTTCAGCAACGGCCGATGAAGCCGGCGTCAAGCCGGCAGCCGTTTCTTTTCGGTACGATGTGCTCGCTGCCCTTTCCAAGCATTCCTGTAGCTCGGGGGCCTGCCACGGCTCTCCCACCGGCAAGGGTGGATTTCGGCTGTCGCTCCGCGGCTTTGATGCGGAATTCGATGGACTCACGCTGATTCGGGAAGACCTGGGCCGGCGAACGACCGTTTTTTCTCCCGAAGACAGCCTGCTCCTCGCCAAGCCGACAATGCGAGTCGCACATGGCGGCGGCCAGCGGCTGAAGAAGACGGACCGCGCCTACCAGCTCATTCGCGATTGGATTGCCCAGGGCTGCCGGCCGGACGCGCCGGGAAGTTCCGTTTGCCTTGGAATTGAAGTGAGTCCCAAGATTGGCCCGCTTCAATTGCCGGCCACCCCGCAAAAACTGACCGCTATCGCGAATTTCAGCGATGGAACGAAGCGGGATGTCACCGATCTTTGCGTCTTCACCAGTTCCGATGAGGAAACGGCGACCGTGGATGCCGAGGGGATCGTCACCTCCAAGGAACGGGGGGAAGCAACCATCCTGGTTCGCTACCTTGACCACATCGATACCGTCTCCTTCACATTCCTCCGCGACGTCCCCGGCTTTGCCTGGTCCAATCCGCCGGAGCAGAATTTCATTGACGCCCACGTCTCCGCCAAACTGAAGCAACTGCAACTCCCACCGGCGGAACTTTGTACCGATAATGAATTCATCCGCCGCGTCCACCTCGACCTCCTCGGCATTCTGCCGGAGCGGAAAGTTGTGGAGGCGTTCGCCAGTGACCCATCTCCAGACAAACGAACGAAACTCATCGACTCGCTGCTGGAGCGGCCGGAATACGCGGAATTCTGGGCTCTTAAGTGGGCCGATCTGCTGCGGGTGAAGAGCGGCCGCTTAGGCAGCAGTGCGGCTCACAAGCTGCATCGCTGGCTGGTTCGGGCAGTGCAAGAGAATCGTCCGTACGACAGCATTGCCCGCGAACTGCTCACCGCCAGCGGCAGTACGCTGCAAAATCCGCCGGCGGGTTTCTATCGCGCGGCCGCCGACATGAACGACTGCGCGGAGACGACGGCACAACTCTTCCTCGGCATCCGCATCCAGTGCGCCAAATGCCACAACCATCCGTTCGACCGCTGGAGCCAGGATAACTACTACGGCATTGGAGCCTTCTTCGCCCGTGTTGGCCGCACCAACCTGCCCGGCGGCGACGAAACGCTCGTCTACTCGCTACCGCGCGGCGAGGTGACGCAGCCTCGCACGAACAAGCAGGTCCAGCCTTGGCTGCCGGGCGTTGAACCGGCAAAGCTCGCGACCGCAAGCGGCGAAGACCGTCGCGACCTGCTGGGCCGGCTGCTCGCCACCAAGGACAATCGCCTGTTCGCCGAAGTCGCCGCCAATCGCATCTGGGGGCATCTGCTGGGACGTGGCATCGTGGAGCCCGTGGACGATTTTCGCCCTTCCAATCCCCCATCCAACAAGGAATTACTTGCCGCCTTGACCGACGAATTCATCCGCACCGGCTTCAATCAGAAGGAACTCATTCGGACGATTCTGAAGAGCCGCACCTATCAGCTTTCCAGCCAGTCTCCCGAACTGAGCCGGCGGGATGTGAAGTATTTCTCACACGCCGCTTCGCGGCTCCTCTCGGCGGAGCAGCTGCTGGACGCGATCTCGTCGGTGACCGGGACCCCGGAGTCATTTCCGGGTCTTCCCGCCGGAACGCGGGCCGGGCAACTTCCCAGCCCCGAACTCGGCACGCACTTTTTGAAGGTCTTTGGCCAGCCGTCGCGAGACACCGCCTGTGAATGCGAGCGAGGTCACGACCCCAAACTGACGCAGGCCCTGCAGCTCATCAACGGCCCGATGATCACGGCAAAGCTTCAAGCGCCGGCGAGCCGGTTGTCTCGCCGGCTGGACGTTTCCACCGAGCGCGTGCAAGCCGCCGGCGAGCCGCCGCGGAAGAATCTGGCCCTGTGGCTCCGGGCGGACAGCGGCGTGCTCAACTCCTCGGGCCAACCCGCGACAAATGGTGCCGCGGTGACAACCTGGAGGGACCAGTCCGACAGCAAGCGGGAAGCCGTTCAAGCCGACGCCAACAAGCAACCTGTTTACATTGCCCAAGGAACGGGCGGTCTCCCCGCGCTTCGCTTCGACGGCAGCAACGACCTGCTGACGAACGATAAAGACATTCTGGTGGAGTCTGGAAAAGAGCGGACCATTTTCGTCGTCGGCCGCGCCGCGAAGGAGGGGCACGGCGGCTGCGTATTTTGCTTCCGCCGCTCGACGGAAGGGGGCGGAACGGTCTTTGCCGTGCAACACGGAGTTTTTGCCGGCGTGTACTATGTCTACTCTGACGGAATCAACTCCTCGGGCAATACGGGCGTCTCGATCGAACGACGCAAGACGATCGACGAGCCGTTCGTGTCGGCGTTTGTTTCTCGCGGCGGAGGGGAGAAGCTGCAACTAGCGGTCAACGGCGAAACGCAGCCACTTTCCCAGCCCGGCGCGGTCGGTCCCGACGCTGGCGCTGCCGGCTTTACGGTCGGTAGCCGCGAGGACATTCCGCCGGGAGGCCAGAACTGGCAGGGGGATTTGAGCGAGATCCTGGTCTACGACCGGGCGCTGTCAGCGGAAGAACTGACCGCGACGGGAAGCTATCTGGCCACCAAGTATGCCCTCAAGACAGCTTATCCCGCGAAGCTACAGGCGGCGGGTCCTGAGACGACGGCTCTCGCCCGCGAGCTCATTATCGATTTCTATTATGCCGCTCTGTCCCGCCCGCCAAGCGAAGAGGAGTTAAAAGAAGGTCTGGCCTACATCGCCCAGGCTGACGAACCGCGGCAAGGACTGGAAGATCTCTGCTGGGCGCTGGTGAACTCAAAGGAATTCTTGTTCCGGCATTGAGCCAAACTCGCTAAACCTTCTTCGGTTCCACCAGTTTGCCATACATCTCCGGCCGGCGGTCAGCGACACGGTTGATCTCGTGTTTGCCGGGGACTCGGACCTGGTGTTTGTTACGGGCCTTTTCCGGGTCAATCTCGGCGAACAGCAGGCACTCATCCTCATGAGCCGCCTCGGCGAGAACATGACCGCCGGGAGCGCAGATTTTACTCATGCCGATGAAGCGGAAGCCTCGCTCGTTGCCGACCCGGTTCACCGCCAGGTAGTAGATGTGATTTTCCATGGCCCGGGCATTCACTACGCAACCGGCCATGCACTCGCTTCCCGGCGGCCAGTTCGTCGGCAGCAGGATGATATCCGCCCCTTGCAGCGTCATCACGCGGGCCGCTTCCGGAAAGGAACCGTCGTAACAGATATTCATGCCGACCCGCAGCGTCTGACCGCCGATGGGAATTTCATGCACCGCGAAAGGGCGGTCGCCAGGAGTCGTGAACATATCGATGCCGAGAAATGGGAGATGGACTTTGCGATAGACGCCTACCACGCCCCCTGGTCCCACCAACACGCAAGCGTTGAACATCCGCTCGCCGTCAGCCTCCAGCATTCCAAACACGGCATGCACATTAAGTCTTTGGCAGGCGGCGGTGAACGCCTTTGTGGCCGGTCCGGGAATCGTCTCGGCATAAGGCCGGGCCTCTGCCAGGCTCTCAAAACAATAGCCAGGTAAAGCGCATTCCGGAAACACCACGAGCGCCGCTCCTTGGGTCGCGGCTGTCTCCAGCTTCGTTAGCATCCGCGCGAGATTACCTTCGCGGTCGGTCAGCTTCACGTCCATCTGCGCGGCGGCGATGCGAATCGTTCCCACAGTTACTCCCCTTTCTCCTTCTTAAGCTTCTCCGCCTCTTTGCGGGCCTTATAATCCGCCAGCACTTCTTCGGGATTGTCGTTGAAATAGTCGCGGCAGCCGGTGCAGCAGACGAAGTACTTCTGCCCCTTGTACGAAACCTCAATGCTCCCATAGCCCCCCGTGACGACGCACTCGGGACCGGTTGAGCCCTTGCCAAAGTTGCTCCCCTTGCGGGTGTATCCCACTTCGGCCAGCCGGGCATAACCATCGCCGATGGCGCTCGGCCCCTCCAGCAGGACGATCAGGCGGGCACCCTCCGCCACAAAACGGAACGAAACCCGCCTCGGCATTCCCTCGGGGGCATCCTTGGCAATCAGCGTCAATTTCTCGTCCTTGTCGAGCTGGCCTTCGTATTGAAACGTCTGCTTACCATCCGCCGACTTCGCCGCGAGGACATAATCACCGGCCTTTGTGCCCGGCCGCAGTTCACCGGTGGAAAAATACCTGCCGTCCGCGATTTGCACCGCCAGCGAAGCCGACTTGTCCGAGAATTTCCAGGCCCAATCAGCCTTCTCGATCCAGGCCCCTTTGTCTGAGCCCCGTATGGGCGAGGCGACCCCCTTCCAGGAGCCAACAAGACCTTGCAGTTTGGCAAGTTGCCCCTTTTGAGCATCCAGGTCGGAGTCGGCAGCAGGCTTTACCAAATCGTCCGCCACCATCACCAACGCGACCGTCGCGATCAACAGGGACATTAAATAACGAAGCATGTTTCGCCTCAAATTCCTAAGTATCCGAAGTGGCTCAAGTTGTATCCGGGTCACCAATGAGCGTCCGCCCATTGTAAGGTCAATTGACCGGCATGGGAAATCCGACCTCGCTGGCCCGTTCACACCGGAACAGGTTTCTCTTACCTTTAACCCTGGGGGCGGAAGCAAGTGTCGAAGCTCGGTTTCCACGTTCATTCCTTCGCAAACCTCCCTTTCCTTCCATCCATGACTATCACCTCCATCGCCATTCACGGTGCCGCCGGCCGCATGGGCAAGCGGCTGGTTGCCCTCGCCAGCACCGATTCGCAGCTCAAGGTCATTGCCGCGCTCGAGCATGAGCAACATCCGGATCTCGGCAAGGACGCTGGCCTGGCCTGCGGCATCAAAGAGCTGCATGTGCCGCTGGCGGCGCATTTGAATGTGAAGGCGGATTCCCTCATCGATTTTTCGATTCCCGAAGCAGCTGAGCGGATTCTTGGGATCTGTGTGCAGCACAAGACGCCACTGGTGATGGCGACGACCGGTCTCAACGAGCGGCAGAAGGAGCAGGTCTCCGAAGCCTCCGTCCACATCCCCATTGTCTGGTCCCCCAGCATGAGCCTGACCGTTAACCTGGCGATGAAGCTAGTCGCAATGGCAGGGGCGGCACTCAAGGACAGCGGCGGCGGAGTCGACGTCGAAATCATCGAGCGGCATCACCGGATGAAGGAAGATTCGCCGAGCGGCACGGCCCTTAAGTTCGGCGAAATCATTTCCGGCGTGATGGGACAGACCATGCACACCCACGGCCGCGAGGGAATTATCGGCAAGCGGCCCCAGCACGAAATCGGCTATCACGCCGTCCGCACGGGGGACAACGCCGGCGAGCACACCATCATCTTCGGCCTGCTGGGGGAGACACTGGAAGTTTCCGTCAAAGCCAGCAATCGCGATTGCTATGCGATGGGCGCACTCGCTGCGGCCAAGTTCGTCGCGAACAAGAAGCCGGGTCTTTACAGCATGTATGACGTGCTGGGATTGTAAGTTCTCAGGCGGAGAGATAAATCAAACGGGGCACTCATTTTCCTTGCAGCGCTCTCGTTTGCTTTTCTTCCTCTTTCCTGATTTTCTTCGCTTCTTCGCTAGTCTTCTCGGTATTCCTGTTGATTCTCTCCGTGTTCCTATTGGTTTCCTCAAGGGACCGATTTCCCTCCTCCTGTAAGCGATTCTCTTCCCTTTGTAGATCTTGCAACTGTTCATTCGCCGCCTTCTGCTCTGCGGCATTGGCCGCCTGTTCCGCACGCAGGGTTTCAATTTTGGAATCTACCGCTTGAATCTCTCCTTCAATTTGATCAATGCGGCCGCGAATCCGCTCGTCGCGAGCACCCGCGGCTGTGATGGTGGCGTATTGCAAATTGACTTGCTCGAGCTTGCTTTCCATTTGCAAGCGCTGGCTAATCAGCCGATCTTCACGGTTCGCAAGGTCCGACCCTACCTTTTCCAACCGAGCAACCTCTTCCTTCTCCAGGGCAACCTGGCGCTCATATGCCTCCTTAGCGAGTTGGGCCGCTTCCCGGGCCTGGTCCGAGCGGCTCTTGGTGATTCCAAACACGAGCAAGAGCGGACCGACCACCAAGAGCAAGACCAACAATCCCATACAGGCCAACAGGATGGGGGACTTGCGGCCCCACTTCATCGACTGATCGATCCGACTGGGGAATTGAAGAGCCGGAACAGTGGCCGCTTCGACCCAGTCGCGGGTTCCGGCAATCCAGAGACGGTCATGCGGGGAGAGGCGGCCAGTCAGTGCCAATTCCCGCACATAGCTCAGCGGCACTTGTCCGGCCACTTGGCCGTCGATGCTGTAAAAACAAGGGGTTTCGTCTGATGCAGAGGAGAGTAAGGAAAGAGAAGCGACTGGCGCATTTGCATGCGGAGATTGTGCCCCACTCGCCGCTTCCAGGGGTGGAGTGCGGGCCAAGGCTTGGAAATTGGGAGTCGCACCCTGAGTATCATGTTCCAGGGGGCCAGCAAATTCCTGCCCCAAGTGGGACAGGGGCCGCCAATTGGCCCGGTTGAGAGAAACTTCGGCATAAGCGGAAAGCTTTCCCCTTTGAAACATCGTCACCAGAACGTGCCTGGTGAACGGTCCCACAACGCGATTTCCAGAGCGTACGAAAAACGCTTCCACAATTTCCGGAGAGTTATCCATGTCTGGCGCCCTTTTAATCTTTTCAACCGGATTTCAACATCGATCGGACCAACAGAAATACTACCAGAACTAGCACAATGCCCGCCAGCAAAACCGAGACAATGAGTGCCGTGTTAAGTGCGCCTGAAGTTGCCTCGGTTTGCCGATGCTCAGATAAGGATTTGCGCATCCCTAAGGGAATTCCCATCCCATGCGATTCGACTTTGGCGGTGAGCAGGGCAATTTCGTCCTGGCTCCCCTCTCCTTGGAGTGCCAGGCCCAGCTCTTGCAGATCGACCTGGTACGCGGCCACGCGCTGTTCTTCGGCGACTCTCTGGGAAAGTTCCTGGGCGGGCCGAACATAGTTCGAGAGTTCGGCTGGTGGCTGCCAACCCGTCTTGGTGTGGCTGACATCGGCCACAATGGTATTCCATTGCTGCAGAAGCGACAAAGTGCGGGGAACATTCTGCTGGCGCAAGGAGCCATTGATCTCCGCGGCCAGGTGCGGCAGCGTTCGCTGAATGTGCAGCAAAGAGACCGCGACTGCGTTGAGCGACATCAGACCATCCGGAGGAGGCGCGCACCACTCTTCGCTTTTGAATTCGCGGACAAATTGATCCAGGAGTGAAAAGTCCTGAGCATTGATTGCACCTTCGCCCAGCGGTGCAAGTTCCTGGGCACGCTTTGCCTCGAAAACGACAATGTCCTCCCGCCAGAAAGCGGTGGTGCGATCAATCTTGAATATCTCCCGCATCACGGCCAGCCGCTCCGCGGTGGAGGCCTTGGCAAGTGCCAGACGCCGATGGCGGGCCAGATGGGGATGGAGTTGCCGCTGCAGGGCATAGGCATCGCTGAGGACTGCGGCGACTTCCGTCTTAATGGCGGGAGCCCGCTCCCAGCCGTAGTTGGCAGCGCACTCTTGCCATTTTTGAATCTCGGGAAATGCCAGCACGGGGATCAGAGCGAGGAGGTCTGGCTCGGCTTCGGCCAGTTGCAAGGCTTCGGTCCGATGTCCCTTCTGCAGCAGATCACTGCAGCGCTGCAAACGGGCGTTCCCATCCCGCGAGGCCTCGGCATAGGAAGCGGCCAGTTCGGTGATGCGAGGCGAGTTCGTATGATCCGGCGAGTCAATGAAGGTGCGCATCTCGTCCACGAGAGCACGGACTTGCTTGAGCGAAAATGTGGTGCGTTGTGTACTCATGCCTATCAGTCGGATGTGGGGGTCTTAGCAGGCATCGGCGCGAGCGGAAGCTCCTCGGAAAGGTCAATCGTCAACTCCTTGTCTCCATTGACGGCTTTCACTTTGGCTAACGAGAGTTGCACCCAGAGGTCCTGTAACTCTTGCTTGCCTAGCGTGGTCTTGTCATTCCATTGAAAGCGGAATTCCAAATTGGGAGAGGTCCCGACTGTCTTAAACGAGCCGACAGTTTCCGATTCTTTGGCCAGCAGGTCCCAATTGGGGAGTTTGTCATCCGGCTTTTTCAGTGTGATGCCCGCGGGGGAATCTTCCAAGGTAAGCGTCTTCACCGAAAACTTGACCTTGGCCAGCGTCTTCCAATCCACCTTTGGATCGCGCGGGTCCGGCAAAAGGGGAAATCGCAACCGCCCCTCCACCGATGCGGGGACGGGGCGTTTGGACTCCAATTTGGCGGCAAATTCTTTGGCACTCGCTTTGGCAATATCTTGCTCAACAACGGCAGCATCGCGAGCAGCAATTGCAGCCTTCAGTTGCCCCGCCAGAATTTCCGCTTCCGACTGCTTGGTATCAAAAGCGGTCTTCAGATTATTGACTTGGCCGTTGAGGCTTGTGATCTGATCGCTCTGTGAGTTGATTGTACTTCGAGCCTTGGTCAAGGCTGCGTCGCGCTGCTCCAAGGAACTGGAAAGAGATTTCTCTTTCGATGCCAGCCCAGCCACTTCGACCGCCTTCCTATTTACGTCGGAAGAGAAGGCATTTTGATTCTTGGTGGCATCTTCGAGTTGTGTTTTCAGCACATCGCGTTCTTGAATCGATCCCAGCCAGAAAGGAACAATCGGGAGCGCCCCCAGCACCAGTCCAATTGCCAGACCTAAGAGGCCCGTCCCCCATTGAAAACCACTATGTCCAGTTGCCGGCTCATCAACCGGGAGGGACGAGACCGCCACTCTTGCCCGTACTGGCCCAGCGGCGGCAATCTGCAGTGGACTTCGCGACGATTCAACGAGCGGATCTGCCAGGGAATAATCTCTCGAATCGCTGGCGGCTGCCGCGACGCCCACCGATTGCCGAGCAACTTCGGCAACTAGTTCCTCCGCCTTTCCCGTTCTGGCCCGGATCACCAGCGGGGACACTTTCTGCACCAGGCCGCTGTTGCCCAGCTCGATCACAACTGCCGACGACCGCTTGGCCGCCTGATGCTCGGGAGAGCCTTCCACGACCGCACGCAATTGACAATCGAGACCAGCCGGTAAGCCGCAGAAGTACGTGCTGAAAGTCGTCGCAGCGCGAGTTTCTGGACGGATCAGAGAAAAGACCTCGGCCATCAGCGGCATTATCTGGGTGCCGACGGTAAAGGCGATGTAGACGACTTCTCGGTCTTGCAACTTTTGAGCGACGACGCCCGCCCAGCCAGCATCACCGGTTGCTGCTTGCCAGCGATCGCAGACTCGGGAGATTTCTCTGCCGCGAGGGAGAGAGGTTTGCAGCGGGAGTTCTTCCACCCGCCCATCCCAGCGGTTTTTCAGCAGGTCGGGATGGCTGGCTAGCCACGCAGGATCAATCTCGCTGTGCTCATGGCTGACAAATCCCAGGTGGTGGGCAAAGAAGTTGGACCGTTTGGAGTAATCCAAGGGTGCGGGGCTAAGGCGGCTCAAAATCGACCAGCGTGATCCACCCACCTGGGCGGTGAGAAACGAAACGCCCACCGGATTTTGACCCGCGCGCGCATCTCCCGGCGGAAATAGAGGGCGATAATTGCCGAGGGACTCGAGCAGTTCACGTAATCGCGGGGGGAGATCGGGCGTGGCTTTGACGGTGCAATATCCGGAAGCACCGGGGAAAAGGCCGCGTTGTGCCGACGTATAGCAAACTTCGCAAATCATGCGTCACCCTCTTACGGGTGTGTGGGGCGGCGGCGACTTGCTCCGTCCATTGCCGCTCGGAAGATTGTCTGGAAGCGACCCGAGCAGACCTTGTGTGGTCAATTGCAAGCCAAGAACAAAAGGAAGGATCACCCCCTGTGGATGAATATCGCGAGGGCAAATGTAGGCTTGGCCGTCAGCTCCGTAGGTCGGCTTGACACCCAAGGCGCTGGCGGCCAGAAAGTAAACCTGATGGCAGAATCCCTCCGCGGCGTAGACCAGTTCGGGAATGGTTCGAATCAGAAGGTTCCTGAGCACCGTGGAATGTTCAAAAATCATGTCGAGGTTCACGCCCACCATTTGCTGATTGCGGAAGAGGACGCCGCTGGGGAGCTTGGGAACCAAGGACTTCCAGAGGTCGCACTTGTTCAAGATGATCAGGAGCGGGCGGTCGTGCTTTGCCCCGTCTGCAAGACCGCGTAATTTGCGGACCCGCGTAAAGGCTTCCCGAAGTACGTCCTCCTGCCTCCGCGGCTGCCGGGTGATGGGGATTTCACTGCCAGGGCAATCTTTGCGCATCATTTCATGCCAGCGGGGATCCTGAGTAGGATCATACAAAAAGAGGAGGAAATTGGATTCCGCCATGTGACGAGTCCCGGGACTCGCTACCGAATCTCCCCCGGGCAGATAGTGCTCGCCGGCATTGTCATAGAGGCAAACCAATTTGGAAGCGCTTGCATCCTGAAACCGGGCGTGCGTTTCCAACGGTTGCAGCAGAAAGGACATCGGCTTGGGAAGGCTGACCGGTTGTCCGCCAATGGATACGGTTTGATAAAAGGCACCGTGCAACTGAGTCTTGGGAATCAAATCACTCAGCGGCACTTGCTCGTTGGGTTGAAGGTGGTGAAATAGATGCTCTTCATAGGCGATGAGGGGAACATTGGCGGTGGAATCCGCGTCGGTGAAACCGACGCCGAACTTTCCTGGCAATTCGCGGCGCAGTGTTGCGGCAAGTGCGCCGAGATAATACGACTTTCCGCAGGAGGGAGTTCCCAGGACGGAAATGAATACCGGTTCTCGCTCCAGCAGCGAACGCGGAATCGTGAGATGGCACTTGGGGCAGGCCAAATCGCGGCAGGCGACTCCGTACAAGTCGAGGGCGTTCCCCTGCAAGTCAAACCGGCTCGGCAAGAACCGCAGCCGCTCCATATCTCCCGCCACGGAATCGCCGGTGAGATCGGGGTGCTCGGCAATCCAGAGAACCTCCTCGGGGGGGAAACTTGCCCAGCAATTAACGCAGGTGATTTGAGGGCGCAGTTCGCTCATACAGTGCGTGGTGAAAAAACAGAGGCCCCCTGAGAGAGCAGCATTGCCAGTTGCAGTTCAAAAACGCGATTGATCCCCAGTTGTACGCTGCCGCAAAACCACGGCCAGACAATCAAGTAATTCAAAGCAGTGCATGAATGCGGCAAGATGAAAAACACCAGCCAGGCTTCAAAATGGGATTCCTTGGGATAAGCGAACGACAAGATGGTTATTGCAATCAAACCTATCGAGGCCAGTACCAGGGGAATCACCATACAGGCACTCACGGCATACGCCAGGGCGAGGGGAACGGTGGGCCGAAGCCCGAAGCTGGCGCAGGTCCCATTAATACGCTGGGCCAAACGGGGATAAATCAGACAAATCCAATACATGTTGAAGAGAGGGAGAAAGCAGAGGCCAATCGCCTTGGCGGAGGACGGGTCATCGTTGCGGACTTTAGGGAGCGCACCCAAGGTCGCAGTAATGGTCAAGAAGCTGTAAATGCCGAGTGTCAGGTAGTGTAGTAGAAGGAGCGCAACCAACGGCAGCGGGCGAAGCAACTGGGAGCCAAGCGTCGTCGGCATTCCCTGGAGCGGCCCGAGTTGCGGCCCCGTCGAGAGTGGCGGCGGACGGAGCGGCAGCGGTGCATTCAAACGAGCTTGCCGGTCCGACAAATGTTCCGCCAGGCCAGTCCAAACCTTTCGATCCGTCGAGACTTTGGAAAAGGCGGAACAAGCACCGCTGGCGGACATGCTCTCCAACTCGGTTTCACTAAATGGACCCCCTATTTTTCCACGGTCCATCAAGTACCACATCGGTGATTCCATGTTGTGCCGGCCCAGCAAATTTGATCAACAACAGCGAGCCAGTTTTTAGTGTCAGACGACCATGATAGCCCCCCCGAATTGGTAATTCAAGTTCTAGGGCGGCGACATCTTTTGCCACCTCGCCATTTCGGCTTAAAAATTGCTGTAAATCAAGACCCCACCACTACTCTCTTGAAAGTAAAAATATGCACGTCCACTGCCGCTCTCGCTTGGCCGCTGCGCTAGTCCTGCTGGCCGTTTGCTGCGTCGCAGCAATTCCTGTTGCTCGCGCAGAAGACAAAGAGATCTTTCCTGACTTGGTTATTCGGCTGCAGCAGGCCAAGCCGGAATTTGCCAAACGCCACCAGGACTTGCTGGAGGAGCGTTACGACCTAAGCGACCGACCGGCCAAAGAAGCCGCGATGGCGCGCGGGAAGCCGGTGCAGGAGGGGGTTCGCGTCAGGTTGGCAAAAGGTCTTACATGGGACAAGCTCGCGGCAATGAAGCCCGGGGAGATTAAGACCAAGGACTTATGGCCTGCCGGGTTCTTCCCCCTGCCGCATCCCCACCACGAAGCGGGCGGGATGGTCTTTCCCAAGCCGCAAATTGACGAATTGAAGAAGCAGACGCTGCGAGACATTACGCGGTTTGACCTGGACTTCGATCTGCCTCAGCACCTACTGCCGGAGTTTCCCTCGCCGATTTATTTGATCACGCGGCCGGACTTGGGGGACGTTTCCAAGGGGAAGCTGGTCACGCTGCGGAATTTTAACGACCTGTTCAAGGATATTCTCAATCCCAAGCAGCTCGAAGGCTTGCGGCTCTTACTGACGCCGTTCCCCCAGCAGCAGTTCAATGCCACGGAAGACCGCCGGAGCCTGGTCGCGCACGAAGGGGTCGCCTGTTTTGACTGCCATGCGAATGGACACACGAATGCGGCGACGCATACGGTGGGAGATATCCGTCCCAACGAGCATCGGCACCGAATCGACACACCCTCTCTGCGCGGCGTCAACATCCAGCGGCTGTTTGGCTCGCAAAGGGCATTGAAGACCCTCGAGGACTTCACGGAATTCGAGCAGCGAGCCGCCTACTTCGACGGCATTCCGGCGGACGCGGCTCGCAAGGGGATCAATCCTTTGGAACGAGGCAGCCAGGTCCATTTCATGGCGGAATTTCAGGAACTACTGGACTTCCCCCCGGCACCCAAGCTCAACGTCTTCGGCAAACTTGATCCCGACCAGGCGAGCGAGTCAGAATTGAGCGGTGAGAAGGTGTTTCATGGAAAAGGGAAATGCGCAGTCTGCCATGTCCCGCCGTATTACACCGACAATCTCATGCACAACTTGAAAGTCGAGCGGTTTTTCAAGGAGCGGATGATCAATGGTCGCAAAGCCTCCGCCGACGGCCCCATCAAAACCTTCCCGCTGCGGGGCATCAAGGATTCGCCTCCTTATTTGCATGACGACCGGCTGCTGACGCTTGATGACACGGTCGAGTTTTTCAACCTGATCCTGGTACTCAAGCTGACTGTAGACGAGAAGCAGGATTTGGTGGCGTTTTTGCGGTGCTTGTAGGTTCGTGGTGGGATTTTTGGGCAGGCTGGAAGCCTACCCCACTTTTTTACCAATCCAGGTCCAGTGGCGATCACTCGTCTGCTGGACGGATTCTGCGGAGAAGCCGAGTTCAACGACAAAGCCGCGAATTTCGTCGAGCGAAAGGGCGGCATGGAGGGAGTCGTCGAACATCTGCCGGGAATGGGCGTTTTCGCCGCCGGTATAGGTTTGTACCAGATGCGATAGCGTTGCCTCGTCCTGCGGCCGCAGCAGATCTCGAAAGAACAGCAGTCCGCCCGGTTTGGTGACCCGCGCGGCTTCTTCCAGCGAATGTATTGGCTCGGGAATATGGTGGATGATGCTGTTGGAGATGACGATGTCGAAGAGGCCGTCAGCGAAGGGAAGAACTTTGGCGTCGATTTGTTCCAGTTGAATGCGACTGGCGAACCCGGCCGCCGCGACGTTTTTTCGCGCCAAGTCGAGCATGTGTGCGGCCAAATCGACGGCGAGCACTTGGCAAGCTGTCGAACGGCGGCAGAGTTCGATCGGGATGAGGGCGGTGCCGGTGCCGAGGTCGAGGATTTGCAGAAGCGCCGCTTTAGTATCAGGGGGCTGACGCCCCCCGCTCGCCATGGCAGTTAGCAAATCACCTGCGAATAGCGCATTCACCGCCGAATGGTCCATCGCGTTGTAGTCTGCGGCCTCGGCAGCAGTGTCCATCACCTCGACTTCGAGAACTCTGGTGAGCGGCATAATTATACTTCCTCATCCTCTTCTTCCCCGTCCTCGTTGTCCAAGTCGGGCGCAGCCTTCGCCGTGGTCAGCCGGTCGTAGCCGCCCCAGAGAATGAGCATGACGCCGACGGCAAAGTATCCGGCGACATATGGGACGACAACCTTGAAATGCTCGCCGGGATAGAAGCCCAAGAACTTCAGCATCTCTGGCTTAATGTCTCCAGGCTCCCAGGGCACAAAGATGGGACTTCCGGGAGCCGGCGAGGCATGATGCCGAATGCCGTACAGACGGCGGCAGCGAGAAAGAACCCTGCTCCCCAGAACAGCTTGCGGTCGATGAGTGCCGTGAGGCCGGAGGACCAAAGCAGGCTGGTGACGATAAAGCCGTTGGCGACGATGCGGAGCGTACCGACTTCGGCCTCCATGGGAGTGCCGGCTAGTTTCGCACCGAGCGGCACGAGTTTGTCGACATAAATCATAGCCAGTGCTGCCAATGCCGGAACACAAGCGAGTGCCACGGCTGGATAGTGCCGCTTGGGCGTGGCGCGAAAACTCTGTGCCGTGATTTCGAGGCCAACGAAAATCAGAATTGGAAAGACAGTCGGTTTGGGGATGTATACATAGAGATAGCCAAAGTAACCAATCAGCCCCGCGGAGCCGATGAACAGCGCGGTGGCCAGCGTGTAGGCCGCTCGACCGCCCATCGCTTTGTAAGCGGGATGGCCGATGTACGGCGTGGTTTGAATCACACCGCCGAAGAGACTCGCAATAAGCGTGGCGATGGCTTCGATTCCGATGACGGTCGAAGTATCGTAATCGTCTCCCGCAGCGGCGGCGCTTTCGGTGCAATCAATGCCGCCGACGACGGTGCCGAGTGCGAAGGGAATCACTACGGGCAAATACTTGAGCGTATCATTCATAGACGAGATCCACTCGAAGCGGAACGCACTCCAGTATTCATAAGGAAGGAGCGCCTGCTGCGGATCTATTTCCGCGTGGCTGGCGGGCATGGCGAGCAGTGGCGGCAAGAGTTGGGCACTTTCCAGATATCGCATCAGGTAATAAAGTCCGCCGGCAATGAGCAGAGAGCCGAGCGCACCGGGAATCTTGAACGGCAGCGGCACGCGGGCAATGAGCGTTGTCAAAATAATCGCCAATGCTACTAATCCGATCAGCGGCAGATGGAGCATTTCCAAAAGCGGCAGAAAACTAATGAGCACCAAGGCGACCGCCGTCAACGATCCCAATAGTCCCGCTCGCGGAAACAGCTTCCGCACCCATCCCGATCCGACCGAGCAAGCCAACTTGAATAAACCGCTGATAAATATGGAACAAATCCCGATGTGCCACGTATGAATGGCAGCCTCGTGTTCCTCCATGCCAGCAGCCTTGGCTGCCAGGAACGCCGGACCGAGCACGAAGAAGACCATTCCAAACGTGCTCGGCGTATCCAGCCCCAGCGGCATGGCGGTCACGTCCGTGCGACCGGTTTTTTTTGCCACGTGAAAGGCGAGCCAAAAGAAGAGCAAGTCCCCCACCATGACCCCGATAGCAGTCCCGGGAATCATGTAACGGAGGGCCACGTCTGTAGGAAATGCAAAGACGCCGGTCAGCAAGCTGACCATCAAAAGCAAATCGGCGACGTTATCTAACATCAAGCCAAAGAAGGCATTTACGTCGCCCGCAGCCGCCCATGCTATCGGCTTGGCAGGGGATGATTTGCGCTCTGGCATGGGCTTTGCTTTTAAGGGGTTCGCAAGTGTAAGACGCCGGTTCTCGGCTGTCAGACTAGCGAGGAATCCAGCCGAAAGTCAATCGACATTCGGGACCAAATCGGATTCACGACCGTGGCGAGACGAAAGTGATTCCGATTCCGTCTTCACTTGCAGCTTTTCTCTCAAGTTCCGGCTACAATGATCGTGCCGGAGGTTCGCGTTCGCGAAGACCAATTTAGAGGCGGCCGCCATTGGAAGGCAGACAGAATCGCGAACTCTCCTCCCTTTGCTCCGTACCAAATCATGAAGACCACTTTAGCACCGCAAGTCGCCCAGCAACCCGTCAACAAGGCCGCGGGGCTTAGTGATGAAGAGCTTCTGCTCAATTACCGGGAAACCGGCAATCGCGAGTTCTTCTCGGAACTGGTTCACCGTTATGAACGGGAGCTTTACAACTACCTGCGGCGTTACCTGGGGAACGCGGAGATGGCGGAAGACGCCTTCCAAGCTGCGTTCCTGCAAGTACACCTGAAGTGCCAACAGTATGAGGAGGGTCGCGCCGTGCGTCCTTGGCTCTACACAATTGCGACCCACCAGGCCATCGATGCCCAGCGGCGAAACCGCCGGCACAAAATGGTCAGCTTGGATCGCAGCAGCGGCAGTGAAGGTGAAGAGGTGGGGAAGTTGATGGATTTGCTCGTCAGCCAGGAGCCCTCCCCCACGCTGCAAGTAAGCGCGGATGAACGGCGGGACTGGCTCGCGGCTGCCGTCAAGCAGTTGCCGGCTGGTTTGCGGGAAGTCGTCCACCTGGTTTATTTCCAGGAGATGAAATATCGCGAAGCGGCTGACTCGCTGGAAATTCCCGTTGGCACCGTGAAGAGCCGCCTGCACGCCGCGGTTGCGAAACTTACGGAAGCCTGGAACCTGGCTTACCCTGAGGCAAAATAAATTCGGGTAATTATGAAATTCCGCCGCGAACAACTTCTCGGATACCTGCTCGGCGCGCTCGACGCTGCCGAAAGCCGGCAAGTGGAAGCAGAACTGGACCGCGATCCAGCTCTCCGCGTGGAGATGGCGCGCTTTCAAGAATTGCTCTCCCGCCTGGGAATGGATGAAGAGCCCGAAGAGTTTGAGCCGCCGAAAGGTTTGGCGGACCGGGCCTGCGTCTTTGTCGCCGAGAACGGAGACCAGGCGACCGTTGCCGAGGCTGCCCTTTCATTTCCGGTGCATTTGTCCCCAGCCGGACCCACGCAAGGCGAATTCAGTGGCGGATATACGCTGATGGACATGCTCGTGGCTTGCTCCGTCTTGCTAACGCTGGGAGCATTGCTCTTTCCTTCGATTAACAACATGCGGCTGCAAGCGCAACGGGCCACTTGCCAGTACCGACTGGTGCAGACCGGAGCGGCACTCTGGGAATATGCTCAGCTCCAGCCCAACCATCGGTATCCGTGGATTCCGGAAAGAGGAAACTTCGGTGTAGCCGGGAATGTTCCTTTCACATTGCGAAACGCAGGGTTTGTTCCTGACGCCCTGAATTTGAATTGCCCCTCCGTAGGACAATTAGAAGGCTGTCCTAGTTCGAAATTTCCGACAGTGGAAGAAGTTCAGGAGGCGGTTGGTCCCGAGTTGCGGAGTTGCCAGCAGAGGATGGGGGGAACTTACGCTCATAATATGGGCTATGTTCGCAGCGGCCACTTGGTTGCGAATACGCTAGCGGCTCGGGAGAATTTCGCTCTCATTGCCGATGCGCCCGGCGATCCGACCCGTCCGGTACACGATGGCATCGGCTTGAATGTGCTGTACGAGGACGGACACATTCGCTTTTTGCCGCAACACCGGGCAAGCAAGCCGGACAAGAGCGACAATCCGTTTCGCAGCCGCCGAGGATATCGGGAAGCAGGGCTTGATCCGAATGATGCCTCGCTCGGTCCCAGCGATGCTCGGCCGCTCCCGTTCATCGAAGTGTCGAATCAGTTTGCTCCCTAAGCAACTTCGCGGGCTTTGGCCATGCATCTGGTCGCTTCTCTTTTGGCCTGCAGTGTCTTGGCTTGTTCCGCAGGCGAACAAGCCCAACAATACTCTCAGCGTGCCGTCCACATGGGAGTGGAGTTTGAAATTGTTCTCTATGCTCCTGATGAATCTGCGGCCAAAAAGGCGATGACCGCGGCGTTCGCCAGAGTCGCCGAACTCGACAAACGGCTCAGCGATTATGACGCGGAAAGCGAACTCAGTCGATTGAGTGCAGGTTCACCTTCCGCGGATCCTGTGAAAGTAAGCGACGATCTGTGGGCGGTGCTGCAAACCTCCCAAAAGCTTGCCGCCATAAGTGAAGGCAAGTTCGATATCACGATTGGACCGCTGACGAAGCTTTGGCGGCGGGCACGCCGCCAAAAGGAACTTCCGACCAAGGAACAAATTGAAACGGCGCTAGAGTCCGTCGGCTATAAGCATCTGGAACTCGACGAAACCCTGCATACCGCCAAACTGCTGAAGCCCAATATGCGACTGGACGTAGGCGGCATTGCGAAGGGCTTCGCGGCCGACGAAGCGCTCGCCAAGATTCGCGAACTAGGCATCACGCAGGCCCTCGTTCGCGCAAGTGGAGACATTGCTGTCGGCGATCCCCCCCCCGGTGAAAAGGGGTGGAAAATCGGTCTGGCTCCGCTCGATCCTGACAAGGCTCCGGAGCGATTTATCCTGCTCAAGAACGGAGCGGTTTCCACTTCTGGCGATTCCCGCCAACACCTCATCGTGAACGGCAAACGCTACTCCCACATCATCGATCCGCACACCGGTTACGGCATCGCGGGCCGCAGCAGCGTGAGCGTCATCGCTGCACGCGGCATCCACGCCGACAGCATCGCTTCCGCCGTCAGCATCCTTGGCCCGGAGAAAGGGCTGAAGCTGGTCGAAGCAATCAACGGAGCCGCGGCGCTCATGATTGTCGAGAACATCGGCGTTGAGCAGGCGTTTTCCTCCAAGCGGTTTGCCGCGCTGGAGTCCCAGCGTTAGCTCGTCGCAAACTCTCCCCGACCGACTGAAGGCGGAATACCAGCGGCAAACTATGCCGGCCGCTACAAAACTCGCTCGGGATATTGCCGATATCAAGGATTTTCACTCGATTTGCAATAACTTGGTTTCCTGCTCTAGTTTGCGGCACAAGATGGATTTGCTAAAACCCTTATGACTTGCCTCTTCTTGGTCCCGCAAATTTGGCAACGTGAAAGCAATGGAATCATGGCCGTTTTCAGAATCCCCCTGCTGGGAATTGCGATTGTTCTGTGCCTGGCAGAACTGACACTGGCGCAGCCACCGGAAATCAATAGCCCCCTCTCTCCCGAAGACTCACTTAAGCACTTTCAGCTCGATCCGCTGCTTTCCATCGAACTCGTCGCCGCCGAGCCACAGGTTGTGGACCCCGTGGCGATGCGGTTCGACGAGGATGGCCGGCTGTGGGTGGCGGAGATGCGGGACTATCCGCTGGGACCGATTAAAAAGACCGACGGCAAGCGGACGGAGAAAGACGCCGAGCCGCTCTCGCAGATCAAGATTCTGGAGGACAAGGACGGCGACGGTCGGTTTGAGACCGCGACCGTGTTCGCCGACAAGCTTCTGTTCGTTACCGGCTTGCAGCCCTGGAAGGGTGGCGTGATCGTTACCCTCTCGGGCAAGGTTGCCTACATGAAGGACACGGACGGCGACGGCAAGGCGGACATCAACGAAACCTGGTTCACCGGCTTCAGCGAAAGCAACTCGCAGCTCCGGGCGAATCATCCGACGTTCGCCTTGGACAATCATATTTATGTCGCCAATGGACTGCGGGGCGGGATGGTAGTGAATCACCTCAAAAAACTCCTGGCGAGCGGGGGGCGTAAGCCCCCTGATACTAAAGGCGAGGAGTCAGGGGTCAGGGGACAGGAGTCGGAGAAGAAGGACGACGCCCCCATCAACATTTCCGGCATGGATTTCCGCTTCGACCCTCTCACTGGCGATGCCGAAGCCGTCAGCGGCAATGGCCAGTTCGGACTCTGCTTTGACGATTGGGGGAACCGCTTCGTCTGCTCCAACCGCAATCCGTGCCAGCACGTGGTGATTGAGAATCGCTATCTCAAAAAGGCCCCGACCGTCGCCATCCCCGCCGTCGTGCAGGACGTTGCCGCCTTCGCCGAAAACAGCCGCATCTTTCCCATCAGCAAATTCTGGACGACCTCCAACCTGCACGAAGGCCAATTCACAGCCGCCTGCGGCGTCTTCATTTACCGCGGAGACCTGCTGCCGCAGGAATTCCGCGGCAACGTCTTTACCTGCGACCCGACCGGCAACCTGATCCACCGCGAAATTATGGAGGCCAAAGGGGCCACTTTCACCAGCAAGCCGGCCTACGAAGGAAAGGAATTTCTCGCTTCCCCCGACACCTGGTTCCGCCCCGTCGGCATGGAACTCGGCCCCGACGGAGCTCTCTACGTCGTCGACATGTACCGCGCCGTCATCGAACACCCCGAATGGGTTCCCGATGAGCTGAAAAACAGGCCGGATGAACGACTGGGGGATGATCGAGGGAGGATTTATCGGATTGCACGAGAAAGGGGGCCGCGAAAATGGCAGATCAATGAACCTCCAATATCAAAAAATCAACTAACCAAGGCGGATCTCGATGAGGGTTGGCCTTATTTGTCGAAATCTTCCAACAAAACCCTGGTACGCGCGCTTGACATTGGAAATACGTGGCAACGGGAGACTGCCCAACGAATCCTCATCGAGCATCGCGACAATGCGTGCTGCGAGGATTTGAAAAAGTTATGTACACCAAGTCCTCACTATGGTATTCACCTAAATGCATTGTGGACGCTGCGGGGTTTAGGGGCAGAAATCAATGAAACATTCATGAATTCGTTGCAGACGGACAATAGGCACGTCCGTCGCCAAATCGCGGTTATTGCCTCGGAGTATAAACTGAGCCCACCGGTTCTCAGTTCCGATTCCCATGACAGCGGTCCGACCCGTTCAACCGCAGTTGCATTTCAAGAGTCATTGGAACGACTGTACGCTGGCACACCACTTCCGACAAAGTTGCCAAGCGTAGTAAGCATGAACGACCCGTGGATTCGCAAGGGACTGATCTTGGAAGCGAATACTCGTCCAGATCTACTCCTCATGGCATTTGCAAACGATAAGGGATTTGTCTATGCGAAGGGGCGCAAGCAAAATTACATCGACTTTGTGGGCGAACTCGCCTACGAAGTCGGCAGCCGTTGTTCGGATGTAGAGTCTGCGGCAGCGCTGAATGGACTGCACAGTCGGTTGTCCGGGATTCGCGATTTGAAAGCAGAGATTCTTAAGGAATTTGCGCGTGGCCTTCGCAAGCGGGGCCAATCGTTGAACGGTCTTGCTGCACAAGCAAAAGACGAAGAATCATCCAAGTATTTGGACACACTTCGCGATTCGTACATCGAGGATCTTTCCAGGGACGTATCTCTATCAAAAGAGAACTTGGCAAAGATTGAGTTGCTCGGGTATTTGCATGGAACAAGCGACTTTCTGGAAAAACGTGCGTCATCACGTTCCGATGCTAGTTTTCGTGTTGCGGCGATTCGAGCACTAGCGATGCAGGAATCGAAATTGCCGTGGGACGTACTTCTCACACGGTTTTCTGCCGAAGCTCCATCCGTTCGCCAGACTATACTCGACGGGGTTCTCCAGCGCCCCGAACGCATCTCCTATCTCCTCGACTCCCTCGAATCTGGCTCCATCAAACCCACCGAGCTCGACCCCGTCCAGACCGGCCGGCTGCGCAAACATGCCGACGCCAAAATCCGCGAGCGGGCGGAGAAGATTTTTGGGTCGGCGACGCCGGAGGACCGGAAGAAGGCGTTGGCGGATTATCAGAGCGTGCTGACGATGACGGGGGATGCGAAGCGGGGGCAGGTGAGCTTTGCCAAGAACTGCGCGACGTGCCACAAGATTGGGGAGACGGGAGTGAACGTCGCCCCGGACATCAGCGACTCACGGACCAAGACGCCGGCGCAGATTCTGGCCGACATCATCCAGCCTAACCGGGCGATTGACGCCAACTATGTCGCCTATACCCTGCTGCTGTCGGACGGGACAACGGCTGCGGGGATTCTGACGTCGGAAACGAGCACCTCCATTACGCTCAAGGCGCCCGGAGCCAAGGTCATCACCGTCGCCCGGGGCGAGATCGAGCAGCTTAAGTCGACGGAGGTATCCCTCATGCCCGACGGTCTCGAGAAAACCATCCCGCCGCAAGAAATGGCCGATGTGATTGCGTTCATCAAGAACTGGCGTTATTTGGATGGAAGAGTGCCGATTAAGTAACCCGAATCGTCGGCGAGGGCAGAGAGGCTTTTTCCGCTTCCCTATCCTCCCCGCAAGTCCCTGCGTAGAATAGACGATGGAAACAAGTGGCGGACCGCAACGACCGCCGCCCAAGCCACTCGGGGGCGAACTGGATTCGACCGGATAGCCTGAAGCGCAAGTGGCGTGCCGTGGTTGATCAGATGGCCACGTTAAAAGCTGATCACATTTTAGTTGCCGAGAGCAATCTCGTCCTGGCTGCCTAACTAGTGGCCACCGACTGCGGGCTTTCACCGGAGAGGCCCAAAAGCCGGTCACCAATTCCGGTTCGCCGCGGCTCATGACGGGTACAGCCGCGGTTCAACAAGTTCCCGAATAGGTTGACGGGTAGTCTTGCTGAGTGACGCCCCGCCCGCCGACAATCAAACCCTCAGCTACGCACGTAGAAGCTTTCGTGAAAATATCGCGGGACGCGGGTTCGATTCCCGCCGCCTCCACTTGAAGCCCACTTACGACGCAAGTTGTAAGCGGGCTTTTTTCATGCGCCGGCACTAAACTGATGGCGACCTGTGGTCGGGTCATCTCTTTTGAAACAGATCCGAGAGGATGAGGCTCTCGATGACTGTACGGAGCTTGTAATCATCCTTCTTACTGGCCTGAGTGATGGATTTGATCGGAGCGGCATCGTCGATCGTCATCACGCGGCGCAGGGAGTAGGTCGCCAGCTGTTCGATAAAGGCTTCGGCGAAACGATCGGTGTCTTGAGCCAGCAGTTGCTTGAATTCCTCCGCGCCGACATAGGACCGCTCGTCCGGGAGTTTGCCGCTGGCGTTGACCGGCGGGTCGTTCCCTTGCCCGCCGGCGACTTGCTCGGTCGTGCGCCAGCGGCCAATGGCGTCGAAGTTATCGAAGGCGAAGCCGAGAGGGTCGATCTTGCGATGACACGATGCACAGATCGCGTGGGTCGCGTGCGCTTCTAGCTGCATGCGGATCGTCGCTTTCGGTTGATTGCTCGGCGTTGGTTCCAGGGGATCGACGTTCGGCGGCGGTGGGGGCGGGGTGCGTCCAAAAATGGCTTCGGAAACCCAGACGCCGCGATGCACCGGCCGATGCCGCGTGCCGTCCGATGTGAGTGACAGAACCGAGGCCTGCGTCAACAACCCCCCCCGGTGATCCTCGGGGCGCAGCGTTATCCGCTGAAGGCCAGGCGCGGCCGGGCGCGGCAGGCCGTAGTGCATCGCCAACCGCCCGTTGATCATCGTCCAGTCCGAACGGAGGAACTCCCCTAGCGGCAAGTTTTTGGCAAACACTTCGCTGAAGTAGCCGGTCGTCTCCAGGACCATGCTTTTTTCCAGCCATTTGTCGTAGTCGGGGTACAACTCAGAATCGGGAGTGAATGCGCCGACGCGGTGCAACTGCAGCCATTGTTTCGGGAACGATGCCGTGAAACGGCTGATCTTTGGGTCCGCGAGCATCCGCGTCACTTGAGACTGGAGCACTTCGGGCTGATGGAGCTTCCCCTGCTGTGCGAGTTGGAAAAGCTCGTCGTCCGGCAGAGAACTCCACAGGAAATACGAGAGCCGCGACGCGAGTTCAAAGTCGTTGACCTTATCGCGACGTTCCGTCGGCGAACCTTCTTCGAGGTAATAGAAATTCTTTGACGTCAGCACGGTCAGCATTGCAGCGCGGTAAGCGGAACGGAACGGTTCGCCAGCAGCCAGTTCGTTTTGGATGAGCTTTTCATAGCGCACGAGTTCCGCGTCCGCCACCGGACGACGCCAGGCGCGCGTGGCGAATCTTTGCAGGCATTTGCGTGTCTCCGCAAGGTCGCCATCCTTCGCGGGGACCAGCTCCTCGCGTTTCCTTTGGTCGGCATCGAGGGTGATCGGTCCTACCGTTTCGACCCAATCGACGATCAGCAGCGGGAAGATGAGCCGCCCCTCGTCGTCGGTCAGTTTGTAGGCGGTCGGCCGGCTCTGGCGGCTGACTTTTGTGTTCACGAACGGAAACTCGTTGACGCGGGGGGTCTGGCCATCGGCCAGCATCCCCGGTGACTCGTTCAGCACATCGAAGTTTCCTTCCGGCAGGAAGGCTTCAATCTCGACGACCGTCGGCTTGTCTTCGGGAGCTTCGACGTCGAGGCCGACGACGGAGCGTTTCAATTGGTGATGCCAAAGCGCGAGATGTGGCAGTCGCCCTTTGAAGGATGGCAGGGCACTGAGCTGAATCCGGATCCGATAGAGCCCCGGACTGCTGGCGGTCACCAGATGTTGACCATGTCCGGGCCAAAGCGCCCAGCGGACGGGACCCGCCAGCTTTTGTTCCTGTAGCCACTTTTCCTGTCCGGTGTTCGCTTCCCGCCGAACCTTCTGGGATATGGGGGGCTGTTCGGGAAAGGCCCGCGACAAAACCGTCTCGGCCGCGCGAAAGTAACGGTCGACGTGCGACGGTGACAGGGTCAACATCGCGCCAATGCGATCGTAACCGTGCCAGCGAGGATCTTCGTTGAAGGCCCCCGGCATGTTCACGTCAAAATAGACGCCGAGCAGATCATAGACCGTGTGCCCATATTCCTCGCGGCTGAGCCGGTAGTGAGCGACCGGCCCGCGGCGGGCCATGCGTGAGGCTTCCCCTTCCTTGATTCGCGATGAAATCCAATCGACGGCTCGACCGAGTTCTTCCGGTTTGGGCTGCGGTTCTTTCTTCGGCGGCATTTCCCCCGCGTTCATACGGAACACGACCTCTCCCCAGCGCTGGGCTAGAGTCTGATCAACGAAGTCGCGCGACAGCGTGTCGAGCCGCAATTCGCCTTCCTGCTTCTGGGCGTTGTGACAGCGCAAACAGTAGGTTTGCAAAAACGGCTGCACCGCTTGATCGAAACCAGCGGTACCGTCCGCAGCCGTTGCCACCACTGGAAGCGCCAACAGCAGACTCAGCGCAATGATCGCAGCTCTTCTACCAGGTTTCGTTTCGACGAACGGCGTTTCGCTCACTGATGATTCACCTTTTCGGACAGAAGGTTTGTGTCCACTTCACTGCGGCAATCCCAACACCAGAGAACTCTTCTGTTCTTCGACCGACTTCACGCGCTCTTCTGGCGGCATGGTTACGAACGGCCAATTGTCGGCCTTCAGGCGCACGCAGCGCCCGGGACGGTAGCCTTCGAGCAATTCCGTGAACTTGATCTTGATCTGAATGCCGCTGCTGCCGGGCGGGGGGTTTTCTATTTCCTTCCACTGGGCAACCTTTCCGAGTTTTCGGTCAGAACGATGGAACCAGGTCCGCAGCGTCTGCTCCGCGACGGCGACGTGGAAACCCTTCTCCTGGGTTTTCTTGAGATCGGCATACAGCGAGGCGTCCATCCCGCCGAACAAGGTGAGCGTGACGATGCCGCCGCCGTAGTCATTGTGCTCGACGTGTTCAATCCAGCCGGGAAGCCAGCGCTGCATCTGATACCGGACGTGACGCCGTCTTTGCATTTCCGTCGCGTGCTTCGCGCTCCCATCGTCGAGCCAGATGTCCGAGACGGTGAACTCCTTGTCTCGAAAGCCCTGGGACCAGGACAGATTGAACTGCACGGTCGTCCCCGGCGCGATTTCCGCAAGTTCGACGAGCTGTCGGTTCTTCCAGACTCGGCAGGAGGTGTCGATGTCAAAGATGTAGGGGGTGTTGATCCCCTCCTTTGTCAACTCGCCGGAGGGCTCAAGGCGAATCTTCCCCTTCTCGGCATCGAGTGAAACGACTTTCCACGCCTGCCCGCGCCGCTGGTAGAAACTGAAGTCGTCCTCCAGCGTGAGAGCATGATTTTGCGGAATCACCGACCGCTCCGGAGGAATCGTCTGTTCTTCGCCGGGTGGCGGGAGATGGAAGTAGCCATGAACGTGCGTTCCAATCGGCAGATCGCGTAGTTCCGCCGGGGCTCCGTTATAGGAAGCGAGTCCATACGACAACATCGCGAAGTAATGGAGCTTACTGGCGTCGCCATCGGGCCGCAAACCGCCGCGGCGATTCACGGGATCGATGATGACAATCTCGCCCGCGAGGTACGTTCCTTTATTCGCCTCCGGAAACTGACCTGTCTTGGGAATGGCGGGTTTCTCCTGCGCATTTGCTACAGAAGCGAACAAGCAGGCGGCCAAAAGCACACGACTCAAGACTCTCGCAGAATCGATCACGCCAGCACCTCCGAAACTGTTCCATTGCTGTCGCCAAACTTTTCGGTCGGCACGTCCATCTTCTGTGCCATCGTCAGGAAGACGTTGCTCAGATGGGCCTTGCTGTTCACCGGGTTGTGGAAGATGCCGGGATGCTTCTCGTACCCCTGGAAGCTTTTGACGAGATTGAAGTCCACATGCTGACCGTGCTTCAGCCCGAGTTTGGTGCCGCCGGCGAGGATGATCGGCAGGCTGGCGTTGCCGTGGCTGTGACCGTAGGCCATGCCGCTGCCGTACAGGGCCATGGTCGATTCGATCAGCGGGCCGTCCGCGTCCTTCACTTCGCTGAGCCGGTCGAGGAAGTAGCTGAACTGCTTGATGTTGAACGCATCGCTGTCGAGCAGGTCCTGCATCAGCTTGGGATTGCCGTTGTGGTGCGAAAGCGAGTGGCGGTCCTGCTTGACGCCGATCTCGGGAACCGCCGGCCCGGTCCCTTCGTTGCCGGTGCTGAAGGTGGCGACACGGGTCAGGTCGGTCTGGAACGCCAGCACCAGGATGTCGTACATCGTGCGGAGATACTCGCCGAGCCGTTCCAGCGAGACGTCCCGATTGAGCCGCGACTGATCGGCCGGGTCGACCTTGGGACGGGGCGTGTCGAGCCATTTATCGGCCCGCTCGGCGCGAATTTCGATCTCGCGGACCGACGTGAGATATTGCTCAAGCCGGCCGCGATCGTCTCTTCCGAGTTGGCCGCCGAGTGAATTCGCCTCCTCGAGAACGGCGTCGAGGATGCTCCCCCGGCGTTGCAGGCCCCGTCGCTGTTTGGCGATTCCTCCAGGGGGTTCTTCGAACAGTTCCCGGAACACGAGGCTTGGGTTAGCCTGAGCCGGCAACTGGATTCCGTCAGCGCTATACGCCAGGGAGTGTCCCTGGTTGCTCAATTCGATCGAAGAGAATCGGGTCTGAGGTGCTGTCACCTGAGCCATGAGCTGATCGACCGAAATCGTGTTTCGCTCCGATGGCCCGATCTTGCCGCCGGTGAGCCAGATCGTGCTGCAATTGTGATGTTGGCCCAGGCCGTGCGGATGATGGGTGCCGCTGATCGGGGTGATGATTTGGCGATGTTTCTCTAGCGACTTGAGCGGCTTGGAAAGCTTGTAGTCCGGCCCTGACGTGGGCATTTGGAATTCCGCCGTATTCACGCCGTTGGGCAGGTAAATGAAGACGCTCCGCTTGGGTCGCGTCGCCGTCTCTGCAGCCCTTAGCCCACGCATGCAGTCGAGCAGCGGCAGCGCGAGCGAAACGCCGAGCCCTTTCAGCAGGTGCCGACGATTGAGAAGCCAGTTTTGAGAGAGGAAGTGGGCCACTTGAAGGTTCTTTCCTTATGGCAAAAGTTATCGAGTCTTCGGACCAGCCGCCAGCGATTTTCACCCCCGGCTCATCTCCAATCCCGTCAACGTCCCCGTGCTGCTGCCGAACTTGTCGGCTTCGATTCCGAGGCGCTGAAGCATGCTGACATACAGATTGCAAAGAGGCGGCGGGTTTTTGGGATCGAAGGGGAGGTGCTGACCGTGCCGGAAGCCGCCGCCGGCCAAGAGAACGGGGAGATTCTGGGTGGAGTGGCTGCTGCCGTCGCCGAGGTTGCTGCCGAGGAAAACGGTAGTGAGGTCGAGCAGCGTGGAGCCTCCTTCTGTGGACTCTTTGAGCTTGGCGAGGAGGCCCTTTACGGTCTTCATGGTTTCGACTTCGACGATCTTGAGTTGCTCAAGCTTGCCCGGATCCTTGCCGTGGTGGGAGAGGTCGTGATGGCCGAGCGTCACGCCTGGGATCGGCGGGGCAATGCTGGAGCCAGCCAGCATGATGGTGATCAGCCGCGTGGAGTCGGTCTGGAGTGCGAGATGGGTGAGGTCAAAGAGTAGGCGGGTGCGGCCGATGAGATCGGCGGCGTTGGCGATGTCAGTGGGCGGCTGGACGGTGACCTTGGGCTTGGGTTTCTTGGCCCAGCTTTCGTCAATGACCATCCGCTGTTCCAGTTCGCGAACGCTCGTGAGGTATTCGTCGAGCTTTTCGCGATCGGTTTTGCCCAGGCTCGACCGCAGTGTCTTCGCCTGAACACTGATATCGTCGAGGATGCTGCGGCCATCTTCGAGGCGACGCATTTGCTCCCGAACTTCCTCGGCGCGACCTTCGAGGAACAACTGGGCGAAGACCTTTGAGGGGGAGTTGTTGGCGGGAATGAGCGCGCCGGTGCGCGTCCAGGAGAGGCCTCCTGAGCCTTCTCCCGACAAGGCGAGACTGGGGAAGCGTGTCTGCGTGCCGATGTGATCGGCGGCGAATTGATCGAGCGAGATGGCGTTGCAGAAACCTGGCCTCCCTGCGCCGGGAACGCCAGTCAGGAAGCTGGCAGAGGCCTGGTGAGCGAATACCGATCCCATGCCGGCATGGGCCAGTCCCGAGATAACCGTCATGTCATCGCGGTGGTCTTTGAGGATCTCGAGGTAAGGCGAGAGGGCGTAATCCTTGCCGGTCTGCTTTGGGAAAAAGTTGTCCGGGTGCAACCCCAGCGGCGCGCAGATACAAACCATTCGGCGCGGCGGCTGCTTCGCGCCTGCCGATGGGCGTTCAGGGTCGGCGGCATAGCTCTCCAGCCAGGGGAGCGCGAGAGAGATGCCGGTGCAGCGGATGAAGGTGCGGCGTGAGATTTTCATGGGGCGCTATTTGCTCTGAAATATCGGACTTTGCACGATTTCGTGAACAAGCGAACGAAAGCCGTAGTTTTTGTCGCGGACGTGGTCGACGATGGCGTCAATCTGTGCTTTGTCGGCCGTGGCTGGCGCTGCGCCGGTGCCATAAGCGAGAAGTTTTTCGGCGAGGGAGCGGGCAAGCTGGTCTTTGTCTTCGAGGAGGAGCTGCTTGAACTCGTCGATATTGCGAAAGCGTCGCCCATCAGTAAGGACATCACTGGGATCAACAGCCGGACCAGGGCGGACCCTGCGTCCTTGCGAGTCTTTCTGTCCGCCGTTGGCGAGGGCACGATAGTGATCACGCCATCCGCCAATCACATCGAAGCTCTCCAGCGCGAAGCCGGGAGGGTCGATTTTGCTGTGGCAACTGGCGCAACTTTCGACCTGGCGGTGTTTTGTCAATTGTTCGCGGATTGTAGTTGCGCCACGAATGTCGGGATCGATGGCTGAAATATCGGGCGGCGGTTTCGGCGGGGGTGTTCCAAGGATCCGCTCCAGGACCCAGGAACCGCGCAAAACGGGTGAAGTGGTGGTGCCGTTGGCAGTCACTTTGAGGACGCTCCCCATAGTGAGCACGCCGCCACGATGACTGTCAGGAGATAGCGCAACCTTGCGCATCTCGGTCCCCTCAATGCCGGGAATGCCGTAATGCCTGGCGAGCCGTGCATTGAGAAAGGTGAAGTCCGAGGCGACGAAGTTCGTGAGAGGAAGATCTTGCCTTAGGACTTCATCAAAGAAGAGCGTGGTCTCTTTGACCATCGCCGTCTTAAGAATGTCGTCATACTCGGGATAGAGCGTGCCATCGGGCATGGTGGCATCGATGGCGCGGAGACTGAGCCATTGTCCGGTGAAATTTTGATTGAAGGCCTTGGCTTTGGGGTCGCTAAGGAGGCGTTCGACTTGCTCGCGCAGCACCTTGGGCTCATGGAGCTTGTTCTCGGCAGCAAGCTTGAACAGCGGCTCATCGGGCGTCGAGCTCCAGAGGAAGTAAGAGAGCCGACTGGCGAGCGCGAAGTCGTCGAGCTTAGGCGCGCTCGCCTGCTCGCGCAGGAAGAGGAAGTTCGGTGAAACAAGGACGGCTTTGAGGCCGACTCGCATAGCCTGCTCGAACGTGTAGTTTTGGTCCAACCTTGCCTTCACGCGAGCCAGGAAGGGCTTGATGTCCTCGTCCGTCACGGTCCGCCTGAAAGCTCGTCGAGCAAATTCGCGCAGGATTCGTTCGGCGTCGACCATCGGCTGCTCGGACACGACCTCAAGGCGTTTGGGATCGCTGGCACCCGGGATGCGAGCTTGCTTCAGGTCGCCAAAGATGGCTTGGTGGCTTGGCGGCGGCCAGGACTCGAGCAATGGCCCTTCGACGTCGACCCATTGGATCACCAGGCCCGGCCCGGTGTATTTGTCGGCACCGACTTTCTCGACCGCTGGCGGCAGGGCGGGAAGGTTATCGGCGATGATGCGGATGCGGTTCTCCGGCTCTAGTTGTTCGGTAATTTCGATGACCGTCGGCTTGTCTGCGGGGACGGCATAATAATCGATCAGTCGCTCTTCGGTCACCTCTTTGAGCGTTCCTGCCGTGACGTGAAAGTTGACCGGCTTGCCCTCGCTCTGAAAGCCGTAACCTGAAATGCGAAAGCGATATTTGCCGCGAAAATGGCTATGAAAATTCCACATCGTGACGCGGATGTTGGCCGACTCCCAGGAGGCGAAGATTGCTACGCCGTCGTCCACATGGCGATAGACACTTCCCGTGGCCATAACCGACTTCTCTTCTTTAATGTCGAATCGCTTTTTGAGCAGCCAAGGCTTGGGCTCATTGGCGATGGCCTCATCCAGCACCCGGTCGGCCGCATCCAGATAACTCCGCATGAGATAGGACGAGGTATGCAGCAATTCAGCACTGTTATCGAAGCCGCTCGTCGAGGTATCGACGGGCAATAGGTCTGACAAATCAACCTCCACGTGTAGCAGGTCGCGCATCGTATTCGCATACTCCGCGCGATTCAGCCGACGCATCACCACGCGTCCTTCTTTCGTTCGACGCGCAATCTCCGCCGCCCCTAGACGCTCGTTGATCCACTGGACCGCGGCTTTCACGTCTTCGGCCGGTGGACGCGGCTTCTCTTTCGGCGGCATGTTGCCCGAGTTAAGCTGCTCCAGGACGGCCAACCACTGCTGGCGATTCTTCTTATCGGCGAAGTCCTGCGTCAGATTCTCGATGCTGAACTCCCCCTTGGGCTTGGTCCCCGAGTGGCATTTCTGGCAGTGCTCGGTGAAGAGTTGCTGGGCGGGGGAGGGTTTGCCTTCGGCATTGGCTGCTTGCGTATTCAATGTGCAGATCGCTAATCCGCCGAGCGCAAGCCCCAAAATCCATCTCTCAAACTGCAGAGCTTGGAAACCAAGGGACGTCGTACAAAATCGGAAAACAGTCATTGGCTTCATGGTAGGCAGTCTCTGGAGAGAGGGCAAGAACTTTCGCAGAGTGCTTGCACTACGCGGAGCCGTAAATGAGCGAGATGCGATGCGCCGCTTCACTACAGCTTGCCACCTAACTTTTGTATGCCCATGTGACTTACTACGAGAAATGAGCAAGCGCGCAGTCCCCTTCGCATCATCGCCAATGATGGCTATGATTCGCAGATGCAATTCTATGTCATCTTGCTGAGCTGCTACTGCGTCCTGATTGTGGCAGCTTCGCTTACTGGGGGGCTCCTCCCCTGGCTCGTCAAGCTGACGCATCGGCGGATGCAGCTCATGATGAGCTTCGTCGGTGGGCTGATGCTGGGGGTCGCCATGTTGCACTTGCTCCCCCATGCCGTCGCCAAGGGCGTTTCTTTCGACACGGCTGCCTGGTGGGCGCTCGGCGGTTTGCTCGCCATGTTTCTCCTTATCCGAGTTTTCCATGTCCACGCCCATGAGCATGGTGAAGCGGCCGAAGAGGAGCATAAGCACGATCATGACCATCACCACGATCACAAGCACTGCGACCACGAACACGCTCATGATCACGGGCACACCAAATCGCATGAGCTGACCGCCGAGCGGAATTTCAGTTGGCTCGGCCTCGCTTTCGGCTTGGCCCTGCACACCATTATCGATGGCCTGGCTCTCGGTGCGGCGGTGGCTGCCGAAGCGGATGAGGCCGGACATGGCTGGGCGCTCTACGGCGTCGGAGCTTTCCTAGCGGTGGCTCTTCATAAACCGCTCGACGCACTCTCCATTACTTCCCTGATGGCCTCCGGCGGCTGGTCGAAACAGGCGGCGCTTGTCGCGAACATTGTCTTCGCCCTGATGTGTCCGCTCGGGGCGATTGGCTTTGTCTTTGGCCTGGAGGCACTCGCCGGGAACAACGGAGATTTCGTCATCGGCTGTGCCCTCGCCTTTGCGGCGGGTGTTTTTCTCTGCATCTCGCTGGCCGATCTGCTGCCGGAAGTCACTTTCCACTCGCACGACCGGACCTGGCTGACGCTCGCCCTGTTCCTCGGCGTCGCTCTGGCGATTGGCATCGGGTTTCTGGAGCATAAGCATGTTCATGAGGGGCCTGGGGGGCATGCACCTCATCCGCACGAGCATTAAGGCGCATTGACCCGTCCACAGGTTCCGAACAGACTGAAAGGGTCGGCATGTGCCGATCCTTTTTGCTGGAACGACCTTCATGCCGCTGCGGATCAAATGCCCTTCGGGGCACTCGCTGATTGTCTCCGAGAGTCGGGCGGGCCAGTCGTTTCGCTGCCCCAAATGCCAGGGGGAAGTCCGTGTACCTGCTGCAGTGGCCAAGCCGCCGCAGCCGTCGTATGAGAAAAAGCAGGAAACGTTCGAGAAGTCGCCGGCAACGAAAACACCTGCTCCCAAGCCGCCGGTTGCGACGGTTCCAAAGCCCAAGGTGCAAGAACTCTGGCGAAAGGACGAACCGCCGGCTCCGGTGATGGTCGTCCCACCGGTCGCGCCGCCGATACCACCTCCTCCATTGCCAGTTCCAACCACATTGGCCCGCATGGAGAATAATATTGCGAGTGAAGTCGAACCTCCCCCCGTGATCTTGCGGGTGCCGCAGTCCCCCACCGAACCACCGCCTCTTCCAAGTACTCCAGCAAAGTCAGTTCCGCCTTTGGTTTCCAGGCCGCTGGAGCCAATAGCTCCGTTACCTCCCACGCCTCCAACGCTGCCGGAAATCGCTGCTTTTCCCATCGCCGCCTCAGAGCCTGCTCCGACTCCGTCCGCTACGCCAGTTCCGCCACTCCCGTCTTCTCAGCCGGCACCTTCGACACCCCCTCCCCGACTCCCGCCTCCCGCCCCTGCCGTCGAACTCCTCCCTCCCCTCGTTCATTCGTCTCAGCAAATCGCCGTCGTGTTTCAGCTCGCAGCAGCCATGGTTGTGGCCGCTTTGTTTAGCGTCTTTCCCAGCGCCTGGGATCTGGTTGTGTACGTGAACGGCACGTCGGCCTCCCCAGTCGGCCGCTGGGCGATTGTGCTGGCCATGCTGGGGGCGGTGCAGGTGGCGTATGCCATCTATCTGTTCCAGCTCCCCGACTGGACAACGGTCTGGATGGTGACGCTCTTCGCCCTCGCCTCGGCCGCCCTTTACGCGATGGCCCTCGGCCTGACCATCATCTCCGGCGAAGACGGCTGGCTGGTTCGCTTCCTCCAACTCTCGGACAAAGTTGCCGGCGGCAAAGCGGCCCTCTGGTGCCTCTGCATGATGAGCGTGATGACCCTCCTCGCTTTCTTCGCCGGCCGCATCTCCGTCCGCTGGCGGCAGACGGAAGCGGTACTCCGCGAGGCGGCGTAACTTGTAGGATGGGCTTCCTAGCCCGTCCGGTGTTGATACGGACGGCCTGGGAAGGCCGTCCTACGTAGAAGGTCGCGGTCCAACAAGAATCCGACGATACAATACGGCATGCCTTCCAACGCCGCTTCACTCACGAGCGAACTCAAAGCAGAAGCCCAGCGGCTCGGCTTCAGCCTCGCGGCGGCCTGTCCCGCGGTTTCTCCGGTAGGAGCGACGCGGCTCGGCGAATGGCTTCATCTCGGCTATGGCGGGGAGATGGATTACATCGGTCTTCGTCAGCAGGCTTACGCGGATCCGAGCATGGTGCTGGAAGGGGCCCGCAGCATCCTGATGCTGACGCTCAACTATCGCACCGCCGATCCGCAGCCGCCGCAGGATGGGGAAGGGCGCATCTCTCGTTATGCCTGGGGGCCGACCGACTATCACGACGTCATTCACGAGCGGCTCAAGCAGTTGGTGAAGCTGGTGGAAAGCCGCGTGCCGGGTGCGAAGGCCCGGGGCGTCGTCGATTCCGCTCCGCTGCTGGAGCGCGAATTCGCGCAGCTTGCCGGTCTCGGCTGGATTGGCAAGCACACGCTGCTCCTTAGCCGCCAGCAGGGGAGTTATTTCTTTCTGGCCGCACTCCTTACGGATCAGGAACTCGTCTACGACGAGCCGCAGGACGCCGACCACTGCGGCAGTTGCACGGCCTGCCTGGATGCCTGCCCCACCGAAGCCTTCGTCCAGCCGCACTTGCTCGACGCCACCCGCTGCATCAGCTACCTGACGATTGAACTGGACGGCCCGATCCCCCGCGAACTTCGCCCCGGCATCGGCGACTGGCTCTTCGGCTGCGACATCTGCCAGGACGTTTGCCCCTGGAATCGCTTCGCACCACTCACCACCGAACCCGCCTTCCAGCCGCGGCAAGACGCCTCCACGAACCCCGTTCAACTCTCCGAACTTTTTGATCTCGATGACGCCGCCTTTCGACTCCGTTTCCGCCACACTCCGCTTTGGAGAGCCAAACGGCGGGGTCTGCTTCGCAATGCCGCCATTGTGCTGGGCAACCAGCGCGACCCGAAATCCATTGCAGCGCTGGTTCGCGGTCTTGGTGACACTGAATCGCTAATCCGTGGAGCAAGTGCTTGGGCGCTCGGTGAAATTGGAACCGAAGAGGCAATTGCAGCGCTCAAGGAGCGATTAGCGGACGAGGAGGGTGTTTGTGTGCGAAAGGAGATAGTGGCAGTGCTTTCGCAACTCCAGTTGCCCGATGGGTCGGCATGATATAGCCCGGCTCCAAAGGACCGGCACCACCTGCGCGGAAACGCCAGCACGCCTCGGTAAAGGCGCGGTATCATTTTCCACCGATCGCGACGGAAAAGAGTTGCAAGCGGTCCCTTCCCGTGGTACACTACAGTCGTACGTACTTTATAACGACTACATACGAGAGTGTTTAATGACTGACATCAATGACAAAAACAAACTAATATCATATGAATTGGGTATGTTAATGGACAAATTGCCAAAAAAAATGAGATTTGATTATGTCCTCTGTGAGTCTACGGACGACCTTTTCAGTAAAGCGGCCAAGATGCAAAAGGTTTATCCGTCGCAAATGAAAAGAACTGTTCGTCGACAAATTGGGACAAAAATGTATCGACAATTTCTGGAGAAATACGAGACGAAAGCACCTGCGCCAAGTAACTCGGTATCCGACAAGAAACCGATTTTGGGGCTCGCTCTATGCGATTGGCGAGCCCGACCCTTTCCAATCCTCCTCAATTCGGGAGAAATGACTCATGCAAAAGTTATCATTTTTGTGTACCTTCACGAGGCAGGGCATCTTTTAGGTCTAAAGAGGAAAGACCCAGATTTGTACTCGGAGTCCATCGCGGATGAAATCGCCCTTCATTGGTACAGGAAAATCTATTTGAGAAGGAAAAAAGTATTGGCACGTTAAATCAAGGGGTAAATGCAAAATACTCGTCCCTAAACAATTCCCACATACAATCAAGCGAAAATGCCGGGCTGCCGTGACTGCCTTCACGCCGCCTCTTCACAACTCCCATTCACCCGGTGAATCGCCGGATCAGGATGACAACCGGGGAGGTCTTCGGCGTACCACTGGGCTAGAGTGGCTTTCCAATCTTCCAGGCAGCGGACTTTGGTGAAGGCCTCGCGGAGCGGGAGGTGCTGCGGATGGAGGGCAGCGTACTTGATGCCGAACTTGCGCATCTCGGCGCTGGCCCGCTGCTCGCCGTAGAGTTCCATTGCCAGGCGGAAGTGCTCCAGGATGACTTCCCGCTGCTGGTAGAGTGATGGCGGGAGGGGAAGCGGCTGACCTGCGGCGAGGGCGCGGGCCTGTTGGAAAATCCAGGGGTTGCCGATGGCTCCGCGGGCGATAGTCACGCCGTCGATCCCCGTTTCGCGAATCATGTCCAGGCAAGCCTGGGCCGTGAACAGGTCCCCGCTGCCGAGGATGGTTCGGCTGCCGACGTGCCGCTTCACTTCGGTCAAAAAGCTCCAGCGGCTGGGGCCGACGTACCGCTGCTCCACAGTGCGGCCGTGGACGGTGATGGCGGAGACGCCGGCGGCGAAGGCTCCGTCCAGAATCTCGAAAAAGCGGTCGCGGCTTGCCTGCGTGTCGTCGATGCCACGCCGCATTTTGACCGTCACGGGGATGTGCGCTGGCACGTTCTCCCGCGTGCGGCGGACAATTTCCAGGGCCACCGCCGGCTGACTGAGGTGATAGCCGCCACGGCAACGGCCAAGGACTTTCTTTACCGGGCAGCCGAAGTTGATGTCGATGACGTCGAAGCCCGCCGCGGCCAAGCGTTTGGCCCCAGCCGCGAACTGTTCGGGTTCCGCCCCCATCAGTTGGCCGGCGACCGGGTGCTCGTCATCGCTGATATGCAGAAAGTGCTTGTTCTTCTTGCGGTTCTCCTTGATCGCCACCACGAACTGATCGAGCATCACCTCGCAGAGTGTGTACGAAGCCCCATGCCGCCGCGCGAGCAGCCGCATGGGCCAATCGCTGTAGCCCGAGAGGGCCGCCTGGACAAACGGCGAGCCGATATCGACCGAGCCGATGCGAAGATGGGGAAGGGGGGACATCCTTTCAGCGTAACCAACAGGGCCATCGGCGGGGAGGTGCTATCAGCGGGGCCGCGACTCTGCCGCATATACCGATTTTTCCGGCAGTGGAAGCTCGTGATGGGCCGAAGATAAGAAGCGAAGCCTCACGTCCCGTCCGCTAGCACGCTTGTTCGTATGGCGACAACTTACGCTCCCACCACCGGCAAATCGCCCCTGCATGTGCCGCTGTCTCCGCCCGCCACGGCGACGGAGAGCTCGCACGACTCGCCGGGCGGCCCCGATCCGTTGCTCGTGCAGGAGACCAAGAACGAAATCCGTTCCCTGGTACAGGAAATCGCCCAGCTCGCCCAACAGGAGATTCCGCCCGAGGAGTTCTACGCTGGCTTCCTTGGCAGAATTATCTCGGCAATGGCAGCGGTGGGGGGAGCGGTTTGGACTAGCGGCGACAACGGTCTTTCGCTTAGCTATCAAGTCAATCTCGCCGGCGCGGAACTCGACGACTCGACCACCGGCCGCCAGCAGCACAGCCGCTTGCTCCGCAAGGTTCTGACGTCGGGAAGTGCCTTGCTTGTATCGCCCAGAGCGGGGGGACAAGGAGAAGATGCCGAGGCCAACCCATCCGCTCATTTGGTTGTCCTCGCACCGCTCCGCGTGGAACAAGAGGTCGTCGGCCTCGTGGAGATCTTTCAGCGGCCCGGCGGAGGGCCGACGACGCAGCGCGGCTACATCCGCTTCGTCACGCAGATGGCCGACCTGGCCGCGGACTATCTCAAGAACCAGCGGCTGCGGTTTTTGAAGGACCGGCAGCAACTTTGGAAGCAGCTTGAGCAATTCCTGCGGTCCATTCATTCTTCGCTGGATGTGCGGCAGACCGGTTATTCGATCGTCAACGAAGGTCGGCGGCTGATTGGGTGCGACCGGGTGTCGCTGGCGGTGCAGGATGGCGGCAGGCTGCGAGTCGTGGCGGTCAGCGGCCTGGATACCATCGACCGGCGCGCGACGGAAGTCCGGCATCTGAGCAATCTTGCTCAGGCGGTCGCCAAAACCAAAGAGCCCCTCTGGCACGCCGCCGGCAGTGGCGAAGCCGCGCCCCAAATTGAAGCCCATCTTCAGCCGTATATCGATGCTTCGCATGCCCGGCTGGTGGCGGTGCTCCCGCTGATGGCAGTCCCTGGCGGAGCCAAGCCGAATGCGGGCGAAAACGACAAATTGAAGCCGGTCCGCAAGAAGCTCGTCGGTGCCCTCATCATCGAGCAGCTTCGCGACTCTAAAGCGACCGATCTCCTTCGCGGCCGGAGCGACATCGTTGCCGAGCACAGCGCGGCGGCTCTGGCGAATGCCTTGGAACATAGCGGCTTGTTTCTGATGCCGCTCTGGAAAGTGCTGGGGAAGGGGGCGTCACTCTTTCGGGGGCGAACTTTCTTCAAAACGGTCGGTGTGCTGGCTTTGCTCGGTGGAATCATCTACGCCCTGGCCGTCATCCCGGCGGATTTTGAAGTTGCCGCCAAAGGGAAGCTGCAGCCGGTGGAGCGGCGAGACGTGTTTGCCCGCATCGACGGGGATGTGATCAAGGTCCCCGTCCGGCATGGCCAGACGGTGAATCGCGGGGATGTGCTGGCCGAACTGAACAGTCCCGAACTTGCCGAAGAGTTCGAGCGGCTGCTCGGCCGGCAGAAAACGGTGCAGGAGAAGATATCCTCCACCAACAAGCGCCTGCTCGATAACAACCGAGGCGGTGCATCGCGACTCACCCCTTATGACGAAAGCCGTTTAGCCGGCGAGCTGGTTGAATTTCGCCAGGAAGCGGAAAACGTCCGCCGCGAGCTGGAGCTGTTTGCGGAGAAGCAGAAGCGGCTGCGAGTACTCGCTGACGAAGCAGGTCAGGTCGTGACTTGGGAAGTGGAAACCAGCCTCCTCCGCCGCCCCGTGCAGCGCGGGCAAGTGCTGATGACTCTCGCCAACCCCGATGGACCGTGGGAACTGGAGTTGTACGTCCCGGAGAAGCGGCTGCGGCACATCCTGGCGGCGCAAGAGCAAGCCGATGGCCAGACCGAAGAGAGCCGCCCGACGCTCGACGTCACGTTCATGCTCAGCAGCCATCCGGGGGAAGAATACCACGGCCGCGTCATCGAAATCGAGCAATCCGCCGAGGTCCGCGGCGAAGAAGGAAACACCATCCTGGTCCGCGTGGAAGTAGACCGCGACACGCTCCCTCACTTGCATGACCAGACGACCGTCACAGCCAAGCTCTACTGCGGCAAGAAGAGCCTCGGCTACACCTGGTTCTGCGACTTAATCGAGACCGTGCAGGCAAAAGTCTTGTTCTGGCTCTAGCTTAGCCCCCGCGACCACGCGGGGGAGGAACGCCGCTAAGCAGTGGTTAGTGGATTGAGGTTAGAGGTTAGTGAGAGTAGGAGAATGCAATGATTGGTTTAGCGATGATCGTAACTGCCAGCCTGCTGGCCGCGCCCCCTGAACGTTCCGCGGAAACTCGGCAGGCCAAGGCCTTTCGCGCCGCAGCCAGCGACTTGCCGGCTCAGTCCACAGCTGGCATCGTGCAGATTCCGGACTGCTTTGTCTACTTGCTGGAAGACGTGCAGGTCCCCGCGCTGGAAGCGGGAGCAATTAAGGAAATCACAATCGCCGAAGGTGCCCTTGTGAAGAAGGGGGAGCCCCTCGCCATCCTCGATGACCGCGAGCCGTTGGTTCGGAAGCTAAAAGCGGAACTGGAGCGGGACGCGGCTTTGGCGAAGGCTTCCGATGACGTCGAAGTCCGCTTCGCACATGCCTCGTTCGCATTCTCCACGGCGGAACTCAATCGGCTGCTGTCCATAGAGAAAAAGTCCCAGAATACCGTGTCGGGGAGCGAACTCGAAAAGGCCAAACTGGCCCGCCAGCGCGACGAACTGCAGATCGAAAAAGCGAAGCTGGATCTCAAAGTCGCCAAGATGACTGCCGACGTCCATCAGGCGGAGGTCGATGCCGCCGAGATCGCTCTTGCCCGGCGACAGATCGTTTCGCCGGTGGATGGCGAGGTGGTGACCGTCTTTCACGAGCGTCAGGAATGGGTCAGCGCCGGCGAGCCCGTGGTGCAAGTCGTCCGGATGGACCGGCTACGGGTGGAAGGGTTCGTTCTGGCCTCCGAAGTGAACGTCAATGAAATCGCCGGGGGCAACGTCATCGTCGATGTGCAACTCGCCCGCGGCCGTAAAGAGCGATTCGCCGGCAAGGTGGTCTTCGTCAGCCCTATCGTCACTTCCGGCGGCAAATACCGCGTCCGGGCCGAAGTGGAAAACCGCCGCGAGCAAAGCCAATGGCTCCTGCGGCCGGGGATGAACGCCATGATGTCCGTGGGACCATAGGGGGTCACGACATGGCATCTCCCTCCTCCACCCTCACCTCCTCCTCCAGCCGCCCGGTGCAGCTCCGGATGCGGCCGGACCTACAGGTGACGCGGCAGTCGTACCAGGGACGAGAGTACTGGGTCATCAAGGATCCGCTGGCGCTCAAGTACTTTCGCTTCGAGGATGAGGAGCATGCCCTGCTGTCGCTCCTCGACGGCAAGTCCAGCCTCGATCAGATCCGCGAACGATTTGAGACCCAGTTCGCCCCGCAGAAAATCTCCGCTGCCGAGCTGCATCAACTCATCGGCTTGCTTTATCGCAACGGCCTGTTGTTGTCGGAACTCCCCGGCCAAGGGGACCAACTCGCGGAGCGAGCCGCGACGAGAGATCGGCAGGTGCTGCTGGGGAAACTCAGCAACGTCTTGGCGATGCGGTTCCGCGGCTATGATCCTGACCGCCTGTTGACGTGGCTCAATCGCTATTTGGGCTGGGTCTTCTCGCTGCCGGCACTCGCCGCGGCGGTCTTGCTGATGCTCTCGGCTCTGCTGCTCATCGGGGCGGAGTTCGACGTTTTTCGCTCCCGTCTGCCGGATTTTCGCGAGTTCTTCGCCGCAAAGAACTGGGGCTGGCTCGCACTCACGCTCTGCGTCACCAAAATCCTGCACGAGATCGGCCACGGCCTCGCTTGCAAGCGGTTCGGCGGCGAGTGCCACGAGATGGGGCTGATGCTGCTCGTCTTCACGCCGTGCCTCTACTGCAACGTCACCGATTCCTGGATGATCCCCAGCCGTTGGCGGCGGGCAGCGGTGGGAGCCGGCGGCATGTACGTGGAGCTGCTTCTGGCGTCGCTCGCCACGTTTCTCTGGTGGTACACGCGGCCCGGCATCGTCAACGGCCTCTGTCTCGATGTGATGTTCGTCTGCTCGGTCAGCACGCTGATCTTCAACGCCAATCCGCTGATGCGGTACGACGGCTACTACATTCTGTCGGACCTCCTGGAGATTCCCAACTTGCGGCAGAAGGCGGCCCTGGTGCTGCAACGCAAAGCCGCGTCGTGGGTGCTCGGCCTGCCGGAGACGCCGGACCCGTTCCTCCCCCGCCGCCGCATTCTGCTCTTCGCACTCTTCAGCATCGCCTCCGCCTGCTACGGCTGGTTTGTCTCCCTCTCCATCTTCTGGTTCCTCTACCGGGCCCTCGAGCCCTGGGGGCTAAAAATCCTGGGGCAAGGGATCGCGTGCATGATGGTCGTCACGCTCGTCATTCTGCCGGCCTGGCGGCTGGCCAAGTTCTTCTACGTTCCCGGGAGGGCCACGAAAGTGAAAAAGTTCCGCGCCGCCGTCATCCTCGGCCTCTCCGCCGCCGCACTCGTCGGCATCCTCTGCGTGCCGCTGCCGTATTACGTCCCGTGCAGCTTCTACGTCCAGCCGCGGGGCGGGACGAGCGTTTACGTCGATGTCCCCGGCGAGGTGCGGCAGATCCATTTGCAGAGTGGCGAAGTTCACGCCGGCGACCCGCTCCTGACTTTGGAAAGCATCGACGCTCTTCTCAGTCAGCGGAAGCTGGAAAGCGAGCGCGAGCAGCTTGCCGCGCAGCTCGACGCTCTTCGCCAACGGGCCCATACCGATGACACGGCTCACTTGGAACTCGCCGAAGGGAAGGAAGCTCTGGCAGCCGTTGATGCCCAGCTTGCCCGCCGTCGCCAAGAGGTCCAGAAGCTCACCATCGTCGCGCCGGTGGGGGGAATCGTCATCCCCGCGCCGGCCAAGGTCCCTTTCGCCTCCACGCACGGCACTCTCGCCACCTGGTCCGGCCGGCCCCTCGATCTGCACAACGTCGGGGCCCATCTGGAACCGAGCACCCTCCTCTGCCGCATCGCCCAGCCGGGAGAGCTGGAAGCGATCCTCGCCATCAGCCAGGACGAACTCGAATTCGTCCGCCCCGATCAGCAGGTGGACCTGTTCCTCGCCGCCGACCCCACCTCCAAACGGCTGAGCCGCATCGAACACATTTCCCAGCAGGAAATGCAAGCTGCCCCCAAAAATCTCACGCTCAAATCCGGGGGCGACATGGCGACTCGCACCGACGAGACCGGCATGGAACGGCCCGTCGATGTCACCTACCAGGCAAGCGTTCCCCTCCGTAGTCAGCAGACTCCGTCTGCTGACATGCCCGCACACGGAGTGTGCGGGCTACTTTGCGGCTCCACCGGCCACGCCAAAATCCACGCCGGCTACCAACCCCTCTACCGCCGCCTCTGGCGAACCGCCTGCCGGACGTTCCATTTCCAGATGTGATCGGGGCTCCCCTGACGCCGCGGGCTGGTTGATCCCTCCATCCCTGCTTTGCCCCAAAGGGGCAGTCTATGTCAGCCCAGGGTGCAGGCGGCGCAGCCGCCGAAGCCCTGGGTAACGGGGTCACAACAAATTCAAAAGCCCCAAGGGGGCGGGCTAATCCCAAACATACCGCTCGTCAATCTCAACCCCGTGCTTCTTGCACAACCAGCGGAATTCGTCCTGGTAGCTCATCTTCCGATGATGCTCCTCCTGGTCCGCGATGTACTCTTTGACCTCCGGGCAATTCGATTCGCTTACGGAAAACACTCCGTAACCCGACTGCCAGTAGAACTCCCGGTACGCCGCCCCTTTCGTCTTGATCCATTTGGACGAATCGGCCTTGACGGCTTCGAACAGTTGGGCCAGTGTGAATTTTCGCGACATCAGACAAAGGACGTGAACATGGTCGTCCACCCCGTTGATAATGATCACGGGAGAATCCATCGTCTGGAGGACCGTCGCCATATAGGCATAGAGTTCCCGGCGAACCCCCTTATCCTTGAGAAACGGCGTGCGGTGCTTGGTACTCCAGACCATGTGAATCAGCACCTTGGCCAGCGACTGCGGCATACCTCACCTCCTAGCGCGCCCCTTCGGGACTTGGGGAGATTCTTGGCAAACGTACCTAGGGCTCCGAAGACTCCGCCCTAGGCTGACATAGTCTGCCCCCTTGGGGCACAGAAATCAATAATTGCCATCCCACGAAATAAAAGTTTCGCCATTCAAAATCAAGACGGCCCCAATTTTCCCCTGCCCAGAGATTCCGCACTTGCTTTGCCCCAAAGGGGCAGTCTATGTCAGCCCAGGGCGCAGACGGCGCAGCCGCCGAAGCCCTGGGTAACGGAACATAAATGTTCTCAAAAGCCCCAAAGGGGGCGAGCGATTCCCCTTGGTCAACGACCGGGGCATACCTCGCCTCCCAAGCGCGCCCCCTTCGGGGCTGGAGGCTACTTCCGAACATTGACCTAGGGCTTCGCCCTAGGCTGACATAGTCTGCCCCCTTGGGGCAAAGAAATCACTCGCCACAAGGCATTTATTGGCAACGAGTTAGGCATGATTTACGAACCCCAGCAGGCGTCGTGATACAGGTTTTTGCGCGACTCGCGACGAAAAAGTTACGTCGACGACGATTTACTTAAGCCATTGAAAACCAAACACTTAAGAAATTCACATTTGACGTAAGTCTCTGAATCAGACCCTGAATCACCCTTTTCTGATTCATTAGGCACTCGCAAGTCCTTGTCCTGCAAGGATTTGCCCCCTGTATCACAACAGAAGGGATGGGACACGGAAAACATGGAGGACACGGCAAGAAATCAAAAAGAAATACACTGCGTGACGATTCCTCCTCGTCCCTTCTCGCCGTGTTTTCCGTGTTCTCCGTGTCCCAATTTCCTGCCCCACTCGGGACTCCCTCCGCGCGCAGAATCTCCCCTGCCACACGGCATTTTCACAACAACCAACATGCCAAAGAACACGACCCCGCTCCCCTTCCACCGGCGCGCCGCGGGGCTTCGTTAAGTGTACAAAATATTATACACAAGAGTTGGCACTTTCAAGTGACTGCCGACAAGAATTTGCCAAGTTTTTCTCGCCTTCCCAAGGCCCAGCTCTCGCTGGACGGCTGAGGAATCGCTCGCCTACGAGAGAAATCCCTCGGAATGGTTGATTTCCTCGCTGAACCATTTGATGATAGAGCCAAATCGAGTATCTCAAGCGAGGGCTCAACAATGTTGGCGTTATTCCTATCTGTCGTCGTGATGCTGGAAACGGCGGCGATCATCGCGCTGCTCGTGATGTTTTTTGCCAGCCAGACCAAGCTCAAACGCTACTCGGGAATCGCAAACGCAGAAGCACACCAGTCTGCATGCCAACAACAAGCCCAGCAGGCGATGGAACAGTTTCAGGCGTATACATCGCAGTCCAACGCGCTCATCCAGCAACTTACGTCGCAAAAGGGGCAGGTTGCTCAGTACCAAAAGCTGCTTGGAAACCTGAAAACTGCCGCGGACCTCCAGCAGCGAATTCAGAACGACACCGCCAGGGCACAGCAGATTGCCGCTTCGCTAAGCGGCTTGGAACACGCTGCCGAACTCTCGGCGTATATCCAAAGTCAGCAAGTTTCGATTGAACAGCATCAGGCGCAGTTGAATTCCTATGCACAAGCTCTCGGCAACGCCCGCTCGGCGGCAGAAATTGCCGCCCAGGTCACCTATTATCAGAACCTCTTAGCGGTCGCGAAGGCTGAGGTTGATTCCGTCGAAGAGGCTCGTGGCCTGCAAGAATTTGGCTTCTATCGGCCCCGTTACAACTTCGATTCCTCCGAAGAATATGAACAACGGCTGGATCAGGTGAGGGAGCAACAAAAATGGATGCTTTCCCAGAAGACCGCCTGCATCTGCTCGACGGAGTGGACGGTCAATGGGAATCGTCGCGAAGGTCAAAAGATGCAGGACAAACAAATCAAGCTCATGCTCCGTGCCTTTAACGGCGAGTGCGATGCCGCCGTCGGCAAGGTCCGATACAACAACGCCGTTTCCCTAGAAAACCGGATCAGAAAGTCTTTTGAGGCGGTCAACAAGCTCGGTGAAACCCAATGCACGTCGTTAACGCCGGATTATTGCAACCTGAAATGCGACGAGTTGCATCTGGCCCACGAGTATCAGCAAAAGAAGCAGGACGAAAAGGAAGAGCAACGGGCGCTGCGCGAGCAGATGAGAGAAGAAGAGAAGGTTCAATTGGAAATCGAGCGAGCGAAAGAGGAGGCCGAAGAACAGGAAGAAATCAAGACTCGCGCATTGGCGAAAGCCCGCGCGGAACTGGAGCAAAAGGCGGGCAAGCAGAATGCGAAGCTGGAGTCGCTGATTGAAAGACTTGAAAACGAACTACATGACGTCCTGGACCGCAAAGCCAAGGCAATTGCCCGTGCGCAATTGACTAGGTCTGGTCATGTTTACATCCTGTCAAACGTCGGCGCTTTCGGCGACGGCGTTCACAAAATCGGCATGTCCAGACGCTTAGTTCCACAGGAGCGAGTCGATGAGCTTGGAGGAGCCTCAGTCCCATTCCCTTATGATGTCCACGCCATGATCTACTGCGAAGATGCGCCAAAACTGGAAAACATGCTGCATCGCCACTTTGCCAGCCGGCGGGTGAATATGATCAACCTGCGCCGCGAATTCTTCCGCGTTTCGCTGGACGAGATTCGAGCCGCAATTGCCGAACACCATGCCCATGTAACGTTCGTGACCATCCCGGAGGCAGAGCAATATCGCCAAACCTTAGCGATGCTCAAGGAACAAGAGCGGCAGCCGCAACAATTGCAAATTGCATAACTCGCAACGACGACCTTGCGATTAGAGCGACTTTGCCCCTACAGCCTCATTGAATAGCCTCTTCAGATCTTCAAGCTTGTCTTCCAAGTTGCTAACATCGGCCAGAAGCTTTTCTCTCGATTTTCGAAGGCGGTCAACGATCTTGTCGCTGTTCTCGCGAATTGTCTCAGTCCATGTTTTTATCTTGTCAAGTTCCTCAATTTGCTTGTTAATGGCGAGAAGAGATCGATCTATAGATTCAAAATCTATGGCACCAGAGTCACGTTCGCGGGCTTGCCTGGTACAAAGCGCCTTTGCGACGCTAAGTCCAAGCCGAAGGTAAACGTCCGACGCGGTATCTTCCGCATTCCAGACCACCACAACATCGCTACCGAAACGGCCGATTAATTCAATGCCTTGTGGGGCGGTTTTTGATGAGAAAACGAACAGTCCGGAGTCCGCCCCTCGATTTTGGCGCGCGGTCTCGATTTCTCCAAGTGCGCGCTTGAGATCGTAGCTGGCATCCTCTTTCGCCTCTACAACAATTCGGGCACCGGGACAAATTGCCTCTTGGCTCAATTCGACGACAATATCACCTTTCTTATTATTCTTAATCAATCCAGTTGTGTTACCGGTCTTTTCCGTAATATCGCCCGCCCTTTGTGCTTCGTGTTGAATCAGCGAGGCGACATCGTCCTCGAAATCCGTGCCATGCCTCGTTGATCGCAGAGACTCTTCTCGCTTTGCCTGCATCTTAACCAAAGTCTCACGAACTTCATTCTGAAATTCCTGCGACTGGGTGCGTTGTGTTTCGATGACACTCAGAAGCTCCCTTTTCAAGCGAGATAGCGCCGAATTCTCGTCGTCAAGAGTCAAGTGCTTTGAAATTGCGTCGTTGGTACTCGCCACGGTCTTCGACATGCGAGAGATTGCCGAGTCTTCGCTGTCAAACGAGAACTCTGCAATCATCAGGCTAATCTGCTCTCCCAAATCCTTCCGTAGATTTCCGTTGTTATCAGAGATTCTAGAAATCAGTCGCGAAAGCGCACTTTCTTCGTTATCGAGAGAGAACTCGGCAAGAACGAGATCTCTTTGTGTCGCAAGTTCCTTAGATACCGTTTCGCCAATTGCTTTCAAAAGGCCACTGGATTCGTCTGGCGACAATAGTCGGAAAAGCGGGCTGTCCTTTCCTAAATGAACTTCAAGCCGACGGCACATATTCGAGTTTTCGCCAGTGATATGCTGCTCCAGTAAGACCGCGAGTTCGCCGTCTTTCTTCAGAAGGCGATTTACTCGCTCATTGAAGCGTCCATCTTCCGGATCAAAATACTCTTTGAGTGTGTTCGTAAGGTTGCTGTCCATCACACTCTTGTGCTCAACTAGGACGCCACGAACATTGCTAAGCAAAGAATCAGCTTCCCGTTTCAATACAGTGGCGTCCAGTTGACCCCGAGCTTGGCGCAAAGCCAAGATCCCCAGTCGAATTGCTGAGAGGGCATATTCCTCGCGTTCACGCCCCTCTTGGCGCGTATAAAGTTCGCCGATTATTTCAGGGTCGGAAATTGTAAGTTCAAGAGGCAATGAAAATGGTAGGTCGCGAACACCGGGGCCATCCTTTATTGCTTGCATGGATCGTCGCTCCTTCAATGCTCAAGAGATCAGCGGCTCAATTTCATACTAGCCCAACGCGGGCAAGGCTTTGCTGGCTGTTGTCTGGAGTATACCCGCGCCGCTAGCAAACGGCACTATCACTGCCATGGGCCGTGGTTCCGACGGATTGGGCTGTTAGGCGAGGGCTGTGAGTATTTCACTCGCGAAATTGTTGACCGCCGTGATCAACATCCGAACTCGATCATTAGAGACGCCAAGCCGCCTGGTTGGAGCCGATGGAGGGGGCATTGTGATTGAAGCAGCTCGGATTGATTCCGATTTCAAGCTGCTGGAGGGCAGCCGCGGGCGAGAGTTACCACGACCGGCACGCAGAAGTGCGTCCACCCGCTTGGTGACTCCTAGACGCGTGCATTTCGCAGAGCCTCATGCACCCTACGGGAATCGGACGGGATTGGAATCCCATCCTACTTGTCCACGTAGACCTGCGTGCTCTCTTCCTTCGTCACCGGGTTGGGGAACTCGTCGCTGCTGATTTGGACGCGGATGAGGTGGTCGCCGGCGCGAATTCCTTGGGCGTGGATTTTGAAGGTGACTTCCTCGCCGGAATTAATGCGGCCGACGGGCTCGAAGCTGATTTGCTGGCCCTTGGTGGCGGCGCGGGAGGGGCCTTCGCCACTGACGAGCTTGATTTCGTTCGGGAGGGCCGCGGCCAGGCGGACGTTGGTGGCGGGGCGCGTCCCCTTGTTGGAGACGCGGACTTCGTAGGTGGTGTCGGTGCCGACTTCGATTGGGTCGTTGAGGTCCGCGATGCTGAAGACCAGCTCCGAGGCGGCATCGACCTGCACCGTTTGCTCGCTGACGACGGAGAGGCCGAGGTCGGCTTTCCCTTCGACGCGGATTTTCTGCTCGCCCGTTTCGACGGGGGTCGCGACGAGCTTCACCACGCCGCTCTTCCCCGCGGGGAGTTCTTCCAGGCCCCAGAGGACGGCATGCTGGCCGGCGTCGTACTGCCCTTCCGAATCCGAGGAGACGTATTTCATGCCCTTGGGCAGATAGGCGATAAGCTGCACGTCGCGGGCGGCTGCGGTGCCGGGGTTGGCGACGGTGACGCTGTAGGTGGCCTGGCGGTCGAGGAACCGCTTTTTGGGTCCGGTGACGCCGACTTGCATCTGGGGGGAGATGACTTCGATCTGCACCCGGTGCTCGCTGGTCAGATTCCCTTCGCCGTGAACCTGGATGATGTTTTCCAGAACGCCCGGCTTTTCGGCTTTCAGCGTCAGCTCGAGCTCGCGGCTTTCGCCGGGGCGGAGGACGCCGATTTCGTATTCCAGCTCTTTGCCGCCGACGTGCGACAGTCCTTCCGGCACATCCTCTTCCACAATCACGCCGGTGGCCGCTCCGCTGCCGGGGTTGGTGATGGTCACTCCCAGCTTCACTTCCTGGCCAATCATGACTTGCTTGGGGGCGGTGTGTTCGATCTTGAG
>JBJXFF010000094.1:0-18922 GCA_046153945.1 Pirellulaceae bacterium
TCAGCACCTTCGGCCGCCCGCCACGGGAATAAGGACCGGGGCTAAAGACGCGGGGAATGTAGGCCGGTTCCTCTTCCTGGGGCGCTTCCGCCGATGCTTCACACAAAGAAGTGTTGAATAACCCCCCGGGTTTTTCAACAGCCCCCCCTACCCGCGGGTCATCAATTGTGTTGAATAACCCCCCTCGATTGTCAACACCCCCCTGATTGCCGATTGGCGACAGGGCGATTGACGATGGAGTCCGCGCATTCGGCGGTATGGCCTCCAAGACCTGACCAGATCCACAACCATTCTTCGTTTGTTCCAGCGCTAACATGGCCTTTCTCCTGACAAGGGAATACAGAACACCTGAACACATATCGCTAATAATACAGTTGTTCAGTTGGCACTGTCAAGCGGCCCGAGCCCAGATTCTTGAAGATTTCTTGGAAAGTCGTAGAGCCTTGGATTTGCCACCCCGAAGGGGTCACCTAGCAAAGCCCAGGGTCGCACGCTTCGTGCGCACCCTGGGAACGGGATGAACGCAGGTGATTGAACCCCAACGGGGTTACCGAAATGGATGCGGCGCACAGGCGGAGGTAACCCCGTTGGGGTTCACGATGACGGGCGGTTCGTTACCCAGGGTGCGCTCGCAAAGCCTCGCGACCCTGGGCTGGGTTTGGTTACCCCGTTGGGGTGCAGACGCGTGAAATGAGAGGATCATAGGCTCCACCGGCACGAGGCCGGTGGGGGCTGAAGGCAGAGTCGCGGATGCCGGTGCTAGTGCAAAATCAACTCACCAACCGGCACAAGGCCGGTGGGGTCGGGCATGTGTCGCATTCCTTTCCGCTTTGCCGCCCCCACGCAGCCGCGGCAGCGGCGACCGGACCCGAGCCCACGGCGAAGCCGTGGGAAGGCTGCGGCATTTCCCCAAGAGCCGCGGCAGCGGCGAAAGAATCGCGGCACTGGGGAAATCACCGATGATGACGGCCGCGATGGAACACTCCGCACGGGCGCATGGCAACGCATCGTTTCCATCGCCCCTGCTGGGGCTTTCTTGGTGCTTCTGCCATCTCCCCACGGCTTCGCCGTGGGCTTGGTTCTATCGCCGCTACCACGGCTGAAATCGGTCGTCTGTTAACCCCCTTCGGGATATGTCCTCAGCTAAAATAACACCGCTGCAAACTCTCTGATTGAAAGGCGAAAAATGAGCACTCCGAAGCACTTTTTTGAGGACGAACTCGCCCAAAACCTCAAGAAAATGACTCCTCGATGGGAAGACGGCCTAATTATCGCCGTTTTGAAACTGTTCTTTCACGGCCGAGTATGGAACTGGCCATATCGGTTCAGTATTTGGATCTTATTACTGGTGTCCGGGAATTGGACCAAGTCGACTGAAAGACCGGATATCTATGTGCGAGTCGCAGCCGATATCTATATGGTTATTATGGGTACATTTCTGATTCTCTGCTACTTTCAAGAGTTTGCTTTAGCCGCACGCGCCACTCCTGAATATTGTCCAATGTTGAGCGCAATGCTGTGGCTCGTCTTCCCGGTATTCCGTGTGATCGAGTCTGTTCATGTAATCGTAATGTTGCACGCGAACGGGCCGTATGATTCGCCCGCGCCAATGCGTGCGGTTAGCAAGATGCTTTGGGCGTACTTGGAATTCGTAGTTGCCTTCGCATCGATCTACCTTGCAATCACGGTATTGACAGGTGACAAATTCGGAGCAGGAAGTGATCCCGGTTTCTTGGCTTCCTGGGTCCATCCACTTTATTTCAGCATGATTACCATCGCTACTGTCGGCTACGGCGACTTTGCACCGCAGACCAGTTGCGGGCGTTTTATCGTAATCATTGAAGTTTTCTGCGGACTCCTGTTGCTAGTGGTAGTTTTGCAACGGGTGCTCGCGGTTAGCATACCAGAGAAAACAAACCGGCGAGCCAGACGCATGACCTATCCAAAGCGATTAGAATTCTCTCCAACCGTTCGACGTGTCAAATCGCGACATTGACTCTAACGCTACGGATATACCTCCACCATTATCAGCGTTCCCGATTCTTGTACCATCGAGATTGTATCTCACGCGGAAAGTCATCCTCAGATTTTTGTCCTTTAACAAGATTGCACGTTTCACATAACAATTGAAGATTTGACAACTCGGTCCGACCGCCACGAGAGATAGGACAAATATGGTCCAAGTGGTATAGTGGATTTTCGTGTTCATCGTTGCTGGTGCCACAATGCTGGCAGCGATTTTCATCTCTTTCGTAGATTAACTCTCGATACCAGTTCCACACCTCTGTGTATTCCTTTTTCTTGTACTCTCGCTTGTCGAATGAATGGCCTTGTTCCCACTCTTTGAGTTTTGCGGTTATTATTGATATTTTCTCGCTTCGCCGGCTGGCCCGGACATCAACCACCAGTTGCTCCGCGTTGATGTAGTCGCCATGTTGCAACAGATCAAGTAGAGTCTCTGTTTCCTTCTCAGTACAGAAGCCGGTCCAACTCGCCGCAACCATGAGGCGATTGCGTATAACCATCGCCTGTGAAGATCCAACCTGAACAATGGATTTCCAGAGGTTGTCTACCTGATCATCGGAGAACTTGTTGCGGACGGTGATCCGATCCGTGGTTAAAAATGCGGGTTCGCTCCGATCAAATATTGGCTGAAGACTGGGCGTACCAAAATTCTTTACCATTCCAAACCCTACCCCCGCACTCATTGCAGTCTGAAACCAAAGCCTCTGCTTGGGAGTCGCATGTTTAAGGAAATACTTTGCGCATTTCTCGCTCGAAATCGCTGGCCATTGGAGTTTTGTCCTTCGCCGCCCAGATTTCGTGGCTGGTTCCATTCCGGCGGCTTTTGCGATGAAGTCGTATAAGCACTTGTCGGTTACTTTCTTGCTCCTATCTTCGCTCAGAGTCAGGTTGAGCTTCGAGCCACAGAGGGTTAGCCATTCAAGGTATCGAGTATTTTGACCTTGGTATGGTGGCGATCCGATGATTCCGATGGCCACCTCGGAATCCATACCCAATTCGATTTTGTCGAAAGTGTATCGATCGAGGATGAGCGTTCCATCTGGATCTGACTTCATGACAGCTTCCAAAAGGTCCGGAGACCGCCGGCAGCGAATCAGTTCTCGTACCACCGTTAATACCGTACTCCACCTTTTCTCCGACGGAAGTCCGCTTATCTCTGTGATCTTTTTCATGTGACGAACTAATCGCTGCCGAAGCGGTGCGAATAACACCGGCCTTGTGCCGGTCGGTAAAGTGATTCTGCACTAGCCCGCGCACACGTCAATTCTCACCCGGCCCCCGCCGGACTTGCATCACACCTACGCCATAATCTCCCTTATCGGCGTTCCGAAATCCTGATCCAGCCGTTTGCGGCCGGGGATTTCCATGCGGCGGTGGTCGAGGCCGAGGAGGTGGAAGGTGGTGGCGTGGATGTCGGTGACGTAGTGGCGGTTTTCCACGGCGTGGAAGCCGAGTTCGTCGGTTGCGCCGTGGGCGATGCCTCCCTGGATGCCGCCGCCGGCGAGGGCGACCGAGAAGCCGTAGGGATGATGGTCCCGGCCGTTGGAGCTTTCCGCTCCGGGGGTGCGGCCGAATTCGGTGGCGATGACGACGAGCGTTTCGTCGAGCAGGCCCCGCTGCTTGAGGTCGGCGAGGAGGCCGGCGATCGGCTGGTCAACCTGCTTGCAAAGTCCCGAGTGCCCGGCTTTGAGATTGCTGTGGGCATCCCACGCCCCGGCCCCGCCGTTGCTGCCGTGGAAGAGCTGCACGAAGCGAACCCCCCGCTCCACCAGGCGGCGGGCGACGAGGCATTGCTGGCCAAAGGTGCGGGTCTCGTTCTGGTCGAGGCCGTAGAGCTTCTGGCCGGCGGCCGTTTCGGCTCCGATGTCGACGACTTCGGGGACCGCCTTTTGCATGTGGAAGGCGAGTTCGTAAGATCGGATGCGGGCCCGGACGCCCGGATCGTCCGGGTATTCCACCGCGGCGATCTGGTTGAGCCGATTGAGGAGCCCGAATTCTTCCCGCTGCTCCTCGCGGAAGACTTCCTTCTCGGGGATCGCGAACGGCAGGGCGGTGGCGGGGTCGGTGGAAAGTTGAATGCCGGCGTGCTCGGGGCCAAGGTAATTGGCTCCATGGCCCTGCATCCCGCCGCAGCAATCGGCGAGCGGCGTCCCTAGGACGCAGTAGCTCGGCAGATTGTCGTTGAGCGAGCCGAGCCCCCAATGGGCCCACGAGCCGATGGTGGGAAACGGCCCTTCAATGGCGTGGCGGCCGGTGTGAAACTGAAGCTGGGCCCCGTGGTCGTTGTCGGTCGTCCACATCGAGCGGACGATGGCCAGGTCGTCCACATGCCGCCCCAAATGGGGAAACCAGTCGCTCATGGCGATGCCGCTCTGGCCGCGCTTGCCAAAGCCGACCTGCAACGGATAAATCGTCGGCTGGACTTTGTGCTGGCCGGGGACGAACTCCTTGAGGTTCCGCTTGAGGTACGGGGAATCAAGGACCCCCTTATGCGGACTCTCCGCAATCGTCTTCCCTTGGTGTTCATTGAGTGCCGGTTTGGGGTCGAACGACTCCATGTGGCTCATGCCGCCGACTAGAAAGATCCAGATGACGCTTTTGGCTTTGGGCTTGATCGGCGGCAAAGTCGATTTGCTTTCGTTCGCCTTGACGACCCCTTTTTCCGCCAGCATCGCCCCGAGGGCCACGCCGGCGAAGCCCATGCCGATATCGGAGAGAAAAATGCGGCGGGAATGTCGTTTGCCATCGGGTTGGGGTCTGACGTTCATTTCCATCGCTCCGCAATCCAATCTCTAGTTGCCGCGTCTTAGCTTCATTGTACCTTGCAACGGCATTAGGCGTCTGCTCCGGCGGCTTCGCGGAGGCGGGGGACCTCCAATTCCAGGGGGGGCAGGGAACGCTCTTCGTCGTCATGATCGTATTGATCTTCCCGCCGCCAACCCAGCAGGGCGTAGAACCGGTCTTGCAAGTCGAGCATCAGGCTGAGCAGCGCGGGAACGAACACCAGCGTGATGACCGTGGAAATAAGCAGCCCCCCCAGCAGCACAGCCCCAATGCCGCGATAAAGCTCGCTGCCGGCACCGGGAGCCAGAACCAGCGGCAAGAGGCCGACGAGCCCGCCGAGCGTGGTCATGAAAATCGGCCGGATGCGGGTTCGCACGCTTTCGACCACCGCTTCGCCAATCGGCATGCGGTCTTCCCGCAAATGGACGAGCGACTGCTCGACGATGAGAATCGGATTGTTCACCACCGTTCCCACCAGCATGATGAAACCGAGCATCGTCAGCACATCCAGCGGCTGAAGCACATAAAGATTCAGCAGCCACAGCCCCGCAAAGCCGCCGACGGCCCCCAGCGGCACGGTGAGAATGACGACGAGCGGATAAATCCAGGACTCAAACGTCGCCGCCATGAGCAGATAGGTAATCAGAATCGCCAGCACCAGGTTCCACTTGAGGGACTGCCACGTGCTGCGCAGCTTGTCCGCGGTTCCCGCGAGGGCAATCCGATAGCCCGGCGGCATTTTCCCCTCGGCTTGGAATTTGTCGACGATATTTTTCGAGATCAAATCCATGGCGGCTTCCAAGGGCATCGCCGCGGGGGGAGTTACTTCCAGCGTGATGGCCCGCTGGCGAGTCCGGTGGTTGATCTGCTCGGGGCCGGCTTCCAGCTTGACGTCTGCCAGCGCTTCCAGCGGGACAAGCTGTCCCGTCGGCGTGGCGATGGGAATGGACCTCAGGCTCGCCTCGTCCCGCGAGAACTTGTCCTCGCCGATAATCCGCAGGTCAATCTTGTCTCCCCCTTTGTAATAGTCGGTGGCATACGCCCCATCGACGAGGGCATCGACCGCGTAACCCAAATCCGCGGCATTCACCTGCATATCCGCCGCCTGTTCCCACTTGGGATAGATCCGCACTTCGGGATTGGCGAGGTCGAGGCTGGGATTGGGGCGAATCTGGGCATCGGGAATGAGGCCCGGGATTGCTGGTTGGCCTGGCCGTTCGGGGAGCCCCTTGATGATTCCAAACATCTCGCCCCCCATGCCAACCATCGGCAGAATGTCGGGGCCGGTGATTTCGATATCAATGGTTCGCCCGGCGGTCAGCCCTTGCTCAAACAAGCCGGGCTGTTTGGCAATAAGGAAAGTTCCCGGCAGCTTGTCGCCGATTTGCTGAATAACTGGAATCAGCTTCGCCGCCTTCATCGGATCAACGGCCCGCGCCCCGACGAAGACCTGCCGGTTGCGGGCGACGAAAAAGAAGTCTTCAATCGCGACCAACTCGCCGCTTTTGACTTTAGGATCGTTGGGATCTGCGTCCCAGTTCGGCTGGAGGTGCTTTTCGACCTCGTTCCCCATCGCCAGGAGTTGATCCAGGTTGTAGCCTGGCGGCGGGATCAGAATGGCGATGACCAGGTTGCGATTTCCACCCGGCAAATATTCCACCTTCGGGAGCAGGAGCCAGGTTGCCACGCAGGAAGCGGCGATGACCGCGCCGACGAAGACCACCCGCGGCAACATGCCCCGCTGCAAAAACCGGTTGGCCGCCAGCAGTCCCTCGACGAAAGTGTTGGCGACGGCGTCGCCGAACGCGAGCAGCATCTTCACGGGGAGCCAGAGCGTGTGCAGAAATTGCGACGTGTCCGATCGCCGAGCGACTGCCGCCAGTTCGCCATTTTGTGCGTGTCCATTTTCTTCAGGCCGCGGATGCCGCTTGAGGATGCGCATCGCTGCCGTGGGAACGACGGCAACCGCCACGAGCATCGACAGGGCCACGGCGGCACTGATGGCGATTGCAATGTCTCGGAACAATTGGCCGGCTTCTTCCTGGATGAACAAGACGGGAATGAAGACCGCCAGGTTGGCCAGCGTGGCGTTGAGCAGCGCGCCCCAGACTTCCCCCGCGCCGTTGACCGCGGCTTGCTCGGGGCTTTCCCCGAGCTGGTGCCGGCGATAGATGTTTTCCAGCATCACAATGGCATTGTCGACGAGCATGCCCACGGCAAATGCCAGACCGCCAAGGGCCGGAACATTCAGCGACCGCCCCAGCAGGGCCATCACCAGGAACGCACCCACGGTGCTGATCAGGATGTGCATGAAGATGATGATGGTGGACCTGGCGCTTCGCAGAAAAACCAGCAGCGTGATGAACGTGAACAAGCTTCCCCACAACAGGTTGTCTCTCACCAGATTGACCGCGGAGTAGATATAGTCCGTCTCGTCATAAACCTGCACCAGTTGCAGCCGCTGGTCCTTGAGGACGCCTTCATTCAGTTCCGCGACAGTCGTTCGCATGCCTTTCATCACATCGAGGACATTCGCGCCGACGGCCCGCTGGGCATTGATGGCGATGCAGGTGGTGCCGAACCGTTTGACGAACCCGTCCGGCTTTTTGTGCCCCTCTTCGACTTTGCCGATGTCCCGGACATAAACCGGGCCCCCTTCGCGGCGGGCCACAATGGCGTTCTCGACCTGCTCCGGCGAGCGGAATTGCCCCATGGTGCGGACGACATACCGCCGCTTCCCTTCCCAAAAATCCCCCGCGGAAGTGTCTTCGTTTTGGGCTCGCAGCGCGAGTCGCACCTGGTTGATGGTCAGTCCGCGGGCTGCCAGTTTCTCCGGATCGACAATCAGCTGCAGCTCTTCTTCGCGGCCCCCCATCACGTTGGCGTTAGAAACACCCTCGACCCGCTCCAAAGCCGCTTCGATGAAGTCCTCGGCAAATTTGCGGAATTTGGCGATGTCTCGCTCATCGGGAATCCACTCCCGGACGGCTGGGTTGGTCTTGGCCAGTTCCCGCAGGCGATGCATCTTGAGCCCGTCGCTTCGGGCGCTGTAAGCGTGGTCGATCTGCTCCTTGAGCGCCGGATTATTGGCCAGGAATTCATCCGCTTCGGCCCGTGGCGGGACCCGCTCTCCCAGGATGAACCAGGCAATCGGGCGATCGGCGACGTTGGAAGTGTTGATGACCGGCTCGTTGGCGTCCTCCGGATAAGAAGGGACCTGGCCGAGCTTGGTGTTCACCTTGAGGAGTGCTTCCCCCATGTCGATCCCGACGGGAAACTCCAGCGTCACTCGCCCCAGTGAATCCATGCTCTCCGAGCTGATCTTGCGGACCCCCTCCACGCTTTTAAGGTGTTCTTCCTGCTCCTGGATGATCTCCCGCTCCACCTCCTGCGGGCTCGCCCCGGGCCAGGTAGTTTCAATCGTCAGCGTTGGCACCTGGACTTCCGGCGTAAGCTGCATCGGCATCGCAAACAGCGACAAAATGCCGAACAGCACCAGCAGGATCACGCCGACGGTGACCTTCACCGGGTTATGAACGAATGTCTTGATTAAGTTCATGAAATTGCTGTCCCGCCGCCCGCTACTTCGAGTAGGTAATCTCGCGCTTTTCGATTCGCACTTCTTGCATGGGCCGCAAACGCTCGTTCCCTTCGATCACAATCTGCTCCCCTTCCTTGATTTCCGCATTGCCGACGGAAATCCAGAGGCCATGGGACGCGCCGAGCGTAACCGGCACGGGGCGCACCGTCATTTTGCCCCCTTTTTCGGTGTCCACGACGTAAACCATCGGGACTTTCCCTCCCAAAACCACGGCATCCTTGGGGACGAGCGGCATGGAAACGGGGTCGCCGACGCCGAGCGTCACGCGGGCAAACATTCCCGCCTTCAGCAGCGGCCCCTTCTTGGGATCGATGACATTTTGAACCCGCACCTTCACCGGAAAAGTCCGCGCCCGAGCATCCGCCTGCGGATTGATGACGGCAATGGTTCCTTCAAACCGCTGGCCACGCAGGGCCGGCACTTCCACGTCTCCCACGATGGATGGATCGAGCCGGGCGACATAGTCTTCGAGCACGCCCACTTCCACATCCACCTGGCTCAGTTCGACAATCTCGGCCACTGGGTCGCCTTGCATCACCCACTGGCCTACTTCCGTCAGCTCGGCCGTGACATAGCCGTCGAAAGGGGCAAACATCGTGTGCCGCTCATACTGCTCCGTCAGCCGCTCGACCTCGGCTGCTTGGACGGCGATTTTGGCTTCCCCCAAGGCGTAGGTCCAGGTCGCCGCCGCGGTCATTTCCGCTTCGTTCCTTTGCCCGGGCTCCATTTGCTGGTTTGGCCCTTGCGTCAGCAGCCGAACCGCGGTGACGGCCTCTTCCACCAAGGCTTGAGACTGCGATGCCAGGGCAATGTTTTCTTCCAGTTCTTCCCGTGCGGCGGAAGGCCCAAGCGTTTTGCCCCGTTCACGCTTCGACTCTCGGTAGGCGAGCATGGACTGGGCGCTCGCTAATTTGGCCTGGGCCTGCTTGACCTTGTTTCCCCAAGAGTCGGCCATTTCCGCGAGTTCCGCCTTGCGCAGTTTCAGCTCCGCTTCGGCGGCCTTCTTTTCCGCTCCAATAATTCCGCGGCGAAGATGGGCAATCGGCTGACCCTTCATCACGAAGTCTCCATCGTTGACCAGGTAATCCTCGACCCGCCCTGGTGCGGCGCTGCCAATAATGCTCTTGCGGAGCGGCTTAATAGTTCCGACGAAGCTCTTTGGCTCGCTGACTGCGTCCTTGCGGGCGGAGACGACAAACACCTTGGGGACTTGCGCCGCTGGTGCTTTGGTCCCCTGACCAAGTACGATAGGGCTGAGGAGGAATGCGGCAGCCAGCGCCGAAAGCGAAAAACACGAATACTTGAAGGCTTGCATTTCAATTATCCTGCTTCTTTGGCAGTTGATTCAGTTTTCAAATTCTGCTGCACGCATGAAAGGAGTCGCTTGAGCGTGGCCATTTCGCTGGAGGAAAGCCCGCGGGCCGCCCGTTTGCGAACACGCCTTGCCGCGGCCACCACTTTGTTCCAGACCGGCTTGGCGGCGGCCTCCGGGCGAATGAGTTTGCGTCGCTTGTCGGCGGGATCGTTTTCCCGACAAATCCAGCCGTCGCGCTCCATCCGGTCGAGAATGCCGACGAGCGTGGGGGGCTCAATCCGCATGTGGTCGGCCAGCTTGTGCTGCGGCAGCGGCCCTTCCAGCGCCAGAAAACCGAGCACCTGGCACTGCCGATAGGTAATCCCCTGCGGGGCCAATTCGTCATTGATGGCCTTTTGATAGTCATTAGCCGCCGTAATCACCCAGAAGCCGACGCTGTTTTCAAAGTCGTAGTCGAGCATCGTCTGCCCCACATTAGTTAGCGCACGAACGAATTTACAATCATACTGCTCAGTCTAATCGATTGCAACCAACATTTTGGCGTGATTGAAGCAGTTCTCCCCTCGGGCTAGACTTCCTTTCATGCTCCCCCGCGACCTGATGCTCGCCGTTGACGCCCAGCTGGCCCATGTTTGGATGGTGCGGGCGTTTCTTAAACATTGCGACGAAGCGCAGGACGACGATGAACTAGCCGAGGTTCACCGCGAACTTTACGATTACATGCTCGCCCTGGGGGGCCCGCTGAAAGAGGGTAATACCGACGAATACCTCAAACTTGCCCGCAAAAAGCTGGGCAAACTGAAAAGAGCGACGGAGAAATTCGCTGAAATTCAGCCACAGGTCTCCACCCATACCAATTTTCAAATGGCCGTGGCGAGCTTGCGGACAGCGGCCCAAGAAGTAGCGAAACTGCTGGAGAATTGACAACCGCCTTAGGAGTCCTTCCATGCGACCCGGGTTTATCGCAATCGCCTCATTTGTTCTGGCAGCTTCTACGGTTTGTGCCCAGGTGCCGGATGCGTTCCTTTTGGAGCGGACTCCCGCCACGGACAAAGTCTACCTGGAAGCTCTCAAGGGGACCCTCTTCGTCAGTTGCACGAAAAAGACAGGTGAAATGACCGAAAACCGCTTGCGTTCCGGATTTCTCATCGATAAGGACAATCGTCTGGCGGTAACGCAGTACAGCGCCCTCGCTGGCGAAGGTTTCACGGTGACGGTGCTCGCGCCTCTGTTCATCGGCGGCGTTTTGGAAACTCGCAGCACTCCCTACCAGGAGATGCTTAACAAAGGGAAGGGACTTCCGGCGACTATCGTCGCGGTGCTGCCGAAGAGCGACCTGGCAGTGATTCAACTCGACGTTGTTCCCGAAGATGCCAGGCCGCTGCGGCTGGCCAAAGCACCCGGGAAGGCGGGACAAAAGGTGTTGGTTCTTTGTGCGGCCTTTTCCACCAAGGAGATGTGGACCTACACCCCCGGCATCGTCGCCGGCGTCGCTCCCCGCAAATGGCATGAAGAGGGACTTGGCCCACCCGGCGGTCCGGGCTTTGACTTTGACTGCCGCGTGATGTTGACGGAACATTTCCTCGTGCAGGCTCAAATGGGGGGCCCCGTGGTGAACGAGCGAGGGGAAGTTGTCGCCGTTAACTTGGGAGGGAGTGTCGAAGGGAAGACGCTGAACGTCGATGTGTCAGAGATCCGTACGTTACTCGCTTCCAAGGAAGTGACCGCCATCACCAAGGGAAAGGAAGCCGTCGCCGTCGATAAACCCGAGAAGACCGCCAAGCCGACTCCTGCGACGGTGGAAGACAAAGCCAAGGCCAAAGCTGAAACGGCTGCCGCCAGCAAACTCAAGCTGGCAAAATCGCTCGCCAAAGCGAACAAAAGGGACGCCGCCAGGCAGCGGTGCGAAGATATCATCAAGGCTTATCCCGACACCACTGCTGCGGAAGAGGCGAAAGCATTGTTGGAAGAGCTGGACAAATAAAGGATTTCACACCTTCCTCGTCACTTCCTCCCTTTGCCACTCTGCGCCTTCGCGACTTTGCGTTAACGAATCGCAGTCGCTACCATGAGCGAACCATGACCAAACCCACCGACATCCGCGTCCTCTCCATCGCTTCCACCCAGGAGCTGATCAAGTATCGCTCCCCTATTAAGTTCGGAGGACGCGTCGTCATCGATGCCGTGCTGCTCAACGTCACGCTGGAGGTGGAGACGCGTGACGGCAAGCGGGGGCAGGGCTTCGGCTCGATGCCAATGGGAAATGTCTGGGCCTGGCCGACGGACGCGATTTCGACGGAGCAAACCCAGGCAGCCATGCTGGAGTTTGCTAAGCGGCTTGAGAAGGAAGTCGCGGCTTATAAAGGAATCGCCCATCCGCTCGACATCACGGTGGACTGGGGGGAGAAGTACCAATCCATCGCCGATGAAGTCGTCGCCGCGATGAAGCTTTCCCAGCCGATGCCGAAGCTCGCGCAACTGGTGGCGGCTAGTCCGTTCGAAGCAGCAATCCATGATGCCCAGGGAAAGGCGCTCGGCGTCAATTCGTACAACCTGCTTGGGCCGGAATTCGTCAGCAAAGACATCGCCACCTACCTGGAGCCGGCATTCGCGGGGGAGTATCTCGACCGCTACACCAGCCGCCAGCCAAAGGCGAAGATGCCGCTGTATCACTTGGTTGGGGCACTTGATCCACTCACGGACAGCGACCTGGCCACGCGAATTGAAGATGGGCTCCCCAACACGCTGGGGGAATGGATTCAGGCGGACGGGCTGACGCATCTGAAAATCAAGCTCAACGGGGACAAGTTGCAGTGGGACGTGGACCGGGTCGTGGCGGTCAACCGCGTGGCGGAAGAGACGCAGGCTAAACTCGGCGTTTCGCATTGGAACTATTCCTGCGACTTCAACGAGCGGTGTGCCAACGTGGAATACCTGCTCGACTTTCTCGCCAAGGTGAAAGAACTCGCCCCCACCGCCCTCGGCCGGCTGCAATACATCGAGCAGCCGACGCACCGGGACCTGAAGGCCCACCCGGAAAACCGCATGCACCGGGCCGCCGCCATCAAACCGGTGGTTATCGACGAATCGCTGATCGACTTGGAGAGCTTCCACCTCGCCCGCGAGCAAGGCTATTCCGGCGTCGCCCTTAAAGCCTGCAAGGGACACACCGAGGCCCTGCTGATGGGAGCGGCCGCCCAGAAATACAACATGTTCCTCTGCGTGCAGGACCTCTCCTGCCCCGGCTATTCCTTCCTCCACTCCAGCAGCCTCGCCGCCCGCATCCCCACTATCGTCGCCATCGAAGGCAACAGCCGGCAGTATTGCCCGTCGGGCAACGTTGCTTGGAGAAAACAGTTTCCCTCCATGTTCAACATCACCGATGGGACGGTGGGAACGAGCGCGTTGACGGGGCCGGGTCTAGGATTCTAGGTTGCTCAAGGATCTATTTGTTGTCCTCCGCTTCCTTGCCTGGCAGTTCCTTGACCAAAGGAAGCAGCTTTTCATCGAAGTCGGTGACATGCTGTTTGAGCTTGGCCTTCAGGCGCTCGCCATTAATTCCCACGTTCCCAGTTACGGTTGTCAGGCCAAAGACATCGAAGTCATTCAGAAAGATGTAGCTGGGAGAAATTTTGTGATTGTGCTTGAGCAGCTTGCGAAACCACTCATTGGAAGCCTTCTTGGGATCCGGTGCCCATGAGAATCCGCCGCCCAGGATGTAGACGGTGTCCGCCCCGGGATCGATCCCGACGAGGTGCTTTCGAGTCTCCTCATTGGAGTGTTTGAGCTCGATTTGCAGATACGCACTCTCGCCAGACTTCTTCTCCTCGGGCGAATAACCAAGCTCCACCAAAACCTTTTTAAGCCCGGCAATGTCGGTACGAGCGGTGCTGTCTTGCGCTCCGAGGTGGGCCGCGGTGAAGAAGATTGCCAGGCAGGCCAAAACTGTAATTCGAATGTGCATGTTGCAACCTCCATTCGTTAGTTTAGATTCGGTGTGTTCTTCGATGCGCGACGCGCTCAACTTTATAATGCAGCCACGCGAAATTCCAGGGACCTAGGTGTGAAAAGCTGATTTTCCCTTTCCCGGACTCGCGGAAAAGTTTGCCCTTCCTCGCCGTTAAGTGTTGTGAAACATAAACAGACTCCGATATAATGGGGCGACGACAAATTGTCCCCTCTTTCAAGGAAGCATCCATGCTCACCATGCTCGGCAGCCCACGGAAGTGTTGCGACGGCCTCACCCGGCGGGAGACGCTGAAGGCGGGGGCGCTGACGGTGCTGGGGGGGCTGACGCTGACGGATTTGTTGCGGGCGGAGGAAGCGGCAGGAACAGAGTCGAAGCCGGGGAAGGCCAAGAATGTCATCGTGCTGTACCTGCTCGGCGGGGCAGCGACGCAGGACATGTGGGACATGAAGCCGGATGCACCCGCGGAGGTCCGGGGGGAATTCAAGCCGGTGGCGACGAACGTCCCCGGCATCAACATCTGCGAGTTGATGCCGCAGATGACCAAGTGGATGCATAAGGCGGCTATCGTCCGCAGCGTGAATCACAAAGCAGGCTGCCACAATACACTGCCCAGCTATACCGCGCTCGAAGAGCCTCTCGCGAACAACACCAGCACCAAGGACAGCTATCCGCCGAGCATGGGCTCGGTTTGCGAGTACCTGCAAGACATCGGGGCCATGCAGCCGGCGCTTCCTCGCGGCTCTCTCGCCGGCCAGCCAGTCAATAACGAGTTGCCGGGATATGTCTACATGCCTTGCTATCTCGGTTGGGGACAGAACATCGTCCGTCCGGGGCCGTACGGCGGATTTCTCGGCCATCGGTATGACGCCCTGACGACCGAATGCAAACCCTATGGGGATGAAGCGGCTCCCAAGGCATTGCCCGGCACGCCCCGCAATGTCCTCGGCATGCCTTTGCTGCCACAGTGCACTCTGCCGCAGGAAATCACGCTCGACAGGCTCAGCCAGCGCCGCGGCCTGATGGAGCAGATGGACAGCGAGATGCGGCGGATGGAATCGGCTTTCTCGGTCCACCAGCACAGCCGGCTGAAAGAGAAGGCGTATGGCATGCTTACGTCCTCGAAAGCCCGGCAGGCGTTCGACCTTTCCGGCGAAGACCCGAAAACGCTCGATCGCTATGGCCGCACGCTGTTCGGCCACAGCACGCTGATCGCCCGCAAGTTGGTCGAATCTGGCGTTCGGTTTGTCAACGTCACTTGGGATTTGTTCTGGGACCGCGTGCAGGTTGATTACGACGCCTGGGACACGCACACGAAGAATTTCTCCATCCTCAAAACCAACAAGCTGCCGAACTTCGACCAGACTGTTTCGGCCCTGCTTGAAGATTTGACCAATCGCGGCCTGCTCGACGAGACGCTGATCGTGGTCAAAAGCGAAATGGGTCGCACGCCGAAAATCAACGGCAACGCGGGGCGGGACCACTGGACCTACTGCTATAGCAACGTCTTCTTCGGCGGCGGCGTCACCGGCGGCACTCTCTACGGCTCCTCCGACTCGCAAGCCGGCTACGTCAAGGACAAGCCGGTCAGCACGTCGGACATCTGCGCCACGGTCTATCAGGCCCTGGGCATCCCCTCGACCACCACCGTCCCTGACCGGAGCGGACGGCCGGTGTCGATCTTGCACGGGGGACGGGCGATTGAGGAGATTCTGAGTTAACCAGCCGAGGGGTTGGCCACGAAAAACACGAAAAGTCACAAAAACAAGACCTGCTTCCCTTTTTGTGCCTCTTTGCGTTTTTCGTGGCCATCCCCTTGGTTGTCTAGGGAAGGACGCATTGTGGCGGCTGGACAGATTGAGTTGAGAGGGGTCGAAGTCCACAACCTGAAAATGGTTGATCTGGATTTGCCCCACCATAAGCTCATCGTCTTCTGCGGCGTCTCCGGCAGCGGCAAAACGAGCCTGGCCCTCGACACGCTCTATGCCGAGGGGCAGCGGCGATACATCGAAAGCTTCTCCGTCTACACCCGCCAGTTTCTCGAACGGCTGGAAAAACCCGCCGCCGAGCGAATCGACGGCCTCCCCGCGGCGCTCGCCGTGACGCACGACAAAGCCGCCCGCTCTCCGCGGTCCACCATTGGCACCACAACGGAAACGGCGGACTATCTTCGCTTGCTTTATGCCCGCCTCGGCAAGCTCCACTGCCGCAGTTGCGGGCAACTGGTTGAAAGAGATTCGCCGGAGTCGGTCGCCGAGAAGCTCACGCAACTGCCCGCGGGGACGAAATTCCAGATATGTTTTCCCAGGCGACTGTCGGCTGAAGAATCTCTCTCTGTGGTCTCTGTGACTCTGTGTGAGAATGGCTTTGTCCGCGGCCTTCTTAATAGCGCTGTCGTTGATCTGACGATGCTTCGCGAAGAAAAGGAAGAGTTCACACACAGAGGCACAGAGCTCACAGAGTTGTTGGTCATCGTAGACCGACTGATCGCTGGATCTAGTCCGCTGCAACGAGTGCGAGATTCCGTGGAGACTGCGTTCACGCACGGCGACGGCGTGTGCGTGATCCAGCGGGAGGCGAGCGGGGGGCGTCAGCCCCCTGATACTAGCGCCGCAGCTGCAACAACGCCTGCAGTACAGCCGGATTATATCAGGGGGCTGACGCCCCCCGCTCGCCAAGAGTTTTCCAGTTCCCTCCGCTGCCCCGCCTGTAACATCGACTATCCCGACCCTGAGCCGCGGCAGTTCAGCTTCAACAGCCCGCTTGGGGCTTGCCCGAAGTGCGAAGGAGCGGGAACGTTGCTGGTGGATGGTCCCGCGAAGCGGAAGAAGCTCACCATCCCCTGCGACGCCTGTCACGGCCGGCGGCTCAATGAAAATGCCTTGGCTTGGCAACTCGGCGGCAAGAATATCGCCGAGGTGATGGACCTGCGGATTGACGAGATTCAACCCTTCCTGCAATCTCTGCCACCGACTACAGCAGAAAAGACGGTAGCAAAAACAATCCTGGAGCAAGTCGATTCCCGCCTTCATTTCCTCAAGGTCGTCGGACTCGGCTACCTCGCTCTTAGCCGATCCCTCAGCACGCTTTCCGGCGGCGAGGCCCAGCGGGTCAACCTCACGTCGGCGCTCGGCTCGAGCCTGGTCAACATGCTGTATGTCCTGGACGAGCCATCCGTCGGCCTGCATCCGGCGGATTTGGACAAGTTGGTTGCCGCGGTACGGGGAATCAAGGATCGCGGCAATACGGTGGCGGTCGTGGAGCATGAAGAATCCCTCATCCGCGCAGCCGACCATATCGTGGAAATCGGCCCCGGAGCGGGTGAAAGCGGCGGAACAGTCGCTTTTCAAGGAACGCCAGCGGAAATGATGCTTCCCGGCGCAAGCCTGACGGGAGAATACCTCGCCGGTCGTCGCGGAATCGCATCGACCGCTACCAGAAAGCCCATCACCCGCGGTCGCATCAAGCTGACCGGCGCTCGCGGCCACAATCTGAAAAATCTCACGCTCGATTTCCCCCTCGGTGTCCTCTGCCTCGTCACCGGCGTCAGCGGCGCGGGGAAAAGCTCGCTGGTGCAGGAGACGCTCTACGGTGCCCTCTGCCGCCGCAAGAAGAAGGAGTGCGATGAGCCGCTGCCGTATGACGACGTGTTCGGTGACCGGCAGATTGACGACGTGGTGCTGATGGACCAGAGCCCCATTGGCCGCTCGCCGCGGTCGAACCCGGTGACGTACATCAAGGCGTTCGACCAGATCCGCCAGGTCTTCGCGGAGACGGTGGAGGCCCGCACGCACAACTACGGGCCGGGGCATTTCAGCTTCAATGTGGAAGGGGGGCGGTGCGACGCCTGCGAGGGGGACGGCTACAAGCAGATCGACATGCAGTTTTTGCCCGACGTGCTGGTGAAGTGCAAGGTCTGCGCAGGCGCGCGGTATCGGCGGGAAATCCTGGCGGTCACCTATCGCGGCAAGAGCATCGCCGAGGTGCTGGAGATGACCGCCCGCGAGGCGTTTTCCTTCTTCCGCGGCCAGCCGAAGGTGCAAGGGCGGCTGAAGCAACTGATGGACGTCGGCCTCGACTACCTCCGCCTCGGCCAGCCCGCCCCCACCCTCTCCACCGGCGAAGCCCAGCGGCTCAAGCTCGCCGCCTACCTCAGCGAAGCCAGCCGCAGCCGCACGCTGTTCCTGCTGGACGAGCCAACGACCGGCCTGCACTTCGCCGACATCGTCAAGCTCCTCGACTGCTTCGACGCCCTCCTCTCCGTCGGCCACTCGCTCATCATCGTGGAGCACAACCTGCAACTCATGCGCTCCGCCGACTATCTCATCGACCTCGGCCCCAGTGCCGGCGACGACGGCGGCCACATCGTGGTGCAAGGGACGCCGGAAGAAGTGGCGGCGTGTGAAGAATCGGTAACGGGCCGGTTCCTCCGTTTTTCCCCCTCTCCCCTTGGGAGAGGGCCGGGGTGAGGGTTTTTTTCGAAACACGAAATCACTCTCCTCCTCGCCCTTCGCGCGAAGTCTGTTGGCAAACCCCCCTGGTAAAACAACAGTCCCCCCCGCCCGCGGGTCATCACTTGTGTTGGTAAACCCCCCGAGTAAACCAACACCCCCCCAGGGCGAAGCAAACCCAAATCCAATGTCTTCCAGCAACGGACCCAGGCATTCCGCCTCTACCAGGCCTCCATGATTCACTTTTTCCAGCAACTTTTTCACAGCATCACCCCCTTTTGCAACCTCTTGCCATTTCTCGCTTTGCGTCACTATTCTTGATTCATTTTCGCCTGAATCAGGCCATTCTTGATTCATAACTCCTGGTGTCTAGTCGCATAAGTCCTTAGTTTCATTGACCTTCCGTGCAGGCAAGGCCATGAATCACTCACGGCACGGCCGACCCTGATACAGGTTTCACGCTCCCTCGTTGGGTTGTATCAAGGCCCGTAACTCGTTTGCCTCCAACATTTTCCGGTGATTCATGGCGTGCTATCCTCCTCGTTTCTGATACACCCTCTTTGATTCACAGCCGTGATGAATTCTCAGCCGACTCACCCGCTCCCCCGGCCCCCGGCCCCCGGCCCCCGGCCCCCGGCCCCCGTCTTTAGTCCGCGCGCGGCGAGTCCCGAAAGTAAGATGCGCGACAAGGCTCTTTTGTTCACTATACACAAAAGAAGCTTTTTCGCTTGGCGCGGCCCGTTTGCGAGCGCTGGAGTCCCGGCTTTAGCCGGCTTCTG
>JBJXFF010000111.1:0-2609 GCA_046153945.1 Pirellulaceae bacterium
AGACGTAATACCGATATCGCTTCTTTCCGTCCTTGGTCGAATAACTGTGCATCATGGCGCAGCCGCAGGGGGCACAGCGCAACAGGCCCCGCAGCAGGGCTCCATACTTGTTCCGAGTCTCGGCGCCGCCGTGACGACGGTTCGAGTTCAATTGGTCATGAACTTTCTGAAAAACGTCCGGTTCGATGATCCCCGGATGCTCGGCGGGATAGATCTCGTCCCGGTACTGAATCTGGCCGATGAAGACCCGATTCGTCAGCAGGTGGTACAGGCTGTTCTTATCGAACAGCCGTCCGCCCCGGATTTTCCCGGCCTTGGTCGTCCAGCGTTTGGTTGACAAGCCCAAGCGATCTAATTCGGCAATGGTCGGGATCAAGGAGCCACAATTGAGGTACGCCGCAAAGATCTGCCGAACCTGGGCGGCTTCGCGGGCGTTGACCACCAGCCGGGAGGCGGCGCGGTCGATGTCGTAACCCAGCACGGGAGCACCGCCGACGTACTTTCCCTTGCGGCGGGCGGCCGACATCTTATCCCGCGTTCGTTCGCTGATAATCTCTCTTTCAAATTGCGCGAAGCTGAGCAGCACATTCAACGTCAGCCGGCCCATCGAGGTCGTCGTATTGAGCTGCTGCGTCACGCTCACGAACGACACCTGATGGCGGTCGAACACCTCCATCATCTTGGTGAAATCGAGCAGCGAGCGGCTGAGCCGGTCGACTTTGTACACGATGATCGTGTCGATTTCGCCGGCTTCGATGTCTGTCAGCAGCCGTTGCAGGGCCGGGCGGTCCATGTTGCCGCCGGTGAACCCGCCGTCGTCGTACTGGGCCGCCAAACAGACCCAGCCTTCACCGGCCTGCGACCGGATGAAGTTTTCCCCAGCCTCGCGCTGGGCGTCGAGACTGTTGAACTCCTGGTCGAGGCCTTCCTCGGTCGATTTCCGCGTGTAAATCGCGCACCGAACGATCTTGGCTGGTTGATTTCGGCTGAGAGACGGCGAATGTCGGCTGGCGGGAGGCGGACGGTGGTTGAGCTTGCTGGTCATGCACGTGTTCCTCCACCTTGCAGCCGGAAGAACAGAAAGCCGTTTGTGTGGGAGCCGGTGATCGCCTTCGCCACGGCGCTCAGCGAGGCGTAGATTTCACCTTCCCATTGGAATCCGTGGGGCAGGACGGTGACTTGGAGGTCCTGGCCTTTGTAGGGGCGGGTAAGAATTGTGCCGGGGAGGGGGAGGCGACCATCTGTGGAGAAGGAAACTTTCGCTGTCACCACCGGATCGGTCGGTTCCGTCTGCTTTTTCGCAGGCGGCGCTTTCACCCGCAAATCGGCATCATTGGCGATTTCAAACGCCCGCCGACGGGCCCGTTCGCTCAAATCCCCCTCGGCATTCGCCTGGAGTCGCCAGATGATTCGTTTGACGAGCCAGACTTTGTGTCCGGACCGGCTTTGCTCGCCGAAGACCTCGGCGTATTTCTCCCGCAGTTCCCGCGGCGTCATCCGCTGCAGGGCGGCCAGTTCTTTTTCAAACCTCAATGACATGCCCATTTCTCCTGGTTTGACATTTGACCCCGGGCGGTCTCGCGACCGTTAACCCGTGGGCACAGTGAGGCGAGTCTCCGCCGTCACCTCAAGGCATGCGGTCGAGGAATCGCCGCCCGAACAATTGATCGGATCTGGACGGTTCAATTCGGTGCCGAGTGCAGGGCGGCGGCGGAGCCGAAGCACAGCGGCGGCAAAAAGGACTGCCAATTCTTCCATGACGTCGGTGTGTGCAACGTCGCAACCCGGACGATCTCGAACCATTGCTTGTCTCACTCCTTCGTTCAGACAAACAGCACGGATGTTTCCTTGCACCTCAGCGCCGAACGTTCCAATTGGCTTTCGCCACGTCGCTGAGGACACATAGGACGCTTTCTCCCTATTGTTATTCCTTCTCTCTCTTGCGTTGTGATCAGTCCCGATACACGCGATGGGGTACAATAGGACCAAACCGTCCTAAGCGTCCTCAACGTCCTGAAAATGCTCCCTCCTCCCCTGCTGGGATAAGCGGTGTTCGATGTCTGCTAAAACTGGAGAATCTGGGAGACATTCCCCACTCGACCAGTAAAAACCGCGACCGTGAGTCCGCCCCGGCGCCTTGGCAATGCACTTCATCGACCCTTCGTCAATCATTTGTCCCAGCCGCCGGCTTGCCGCCGTCGTGGTCGTCCGGTCGTTGAGAATTTGACTGAACCACATCGCGACGACGGTTGATGGGATGAATATCCGCTCAGCGTTCGGGTCATAGCCCAGCGTGAAGAGCCGCCTGCGGAATGCGTCCTCGATAATCTGGCCCTCCTCGACTTCAACATCCGAGACATACTGCCGCTCGGCAATGATCTCCTGCGCATCCGCAGGCTCCGGCAGCCGGGCGAGAATGTCCCGCTCCCAGGCCCCCCACCTGCTGTAGCGGGCGAGCTGCGTCCGCTCAGCCCGCAACGCCGCAATCAGGTCGCCGACGATCTCCTGCCGATGCTCCCGGATGTAACTCCTGGTTGTCTCTTCCCATGTAGGGTCGAACCTCGGCCGCGACAATTTGATGATCACGCAGCGTTGGGACAGATCGGTCG
>JBJXFF010000123.1:0-27900 GCA_046153945.1 Pirellulaceae bacterium
TCCAGTGAATCCAAACTCCTGACCGTTCTCATCGCTGCGCCAGCGCCAGCGGTACTTTCCGCCGACGCGCATATCCATCTCGCAGACGGGCATCGACCAACCAGGCATCCCCGAGCACCAACGACGCAAGAGGTCCGGTTCCATGTATGCCCGCCAGACCAGTTTGACGGGTGCATCGAACCTGCGTTTGACCAGCACTTCGGTATCTGATGGCAGACTTGCTTCGGCGGGTTTCATTTCTTTCGCTCCTTTTTCTCTGCTTGCTTTAACTCAGTCAGTAACGCATCGAGACGCTTGAAGTTACTTTCCCAAATCTCCTGCACCTGCTCCAGCCAGTCGGTGACCGCCTTCAGTCGCTCCGGCACCAGCTTGCACGGCCGCAACTGTGCCTCCCGGCGACGGGAAATCAGCCCCGCCGATTCCAGCACCTTCAGGTGCGAGGAGATCGTGGGCTGCGTCAGCGAAAAGCGGCCCACCAGTTCCGACACGGACGCCTCACCCCGGGCAAGACGCACCACGATTCCGCGTCGGGTCGGATCGGCAAGTGCAGCAAAGGCTTGGTCCAGTTGTTTCATTTCAATAGATTACAGACTATATAGATATATGTCAATATACATGCGGTCATGGTTCGTAATTGCTGAGTCGTCACCTGTTGACGGCAAAGGAACTCTTACCTATTCAGATTATCCAAGATTCGCACTGCCCCTAGTTTTCCCAGTCTTCGTAACTTATAATGGAGCATCAATTTATTGCGGCACTCGCCGTAGCTTCTTTTCAATGGTGCCGCGGCGATGAATTCTGAAGACAAACGCCTGGATGAAGCTCGCAAAGGCCAAGTTGAGTGGAAAAAGTGGGGGCCGTATTTGTCCGAGCGCCAGTGGGGAACGGTGCGAGAGGACTATAGCGAGAATGGAGACGCCTGGAACTTTTTCACCCACGATCAGGCCCGCGCCCGCGCGTATCGTTGGGGTGAAGACGGTCTGGCTGGCATCTCCGATGACCAGCAGCAGCTTTGCTTTGCCTTGGCTCTCTGGAACGGAAAAGATGGCATCCTCAAGGAGCGGCTGTTCGGATTGACCAACAGCGAGGGGAACCACGGCGAGGACGTCAAGGAATATTACTTCTATCTCGACAGCACGCCGACTCACTCGTACATGAAGTATCTGTACAAGTATCCGCAGGCGGCCTTTCCTTATGCCGATCTGGTGGAGACCAACCGTCGGCGCACCCGCAACGAGATGGAGTATGAACTCCTCGATACGGGCGTCTTCAACGACGACCGATACTTCGACGTTTTTGTGGAATACGCCAAAGCCGGTCCTGAAGACATCCTGGTGAGAATCACGGCAGCCAACCGGGGACCCGACCCGGCGGATCTGCATCTGTTGCCGACACTGTGGTTTCGCAACGACTGGTCAGCTTGGATCGCGCAATCGAACCGAGCCGCGCAGAAACCAAATCTGAAACAGGTAAAGACTTCAAGCGGCGTGAGCGCAGTCGCGGTGACGCATTCGGTGCTCGGTGAATTCACGCTATCGTGCGAAGGCGAGACGCCGCTGCTCTTTGCCGAGAACGAAACCAACCACGAGCGATTGTTCCCCGGGCAGATGCAGAAGAATGAGAGTCCCTACGTCAAGGACGGCATCAACGATTGCGTAGTCCAGAACCAGCCAAGCGCGGTCAATCCGGCAAAGATGGGGACCAAAGTCGCGGCCCACTACCACGCTACTGTCGGTCCTGGTCAAACCACGGTAATTCGTCTCCGGCTTTCCAAGTCGGGCCAGAAGGGCAAGCCCTTTGACAAGCACTTTGATGAGATATTTGCGAACCGGCTTCGTGAAGCCGACGAGTTCTACAAGTCCGTCACGCCGCCATCTGCGAGTGCCGACGCAGCCAATGTCATGCGTCAAGCGCTGGCGGGCATGCTCTGGAGCAAGCAGTTCTTCTTCTTCGACGGCGACAACTGGCTGGATGAGCACAACTCCAATCCGCTGCATTCCGGGTATCGCAACTCCCGGAACTCCGAGTGGTTCCACATGCTCAACAAGGACATCATCTCGATGCCCGACAAGTGGGAGTATCCTTGGTACGCCGCTTGGGATTTGGCGTTCCACGCGATTCCGCTGGCAATCGTGGACCCCGACTTCGCCAAAGAACAGTTGCAGTTGATGCTCAAAGGAAATTACATTCATCCTAGCGGTCAAATTCCGGCCTACGAGTGGAATTTCAGCGACGTAAATCCGCCAGTGCATGCCTGGGCGACCCTCTTTTTGCATCGCACAGCACAAGCCCTTGGCGGCGAGACGGACGTGGAATTCCTGCGGACTTCGTTCAACAAGTTAATGCTGAATTTTACTTGGTGGGCGAATCGCAAGGACCGCTTCGGTAAAAATGTCTTTGAAGGGGGCTTTCTCGGACTCGACAATATCGGGGTCTTCGACCGCAGCGCCCCGCTCCCCACGGGCGGCCACTTGGAGCAAGCCGACGGCACGGCCTGGATGGCCCTGTTCAGCCAGAACATGACGGAACTCGCCGTCGAACTCGCTGCCCACGATCCCATTTACGAGGACATGGTCGTCAAGTTTGCCGAGCAGTTCTACTACATTGCCGCAGCCATGAACCGTCCAGGTCAGGAGGGGATGTGGGACGAGGAGGACGGTTTTTACTACGACCTGCTGCGACTCCCTGACGGTAGCGCTACGCGGCTCAAAGTCCGTTCCCTGGTGGGACTGTTGCCACTGTGTGCTACGACGGTAATCGAACCGTGGCAGCGAGAGCGCGTTCCGCGGGCGATGGCTAGTCTATTGGAACGGCTGCGGCGGATCCCGGAACTTGGGAACACGTTGCACCCTGTCGGCCCAGCGCATTATGGCGTCAATGATCGCGGATTGCTCGCGGTACTTAATCCCGAGCGGCTCCGCCGTGTCCTCACCAGAATGCTCGACGAGAACGAGTTCTTCGGCCCCCACGGGATTCGCTCGATCTCCAAGTTCCACGAGCAACATCCCTACGTCTACTACGCGCAGGGTCAGGAGTACCGGGTGGACTACCTGCCGGCCGAGTCGAACTCGGGCATGTTTGGCGGCAATTCCAACTGGCGCGGTCCGGTCTGGATGCCGGTGAACGCCATGTTTATCCGCGCCCTTCTGCAGTACTACCTGTACTACGGCGACAGCTTCAAGATCGAATGCCCCACGGGCACAGGCAAAATGATGAACCTGTTCGAAGTGAGCAGGGAGCTCTCGGACCGGCTGACTCGGATTTTCCTCCGGGATGAGGATGGCCGACGCCCGGTGTATGGTGGCACGGAGACGTTTCAGTCCGATCCCCATTGGCGGGATCACATGCAGTTTTTCGAGTACTTCCACGGTGATAATGGCGCAGGGCTGGGCGCAAGTCATCAGACCGGTTGGACCGGATTGGTGGCAAAGTTCATAGAGCTTTACGGCTCCTTGGATGCGAAGCGGGCGCTGGAAGGGGGCAAGCTGTCGGCTTTTCACAAAGAGAGTGGGAAACGCTAACGTGAGTGAGCCACGCTATCCCTCGCTTTATCAGATCAATACTCGCGTCTGGCTGACGGAATTGTCCCGAACCGTGGGCCGGCCAGTCACTCTGGACGACATTCCCGACGCTGAATTGGATCTCCTGTCCGAAATGGGTTTTGACTGGATCTGGTTCCTCAGTGTCTGGCAGACCGGTCCAGGGGCGCAGCAAGTCTCGCGTAGTATTGCCGATTGGCGGCGTGAATTTCAAGAGACGCTGCCGGATCTTTGCGAGGAAGACATCGCCGGTTCCGGCTTCGCCATCACCGGCTATACAGTGCATCAGAATCTCGGCGGGAATGCGGCTCTGGCCCGCCTGCGCGAGCGGCTCCGCCAGCGTGGTCTGAAGCTCATGCTCGACTTCGTGCCCAATCATATGGGCCTCGGTCATCCCTGGGTCGAAAGTCATCCCGACTATTTCATTCCGGGCACGGAACACGATTTGGCCAGCGCTCCGCAGAACTACACCCGCGTCACGCGCCAGGGGGCTGATGTAATCCTGGCCTATGGCCGTGATCCCTATTTCGCTGGCTGGCCCGACACGCTGCAGCTCAACTACGCCAGTCCCGACTTGCAAGAGGCGATGATAGGCGAATTGACGCGGATTGCCGGACAATGCGATGGCGTCCGCTGCGACATGGCGATGCTGGTCTTACCGGATGTATTCGAACGGACTTGGGGACAGCGTGCTCCTCTATTCTGGCCGACAGCAACCCAGCGGGTCCGGGAACGTGTTCCCGGCTTCCTTTTCATGGCAGAGGTCTATTGGGATCTCGAATGGACGCTCCAGCACCAAGGCTTTGACTACGCTTACGACAAACGGCTTTATGATCGCCTGCGGGAAGGCCATGCTCGGGCCGTGCGCGAGCACTTTCACGCGGGCCTCGACTACCAGGATAAACTCGCTCGTTTCCTGGAAAACCACGACGAACCGCGAGCCGCCGAGACGTTCTCGCTGAAAGTTCATCAAGCCGCGGCGGTCATTTCGTTCCTGTCTCCCGGCCTGCGTTTTTTTCACCAAGGTCAGTTCGAAGGACACCATAAGCGCATCTCGCCTCATCTCGTGCGAGGCCCCAATGTGCCCACAGATGATCGGTTGAAGCAGTTTTACGAACAGCTGCTGGCAGTGCTGCGCCTTCCCGTCGTTCGCAATGGCGAGTGGCAATTGCTGGAATGCGCTCCAGGCTGGGAAGGGAATTGGACGAACGATTGCTTCGTGGCTTTCGCCTGGCAAGGCGAACTGGGAGGATCTCTCGTGATTGCCGTGAACTACGCACCCAATCAAAGCCAATGCCATGTGCGGCTGCCGTTCGCGGATCTCGCCGGCAAGAACTGGCAGTTACAGGATCAGCTTCGCCCGGCCAACTATGAGTGGAATGGCGACGACTTGCAACGCAAAGGTCTGTTCCTGGATATGGCTCCTTGGCAGGCCTCCGTTTTTGCTTTGGTGAAGCTTGATTGATCAGTCAGGCAAATGAAAACGGCGAGTGCATCCCCATCGTCTGCCCCAAATTTGACTATTTATCTTTGCCGCCACCTTGTTCCCCCGGGCGGGCTTGAACGAGGAAATCAAACAGTTCGCCATGGCGTTTACCATCCAGCGTGATGTCCATTGGGATTATCTGAATCCCGGCGGTCGCAAGAGCAGGATTGGCGGTAATCTTCACTATGAACGCCTTGCGTGACTTTGGCTCCAAGCTTCCTTCGAGAATCGCAGGGTCCGCAGTGATGCCCGGGGGAAGGTGCAGCCGGATGTGATGCCTCTGCGGCTTGTCGCGGAAGTTCCGCACGGTGATGGCGACTTCCAGGGTACGCTGGCCCTGCAGGTCCACTCGGTACGGATATGCCGAAACCCAGAAGGGATCGAACTGATACTCATAATTCGGATCGGGCAGAAGGTCCTTGTACCGCGTGATGATTCGCTTCGACCATTCGTGATACCGGTCGAGGAACGCAGCCGGGTTGGCCATGAGCACATTGTGGGCTCCCATGACGATATCGGGTTTCAAATCGCGCAGATAGCGGCTCCCCAGCAGATATCCTTCTTCAAAAATCGCGCTGTTGCGCGCCACCACGGCTTCATGACCATTCTGCTCGGGGTCGGAGGGGTCGCCGAAGAGGTTGTCTCCCGTGAAGGCGATTCGTTTGCCATCTAGCTCAAGCCAGAGGCAGTTGCCAAACTCCGTCTGGCCCGGCATCCAGTCGATATGAATTTTGAGGCCCTCCCACTCAACCAATTCGCCGTCACGGAGCGGCCGGTCTACTTTTAGGCCCTCGTACTCGGGGTTGTAGGACGTAATCAGCGCGCAGTAATCGTAATGGAGCGGGTTCTCTACTTTGTCGGCGATGCGGTCGAGCGTCCACACCTTCACGCCGTACCGCTTTTTCAGAACCGCGCCGAGCGTGAAGTGGTCGCCGTGCATGTGATTGATCCACAAGGCATCAATCCCCTTCAACCCAAGATGCGTCTGCATATCCTTGATCAGGTCGTGCAGCAATAGCTCGGGAAAGATGCCGCAGTCCAGCAGCAGGCCGCGTCCACTTTCGGCGATAATAATGGCGAAGTTCTTGCCGGCCAGTTCGTCGCTGAACTTGTAAAGATGTGGCGTCACCTGCACAATCTGGCGGATCGCCGTCGGCTTCACGTTGGGATCGGGCTTCATCCGCTGAGTCAGGTTTTTCACCGGATACCCGCGAAGGTAGTCCGGGCGGAATGCCACGAGCTTGCGGTGGTAGTTCTCCAGTTGTTCGCTGGCGTTCTGAATCGACGGTCCTTGGGAAGGAAACGCCGAGGAGAGCTGCAAAGTGCTCAATCGCTGTACCGATTCAATGAGCGCATCGAGTCCTTTGCCAAAGCCGTAGTCCCATTCGGTGTCATACCAATTGGTCATCTTCGCGCCGTCGTGAATGATGCCTCCAGTGAAAGCACAGGCCTGGCCCTCCTTGCGCAGCACATAGCACATCCCTCCAGGAGAATGTCCCGGCGTGCTGACACACTTGATCTCATGTCCTCGCCAGGTGAACACTTCATCGGCTGCCAACAGACGGTCTAGCTTGATGGCCGCTGAAGGGGGACGGACGTAGCTCGCTCCATGCACCGTGTGGGCATCGCCCAGCGTCGGTCGCCATTTGCGGAATTGCAGCGGCGTCTCAAACAGGGCCTGCTCCTCCTTAGGAGCTGCAACCTTTGTGTTTGCGCGGTCGATGCGAGAAATGCCCTGGCATTGTTCGCGATGATGGTCGGTAAAGAGAATCCACTCGATCTTTTTGACACCGATGTCCTTCAAGTGACCGAGAACGGTTCCGTCGCCAAGGTTGAAGAGGACCGCCGAATCACCCTCGCGGAGAACGTAAACATTGCACGTATCTCGATAGACGAAGACGTTCGGCCAGATGTCCGACGCCGATAGGATGGCTGCGGTATCGCCGGACTTGGCAGGTTCGAAGGCTTGCAGGGTAACCAAGGGTGCCAGGAGCAAGGCTGCGAGGAGAGTAAGAACAAATCTCATCGAGTAATCCTTCCAGAATGGGGAGTTGCTGCGCCGCTATGGAATAGGCTTCTTTATACCCTTTCGCGGAATAGGTCTCTTGGGCTTTCGACACTTGGAGGCCACTTTGCGCAGTTACCGCTGATTCCATTGCAGTCCGCGCCCATAATTCCCCGCCATTTGCGGAACCCCGCCTTGGCAATGGAGTTAGATATGCTCAGATGCCGTCTGGAGCCGTGCTGCGCCTATTTTCTAGGATTTCTATATGCAGGAACGTCGAGTCTTCTGGCTTCCTATTTTTCTTCTCGCCTGTTTCATTGGCTCGCCCTTACTCGCTGATGAACAGCCCCGTGTGCAGGAAGGCTTTGGCCTGACCAAGGTCTGGTCGATTGACCTGACGCTTTCGGAGAAAGAATACGCCGCGATGCAGCCCGCACTGCCAGGTCCCCCAGGTGCTGCACCGGCAGTTCCGCCGCCGGGTGCCCGTCCGGGTGAACGAAACGCCTTTGGGATGAATCTCCCCTGGGTCAGCGGAAAAATGACGGCCAATGGCCAGGTGGTGGAAAAAGTCTCCGTTCGTTACGCGGGGGACATTACCTACTTCGTCTCGGCTCAGAAGCTGAAACGGCCCCTCTCTATCCGGATTCTCAATCCTGAGGATCAGAAACGTATTCGAGCCGCTTCGCTGCAATTGCACGCCATGCCCCTTGATCCCGCAATGTCGCGCGAGGCGCTAGCGTTCGAAGTCTTTCGCAAAGCGGGAGTGCCGGTTCCGGCCACTGCGTTTGCCGAGGTCACGCTCACTGTTCCCGGCGTTCACGACAAAGCGCTGCTCGGCCTGTACACGATTGTGGAAGGGATTGATGCGAAGTTCCTATCCGCCAAGTTCGGCAGCAGTGACGGACTGCTGATGAAGCCTGTCCGCATGCGCGGCATCGACTTCCTCGGTGAAGAATGGACGGCGTATCAAGGGCAGTATCAGCCGCAGCGCAAGGCGACTGCCGCGGAAGAAAAACGAGTCATTGAGTTTGCTCGGCTGGTGAACCAGGCCTCGGATGCGGATTTTCAGAAGAAGATCGGGGAATACCTCGACGTCGACGCATTTTTGAGATTCCAAGCCGCCAATGCCTTGACTGCCAATCTGGAGAGTTATTTCGCTTTCGGGCAGAACTACCACCTCTACTTGGATGCGAAAACGAACAAGTTCGTCTTTCTTCCTGGCGATCTGGAGTTCTCGCTGGCGAACTTCCTGCTGATGGGGACCCCAGAGCAATTGATGGACTTGAGCCTGACAAAGCCCTATCCAGGTCAGAACAAACTTCCCGACCGATTGTTGGCGATGAAGGAAACGAAGGAGAAATATCAGCTGCTGCTCAAAGAGCTAACTCGCACCGTCTTCACCAAGGAGCAACTCCTTAAAGACATCGAAGCGATTGACGCGGTCACCAAGGGACCTCGCCAGAAGGAAGCGGCAGCCGTCACTGCCAGAAAAGAACCCCCAGCCGGCTTCGGTGGTCCAGGAGGGGGACCGGTGGCCCCCGATCTGAAGACTTTCGCCACGAAGCGCATCGCATCAGTCAACTCGCAACTCGCCGGGACAAGCAAGGGCTTTGCGCCGCAACCCTTCAGCTTTGGTCCCCCGGCCGGCGGCCCAGGCGGTGGCGGCCCCCCAGGAGGAGGCAACAACCCCAGGCCTATCGACGAAACCGAGTTCCGGACTAGCGTCACCGTCCCAGCCGAGTTTGAGGCCACGCTTTACGCTGCCGCCCCACGGGTGAATTACCCCGTGGCGATTGCCGCCACGCCGGAAGGAGTCGTCTTCGTCGCCTCCGACGAACAGGGTTCCCTCGGGCGAACCCCCAACGGCGGCAAAATTCTCCGCTGCGTCGATAAAGATGGGGATGGCAAGGCGGATCAGGTGACAGTTTTCGCCAAAGTGGAGCATCCTCGCGGCGTCTGCTACCGCGCCGGCTCCCTGTGGGTCATGCATCCTCCGTCTCTGAGCGTGTTCCACGATGACGACGGAGATGGAGTCGCGGAGAGGCACGAAGAACTCGTCACCGGCTTGACGACCAATCAAATCACTGACCGCGGCGGCGATCACACGACAAACGGCGTCCGAATGGGGATCGACGGCTGGCTCTACATCGGCGTCGGAGATTATGGGATCAAGGAAGCCCGCGGCAAGGATGGATCGAAGCTCTCCCTTCGCGGCGGCGGAGTCGTTCGAGTCCGGCCGGATGGAACTGAAATGGAGTTGTATTGCAGCGGCCTGCGAAATCCGTTCGATCTGGCCATCGACCCGTTCCTCAACATCTTCACGCGCGACAACACCAACGACGGCGCTGGCTGGGACACGCGGGTCAGCCATTTGATTCAATCGGGCGAATATGGCTACACACGGCTGTTCGCCAACTTCACGGACGAGACGCTGCCGACGATGGGAACCTTTGGAGGCGGCGGGGGTACGGGGGGCCTCTTTATCGATGAGCCGCTCTGGCCCGCGAAGTATCGCCGGGCACTTTACACGGGGGACTGGGGGCGGAGCGAGGTGTATCAGCACAACCTCAACTCGACGGGGCCAACCTTCTCGCAGCAAACGGATGTGTTCTTAAAGGTTCCGCGGGCGACTGGCATGGACCTCGATGGCCGCGGCAATCTCTACGTCGCCAGTTGGCGAGGCGGGGAAGCCTCGGTCCATGTGGGGCCGAACGTCGGTTTCGTGGCACGGATCACGCCGAAGGGAATTCGGCCGGAGCCGTTCCCGGACCTCAAAGCGGCCGGCCTCTCGGCACTAATCGACTTGCTCGGCGCATCTCAAACGGTGACTCGTTTCCACGCTCAAGGAGAAATTCTGCGCCGCGGCCGGAACCCTGACGCCTCGCGCTCACTGGCTGACTTTGCTGCTGATAAGGGGAAGCTGCTGGAAGGGCGAGTCGCAGCGCTTTGGTCCCTCAAGCAGCTCGATGGCCACGAGTCTCACGATGCCCTGCGAAAGCTGGCACAAGATCCGACAATGACCGAGTTTGCCTTGCGTGCCTTGACCGACAGGAAGTCCGAGTTGCAAGGAGTTGAGTCGAAGCTGTTTGTGGATTCGCTTAAGTCGGATTCTCCGCGCGTGCGAGCACAAGCCGCCATCAGCCTGGGACGGCTCGGCGACGTATCAGTTGCCGCAAGTCTATTGCCGCTAACGGCCCGACCAGAAGGTTCGGCGATGCCGACGAAAACCCCGGTTCAGAATCAGCCCGATCCCGACCGGATCATTCCGCACCTGGCCGCGCGGTCGCTCGTTTCACTAAATGCGGTTGACACCTGCCTCAACGGACTCAGCGGTCCGAACTGGGAAGGAGCCTTGTGGGCGATGCGTTCGATGCACAGCCGCTCGGCTGTGGAGGGGCTGATCAAGAAGCTGAGCACGCCGACAACTACTGAACTGCGGCGAGGGATACTCGTCACTCTCATCCGCCTTTACAACCAGGAAGCTCCTTATGACGGTTCGTGGTGGGGGATTCGGCCGGACAGCACGGGTCCGTATTACGACCGCAAAGAGTGGGAGATGAGTCCGAAAATCGCCGCGGTCCTGACGGCAGCGGTTCTCGACAGCCAACCGGAGGAGGCGGCGCTCCTCAAAGCGCAGCTCTCGCGGCACCGAGTCTCGCTGCCAGGGATTCCTGATACAGAGAGCCCGAAAACTCGCGAGAAAGAGACGCCAATCACCATCGTGCCGGTGGACCCGAAGAATCCGAGCCAGCTTGGAAACATCCCCTATGACGACGCCCTCCGAACAACTGCTGCCTTGACCGGGGACGCGAAGAAGGGAGAGGCTTTGTTTCGTGCCCAGTCCTGCACAGCCTGCCATACGACGACGGATGGCCAGGTCCCCAAGGGGCCCCATCTGGCCGACATCGGCAAAAGATATAAGACCGACGAGCTGATCGAGTCGATTCTAAAACCGAGCGCCAAGCTCGCACAGGGCTACGAGCCGTACTTGTTTCTCATGACCGATGGCCAGACCTTCTCAGGCTTCGTCGTCAGCGAATCGGCAGATGAAACAACGATTCGCGAAGCGAACAGCGTCCGCCGCGAGCTCAAGCGAGCCGAGATTGAGCAGCGAGCCGTGCAGAAGGTCTCTGTGATGCCTGAGGGGATGGTCGCCAACCTCACCCGCGAACAACTCGCCGATCTGATAGCCTATTTGCAGACCCTGAAGTAACACCAGCCCGACGCGCCAGCGAGGGAGATACGCTCTTTTTCCTCACTGACGCATTGATTTGGCTTGGATTGATTTGACGGAGGAATCATTATGAGCTCGCCGTACAAAATCTTTCTATTCACAACTTTGGCTCTGCTCAGCCGGATTGCCAGCGCCGATCCTCCCGCGGGCGAGAAAACGCCCCCGATGCCCGTCACGATGTCGACGCAGGAGGACCACAAGCAGATGCTCGCGCAGCTTGGAATCACCAAGCTCCGTCCAGGGCCAAACGGGAATGAATCTGCCCCCAACCACGCGAATTACGACGAAGAGAAAGCCAATCCGTTTCCAAAGCTGCCGGACGCCTTAGCCCTGCGAGATGGAACGCCCGTGAAGACCGCTGAAGACTGGTGGAACAAACGCCGACCCGAAGTCGTGGAGGATTTTGAGCGAGAAATCTACGGCCGAGTTCCCAAGAATGCTCCAAAGGTCACCTGGTCGGTGGCTGAGACACGCGAAATCAAGGTTGGCGAAGTCGCCGTCGTCGAAAAGCTGTATCGCGGCAAAGTCGACAATTCCGCCTGCCCGTCCATCGACGTCACCATTGCGATGTCGTTGGGAACACCCAAGGATTCGCCCAAGCCGGTGCCGGTTCTCATGATGTTCACTTTCAGCTTTGGCGGCGGTAGGGGCTTCGGCCCACCCGGCTTTCGGCCTCGCGGACCATCTACAAACGAACTGCTCATCAAAGCTGGCTGGGGTTACGCGACAATCTCTCCCGCGAGCATTCAGGCCGACGATGGCAAGGGACTGACACGGGGAGTTATCGGGCTGACGAATCTTGGGCAGCCTCGTAAGCCGGTCGATTGGGGTTCGCTTCGCGCCTGGGGCTGGGGGGCATCGCGCGGGCTCGACGCTTTGGAGACCGACGCCTCGGTCGACGCAAAGCGAGTCGGTATCGAAGGTGTCTCTCGCTACGGCAAGGCGGCACTGGTGACGATGGCTTTCGATCCCCGGTTTGCGGCAGTCCTTGTCGGCTCCTCGGGAGAAGGAGGGGCAAAACTGCATCGGCGCAACTTCGGCGAAGCTGTCGAGAACCTGACTGGCTCGGGGGAGTATCACTGGATGGCGGGAAATTTCCTGAAGTATGGCGCGGCGGAAGCAACATTTGGCAGCCGCAACGCCGGCGATCTTCCTGTCGATTCACACGAACTCATTGCCCTCTGCGCTCCCCGGCTGACGTTTATCAGCTACGGAATTCCGGAAAAAGGAGACGCCAAATGGCTCGATCAGCAAGGGAGTTTCATGGCCACGGTGGCCGCTGGGCCGGTGTTTCGCCTGCTGGGAGCCAAGGACTTGGGGACTTCGGACGATTATCTGCATGAGAAAATGCCGCCGGTAAATGCCGGCATCGTGACGGGCGAATTGGCCTGGCGGCAGCATGATGGCGGCCATACCGATGGCCCAAATATCGAACATTTCATCAACTGGGCCAACGAACGCTGGAAACAATCTCCACCGACTCAGGTCCCGAAGTGAGTTTCGTTCTTTGATCGATGGCTGAGGAGTCTTTCTATGACTTCATTCTCAATGCGAGCGATGCCGGCGATCTTCCTGCTGTTGGCGGCCTCGGCACTGGCCCAGTTCCCGGCTTTTGATCCCGAGCGGATCTTCATGCTCGGCGATGCGGACCTCGACGGCCGGCTCTCGCTCGACGAATATCGGGACTTCCTCCGGAGCGGCCCGCGCATGCGGGACAACGCGGCAGCGATCGACCCGCTCTTTAAGCGGCTTGACACCGATCGGGACGGATTCCTCTCGCTGGGCGAATACGGAAAATCGTTCCCAGCCAGGCGCGGCGGCCCACCGCCAAGGCCGCGCATGTTGAAAGAGAATCCTCCCGGCGCGGGAGCTGCTGACGAGCCAATTACGCCCGAGCAGGAGCAGTTTTTCGAAGCGAAGATTCGGCCGGTCCTCGCCACACACTGCGGCGAGTGCCACTCCGACAAGGCCGAAAAGCTCAAGGGGAATCTCCGGCTCGACACTCGCGACGGAATCCGCCTCGGCGGAGACACTGGAACAGTGGTCGTCGCCGGTCAACCTGACAAGAGTTCGCTCATCCGCGCGATCCGCTACCGCGACGAGGATCTCCAAATGCCCCCGAAAGGGAAACTCTCGGACGAGGTGATCGCCGACCTGGAAGCCTGGGTAAAAATGGGTGCGCCCGATCCGCGGAGCGGCTCGGCTGGTTCTGCGGCGCGCCCGGCGGACGATCTTGCGAAGGCACGCGAATTCTGGTCGTTCCAGCCTCCGAAAAAGTCGGCTCCCTCTGCAATCAAGAAGACCGACTGGCCTCGCGAAGACATTGACCGCTTTCTCCTAGCGGCACTCGAAGCGAAAGGACTCGCGCCGGTCGCCGACGCCGGTAAACAAAGGCTCCTCCGCCGGGTAACGTTCGATCTTGTCGGCCTCCCGCCGACCCCCGAAGAGTTAGATGCTTTTCTGGCGGACGATTCTCCCGAAGCGTTTACTAAAGTTGTTGACCGGTTGCTCGCGTCTCCCCGCTTCGGCGAACGCTGGGCAAGGCACTGGCTTGACGTCGCACGCTATGCCGAATCGAGCGGCAAAACCAACTTCGCCTATCCCCAGGCCTGGCGCTACCGGGACTGGACGATCAATTCCTTCAACACCGACAAGCCGTATGACCAGTTCGTCCGAGAGCAGATCGCCGGCGACCTCCTGCCCGCCGTCGACGACCGCCAGCGGGCCGACCAACTCATCGCCACCGGCTTTCTGGCTCTCGGGAGCAAGGCCCACGACGCGGAGAACCGCGGGCAGTTCGTCCTGGACGTCATCGACGAACAGATCGAAGCCACCACGCGGGCCTTCCTCGGCCTGACGGTTGCCTGTGCCCGTTGCCACGATCACAAACTGGACCCAATCAGCCAGCGCGACTATTACGCCCTGTCTGGAATCTTCCGCAGTACGCAGACTTGCTCCGGAACGATGGCGGGGACTTTCCCGAACTTCAATGCCTCCCCCTTGATTGAGCTTCCTTCGGGCGCAAATGTCCCGGCTGCGGTTCCTCCACTGCCGCGAGAGCAGAGGGCCGCGATGGAGCAGCGCCTCGCCACGATGGTCAAGGATCGTGATGCGATACCCAACGACGAGGCCGGCCGCGACCGGGTGCGGCGGGCCAACTCCATGATTTCGACACTCCGCCTCCGCTTGCTCACCGACCGTCCCGGGGAGTCGCCTCGGGCCTTTGCGATGGGGGTCCGAGAACGGGATGAGCCCGTCAACAGCCGACTTTATATTCGCGGAGAACTCGACCAACCCGGCACGGTCGTCCCGCGCGGGCTAGTCAGTGTACTCAGCGACAAACCATCGGCAAACATTTCCTTGGGAAGCGGCCGGCGCGAGCTGGCGGACTGGCTGGCCTCCTCATCGAACCCGCTGACCGCCCGGGTGATGGTGAACCGGGTCTGGCTGCACCTCTTCGGCCGCGGGCTGGTGTCCACACCCGACAATTTCGGTTCCGCGGGCGCTCGGCCGAGTCAACCGGAGTTGCTCGACACGCTCGCGGTCGATTTCATGAACGACGGCTGGTCGGTCAAGAGGCTGATCCGACGAATCGTCCTCAGTCGGGCTTACGGGCTGGATTCCACCCACGACCCGCGAAGCTTTGAGATCGACCCCGATAACTCGATGGTCTGGCGGATGAGCAAACGTCGCCTCGAAGCCGAGGTGATACGAGATTCTCTCTTGTTCGTGGGTGGCAAGCTCGAGACCACGCCGCCAATCGGTTCACCGGTGGCCCGCATGGGGGAAGGGCTGGCACTCTTCATCCGCGTCGACGGTTTGGATGCTTCCGACACGCATCGGTCGGTCTATTTGCCGGTGGTGCGGGATCAAGTTCCCGAAGGGCTATCCCTGTTCGACTTTGCCGACCCGAGCCTCGTAACCGGAGAACGAGCGACAACAACCGGCCCGGCTCAGGCACTTTTCTTCATGAACGGCCCGCTTGTGCAGAAGCAGGCCGATGCACTTGCCGAGCGCCTTCTCGCAATGAAGGTTGACGATGCACAGCGGGTCAATGCCGCGTATCGGCTCGCCCTAGGTCGATTACCAACGGATGCAGAACGAGACCGCGCCGTCGCATTCCTTCGCGATATAGCCGTACGGCTGAAAGAGAACGGCCCGAATCGGTGGGCCTGGTCAACATTCTGCCAGTCCCTGTTCGCCATCGCGGAATTTCGGTATCTGGATTGATCGATGGTTTCCCAAGTCGTAGACGGAGTGCCGAGCCAATGAATCCACAAATACTCACTCGTCGCGACCTGCTAAAAGGGGTCTCCTCCGGCTTTGGCTTCCTGGCGTTTTCCGGACTTTCTGCGATGGCTGCTGGGACGGGACCAAAAGACTCGCCGCTGGCGACGAAGATTCCGCATTTCCCCCCTCGCGCCAAACGAGTGATCTTCCTTTGCATGAATGGGGCACCGTCGCACGTCGATACGTTCGACTATAAGCCCGAACTATCGGCAGCCGACGGAAAGTCATCGTCAAAGCCGGGCCGAATTCCCGGTGCGAAGCTGATGGGCTCGCCATGGAAATTCGAGCATCGGGGCGACAGCGGGCTGTGGGTTTCCGAACTTTTCCCCGAAGTCGGAGGACACGCCGACGAACTTTGCGTTATCCGCAGCATGCAAACTGACCTGCCGGCTCATCCGGAAGCCTTCCTGATGCTGCACACTGGCAGCTCGCAGTTCATCCGGCCTTCGCTCGGGGCGTGGACAATGTACGGGCTCGGCAGCGAGTGCGACGATCTTCCCGGCTTCATCGCCATCAAGCCGCTCGGACGCAACGGCGGCGCCCAGAATTATGGAAGCGCCTTTCTCCCGGCAGCTTGCCAGGCGACCCGCATCGGCGGCGAGTTCCAGCCCGTCGCGCAGGCACGGATCGGCAATATCAAGAACTCTCGCCTTGATCCCGACTCGCAGCGGCTTCAGCTTGATCTCGTCCAGGCAATGAACCGCGACCTCGTGGAGCGCGAGCATGTCCACCCTTGTGTGGAGGGAGTGATTGAGTCCTACGAGCTCGCCTTTCGCATGCAAGGAAGGCTTCCCGGCGTCATGGACCTCGCGGGCGAGACCGCCGCAACCAAAACCCTCTACGGATTATCCGACCCCGCGACAGCCGACTTCGGCCGTCAGTGCCTTTTGGCTCGCCGCTTCATCGAATCCGGCGTCCGCTTCGTCGAAATCGCCTATGGCGATTGGGACCAGCACCGCGGCCTGAAAGCCGGCCACGCCCGAAACGCCCGAGCCGTTGATCGGCCGATTGCCAGCCTGCTCACCGATCTTCGCGCACGGGGGCTGCTGGAAGAGACGTTGGTGATCTGGGGTGGCGAGTTCGGCCGCACTCCCCACGGCCAGAACGCCGACGGCCGCGACCACAACAACAAAGGGTTCACCGTCTGGCTAGCGGGCGGTGGTGTAAAGCCGGGAATCGCCTACGGCCAAACCGACGAACTAGGCTACGAAGCTGTCCAAAACCCGATGCACATCCACGACCTCCATGCGACGATTCTCCACCTGCTCGGCCTCGACCACGAGCGCCTCACTTACCGCTACGCCGGCCGCGACATGCGACTGACGGACGTCAAAGGGGTGGTCCACAAGGCAATTCTGGCGTGACGGCAGCGGCCTCATTTCAGGGCTGAGCCTTCGCCGCGGTGTTCCATCCATTCCTCGGCAGCCCACTTCGCAGCTTCTTTGCCATGCAGGCGTTCGACGATGTGCAGCGCTCCGTCAATGCCCGCGGTCACGCCCCCCGTGGTGATGATGTTTCCGCTGTCGACAAAGCGTTTGCCTTTCACCACTTCGCATTTAGGAGCGGCGGACTTCAGATCATCGATGCCCCAATGATGCGTCGTGGCCTCAACTCCATCCAGTAAACCCATGTCCGCGAGCAGAAACGCGCCGTAGCAGACCGACATAGTGATTTCCGCTTCTCCGCTGGCCTTCTTGAGCCACTCCCGCCCGGATTTGCCGACCGCACTCGTATTCCCTCCCGGCACGACGATGATGTCCGCTTTCGGGGCATTCTCCCAGGCGAAGTCCGGCGTCACCGTGATTCCTCCCATGGTCTTGAGCGGCTTGGTCGACTCGGCCACCGTGACAACGCGAAATGACTTTCCTTTGCCAGCGATGATGAACACTTCCGCGGGGCCGGCGAAGTCCAAAAGTTCCACTCCTTCAAACAACATAACGGCGACGGTCTTCATTGGCTGTTTCGCACTCCCTTCGGCAGGTTTCGCTTTCGCAGGGATGTCTTTCTCCACCGGAACTGCCGGCTTCTCTGCCGGGACTGCCGTTGGCTGCGGCTCTTTTACGGGCCCAGGCCGGTGGCGCTGCGCCATCGAATGAAAATCGCCGAGGTTGTTCCGCCAGAAGTAACGCTCACCAAGATCGACTTCCGCGATAGCGACCTCGCGCCATTTTTCCGCCTTGGCAATGGGCGCGCCCGAGTGATCGTATACCGCTGACCGCATCCAATTGGATTTCACATCGGTGTACGTGCTGCTGACGAGATAAACGTGATTCTCGCAAGCTCGGGCCTCTGCCAGCAAAGGATTGCAGCCCCATACTGGCCAGGCGATTACTTCCGCCCCGCGATTAGTCAATTCGCGGGCAACTTCGGGAAAAAAACCGTCGTAGCAGACCATCATGCCAACTTTGCCAAACTTCGTGTCAAACACCGGGTAATCGTCACCCGGCGTAATGCCGGCTTCGACCTCCGAATGCGGCAGGCAGACTTTGCGATACTTGCCAATCAACTTTCCGTCCGGCCCAAGCAGAACAGCCGTGTTGTAGACCGCCTCTCTCTCGCGCTCGTAGAGGCTCAGCACGATGTGCAAACTGTGGGCCTTGGCGAGTGTGCCAAAGTAATCGGTTGACGGCCCCGGAACCGTCTCCGCCGTTTCGTGCGGCTTCTTGCCGAGGCGAACATACGGAACGGTTTCGCCGAGGACCACGAGGTCAGCCTTCTGTTGGGCAGCTTCCGCCAGAAAAGGGGCATATTCCTCGCAGTTTTCCCGCGACGACTTGCCCGAAGGAGTGTAATGCACCGCGGCCAGCCGAACCTTGCGGCTGGGAGGTGGTGTCGTTTCGGCGAGATTTACGCTGCTCCACTCTACTCGGCCCTTCGGAGCCCATTGCAGATGCAATTCCACCACGGCTCGCGCTGCCTTGGTGGGAGCCCGGTAGACTCCCGAGATCGACGTCCAACCTTGCTCATTCACTTTCCCATCGAGCGGGTGTTCTGGCTCGGCCAGCGGAATCGACCCGGCTTCTCCTTCTCGGCCGGCAGGAGGGTCGGCAGAAACTGCTTTGCCATCCTTATCCTGCCACACAATTCGGACGAGCGTGCTGCGCCGCGGAACTTGCACGTTGGCGGTCTTTCGCAGCGCCTCGAACCGGTAAAACTTCCCACCGCTGACTGTAAACGCTTTCTGAAAGTGGCCTTGTTGCGAGACCGAATCGGATGCAACGATAACAAGTGCGCCATCTACTTTGAGGCCCCCTTGGGGTTCAAAAGAAAATGATGGACGTATCTCCTCCCGCTGGGCAACAGCTTTCCAGCCGGGAGGAAGGGGCTCGGCGGCTAATGATTGAAGCTCGACCGACGCTATGATCGCAACCACAATTGTCAAGTGTCGGAATGTGAATGGCATTGGGCGGAATCCCTTTGGCTCTCTAGGTGTTGAGCTTTGGTTCTATCGTGGCAGGATAATCGACAGGGCGAATGGCATGTTGAGGACTTTCATTGGAGTTCCGATCAGAGCTGTTAGGTGTTACCCATCTCCAATCGCAGCAGATTAAGCGCTTGTTTGGCGGCCCGCGGCTTGAGAATCTCCGGATGCCCCGCGAAAGTCGAGGATTTGACCAGTACGCCGACGGGACGGGCCAGCGCGAAGTGGATTTCGCCGGGGTTGGTAGTGGCGGAGTCGGTCTGCGGAAATGGCCCTATGGAAATGGCCAGGTCGGTTCCCGCGAGAGTTCGGACATGAGCGGCATTGGCTGCGGCAAAGTCGGGGCTGTGAGGCTGGTCTCCCGTGGCGACTTCGGCAGGCAGGCCGAGTAATCCCACTCCGGAGCCGGGACTGCGAAGAACGGTTCCGAGCTTGAACACTTCTCCAGCCTGATCACTCTCACTGAGCCAATTGGAAATTAGGCCCCCAGTACCGCATTCGCAAACGGCCAGCGTGAGCTTGCGCTCTCGCAGCATCCGAATCACGACGTGCTGTAGCTCATCGTCCTCTTCACCGTAGACAAGATTGCCCAGGCATTGGTGAATCGTCTCGATTGTCGGCTGCATTGCGGCGCGAGCTTCCTGTTCATCTTTCCCTTCAGCCGTGATGCGAAGTGTGATGGTCGCCTTGCTCACCGTAATTCCAACACTGGGGGTGCGGCCGCGGCGGATCAGGTCGGGGAGCATCCCCTCCAGATCGCTCTCTCCCACGCCAAAGCACTTGATGCGGTGGTGCGCGATGACCTTCTTGGTGCCGCCGGCCTCCAGCAACAGTTGTATTTCCGGTCGGACGGTCCCCTCCCACATCTCCTTCATCTCCGCCGGCACACCGGGGACGGCGAATATTCGGGAACTCTCGCGGCCAGATCGAACGAGTGTGAAGTCGATCCCCGGCGCCGATCCATGTGGATTGAAAATCGGCTTGGCACCGCGAGGGAACATCGCCTGAATATTGTTCGACGCCGGCATCTCTCGTTTGCGGCGGGCAAAGAGGGAGCGTATATGGGCCAGCGAGGCGTCGTCCTGAACCAAATCCACCCCGGCCATTTCCGCAATCGCCTGCCGCGTCAGGTCGTCCGCCGTAGGGCCGAGGCCGCCGGAAGCGATCACCAAATCAGCCCGCTCGCAGGCCTGGCGGAAGACCAGCACATTGGCGGCCAGCTCGTCTGCCACCGTGGTATGGAATACCACCGGCACCCCAATTTCCCCCAATCGCTCCGCCAGCCACTGGCTATTGGTGTCCAGTCGCTGGCCGCTAGTGAGTTCGTCACCGATGGAAATGATTTCCGCACGCATAGATATCAGGGCTCAAAATAGTGGCAAAACAAGGGGAAGGGGCCACGGATTGAACACGGATGAAACACGGTTTGCGGCAGAACTTCGCTCGCAATACCCGTTCAAAACCCAATTTGCCGGTCTTCCGTGTTCAATCCGTGTTTCATCCGTGGCTCAAACTGCCTTTCAACCCCACATTCTACCGCCAAACAATCCGCCCGTTTTCTGCCAAGTCCTATTGGAGCTTTGCCCACTAGCCTATACCCTAATGGGTGGTTGGTTTGTCGACGCGCACTGTAGCCCTCGGTTTCCGGGATCTGCCCACCGCCTTCTCGCCTTTCCACCTGGTGGGCCACCATGTCTGGTCCCTTTCCAGTCGCCCCGGAAAGTAAACACGGGTCGCGCGTTTTTTGAGGAGTTTGGCAGTGGCTATGAAGCTGTACGTAGGGAATCTGAGTTACAACGTCACGAATTCCAGCCTGGAAGAACTGTTTGCCCAGTTCGGTTCGGTTCGGAGCGCCCAGGTCATCACCGACCGGGACACCGGCCGGAGCAAGGGTTTCGGATTTGTGGAAATGTCCGATGACAATGCGGCTCGCGAGGCAATCGCGGCGCTGCACGAAAAGGAGCACGATGGCCGCAACCTGACCGTCAACGAAGCTCGTCCCCGCGAAGATCGCGGTGGGGGCGGAGGCGGCGGCGGCAGCCGAGGTGGGGGCGGCGGCGGCTACGGTGGTGGCGGCGGACGCAAGGGTGGCGGCGGTGGCGGCCGTTACTAAGCTCGCTTCGCCAGCTTGAATCAAAAAACCATGTGAGCCCACGCATATCCTGCGTGGGCTCTTTTCGTTACTAGGCGGATGGGAATGAAGGCATTACAATCGGGCTGAATTCTCGTTACGACTCTCCCGTGTTGAGATCGAAAGGTCTTCCATGAACCGTTTCCTTGCTCGCGTTCTGCTGCCGATTGGCAGCGTCATGTTTTTGGCGGCTTCACTCTCCGCCGCGGAGCCGGCGAAGTCGGTTCGCTTTCAACGCACCCAGCTCGACTCCAAGTTCCGGAGCGAAGGGGTGGCCGTCGCCGATTTCAACAAGGACGGCAAGATGGATATCGCCGCCGGCTGGTGCTGGTACGAAGCGCCGGACTGGAAGATGCATAACATCGCGGAAAAGGCACAGGACGTGGACCCCCGCGGCTACAGCAACTCGTTCTGCTGTTTCGCCGAGGATGTCAATCACGATAGCTGGCCCGATTTGATCGTGGTCGACTTCCCTGGCACGCCGACTTGGTGGTTCGAAAACCCCAAGGGAGCCGGCAAGCAGTGGCCCGAACACTCCGTTACTCCGGTGACCAATAACGAAAGTCCACAGTACCTCGATATCAACGGCGACGGCAAGAAGGAGCTTATCTGCGCCGTCTCTCTCGACCCCAAAGCACCGGACGGTCCCGACCGAGTGATGGCTTACCTCACGCCGAAAGAGGACCCCAATGCGGAATGGACCATCCATGTCGTTTCCGCGAAGGGAGCGCCGGGAACTGCCCGCTATGCTCACGGCCTGGGCGTCGGCGATGTGAACAAGGACGGCAAGAACGACATCGTGGTCGGTGATGGCTGGTGGGAATCGCCTGTGAAGGACGACGGCAGAGAGTGGAAGTGGCATCCGGCCAAGTTCGGCGGCCTGGGGGCCCAGATGTACGTCTATGATTTCGACGGCGACGGCGACAACGATGTCTTTAGCTCCAGCCCCCACGCCTTCGGCATGTGGTGGCACGAACAGGTTGGCAAGGACGAATGGACGACGCACGAAATCGATAAGACGTTCTCGCAGATTCACGGCGTCTGCTTTGCCGATATGAATGGCGACGGACTGCCGGACATCGTTTGCGGCAAGCGGTTCTGGGCCCATGCCCCCGCAGCGGATGGCAAGGGGGGCGACCCCGGCGTCAACGAGCCGGCGGTTTTCTTCTGGTGGGAACTGAAGCGGGAAAGCGGCCGGCCGGTCTTTGTGCCGCACCAATTCGACCACAACAGCGGGGTCGGTACCCAGTTCGAACTGGCCGATGTGAACGGCGACAAGTTGCTCGACGTGGTGGCCAGCAACAAGAAGGGAGTACACCTGTTTGTGCAGGTGCGGGATTAGCCCTGGTTCAAAGTTCGAGGTTCAAAGTTCAAGGTTAATTCATCGCTCGTGCCCCGTATTCTGCAAGTAATTCCGACGCTCGTTCGCGGCGGGGCCGAGAAGCAATTGACGCTGCTTGCCACCGGCCTGCGGGCCAGGGACTGGGACGTGCATGTTTGCGTCCTCACCCACACCGGCCCGCTGGAAGCGCAATTGCGGCAGGCGGACGTGCCGCTTTCGTTCATCAACAAGCGGTGGAAGGTCGATCCCTTCGCCTACCGCCGGCTTATGCGGGAGATGCAGCGTCTCCAGCCGGATTTGGTGCATACCTGGCTGTTCGCCGCCAACGCATATGGACGGCAGGCGGCTTTCGCGGCAGGTGTGAAGCACGTCGTTGCCGGCGAGCGGTGCGTGGACCCGTGGAAGGGGTCGATGCAACTTACCATCGACCGCTACCTCGCCAAACGAACCGAGCGGATTATCACCAACTCCAGTGGCGTGCGCGACTTTTATGCAGGCAAAGGGATTCCCGCGGACAAGTTCACCGTCATTCCCAACGGGATTGCTCCTTACTCTCTTCCCCCGCAGCAGTCGGTGACGCGTGAGCAATTGCTCGCCGAATTGGGGCTCCCCCCGGAAGTTCGGCTTGTTGGCGCTATTGGCCGGCTGTGGCCGCAGAAGGGGCTCAAGGACGTTGTCTGGTCCGCGGACCTGGTCAATTGCGTCAACGACCAGGCGCATTATTTGATCATCGGTGACGGCCCGCAGCGGCTCCGCCTGGAGCGCTATGCAGAGCAGTGCGACGTTGCCCGGAACGTCCATTTTCTTGGTGAACGGGACGATATTCCGCGGATTCTGCCGCATCTGGACGTGCTCGTTCTGGCCAGCAGCTATGAAGGGCAATCCAACGCGATCATGGAAGCGATGAGCGCGGGCGTTCCCGTTGTCGCCAGCGATATTCCAGGGAATCGCGACCTGGTGGTGAATGGCCAAACCGGTCTGCTTGTCGAGGTGGGGGACCGGGCCGATCTGGCTCAAAAAATTCTCATGGTGCTGGGTGACGCCGCCTTGGCTAGCCGCTTTGGCGCCGCGGGAAAGGAGCGGATGCTCACGGAATTCAGCATCGAAAAAATGATCGACCGGCACGAGGAGTTGTACCGGGGGCTTATGGGCTAGGAACGGGGGGCGGCGCTTTCATCAGGAGCGCATCCACGTCATTCGCCACAATCACGCCGTAGTTGATCGCCCCCAGCCACCCCGACATGATGATCCCCACGCTGCCGGCGTGGTACAGCCCTTTCACCTGCTCCGGCAAAGCCCGGCTGACGGCGAGGCCTTCGAACTTGGTGCCGAAGCTGGCTCCTTCGACGTGGGCGGTGTAATGCTGGAAGGTCTTCGGTGTCGCCGCCTCGACGTGGTCGAGTCGCACGCGGATGTTCGGCACATAGCGGTTCAGGTGGTCGAGCGTTTTGTCGATGAGGTCCTGCTTGCTGGCCTGGTAGTCCTCGTCCGAGAGGCTGGCCCAGTCGGCGTAGTTTGCGTTGGTGCTACTGACGATGAGGCATCGCGGCCGGCCCTGCGGGCGGGTGCGGGGATAATAGAACGAATACGTGCGGCTGGTGATGTCGCGGCTGAGGAGTAGGTCCGTGCGGAAGAGGGGGGCAGTGGAGGTGAAGAACAGGTCCCCCATGCTCTCGTCCACCCGTTCGTCGGGCTTGAGGGCGATGTAGACCTGCGTGCTGGAGTTGTTGAGCCGGACTTCGCGGGCGTCCTGCACGAACTTCTTGTCGAAATGCTCCTCCCCCGTCATGCGGAAGATGGTGGCCCGCAGGTTGGAGTTGGAGACGACCGCCCGGGTCTTGATGGTCCGGCCGTTCGCCGTGACGGCTGTGACCCGGCCGTTTTCGACGTGGATTTTCTCTGCGTCGCATTTGATCCGCACGTCCACGCCACTTTTCAGGAGGTCATCGTGCATCAGGCCGATCAGCCGGTCGGTGCCACCTTCAAAGGTCCAGACTCCTTTCGACATGAAGTTGGAAAAGACAATGCCGTAAGTGATCGCCGGGTCTTCCAGAGTGCTGCCGTTGGCGTAGGTAATCGGCTCCATCAGCAAGCGGATGATGTCTTCGCGGCCGGGGAAGAACCTCTCGAACAGCTCGCGCGTGGTCAGCCGCTGGTCGTCATAAAAATTCATGCCGCGGGCGGTGTCGAAGAAGGCGGCGACGGTTTCCGGGGTCACGCCGAACTTCATCGTGAGCAGCCGGGTAAAATCCTCGCGGTCGTACGACGTTGTCAGCGAGAACATCGGGTTGTCAAACCGGATGTGCTTGAGCGGGACGATCGAGTCCGCGATTTCCTGCGTCCAGTACCGCCGGCAGCTCTTGATCATGCCATGCGGAAAGCCGTGCAGGCTGATGTCAAAAATATGGCCGCCGGGGCGCTTGAACCAGGTCGCCATCCCCCCCAGCTTGTAATGCTGCTCCAGCAGCAGCACCTGGTATCCGGCCCGCCCCAGAATATTCGCCGCCGTCATCCCCGCCAGCCCGCTGCCGATGACGACGACGTCGTAACTGTCGCGGGTTCCCGCTAAAAAATCTTTTGGCATCCCTCTATAGTAGCCCGCACACTCCGTGTGCGGGAATAGAGGTGAGGGATGCCAAATCGCCAGGCGTCAGCCCTCTTCTTTGTGCCAACACCCCTGCTTTGGTGTGCCATTGCGAAAACTCTCTGGCAATGTTTGCGAGGCCGAACGACAAAGCTCAGCAGCCGGCGGGGCTGGAGAGCCGTTGAATCTCGAAAAGCCGTTATGCCCCGCCGGTCTGCTGCAGCGCCTGGTTCGGCCTCTTGCCGTGCCCGACTGAGTGGTGAACTCACTTCTCCCCCGGCAGCCGCTTCCCCTTCCGCCACTCGTCCGGATCGACGAACTCGCCACGCCAGAGGCCGCGCTTGTTCTCGCGGGCGATGATCTCGGCCGCGTGCAGCGAGCTGTGGTCCGCCAGCGCCCAGCCGTTGATCACCATCGTGTGTTCGAGGTTCTCGTCGCCCACGTACGGGCGGGTGTTCCCCTCACGGTAGAAGAGGGCGACCGGCCGGTCGCCGATCCGTTCGCGGAGGAACTCGGCCGCCTCCTTGCCAGCCGGGTACAGCTTGCCGTCGATCTTCCCCTGCTGACCCAACTCGGGGGCCACCATGTCCAGCGTCTTCCGCGTCCCGTCGGCGAACTCCAGCGTGCGGGCGTCGATGACCTTCACCTTGCCGACGATCCGGTCCCACGACCCGCCCGACCCATGATGGATGGATCCCTTCACGGTGTCCTTGACGACCTTCGGCTGTTCTTGCGACGGCTTGTTGTCGTCGCCGGGCGCGCCGGTCGCCAGCGCGAGAAGGGCGACGCTCAGCATCCCCACAGCGTGGTACATAGGCACCTCCTCTGCGGCCGAACGTCCCGCGTCACCGTGCGGCGGGAGTCGACATTGATTTCAGAATCCGCCGCCGACCGCCGCTCCGGTGGATGCGATGGTTCGGCCTGTCGCCGGGAAGCGGAAGCTATCTCTTAGGGTCGGTCGGAGCGGCGGGTTTTTCAGGTGGCGGACCGATGAATACAGCCACACAGGGCATCCCTTGTTCCGTCTTAAGCTCTTCGACTGCCGCAATCACGCGGCTACCCAGTTCATCCTTCAGTGAAACAGTCACGTCGGCACCGCCCGGGCTCCACCCGATAAAGTGTACCTTGATGCGGCCCTTCGCCCGGTCAGGAATATCTGCGCCCACGGGACAATAAAGTATATCACCCAGTTTCCCACCATCCCACACGTGCGTTGCTTCAAAGGGGGAAAGATCCAGAGGCACCCACCCGGTCACGGCGGTGAACTTGGCCTGCCCGAGTTTCTTGAGTTCCTCAGCAATCCAAGACTCGACGACGGGTCGATCCTTATTGCGATCCGTCGAGTCGGTGGGCATGATGATCTTGACGTACACCTGATTGGATTGTGGTTGGGCAGCTTCCTTCGGTGTCGGCTCCTGCGCTTTCACTGCGTAGGGAACCAGAGTGAGCGTGCTGACGATTAAGGCCAATAATTGCCGAGTCACAACGTACCTCCTTCTGTGGCCGAACGCTACGGTTAACCGGGCCGCGGCCAACCAACTCTTATTTCAGAAGCCGCGCGGCCCGCGGCTCCGGTTGAACCGATGGTTCGGCGATTGCGGGGCAAGCTATTTTCTGACAACCTGAACCTCGCGGCTGATGATCGAGCCACGCCAAGCGTCGCTGATGCCGCTTCTTTCTGCCGCCACTGCGGCGTCCCACTGACCGTTGTAGGAATAATCATACCGTAACGTGTATCGTCCCGGCGGTTCGATGCCGGCAAAGTGATCGGTCGTCATTTCCAGCTTATCTTTCACAACCTCGCCGGGACCGATGACTGCGAACGCGTTCGTCCCAATCGTGTAGCTCGGGGTGTCTCCCGTGTAGCGGATCTGGCGCTCCTCGTCCCAGATCTTCATGCCGACCGCTTCCGCAGCGTAGTAGTCGCCAAACGGCCTAATAACCGTGATTCTCTGTGCGCTGTTGTTCCGGATCTCGGCGGTCACCTGAATGCTCTCGTTCGCCCTTACGGATGCAGAAATGACCGATAATCGCAGAGACAGTTGGTAATCATCGGAAGTAACCCACGTGTTGCCAGCGGGCCGTTGCTGCGTATCCGGCTTCGTGCTCGGCGTCGCTGAGATGCTCGTCACCGGTGGACTGCACCCGCCCGCCACCATCGCCAGTAGCAATCCTCCGAGAGTAATTCTCATTTTCAGCATGGCGCGACTCGCCGAACGCTTCGGTTAACCGGGCCGCGGCCAACCAACTTTGATTTCAGAAACCGCGCGGCCCGCGGCTCCGGTTGAACCGATTGTTATCCCACGATTCCGTTAAGTATCTCCAGAACTCGATTTGCCAGCGTATTGCTTTCGCCAGTCTTCGTAATTGAACGTCTCAACGACGCCGTTGCAGTTGCGCCATGTTGATGTTCGTGTTTCGTAATCGTATTTGAATCCCCGGATGTCCGCTAAATGCCACGAATATGAATGCAGTACGTTTCCAACGATGGCAACGCCAATCGGCATCAATAGCAGGAAAAGCGACGACCAAGTGAACGTTCCCCGAAACGCGGAGTAAGCAAGGTAGCAAGGAACGCCAAGCAAAAGGATGATTGCGATAAAGCCAATCAGATCGGAGATACTGTGCAATCGATACCCTGTTGGCGTGCAGCGTAGCTTTCCGATGCGCTGAACCTCGTCTTGCCACATCGGATTGATGAACACGTTTCTCTCGCGATGGGTGTGAACCCGAAGTGGGATAACGGAAAAAGTTCACCCGCCGCCCGATTGACTCTCTATCACGCGAGACGTCGCGGCGGTCGGGTGCAACGACTTGTTAGGCGGCCTACTTGGTCGCTTGCGCTTGCCCGTTGACAAAGAGTCGTCC
>JBJXFF010000131.1:0-19622 GCA_046153945.1 Pirellulaceae bacterium
AAAATAATATCAGGGGGCTTACGCCCCCCGCTCGCCGTGAAGTTGAACTAATCCCGCAATGCGCCGAGCGTGCCGCCGACCTGGCCGTGAATTTCCGACGTGGCGCGGATGACCAGGACCTGGAGCTGCGGATAGTAGAAGATGGTTCCTGGCCCGCCGACAACGTCCCAGAAGTCGGGGTTGATCGTGCGCTGGATCAGTTCGATGAGTTGCTGGGCGTTGTAGTCGGTCTGCGAGGCTCCGCCGCGGGGAATGAATCCGCTGGGGCTGCCACTGCCGAAATCGGCCAGGCCCATTGCTCCGGCCAGGTTGCTGCCGGCGTACTGAGCCGCTTCTGCCTGGGCGTCGTCGAGTTGGGGCTCTCCCTCTTTCGCAAGCTGCCGCTTGAGTTCGGCCTTCACCTTCGTCAGCCGGCCCCAGATTTTGGCCCGCAGGCTCTGCATCTGGTCGAGCGTGGAAAACCGCTCGTCGCTGGTGATCTCGTAGTGCAGCGAGCAAAGTTGCTCGATCGCCTTCCCCCGCTCCTTGAGGCTCTTGGCATTCGCCTCCCGCTTCAATGCGGCACTGATATCCCGGTCAATCTCCGCCGCCAGCCGCTTCGCCGGCTTGGAGTCGGATACCTTAGACTTGGCGGAATCAGAATTGCTGACAGCCGGCGCGCCCAGCGCGAGGGCCGAGCAAAGAATGAACGTAACCATGGCCTGTTCTCCCAACCCGCCGCGCCCCTTCGCTCGGCGGGTTGACTCTTAGTGTAGAGAATCGGCAGGCGGGACGTCAAACAGAAGTTGATCGAAAAATCTGGCCAAATTCCGGCTTCAGAGCGAGCGGGCAGCCCATCTTATCCATTCTCGTTCATCAGGCCCGCGTAAAACCAAGAGATAGTCCCCAGCCGAAAGTCAATTGTCGGAATGGAGGTCCGAATCCGCAGCCCAGCACCCGTTTCGATCCGCCACTCTCCCTGGAGCCGAAGGTCCAGCTCCAGGTTATCGTCGTCGTCTCCTCCGTAATCCGACAACTGGTTGGCTCCATAGCTAGCCAGGTCGGCCTTCACGTCGGCAGCCAGTTCCGCGGGGGCGAAAGTCCCTTGAATGTCGGGAAACTCTCCCAGCAAGTGCTGCGTAACCGTGCCGATCAAGCGCTCATTCCAAAGCAGCCTCAGTTCCGGCGTTAACTGCCTCTCCAGCTTCTTCCGGCGGTATTTGCGTATCCAAACACCAATTTGATCGAAGCGATCCTCGTCATAAGTTCGGCTGGTGATGTTTTCGCAGCAGCCAAGGACCGATTCGACCAGGCCGCGCTCGAAGTAAATGGTCAGGCTGATGTAGCCTGCGTCCCAACGGTCGGCCGAGAAGCCAAACACATCCCAGGCCGAATAGATTCGCCACGACGAGGGCCGTTCGTTGTAAAGCCCGCGCGTGGGGATGAGCGATACCTGGGCGGAGACTCCATCCGGCTCGGGCGAGATTTCATCCACCCAGGCGTGCGAAACCCTGGTCCCTTCACGGTAGAGAACCTCCACCCCACGGAAGCGATCGGCCATTGCGGTGAAACGCTCTCGCCGGGCCTCTTTGCTCTCCCTTTCCTGTTTCCAAGCCACTGGGAATCTCCCGCGCCGGTTTCAATCTGGCTACTGGAACCACCTTTGCACATCCATGGCCGTCGCAAACAGCATCAGTGACAGTAGAAACGCCAGCCCGCCAATGCTCAGCCACCCCTGAATATGCGGCGGCACCGGCTTGCGGCGGATTCCTTCCGCAGCGAGGAACAGCATGTGGCCACCGTCGAGGACCGGAATCGGCAGGAAGTTGATGATCGCCAGGTTGGCGCTCAGCATGACCAGGAACATCAGCAGCATGGGGATGCTGTGCTTCGCGGAATATCCCGCCGCCTGAATGATTCCAGCCGGGCCGGAAAGATGCTTGGGAGAAATGCGGCGCGACACAAGGTGCGAAAGGGTCATGGCCACGTCCCCCAGCCGCTCGCGAACTTCCCGGAAACCGAGGGAGAAAGCTTCGCCAACGTTCGCGGCCTGGTGCTTCACTTCAATCGGGCGGAAGGCGAGACCACGACGCTCGTCGAAAAAGACTTTGGAGTCCGTTGGCGCGAGGGTCGCTTTAATCTCGCTAGTGCCACGCTTCACGGTCAATTCGACCTTGGTGTCCGCGCGGACGAGTTGCAAATAGTAATGAAGGCGGGTCCAGGTCCGGAGTTCGTTATCAAACTCCATGAGCTTGGTAAAGTCCTTGCCCAGGGCGAGTTCGTCGGACTCTTCTTTCTGGGCTTCGTCATTGGCGGCGACGAGTTGTGCTGAAGTGACTACATCACCCGCTTTGAATTTGGCTTTCTCGGCGGGACTCCCCGGCTCTACGGCTGCGACCTCATTGGTCACATCAAACGCCAGTCCTATGCTCTCGATGGTCGTCGGTCCGCCGAAAGGGAAGGCATCCTGGAACTGTGGCGGAGCGACGGGAGTTACTGAGAGTTCCGTACTCGCCGCTTTGCCGCTGGAATCTTTTCGTGACACGACAAACTTGTATTCCTCCGTGCTGCTGGAGGGAATCAAACGCTGCCCCAGCGAAAGTGGATCGCCCACGGGTTCGCCGTTCACTTGTTCGATGATGTCTCCCTTTTGAAAACCGGCTTTGGCGGCTGGGGAGTCTTCGCGCATCGAAACCACAGGGCCGATTTTCATCACCAGGCCAAGTGTTCTGACCGGTTGCTCCGGCACGGTTACTTCCAAGCGTTTTTTGGGAGCATCCTTCTTGGGCTCCGCCGCCCCTTCTTCTTTCTCGGCTCGCTCGACTGTCACCTTCAGCGGACCGGAGGGATGGCTGGCGAGCTGCGCGTTGACTCGGGGATCGAACTTGAACGGGTCGGTCTCGAGTTCCATGCCCTCGATGGCGACCAGCACGTCCCCACTTTCAATTCCCTTGAGCAGTTCGGCCTTTTTGGCAGAGACTGCCAGGCGACGACTGCTGGCGCTGTAGAAGCCGAGAGAGGGAAAGTCTGTTTCCTTTTTGGTTCGACCGCTGGGCCGGAGGAGGTACCAGTCTTCCTTGCCATCCGTATCGCGGAAGCGGATCTCTAAATCGCGATCATCGCCGTTGAAAACCACCTTCCGCTTCATGTCGTCGAAGCGAAAATGCTCGTACGGAACCGTAGACTTGCCGAATTGCACGGCTTTCATGCCTGGATGCAGTTTTTCCCACGCGGGGCTGGCGGGGACAGTGCCGCCAATGACGGCTGGCATTTCGGGAACGCCAATGCCATAGGCCAGCGCGGCGATCAGTACGCCAAAAATCAAATTCATGATCACGCCGGCAGAGATGATTGCCATCCGCGCGGGGACCGATTTGGCCTGATAGCTCCGGGGATCGAGCTTGACGCCTTCGCCGGTTTCCACCGTGCTTCGTTCCGCTTCGGCTTCCGCGTTGCGCGGGTCGTCGTCTTGCCCCAGCATCTTCACGTAGCCGCCGAGGGGCAGAATGCCGATGCCATACTCGGTTTCTCCCCACTGCTTTTTGAAGAGCGAATGCGGAATCGTGAACGGGCCGATTTTCTTGATCGGGAACCAGTCGAAGCCGACGTAGAACTTTTCGCACTTCACGCCGCAAGCCTTGGCGACCAGGAAGTGCCCCAGTTCATGCACGAACACGACAAAGCCGAGGCCGGCGGCGACGCTGCCGATAATCCAGGCGTAGCTAAGAATGGATTGGAGCAGGGTCGGTTCCGCAGTCGAAGCGGCAATCAGGAACAAATCCACCGGGTAATCTCCTGTCGGGCCCAGTGGTCGAGCCTGAGCAGCTCTTCCAGCGTGGGGTTGGAATCAAAAGGGTGATGCTGCAAAACACTCTGGCAGGCGGGGACGATTTTCATAAAAGGAATTTCCCCCGCCAAAAAAGCCGCCACCGCGGCTTCATTGGCTGCATTCAGTACGGCTCCCGCGGTGCCGCCGGTCTGGGCAACTTCCCGCCCCAGCCGGAGGGCCGGAAAGCGGTCTTCGTCCGGCGGCTCGAAATCGAGCTGCATGGACTGGGTCAGGTCGAGCTTGCGAGCCGGCCCTTCCCGCCGCTCCGGCCAAGTCAGGGCATACTGGATGGGGAGCTTCATGTCGGGGGGGCTGAGCTGAGCCAGCACACTGCCGTCCTTGAATTCTACCAAGGAATGGACAATTGACTGCGGGTGAATCACCACATCGATCTGATTTGGAGGCAAATCGAACAGCCAGCGGGCTTCGATGATTTCCAGGGCTTTGTTCATCATGGTGGCGGAATCGATGGTGATTTTCGGTCCCATTTGCCAGGTCGGATGGGACAACGCGTCCTTCACGGTCACTTTTTGCATCTGCTCGGCCGTAAAGCGGCGAAAGGGGCCGCCGCTGGCCGTCAGGATGATTCGCCGCAGATCTTCCCGCCGTCCGCAGGCCAGTGCCTGGAACACTGCACTATGTTCGCTGTCCACCGGCAGAATCTTGGCCCCGCATTTGGCCGCCATCTTCATCACCAGCGGCCCCGCCATGACGAGCGTTTCCTTATTAGCGAGTGCCACGGTTTTTCCGGCCTCCAACGCGGCCCAAGTCCCTGTCAGGCCAGCACTTCCGACGACAGCCGCAACGACAATGTCCACTTCCGCCGCGCTCGCTACCTGCTGCACCCCTTCTTGCCCCACCAGTAATTTGGTTCCTTTAGGCAGCACCGACCAGTCAAACCGCTCGGCTTCGGTGGTGTCGGTGGCGACTACCCACGGAGCCTGAAATTCCGCGGCTTGCTGGCAAACGACGGCCAGATTCTTATTGGCGGTCAGTGCGAAGACCCGCAGCAGGCCCCGTGATTCCCGAACTACCTCCAGCGTGCTTTTGCCAATGCTCCCCGTCGAGCCCAGAATTGCGATGCTGCGGGATGGCTCGGACATGAGTGACCAGCAGAAAATTCGCATGCGGGCGGAGCGAAAACAGGAGCGATTATTGCCCTGACCACATGCCCTAAATAAAACCGTGGCTTACACTTGGGACGTCCGCCATTGTAGAAGTCCGCCCCCGCAGCAACAACCCGGATTTCCCCCCTCCCGGCCCCCATTTGCCTGGGAGAGTATACTAGGGAAAATCCCGTTGATGTATCGCACCGGTATCTGCAGCTACTTTCCTTTCCGAGTGATTCATGAGTCAAGAAAACGGCCCCAATCGTAACCGTGATCGTGACCGCGGTGATGGGGAGGGGCGCGGCCCTTCCGCCTTCAACGTCCTCTTATGGGTTTCGCTGGTCTCCCTGGTGATTCTGCTGGGCTGGAGCCAGGCAATTTCGCTGTTTCGGGTTGAGCTTTCGCCGAACGATTTGCAAAAGCTCATCGTCCAGTCCTACGACGCGACGACCAAACTCCCCAAGACCAGCGACAACTACATCGACATCAAAACATCCGACAAGCCCCCGCGGACCTTCCGGTTTTCTTATCCCCGCGATTTGACGATCACCGAAGAATCGATCTCCGGCAAGCTCAGCCGCGTTGAACTCAAATCCAAGGATGGCGGGAAGCCTGAGCCCGATGCGGCGACTCATGTGGAAAGCCTCAATTTTCACACCGCACTCCTCAAAGAATCATCGATCCGGAAAGCCCTGGAAGAAACCGCGGAGGCCAGCGGCATCAAGCCGAAGTTTGGCAAGGCCAACGCCATGGAAACCTATGGCATGGGGCTGATGATCTTCGTGCTCATTTCCGTCGGTCTCTATTTCATTGTCCGCCGCATCGGCGGCATTGCCTCTCCCATGTCGTTCGGGCGGAGCAAAGGACGGCTGTACGCGATTGAGGACCTGGGCATCACCTTCAACGATGTTGCCGGGATCGACGAAGCGGTTGATGAAGTTCGCGAAGTGGTCGATTTCCTCCGCTCTCCCGAAAAGTACCAGCGCCTTGGCGGCCGCATTCCCAAGGGGGTGCTGCTCGTCGGCCCGCCTGGGACCGGCAAGACTCTCCTCGCTAAGGCCATCGCCGGCGAAGCAGGCGTTCCCTTCTTCAGCCTCTCCGGCTCCGACTTTGTGGAAATGTTCGTTGGCGTCGGGGCGGCCCGCGTGCGCGACATGTTCACGCAGGCGGAAGCCAAGGCCCCCTGCATCATTTTCATCGATGAGCTCGACGCCCTCGGCAAAACCCGCGGCAGCGGCATCATGGGTGGACATGACGAGCGGGAGCAGACGCTCAACGCTCTGCTCGTCGAGATGGATGGCTTTGGCAGCAACAGCGGCGTCATTGTGATGGCGGCGACGAACCGGCCTGAGACGCTGGATGCCGCGCTGATGCGCCCGGGACGTTTTGACCGCCATGTGCTCGTGGACCGCCCGGATATCAAAGGGCGCGAGGACATCCTCAAAGTCCACGTCAAAACCGTCAAGCTGGATCCACTCGTCGACTTGCGGGAAGTTGCCGCGATCACCCCCGGCTTTGTCGGGGCGGACCTGGCGAACCTCGTCAACGAAGCGGCTCTGCTCGCCGCCCGCAAGGAGAAGGCGTCCGTCGGCATGGCGGAATTCAACGATGGGGTGGAGCGGGTCACCGCCGGGCTGGAAAAGAAACAGCGGGTGATGAATGAGGACGAGAAGCTCCGCGTTGCCTATCACGAAAGTGGCCATGCCCTCGTCGCTTACAGTCTTCCGAACACCGACCCCGTGCATAAGGTCAGCATCATTCCCCGCGGATTGGCGGCTCTTGGCTATACGATGCAGCGGCCGGAAGGGGACCGTTTCCTGATGACGCAGTCGGAACTCGAAAGCCGCATCCAGGTGCTACTGGCCGGCACAATTACGGAAGAGATGGTCTTCCACGATATTTCCACCGGAGCCCAGAACGACCTGGAGCGGGCCACCGACATCGCTTCCAGCATGGTGATGGAATACGGCATGAGCCGCCTGGGGCGTGTGAATTATCGCGAGAGCAACCGCTCCCCCTTCTTGGCGAGTGCGGCCGGCGAAGAGAAGACCCGCAGCCATAGCGAGAAAACATCCCGCGAAATTGACGAGGAAGTCCGTCGGATCATCGACGAATCAATTGAAAAAGTCCGTCACATTCTGGATGTCCGCCGCAGCGCGCTGGAATCCTTGACCAGACGGCTCATAGAGGTCGAATCGGTCGATTCCACCGAACTCAAAAGGATCATCGAAGAGACTTCGCCTGGCCCCCTGATCGTCCCCGGCACCGTCCCCTCCGCCATCCGGCCCATGCAGACGCCGGTGGCGGAAGAGACGCCGATTAGCGTGGCGGAAAGAGGGCTGTAAAGCGCCATAAGGTTCCGCGCCTTAGAGGACATGGCCATGCCAGTTCACGATTGGACTCGAGTGGATGTTGGTGTTTTCCATCACTTTACGCACTCCTGGATTGAGGAAATCAAGCGGGTGCTCAATGACGGGATATTGTCCGAAAACTATTACGCGATGGTCGAGGCTTCAGTCGCTGGTGATGGGCGAGAGTTAAATCGAGCCGGCGAAACCGACATGGAATTCTACCGCCGCAAACAAAATCACATTGCTGTGAGGACTACCAGCGGCGACCAGCTACTTGCCCGGGTCGAGGTTGTTTCCCCCGGCAACAAGTCGAGCAAACTCGCAATCCAGTCGTTTGTCGAAAGAGCCGCCGAGCTAATAGACCGAGGAATTCATCTATTGCTACTGGACCTGTTTCCGCCGGGACCGCGCGACCCGCAGGGAATTCACGGCGTCATTTGGGAAGACATTTGCGGTGAGGAATACCTGCCGTCCGCTGGCAAGCCGCTCACGTTCGCGGCTTATGAAGTGGACGATTCGGTTAGGGCATACGTCGAAGCCATAAAGGCGGGGGACACCCTCAAAGACATGCCATTATTCCTCCGGCCCCACGCCCATGTCCCCGTGCCGCTGGAGAAAACCTACGAGTCGGCGTTTGCCGCCGTGCCAAAGAGGTGGCGAGCGGTGCTCGAGGGAAAGTAACACGGATGGCCTTCAGCGAATCCCTTGCCGAGCGCATTCGTTCCGCCCTAGCGGGCAAAAGGGGCGTCGCTGAGAAAAAGATGTTCGGGGGCATCGGCTTCATGCTCAGCGGGAATCTGCTGGTCGGCGTCTGGAAGAACTCCCTCATCGCTCGTCTCGGTCCGGAGGCGGGCGAGAAGGCATTGGCGGAGGACTCCGTCCGGCCCTTCGATATCACCGGCAAACCGATGAAAGGCTGGGTGCTGGTAGAGCCGGAAGGGATCGAGACTGACGAGCAGCTCACGGGGTGGATTGAGCGGGCAATCAACTTCGTGGCGAGTCTGCCCCGAAAATAGCGAGTTGCGACTTCCTGCCAGAATGACACCCTCGCCATTTCGTCCGACTGCTGAGGACGGTTCTTTAAGTGCCTGCGCCACTAACTTATTGCAGGACAAGGGTTTCCGGCAGAAGCACTCCCCCTGGCACACCCCTTGCATCCTGTGCCGCCCAAACTGGCTCTGCCTGCCATTTTGGGCGGAGTTGCCGTTTTGTGCCCCTGCCGATTTGGCTCCAGCCTTTCCCCCGCACAGATAAAACCCGCTAAGCGGGTCACTACGAACGACTTAGGAGGATTCTCAACGTGGCTAAGCAAATGGTCTTTGATGATGATGCCCGCCAGCCCCTGCTCGCCGGCGTGAGCAAGCTCGCCCGGGCGGTCCGCAGCACGCTCGGCCCCCGTGGCCGTAATGCGGTGCTCGACAAGGGTTGGGGAAGCCCCAAAGTGACCAAGGACGGCGTCACCGTCGCCGAGGACATCGAGCTCGACGACCCCTACGAAAATCTGGGGGCCCAACTCGTCAAGGAAGCCGCCAGCAAGACCAACGAAGTCGCCGGCGACGGCACCACCACCGCCACTGTCCTGGCCGAAGCCATCTTCCGCGAAGGGCTGAAGATGATTGCCTCGGGTTACGACCCGATGGCCCTCGCCCGCGGCATCGCCAAGGCGACCGACGCGGTCTGCGACGAGATCAATTCGCTCGCCACCCCGATCAACGAGAAGAACAAAAAAGAGTTGCAGCAGATTGCCACCATCGCGGGCAACAACGATCCCTCCATCGGCACCGTGCTGGCCGACGCCTTCCTCAAGGTCGGCAAGGACGGGGTCATCACCCTCGAAGAGGGCCGCGGCAGCGAAACGACCGTCGAAATCGTCGAAGGGATGATGTTCGACCGGGGTTATCTCTCCCCCCACTTCGTCACCAACCAGGAAGAAGTGACTGTCGAGCTGGAAAACTGCTACATCTTGCTGTACGAAGAAAAAATCTCGTCCAACAAGAAGCTCATCCCGCTCCTCGAAGCCATCAGCAAGGCCGGCAAGCCGCTGCTCATCGTGGCCGAAGACGTGGAAGGGGAGGCCCTGGCCACTCTCGTCGTCAACAAGATGCGCGGCATCCTGCAAGTCTGTGCCGTGAAGGCCCCCGGCTACGGCGATCGCCGCAAAGCAGTCATGGGTGACATCGGCATCCTCACCAAGGGGACGCCGATCTTCAAGGATCTCGGCATCGAACTGGAGAGCGTCAAGCTCTCCGACCTCGGCTTTGCCAAGAAGATCCGGATCACTGCCGAAGAGACCACCATCGTCGGCGGCAAGGGAACGAAAGAAGAAATCACCGGTCGGGCCGACCAGATCCGCAAGGAAATTGGCGTCACCGACAGCGAATATGATCGCGAGAAGCTGCAGGAACGGCTGGCCAAGCTGGCCGGCGGCGTGGCTCAAATCAGCGTCGGTGCGGCTACCGAAACGGAAATGAAGGAACGGAAGTGGCTGCTGGAAGATGCCAAGAACGCCGTTCAAGCGGCTCTGGAAAGCGGCATCGTCCCCGGTGGCGGCGTCGCTCTGATTCGGAGCGAGAAGGCCATCGACAAGCTCAAGCTCACCGGCGATGAAGCGGCCGGCGCTCAGATCATCAAGAATGTTCTCGACCAGCCGCTCCGGGCGATTGCGAATAACGCCGGCGTGGATGGCGCGGTGGTTGTGAATCGCGTCCGTCAGCTCAAGGGAAAGACCGACGGCTACGACGCGGACAAGGACACCTACGGCGACATGCTGAAAGCCGGCGTCATCGACCCGGCCAAAGTGGTCACCACTGCCCTGCAGAACGCGGCCAGCGTTGCCGCTCTGCTCCTCACCACGGAAGCCCTCGTCTGCGAAATTCCCAAGGAAGCCGAAGAAGGTGGCGGCCATGATCATCACGATCACGGCATGGGTGGAGGAATGGGAGGCATGGGTGGCATGGGCGGCGGCATGGGAGGAATGGGTGGCATGGAAGGGATGATGTAATTAGTAGTCCGCTCACTCCGTGAGCGGACATCTTCATACCAATCGCGACGCAGAGCGTCGAAAACAATACGCAAGTAAATAAAGGAATTCAAACATGGCAAAGCTCAAAGTTCGTCCTCTCGATGATCATGTGGTCGTTCAGCCGATGGAGTCCGAAGAGCGGACCGCAGGCGGAATCGTGCTTCCCGACAGCGCCAAGGAAAAGCCCCAGCGCGGGACGGTGGTTGCCGTCGGTGCCGGCAAGCTCCTGGACAACGGCAAGCGGGGAGAACTCTCCGTGCAGGTCGGCGATCAAGTGATCTACGGCAAGTACGGGGGAACCGACATCGAAATCGGCGGAGAGGATGTCAAGATCCTCCGCGAGAGCGACATTCTGGCGAAAGTCATTGGCTAATTGAAGGCGAGCGGGGGGCGTCAGCCCCCTGATATTTACGCCCGCACAAACTCAGACATTTCAACGAACATTTCCCGAGGGATTTACACGTGGCTAAGCAACTTCTTTTTGATGATATCGCCCGCGCCCGGATGCTGGCCGGCGTGGACAAGCTGGCGAACGCCGTCGCGGTGACGATGGGCCCAACCGGCAAGAACGTGATTATCGACAAGTCCTTCGGCGGCCCGACCGTCACGAAGGACGGCGTTACTGTCGCCAAGGAAGTCGATCTCGAAGACCGCTTCGAGAATATGGGAGCCAAGCTGGTCGTCGAAGTCGCCCAGAAGACTTCCGACCTGGCCGGCGACGGCACCACCACGGCCACCGTGCTCGCCCGGGCCATCTTCAAGGAAGGTCTCCGGAACGTAGTTGCCGGCAGCAATCCCACGGCCATCCGCCGCGGAATTGATAAGGCCGTCGATGCCGCCACGGCGAAGCTCATCGCCATGGCCAAGCCAGTCACCAGCAAGGAAGAGGTTGCCGCCGTCGGTGCGATCAGCGCCAACAACGACAACACGATTGGCGAACTGCTGGCCGACGCGTTGCAGCGGGTCGGCAAGGACGGCGTCATCACCGTCGAAGAAGGGAAGTCCACTGACACCAAAGTGGAATTCGTGGACGGGATGCAGTTCGACAAGGGCTACATCTCCCCCTACTTCATCAATCGCCCCGCCACGATGGATGTGCTGCTGGAAGATCCGCTCATCCTGATCTACGACAAGAAGCTGAGCAACGTACGGGAAATCGTACCGATTCTCGAGAAGACGGCTCAGACCGGCAAGCCGCTGCTCATCATCGCCGAAGACGTCGATGCAGAAGCACTCACGCTGCTGGTTGTCAACAAGCTCCGCGGCGTGCTCAATGTCTGTGCGGTGAAGGCCCCGGGCTTCGGCGACCGCCGCAAGGCCATGCTGGGTGATATCGCCATTCTGACCGGCGGCACAATGATCAGCGAAGATCTCGGCATCCAGCTCGAAAACCTGAGCCTGGAGCACCTCGGCCGGGCCAAGAAGGTCTCGGTTGATAAGAACAACACCACGCTTGTTGAAGGGGCCGGCAAGCGGGCCGACATCGACAAGCGGATCCAGCAGATCAAGAACCAGATGGCCCAGGTGGAAAGCGAATACGACAAGGAGAAGTTCCAGGAACGGCTCGCCAAATTGGCCGGCGGAGTGGCGGTCATCTCCGTCGGTGCTGAAACCGAAGCCGACATGAAGCAGAAGAAGGCCCGCGTGGAAGACGCCCTGCACGCCACCCGCGCTGCGGTGGAAGAAGGAATTCTCCCCGGCGGCGGCGTCGCCCTGCTTCGCTGTGCCGAAGCGGTTGAGAAGCTCCGCGATTCCCTTAAGGGGGATGAACGGGTCGGAGCCGACATCATCCTGCGGGTCCTCCCCGCGCCGCTGGTGACCATCGTCAACAACGGCGGTAAGGACGGGTCCGTAGTGGCCGACGAAGTGCTGCAAAAGACCGGCAACATCGGCTATGACGCGAACAGCGGCGAGTACGTCGATATGTACAAGTCGGGCATCATCGACCCAGTGAAGGTGGTCCGGACCGCCCTCAGCAATGCCGCCAGCATCGCCTCGCTGCTGCTCACAACCGAAGCCCTGGTGACCAACCTGGACAAGGAAGACAAGAAGAAGCGGTCGGTGGAAGGGGCGGTAAGATAACGCAGCCACACGCGGCCCGCGTGTCGGCTTCTTACAGGAACGACTATGAAAGGCCCCTGGATACTTCTCGGCATTGGCGGCGTGCTGCTCCTTCTCTCCGGAGCAGTCGCGCTCGTCAGCATGCTCCTCCCGGCGCTCACCAACGGCAAGGCCAGCCCGGAAGAGGCCCTGATGGGGGTCATCCCCGGCTGCTGCTGCTCGGCGCTTTCGCTGGCAATGGTAATCGGTGGCGTGATTTGGCTCGTCATTGCCAGCAACCAGAATCGGCAGCGCTAGGGCGTGCTTTTTGCTTCTTTTCCTGCTGGTTTGATCTCCCTGCCATCTTCATCATGATGTAGATTTTCACGGGCCAAGTACGAGTGTCCGGTAGTCTGGGCTATGAGCGCAATGGCAGGCAAACGCGATTACTACGAAGTGCTGGGAGTCGCCCGCGAGGCCTCCGGCAAGGAGATTGCCGCTGCCTATCGCAAGCTGGCCATTAAGTACCACCCGGACAGCCATCCTGGCGATGCCGACGCGACGATGCGGTTCAAGGAAGCGGCTGAGGCGTATGAAGTCCTCTCTGACGACGACAAGCGGGAGAGATACAATCGGTTCGGCCATGACGCCCCGGGCCTCGGCGGCGGACCACAATTCCAGGACGTCGAAGACATCTTCGAAGCCTTTGGGGGCATCTTTGGCGACCTCTTCGGCAGCGGCCGTGGTGGTGGAGGACGAACCCGCCGCGCTCGGCGCGGTGCCGATGTGCAGGTGCAGGTGACGCTGGAACTGGAAGAGGCGGCTCGCGGCATCAACAAGACGGTAGAGTTTAACCGCAGTAAGAAGTGCGATACCTGCGAAGGCAGCGGAGCCAAGCCCGGCTCCAAGAAGGTGACCTGCCAGTACTGCGGCGGCCGGGGACAAATTGTGCAGTCGGCCGGCATTCTTCGCGTACAAACTACTTGCCCCTCCTGCCAGGGTTCCGGCTCGACGATTACTGAGCCCTGCGAGAAGTGTCGTGGCCGTGGATATGTCTCCGAGCGAGTGAAGCAAGAAGTAAAGATCCCTCCCGGCATCGACGACGGAATGCAAGTTCGGATCCGCGGGGAAGGAGAGCCGAGCCCCGATGGCGGCCCAGCCGGCGATCTCTACTGTCACGTCCAGGTTCGCAAGCACAAGCTTTTTCAGCGGGATAGCAACAACCTGGTCCTGCAAATGCCCATTTCGTACACCCAGGCGGCACTTGGGTCGAAGCTGGAAATTCCCACGCTGCAAGGGAAGCACGAATTGACCATCGGCCCCGGGACGCAGTCTGGCGACGTCTTCCGGATCCGCGGGCGCGGCATGCCCGACCCTCGCGGCAGCGGTCCGGGTGACCTGCTGGTTCAAACGCATATCGAAGTCCCCAAGAAGATTTCCGCCGAACAGGAGAAACTGTTGCGGGAACTGGCGGAGATGGAGCGAGCCCACGTCTCGCCCCACCGGAAGTCGTTTTTCGAAAAAATTAAGGACTATTTTGCCGGAGAAGAATCGAAGTAAAGGGCAATGGGCACGACGTGTGCGAGTAACATTCAATGGTTCCCTCTGTCTGCCTCAATACCCGATCCCATCAAAATCATGGCTGACACCACCAATACCCAAGAATCCATCGACGACCAGGTATTTGCCCCGGATGCATCCAGCGACGTAGCGAAGCTGCAGCAAGACCTCTCGGAAGCGAATGAAAAGTTCCTCCGCGGGCAGGCGGAATTGGAAAACTACCGCAAGCGCGTCCGTCGCGAGATGGAAGAGGAGCGGAGATATGCTCTGCTGCCGTTTGCCAAGGACTTGCTGACGGTCGTGGACAACCTCGAGCGAGCCATCGCTTCCGGCCAGGAAGGCCAAGGACTCCTGGAGGGAGTCAAGATGGTTTCCGCCCAGTTGCAGAATGTGCTCAATCAGCATCAGTGCGTGCGGATTGAAACCGTCGGTCAGCCGTTCGACCCTAACGTTCATCAAGCCATCGCCCAGGAGGCGAGTAGCGAACATCCCGTCGGCACGGTCTCCCGCGAGGCCCAGTCCGGCTACAAGCTCTTCGACCGCGTTATCCGCCCCGCCCAGGTTTTTGTCTTCACCGGAGCCCCAGTGGGGTAGGCTTCCAGCCTGCCCAGAACACCTTGGCTCGCACCACTTAGGGCAGGCTAGAAGCCTGCCCCACCAAACATGCCTACCTACGACTACGAGTGCGACGCCTGCAAACATAAGTTCGAAATCTTCCAGAACATGAGCGATGAGCTGCTCACGAAGTGCCCGAAGTGCAAGAAGAAGAAGCTCCGCCGCTTGTTCGGGGCTGGTGCTGCCATCATGTTCAAGGGGAGCGGCTTTTATCAGACGGACTACCGCAGCGATTCCTACAAAAAATCGGCGGCTGCGGAAAAGACCTCCAGCGAGCCGGCTGCAGCGTCATCCGACTCCAAATCCTCGGACACCAAGAGCGAATCCAAGCCGGCCGAGAGCAAGCCTGCTGCCGAGAGCAAACCGGCGGCTCCTGCCAAGCCGGACAAGAAGAAGTAGCGGGGCGGAGCATGTCTACGATCCGCTGCCCGATCTGCGAAAAGCAGTTCGACCCCGCCCTTTCCCAGGCCATGCCTTTTTGCACCGACCGCTGTAGGCAGATCGATCTGGGACGCTGGCTGCGGGAAATCTATAGCGTGCCGGTGGAGCGGAAGGACGAAGACGACGAGGGAGCGCCGGAAGCACCCGCTGACGAAGAACATTAGCGGAACCTGCCGCTGCTTGCGGCAGTGAACTCTTCGCCTATAATTTCCGCTGAGTTATTTCCATTTTGGCAAGGATCAGCCCATGACGGATGAACGCGGGGTGCTGCGGCGAATTGCCTGGCGAGAGCTGTTCCCCTGGCTGATTATCTTTCGGACGTTTCGCCTCTCAATTTCTCCGACGCTGCTCACCGTTGCCACGCTGGCAGTCGCTCTTTCCTACGTTGGCTCCAACGTGGGCAGGATATTTTTGACCAAAGAGCAGCGTGAACACGCTGTGGCACCGAGCCCTCCTCTCGCTGCTCACATTCCTCCGGCAGTGGCGAAATATTTGCCTGTGGAAGGAAGCTCGGCAACGGAAGGCTACTTCCGCCTCGCGGACCCCTTCTACCGAATCTTCCGCCGCGAGATGAGCCTCAATCACGCGGCTTATTACGTGTTTGTCTCTCTCTGGTCGCTGGCCATCTGGGCTATTGCGGGGGGAATCATCACGCGGCGGGCGATCGTGGAGTTCGGAGCTGACGAAACCCCCGGCATCGTCGACACGGTTAGGTTCGTCGGCCGGCGTTATCTGTGGTACTTCCTGTCGCCACTCTATCCCCTTTGCGGCGTTCTGCTGCTGATGCTCCCCATCGCGGCGCTGGGCCTGATCGCCCGGGTTACGGATCTGGGTGTTGTGCTTGCCGGGCTCGCCTGGATTCTGGTGATCATCGCGGGGCTGGTGGCCGCTTGGCTTCTTGCCGGTCTGCTCTTCGGCTTTCCGCTGATGTGGGGAACGCTCAGTGCCGAGCGCGATGGTGACGCCTTCGAAGCCTTCAGCCGCTCGTTTTCGTATGTCTACGGCAAGCCGCTGCACTTCTTGTTTTATGCCGTTGTTGCGGCCCTCTTCGGGGCCCTTTGCTGGGCCGTTGTGGACTATGCCGCCAGCCTCATCATCGAATTTGGCTTCTGGGCGTATTCGTGGGGAGCAGGAGGCGAAAAGACAAATCAGATTGTCGGCTTCGTCAACCTCGGTTTCGCCAAATTGTATTCTGCTGACGTGCCTCATGACCAACGCGCGGCGAAGTTCGGCGCGCTGCTCATCACTTTGGTAATCGGCCTCGTGCGTCTGGTCGAAACCGGCTTCATCTTCAGCTTCTTCTGGTGCGTGGCCAGCGCGATCTATCTGCTGCTGCGGCAGGACGTGGATGATAAGGAACTGGACGACGTCTACCTGCCGGTCGAAGCCCCCGCGCCCAAAGGACCGCTGCAAGCCGCCGCATCGCCTGCTCCCGATCCGCCTTCCGCTCCGGTTCCCACCGCCGCTCCGTCAGAATCTGACCAGCGGCTTGTTGAAATGGTTCAGGCTCCATCGCAATAATCAGCGGGCAGGCGAGCCGCCTGCCGCTACGATTGACCGCAACATCTCCACATACGTCCGGTCAAACTGCGAATTCGGCATCACTTCGTCGCAGCCGGCGTCACGGGCCGCAGCCAGAAGCGCTTCGTTCACATGCGAACCAAAAGCAACGATTCGGGCTGACGGAGACTTAGAACGAACGTCTCCAACAATCTTGGGCAAATCCAAACCGTTCTGCCCCAGATCGATGATCACCAGCCGCGTCTGTTCCGAGAGCTTCACAGTCAAATCATTGGGGCTCGCCAGGACCTGAATCGGAATCTTGAGCACGCCCGCCGCACCAGCGACACGAGAGGCGAACATCAAATTCGGACAGAGAAACACCACATTCATTTTTGTGACTCTTCGCGTTTATTGCGGCCATCCTGGTTCCGTGGCTCAAGCCGCCGCGTTCGCATCATCCTGGGCATCGAGCTCTTTCAAATCCTCCAGCCACTGCCGAATTTCATTGTCGTATTCCGCCGAGAGATGGCCAAACACGAGCTGCCGGTGAAAGGCGGCTGCTCCTTCTTTGAGCAGTTCGGCGGCTTCGGCGCTGGGAAAGCGGCGGACGGAGTCGAAGGCGATCATCCCGCGGCAGAAGCTCATTAGCAGATCGCAGCCAACGACCTCCTGTGGCAGAATCTCGTGCAGCTTGTGTGGCAGCAGGCGTTTGGCCTCCAGCAGATCCTTGGCGTCCTTGATTCCCCGAAACGGCGGCCGACCCGAGAGAAGCTCAATGAGGACGTAGCCCAGCGAGCAAAGATCGCTCCGCGAGGAACATTCCTTTCGCTCCAGCACCTCCGGAGCCGCGTATGCGAGAGTGCAAGCCACGCCGCCAGGAGCGTGGGCAATTTCAAAGGCTGAGCCGAAGTCCACAATTTTGGTAATGCCCGTCCGCTTGAGCATGATGTTGGAGGGCTTGATGTCGCCATGCACAATTCCGTGGCGATGCAGAGCCGCCAATCCTGAAAGGCAGTCCCGCACGATTGCCACAGCTACTCCCGCCTTCATTCGCGGCTGCACGGGTCCGTGTGTGGCGACCACACTATTGAGATGCTCCCACCGCCGGGCACTCACCCGCTCTCGAATTCGATCGAGCATGCCAGGGACGAGGAGCCGGGCGAGATCATAGCCGTCGATCCACTCCATGATCATCATGCGGATCCGCTCGCGGTCCACAAAGTTGTAGACGTAGAGCAGGTTGTCATGCTGAATCTGGGCGATGCGGGCCGAGACGCGGGCCATCCGCTGCATGGCCGAGTCATAACTCGCCCCGGTATCAAACCGCTCCGGCGAAAAAATCTTCAGGGCCGCCGGCAGCGTAAACTCCTCGGTGCCGCGCAGCTCGGTCAGATACACCACCCCTTGCCCCCCCGATCCCAGCAGCTTGATCAGCCGCTGATGGCTGGTCCAGCTCATCCGCTGTTCCGTGACGAAGGTATTGTAGCGATCAACGAGCTCGTTGGGCTCGATGGGAGAGGGTTGTCCGCCGGGAGTCAGTGTCGGGTGCAACTCGTGGCACGTCGTGGTCAGCATGGTTCCTACCGCCTTTTCTAACGAATCCTTCACCGTTCAATGTACGGCGTATCGGCCTGCGGCGTAAATACGGGTTCCCTCCGCCAAGCGACTGGTTCCTTGGTCATGACAGATTGATTGCCGCAGCAGACCGCTTAAGATGACGGAAACTTCTTTCAAGCGATTCGCTCGGCAATTACTCATTTGGAGATTCCCGCATGTCCTCTCTCTCTCGGCGTCACTTCCTCGCGACCTCGGCCGCTGCCTCCGCTGCGGTCGCTGTCAACAATGCACTGCTTACTCGCTTGGCTTATGCCGCTCCCGCGAAGGAAGACTGGATCACGCTCTTTGACGGCAAGACGCTCAAAGGCTGGCACAAGAATCCAGAAAAGATCGGCCACGGCACCGGCGGCATCTGGAAGGTGGAAGACGGCGCGATTGCCGGCGAGCAGGATCCGCCCGGCAGCGGCAACGGCGGCATTTTGCTCACCGATCGCAAATTCGGCGATTTCGAACTGTTGATCGACCTCAAGCCCGACTGGGGCATTTGTTCCGGCCTGTTTCTCCGCGGCAACGACCGCGGCCAGTGCCTGCAAATGATGGTCGATTATCACGATGCAGGCAACGTCGGGCAGCTTTACGGCGAAGGAACCGGCGCGTTCAACACCCGCACGTTTGACATCAACGGCCGCCTCGGCGCCGACCAGAAACTCATCGGCTACACAACCGACAAACACAAGTCCGCAGCCGATGCCGGCCTGATCTATGCCTGCACACCTGACGAGTGGCTCAAAGCCTGGCGGGTCAACGACTGGAATTCGGCCCGTGTCCTGTGCGTCGGCAAGTATCCCCACATCACGACGTGGCTCAACGGCCAGAAGGTCTGCGAGTTCGATGGCGCTGCCTCGACGGCCGCGAAGTACGAGAAAGACAAGGTCGTCGAGCAGCTCGGCACAGAAGGTTCCATCGCCGTTCAGGTTCACGGCGGCAAGAACTGGCCTGCCGGGGCTAAATGCCGCTGGAAGAACATCCGCGTCAAGCCGCTGGCTTGATGGCAGTCACGGGCCGACCATCGCCGCCCGCTTCTCTTGAAATAGTTCCAGCCACTTCAGCGTGACCGCATCGGCAAGTCCCTCGCGGCTGCGATATTCCTCCGGAGTCCGGCCCCAGTAGAAGCCGATCCAGCCAGCGGCAGTGCCTTGCGACCGCTCGATAAATTGCCCCAGCTCGTCGGCGGAGCAGTGCAGCGGGAAAATTTCTTCGATAATCACTGGCTTGCCAATCGCAAAGCCCCGCAGCGTTTCGAGCGACTCTTCGATTTTTCCCGTGTGCGGATACAGATGCACGGCAACAAAATCGAGTTTGCCCGCCACCTGCTCGGGCACAAATCCCGACGAAAGCCCCGGGCGATCGAGGCTCCAGGGAACCAGCCCGACCGTAACCAGATGCCGCTGGTCGTGCGTACGCACGGCAGCGACCAGGCGCTCGATCCACTGCCGCGCTACCTCGGGCCGCGAACGGTCCTTTCGCTCGCGCGTGATGAACTGCACAAAGTGCTTGCCGGCCAGGTCTGGACCAAGCCACTGCTCCTGCTTCGCTTCGCCCCCGGGGACCCCCGG
>JBJXFF010000158.1:0-9311 GCA_046153945.1 Pirellulaceae bacterium
CGGGGTCGGTGGGGTTCCCCCAGGTGCGGTGCTGCCAGGTGACTTTCAGGTCGCCGAAGTCGAACGTGGCGGCCTGCGTGTCGGCGGTGTTCGATTTCCCTTCCTTCTGCACCAGAATGCCGCCGGCGGAGCTGATGCGGGTCGGCCAGCCGAGGTCGAGCTGCCAGCGGATCATGTCGAGCATGTGGATGCACATGTCCCCCATGATGCCGTTGCCATATTCCATGAAGGTCCGCCACCAGCGCTTGTGCGGCAGGCCGTCGTACGGGCGAAGTGGGGCGGGGCCGGTCCACATTTCGTAGTCGAGGTGGTCGGGGACTTTTTCCAGCGGCGGATTGCCGTTGGCCCGCATGTGGTAGTAGCAGCAGACTTCGGCGTAGGCGATTTTGCCGAGCATCCCGCTCTTCACGATCTTCTCGCGGGCTTCCACAAGATGCGGCGTGCTGCGGCGCTGCGTGCCGACCTGGACCACGCGGTTGAACTTGCGGGCGGCAGCGAGCATCGCCTGCCCTTCGGCCACGTCCACGCTGATCGGCTTCTGGCAGTAAACGTCCGCCCCTGCGGTGCAGGCGGCAATCATCGTCATCGCGTGCCAATGGTCGGGGGTGCCGATGAGCACGATGTCGAGGTCGTTCTCGCTGAGCATCTGGCGAAAGTCGTTGTAGAGCCGCGGCTTGTCTTTCGGTTTCCTTTGCTTGACGATTTCGGCGGCTTTGTCGAGCTGCTTCCTATCGACATCACACAGGGAGACGACCTGGGTCGGAGCGACCTGGATCAAACGGAAGAGATCATTCTTGCCATACCAACCACAGCCGATAAGGCCAACCCGCTTGGGCTTTTGATCGGCGATTTCCTCGGCAATCTGGCGCTGCTGGGCGGCAGCGGAAAGGGAGAGACCGGCAGCAGTAGCGGTGGCGGCAATGAATTGGCGGCGGTGCATGGAGAGGCTCCAAGAAGAGGGATTGGACTAGGGCAACCGACACTAGCCCGACGCGCAAGCGAGGGAGCTACGTCCATTACCCTCGCTTGCGCGTCGGGCTAGTGGGCCATTATGCCACAGGTTTCCCCTTCCATGCGCGGGCTGCGGCGACGGCAATCTTGGCGATTTCAACCAGGGTGACCGGCACCAAGGCGAGCACCAGCACCAGCAGCCAGTTATTCACGGAAATGGGCAACGTCTCGAAGATCGGACGGACCCAGGGAATCGCGACGACGCCGAGCTGGAGCAAGGCCGAAATGGTAATCGCGGCCAGCAGGTAGGGATTGGAAAAGAGTCCCAGCTCCGGCAGCGTGTGCGAACTGCTCCGGCAGGCGAATGAAAAGCAGAGCTGGGAATAGGCGAGGATGCAAAAGGCAACCGTTCGAGCTTGGGGCAGGTCCGCCGCATTCCCGCGGTAGACGAGCCAGAACCCGAGCGCGGTAGTTGCCGCAATCAAGAGCCCGTTGATGAAAATGATAGTTCCTTGCTCAAGCGTGAGCACGGGTTCCCGAGGGGGACGCGGAGGCCGTTTCATAATGTCCTTCTCGGGAGGCTCCATCGCCAGCGCGAGCGCCGGCAATCCGTCGGTGACCAAATTGATCCACAGAATCTGAATGGCGGCGAGCGGCAGCGGCCAGCCGACCAAAGCTGCCAGCATCATGAAGAGGACCTCGCCGGCGTTGCACGACAGCAGGAACCGGGCGACGTTGCGGATGTTGTCAAAGATGCAGCGGCCTTCCTCGACGGCCCCGATGATGGATTTGAAATTGTCGTCCGTCAGGACCATGTCCGAAGCTTCCTTGGTCACATCGGTGCCGGAGATGCCCATGGCAATCCCGATATCAGCCGCCTTCACCGCGGGCGCGTCGTTGACGCCGTCGCCCGTCATCGCCACGATGGCTCCCCGCTTCTTCCAGGCATGAACCACCCGCAGCTTGTCCTCGGCGGAGACGCGGGCATAAACGCGAATGTCCGCCACGCGCTCGGCGAACTGCTCGTCCGACATGGCCTGCAACTCCTGGCCCGTGACCACCAGCCCGTTGTCGGCCAGAATTCCGAGTTCCCTAGCGATGGCCCCGGCAGTTGCGGGGTGGTCCCCCGTGATCATGACCGGGCTGATCCCCGCGCTCCTGGCGGATGCAACCGCTTCCTTCGCTTCCTCGCGCGGCGGATCAATCATGCCGCACACTCCGGTCAGGACGAAATCCCGCTCGGTGAATTGATCATCGTTCTTCTCGGGATCCGGACGCATGGCCAGCGCGAGCACCCGCAGAGCCGCGGAAGCCAGGCCGGCGCACTGGTCAAAGATTTGCTGCCGCCGTTTGTCGCCCAACGGCCGCGTTTCACCGCCGACCAACTCTTGCCGGCAGAGGGGGAGGAGGACTTCCGGCGCGCCTTTGGCATACATCACCACGGCCCCATCCGCTTCCTGGAAAATGACGGACATTTGCTTGCGCTGCGAATCGAAAGGGATTTCCGAGACGCGCTTGCTCCCGGCAGGAGCTTCGTCGATGCCCCCTTTGCGAGCCGCCACGATCAAAGCTCCTTCTGTCGGGTCTCCCAACACTTGCCAGGAATTCTCTTGGTCCTTGGCGGGAACGACTTTGGCGTTGTTGCACCGCGCAGCGGCAGTGAGCAAGGCCCGCAGGTCTGGCAACTGCGCGACGTCGACCGGCGTGCCTTGCTCTTCGCCGTGCGGCGAGCTGGCATCGTGGCGAAAGAACTGGCCATCCGGCCCATAGCCCGTTCCGGTCGTTCGATATTCCACCTGGCCCGCGAGGATGGTGCGAACCGTCATCTCATTGCGGGTCAGCGTTCCCGTCTTGTCGGAGCAGATCACGGTGACGGACCCCAGCGTCTCGACGCTCGGCAGCCGGCGAACGAGGGCGTTGCGCTTGGCCATCCGTTGCAGTCCCAAGGCCAGAGCGAGGGTGACCACAGCCGGCAATCCTTCTGGAACGGCGGCTACTGCCAGACTCACGGCTACCAAGAAGGTCTTGAGCCACTCACCTCCCCGGGCCATTTCCAGAGCGAACACGATGGCGACCAGCACCAGGCAAACCCAAACGAGCACCCTGCCGAGCTCTGCCAGCCGCCGTTGCAGCGGTGTCGCCTCCGGTGGCTCACGCTCAAGCATCCCCGCGATACGGCCCAGCTCGGTTTGCATCCCGGTGGCAACCACGATCGCTTTGCCCCTGCCCGTCGTGGCCACCGTCCCCATATAGATCATGTTCGCGCGGTCCGCGAGCGGCGTTTGTTCCGGCATGGTCTGCCCGGCATTTTTTTCGACGGCGGTAGACTCGCCGGTCAGCGAAGCCTCTTGAACCTGCAGCGAAGCCGCTTCCGATAGCCGCGAGTCGGCAGGGATATAGTCGCCGGCTTCGAGATCGATCAGGTCGCCGGGGACTAGCTGGGACACGGGAATGGCCGCCGACTTCCCGTCGCGGATGACTTTGGCGCTGGGGGAAGTCATTTTCTTGAGCGCGGCGATGGCTTGTTCGGCGCGCTCCTGCTGAAAGAAGCCGATGAGGCCGTTGAGCAGCACGATGGCGAGGATGGCCACCGTATCGGTAATGTCCCCCATGACTCCCGAAATCACGGCCGCGACAATGAGAATCCAGATCACCAGATCCTGGAACTGCCCCAGAAATCGCCGCCACATGGGGAGCGGAGGCGCCTCGCGCAGCTCATTGGGCCCAAACTGCTGTTGCCTGGACGACACCTCGGCGTCGTTCAAGCCGCCGGTTAGGCTGGTCTTGAGCTCCGTGGCCAGAGCATCCGCAGTTAACGCATGCGGAGTCGCTTCCGCCGCGAGTGGACTTGGTGATGGCACAGACACGCGAAGCACTTCCTTCCGTTTGCAAAACTCACTCCCCATTTTTCGCCATGAATTCTCTACAGGCCGATCATACCCCGGAAGCAATCACCAAACGCCTGGAAGCTGCGACGCAGCATAGTTATCTCAGCGATTTGGTGCTGGGGGGCATCGACGGCACCGTGACCACTTTCGCGATCGTCGCCGGCGTTGCCGGGGCAGGCCTTCCCAACCACGTTGCTCTCATTCTAGGAACGGCCAACCTCCTCGCCGATGGGTTCAGCATGGCGGTCAGCAATTATTTGAGCACGCAGGCGGAGCGGCAGCATATCGACCGCGTGCGTGAACACGAGGCGCGGCATATTGAAGCCTTCCCCGAGGGGGAGCGAGAAGAGATTCGGCAGATCTTTGCCGCCAAGGGGTTTGAAGGGGAGACGCTGGCGCGGATTGTGGAAGTGATTACCCAGAATCGAAAACGCTGGATTGACACCATGGTGACCGAGGAATTCGGCTTGCCGCTCAGCGGGCCTTCGCCGTGGAAAGCGGGGGCGGCAACATTCACGGCCTTCCTCGTGGCGGGTTTTGTACCGTTGTTTCCCTTTCTGCTGCCGGTGACGCTCGAGGCCCGCTCGATCTTCATTGGCAGTACGCTGGCCACCATGGCCACCTTCTTTTTGATTGGCCTCGCGAAAGGACACCTGCTCGAACGCTCGGCCGTTCGTTCCGGACTGGAAACTCTGGCGATGGGAGGCGCGGCGGCTTTAATGGCGTATGGAGTCGGAGCGGGCTTGCGATCTCTGGTGGGGCAGTAACCACCGACGGACCAGGCACTCTGCTTACGCCACCAGCGGGCGAGGCGACAGCCGGGCCGAAAGCACGCCTAAGAGTGATGTCGCCGTCGCGGCCGGGATGAGTTCCATTCCCGGCAGCAGGCAGTAGATGCCGGCGACGGAGGCGCTGATGAGCCGACCGTTCCGCTTGAAACCGAGAGCCGCAGCGACGGCCCAGCCCAAAGGAGCAGCCACGAGAACCGCCAGCGGCAGGGCTTGCGGGCCCAAGGAAAGCAGGTCCGCGAGGTCCAGCAGCATGGCCCCAAAGAGGGGCGCAGCGACAGCCGCGGCACCTTTCCAGGCGGTGTCGAGGAATGACGATGAGGCGGCGGCGATGGCAGTTGGTTGCATACCAGTTATTCGCTCGCCGGCAGGCAATCTTGCCATTCTTGCCAGCGGTGTTTTTCCGCCGCACAATAACGGCTGTAATCCGTCTAACCTCTCATTTTGGAGTTGCTCTCATGCTTCGTTCGCGTTTCCTTTCGAGCCTGGCCTGTGCCCTGCTCGGCATCGCCCCTTCCATCCTTTTCGCCGCCGGTCCGACCTACACCGATCCCGCCAAAGCGGATGCTGACTTTGCTTATCAAGGTGAGTTCACCGGCAATCTGACCGACGACGGCAACGAGATCAAGGTTGGCGTGCAGGTCATCGCGCTGGGGAAAGGGAAGTTTCATGGCATTGGATATAAGGGGGGACTCCCCGGCGACGGCTGGGACAAGAGCGGCAAAATTGAAGCGGATGGCGAATTGAAAGACGGGACCGTTGTGATCAAGGGCCCGGACGGCGGCACGGCAAAAATCACGAAGGACACCGCAACGATCATCAATCCCGACGGCAAGGAGATGGGGACGCTCAAGAGAGTCGCCCGCACCGGTGCTTCGCTCGGTGAGAAGCCGCCAAAGGGCGCGGTCGTCCTCTTCGACGGCAAGAACAGCGACGCCTTTGACGGCGGCAAGGTGGAAGAGGGCCTCCTGGCTCCTGCGGTCACTAGCAAGCAAAAGTTCGGCAGCCACAAGCTACACATCGAGTTCCGCATTCCCTATCAGCCGGAAGATCGCGGCCAGGGTCGCGGCAACAGCGGCATCTATTTGCAGGGGCGGTATGAAGTGCAGATGCTCGACTCGTTCGGGCTGGAAGGGAAGGACAACGAGTGCGGCGGGATTTATTCGGTGAAGGCCCCTGACGTGAACATGTGCCTGCCGCCGCTCGCATGGCAGACTTATGACATTGAGTACACGGCCGCGGAGTACGATGGCGACAAAGTTGTCTCCAAGCCGAGGGTGACTGTGCTGCACAACGGGGTGGTCATCCACAAAGACGTGGAGCTCCCCTCCGACCGCAACACCACCGCCGCACCGGTCAAAGCCGGCCCTGAGCCGGGACCGATCTATCTGCAGGACCACGGCAACCCAGTTCGATACCGGAATATCTGGGTGGTCGAAACGAAGTAGCATTTTATCGCCATGAACGAGCAGCCGCCGAGGCCGGACGATGAAGCAGGCGAGCCATTTCGCCTCCGGCCCCTCGACTGCAACTCACGCCAAGAGAAGTTGCACGAGCTTGAGCCGCTGCCGGCACTCACGGTCGCTCCCATTCCCGCCGCACCACCGTTTCAATTCACGGTCTTCGACCTGATGATCGTAATGATCGGCGTGGCGGGAGGACTCGCGGGCGGTACGTGGATGCCAGCCGACATCTTCGCGGCAATCCTCGGCCTGGTGACATTGCTGGGCCTGGTCCTAGTTCACTTCTTCCCCCCCGAGTCCCACTTCGCCCGCTTGGTGTGGGGTACGCTGGTGCTGTCTTACGTCATCGCCGTGGCGGCGGCGATTGTTAACGGAAACTAATGTGGTTACCGCCGCGTCGCGATCTTCGTCGCCGTGAACTTCGCCAGCGGCCGGCTGGAGTCTTCCTTGTTTTCTTCCAGCCAACCTTGCAACTTCCACTGATTGTCCACCGTGGTAGAAAGGACGCTGCGGCCGGAACCGGTTTCCCAGCGGTAACGATTGTCCTCCAGGCCGAGCATCTCCTTGAGCTGATCGTGGTCCGTGGAGAGAACCAGTTGTCCGTCGACATTCAGCGTTCCCCAGAGCGGGCGCTCGGTCGCAATCATCCGCTGATAAAGTTCCGGCAGCGGCGCGGGCTTATTTTCTGCCTTGCGGGAGAGGACGGTCATTCCCTTGTCTTTGTCGAAGGCGGTGATCCGCGTATGTGTGGTCCCCCTCTCGGTCGTGGCGAACTTGCGGGCGAGCTTCAGCACCACTGCCATCTCGCGCTCCGCGCGCAGCACTGGTTCCGGCTGGCGCTGAGCGAGCGAGCTTTCCTCGGATTCCAGCTTCGGCTGACCGGACAGTGGCGACTTCTGCCACTTCTCAAAGGACTTGGCTAGTTTGGCCGCCAGGTGATCCACTGGGCCAAGATCCGCCGGCTGTTCTTCCCCGCGGCGGGCAGTGACGAGGCTCCCCTGGGTTCGGCGAAAGTTGACGTCGGCGATGGATTCTTTCATGGCGGCAAAGAACGCCGGGGCATATGCGGCGTCGTTTCCCGTCAACAGGAAATCAACTTTCTGCGCGGCAGCTTCTTGATCAAAGGTCGCCATGCTCAGCCGATCCTGCTCGGCCCGTTTGAATCGCCACTGTTGTCCGCCGAGCCGCGGAGAGCCCGGAGCTTTGTCCTGCTGATCCGCGGCCTTGATGGCGTCGGGACTCATCCGCTCGGCGGCGACGTAAGACGCCAGCCCATCGCAGGCCCACGGCGGCAACTGCCGGTCAAGCTCCGCGGTGTGCAAGAAGGCTTGACCCGCCGCCTTCCTCAGCCGATAGAGCTGATCTTCGAGTTCCGGCTGTCCGGGACCGACATACAGATTAATTTGGGTCTGGATTCCAACTACGCTGAGTGTGGTTCGAGGCAGGTCGCGGTCTTTGGGCTTGTTGCCATCAATGTAGACTTGCACGGAATCGATGCCAAAGTCCGGCTGATGATGCGACTTAGTCCAGGCATCCGCTAGGCGGCCGAAATCGGCCCACATCGTTTCCATCTGCGCTGCGACCCAGCGGGAATCTTCCACGCGCGTCGTGGCCACGACAATGAACTTATCCGTCTTGATTTCATAGCCGCGATGCGTCCAGCGTTCTTTATTTCGCGGGCGATCCAGCTCATCCGTCGGCCGCTCGCGAACATCGGCGGTGCTCCGCTGGACACGCTCCTCTCCGATTGCATGGTTGGCGGCAAACGACGCTAGCGAACCGGCGAACACCGCGCCCGTGGCGGCATAGGCGACCAGTCGTCTTGAAAAGTTGGTTGTAATCAGCATGGGAGGTTCCTTTTCCGTAGCGGCGCACGAGTCCGTGTAAGGCTTATCGGCGCGGCGGGACAGCCCCTTGGATTCCGATTGTGAGGATTGTTCAAGATTTGCCGCGCCCCGAGGAAAGAGAGGCAAACTTTGCGGCCGCGCGCAACGCTTTTCATGCACAAGCGGCTTAACCCAACTAATGCCTGCGACAGGATTTAACGGCACAATTCCTCAACTCGTTGCGACCGGAAATTCGATAGGAAATTGCGAGGCCAACTGCCGCTTGCGCGGGACAACTGCGCGGCGGAAGTGGTCGGAGTTTAGTGTGGCGAGTGGAATTTGGGGGGGCGAGCAGGTTTGCTCGTCCAGCCGCCGCACGGGCTCTTTGCAAAGGGGAAAAGACGATGCATAGGTCGTCCAAGCAGCGGCGTTTGCAGTTGGTTCGCCGTTGGAAGCGGGCTCTGTTTGTCGCGGCGTGTACCGCGAGTTTTGCGACGAGTTCGTTCTTGTTCGCTCAAGAGAACACAGCGGGCAAGAAGAAGTTCCCGACCAAGGCGATTACGCCGGTCAAGCTGGCGGCAGTGACTCGGGCAGCCTCAACAGATACTTCCGCCGCCAATCTGGCTCCGATCGTGCGGCCCGAAGAAGCGAAGCGGACTTCAACGGCTCCCGAGACGAAGCTTCTCGGAGCCAAAGTCAGCCCGTTCCGTCCCGTGGCAATTCAATCGGTTCCCGCCCAGACGGAAGAGCGCGCGCCGCAACTGGTCGCGGTCCCCGCCCCAGAGGTTAAGGCCAAACCAATCCCGAGCAAGTTGAAGCCGGTCGAAAGCCAGCCGGAAGAAACAGTGGCTCCGATTGTATCCGCGTCCTCAATCCAGAATCCCGCATCGAAGCCGGTCGAAGAGATGCCTGCGGAAGTAGCCGCTGTAGAACGGGCAGCGCCGGAACAGGAGCCAGTGGCTCCTGCTCGTCCCGAAAATCTCCCCGTGGAGGGACCATCGATTTTCGAGCGCGCGGCAACCCCAGCGACAACTGGCTCCGAAGCGGCTGACGCCGAGGTGCCTGCCGAAGAGCCTCCCGCTCAAGAGCCCGCCCCCATCGTTCTGGCGCCGCGAGCAGCACCCTTGGTGCAAGCAGCGCCGGAGCCCAAGCGGCTGGCGCTTCCGGCCAAGCCGCTTCGCGCGAAGCCGCCGGCGCGGAACGAATCCAAGAGCGAGCCGCTCGTCATCGCGGTGCAGAACGAAGCCGCGCAGCCCAAGGCGGCTCAACCGGCCGATCCCCTTCCCGCTCCCGACAGGGATGCGGACTTGAAGAAGCACTTTGAAGTCATTCAGCAGTCGGGAGAGTTCTCGGTGCAGGTCCATCGCAGCAAGCTGCTGCGGACTGCGAAGGATA
>JBJXFF010000159.1:0-12462 GCA_046153945.1 Pirellulaceae bacterium
GGGGGGTTATTCAACACTTCTTTGTGTGAAGCATCGGCGGAAGCGCCCCAGGAAGAGGAACCGGCCTACATTCCCCGCGTCTTTAGCCCCGGTCCTTATTCCCGTGGCGGGCGGCCGAAGGTGCTGACGCCGCAGGTCAAGGAGGAGCTCTGCAAGCTCCTGTCCATCGGCCTCTCGCGGCGGCAGGCGGCTGCCTGGCTCGACATCGATCACAGCACGATCAGCCACATGGCCGGGCGGGACGAGGATTTCGCCCGCAGCATCACGCGGGCGGAGGAGCTGGCCGATGTGCAGCCGAGAATGGTGATGGCCGCCGCGGCCCGCAAGAGTTGGCGGGCGGCGGCCTGGATGATCAAGCATAACCAGAATCGCCCGAAAGTCCGGACCGCGGAGGAGAAGCAGCAAGCGCTGGACGAATGTCTCGCCGATAGGCGGCGCAACTTGAAATATCAGCAGCAGATGACGATCCTCGAAGAGGAAGCCAAGGAGGCCGAAGAGGAGCGGATACGGGCGAAAGAAGAGGCCTGGGACCGGGCCATGCTGGCCAAAGAGCGGGCCGAGCGCGCGGAGCGGCGAAAGCGGAAGGCGGAGGGGGCGACATGAGAATCCAATGGATACACGCCCACGCAAAGCCGTGGGCGTGGCGCCCAGTCACCTCCGTCACCACACGTATTGCTCAATTCCCTTTATGCTAGTCCTATGTTCCCTGAGCAGATCACCGCTGGTGCGCGCACTGTCACTGCCGTGGCGCGGCATTTTGCCGAACTGTCGGCGGGTGCCCAGCATCTGCTCGCGACGCTTGCCGTGAGTAAGCGGGGATACTTCACGCCGACGGAGGACGAGGAGGTTCGCCACCTGCTCGTTTCCTACTGGCAGGCGCGCAATGCCCTGATCGAGCTGGTTTATCAGTTCAAGGAGGACGCGGAGCTGCGCGACGAACAGCGGCCCGCGGCATTTCTGGTGGCGTTCGCCGCGGCCCTGGTGTTGATCGATGCCGCCCGGTTCCTGCGAGAGAATCTGCACGATCGCCACGTCGTGCGGGCGAAGCTCAATGAGCCGGAGCCGGCGTTTGGGATTCCGCAGGGGACGTATGACACGGTGCAGGCCTCGCTCACCAGCCCGATTCACGCCTGGCACCTCTATCATGCGCTGCAATACTGGGAGCAACATCAGGCGGAGCTTCGCGAACTGGGGAAGGACCCGCTGTTCATGCCGCTGATCGAGGTCATCGAGCGGCTCCGGTCGAGACTCAAGGTCGATTTCGCGACTTATGCGGCGGCCCGCTTGCGGCTGCGGACCCGGCAGATCTGGACCGCGGTCCATCGGGACCTGCTGCACCGGGCGATGTACGGCTTTCAGAAACTCGCGGGTGAAATTGCCGCCCACATCTCGGTCCAGCCTCTCCATAAGCCGCGCTTGCCGCCGGCGGTCATCGCAGAATTGCGGGACGTGCTGCGGCCGGGGGATGTGCTCGTCACGCGGAAGGAACACGCCCTGACCAATTACTTCCTGCCGGGATACTGGCCGCATGCCGCGTTGTTCCTCGGCCAGCAGCAGCAACTGGAACAACTGGGGATTTCCGGCCATGCCAACGTCGCCCCGCGCTGGCGGCGGCTTCTTTCCGGCGATGCCGCGGAACCTCGCCGCGTGCTGGAAGCGATGAAGGACGGCGTTCTCATCCGCTCGCTCGCTTCGCCGTGCGGCGTGGATGCCATTTGCGTCCTCCGCCCGCAACTCGCGTTGCCGGAAATTGCCGAGGCCCTCACTCGCGGCTTGTTCCACGAAGGAAAATGCTACGATTTTGACTTCGACTTCAGCCGCTCCGACCGGCTGGTGTGCACCGAGGTCGTCTATCGCTCCTATGAAGGAGTCGGCGACGTAAAGTTCCAGCTCACGCGGCGGGCCGGACGGATGACACTGGCCGCGGAAGATCTGATTCAGATGGCCCTGGACCGGAATGTTTTCGAGCCGCTGGCCGCTTTCTGTCCGCAGCATGCCCACCACCTGCTGACCGGGAAGCCGGCCGAGGAGTTGATGCGAAGGACCCACCGCTGAGATGCTGCCGGACCGTGACGTACCATGAGAGACACCGCGTTTTACAGCCTGTTCGCCCTCACTGCCGCGGCATTCGTGGCCGCGCTGGTGTTCGCCGAGGACCACGTCAATGTGCTGCTCGATGCCGGCTGGGTGCTCGGCGGCCTTCTGATTTTGGCGATCACCCGCCGCTGGTTCCCGCTCTCGCCGCTGCTTTATCGGCTGCTGGTGCTGCATTCGCTGGTCCTGATCGCGGGGGGCTACTGGACCTATGAGAAGATGCCCATCGGCGTCTGGCTCAAGGAGGCGATGGGAACGGAGCGGAACCACTACGACCGCTTCGGCCACTTCCTGCAAGGGTTTGTTCCCGCCATTATCTTCCGCGAGCTTTACATCCGCTGTTCCCCCGTGAAGAGTGGCGGCTGGCTGGCGTGGTTTGTGTTCACGAGCTGCCTGGCGTTCAGCGCCTTCTTTGAATTTCTGGAGTGGTGGGCGACGCTCCTGTCCGGCGATTCGCCCGACCACTTTCTCGGCTATCAGGGGGACATTTGGGACACGCAGTGGGACATGCTCTGGTGCGCCATCGGAGCGACCTTGTCGCTGGTTGTCCTCTGGTATCCGCACAACTGGTCGCTGCGGGGGATTGGCGTTGGAGCACACCGTCGTCTTGACGAAACACCAGCCTGAAGCGCAAGCGAAGGAAGTCGTTTCTAGCCGGTGGAGGCCTGTCCTTCGCTTGCGCTTCAGGCTGGTGTGAAGCTATCGCTTTTCCAGGAGTTCGGCGATGTGCAGCACTTCAATCGGCTTCCTTTCGCGGTGCAACCGGCCGCCGATGTTCATTAGGCAGCCGGCATCGGTGGAGACGAGGCAGTCGGCTTCCACCTCGAGGATGCAGCGCATCTTGTCGTCGACCATGTTGCCGGAGACCTGCGGATACCGCACCGCGAACGACCCCCCAAAGCCGCAGCACTGGTCCTGGCGGGCAATGGGGACGTAGGTGGCTCCTTGCACGTTCTGGATCAGTCTTTCCACTTCGTTGGTTTGCCTCAGCATCCGCAGATGGCAGGCGTAGTGGTAGGCGACTTTGCCGGCGTACTTCGCGCCGACGTCCGTGACTTTGAGCTGATTAACAAGGAAGTCGCTGAACTCAAACGTTCTGCCCGCGAGCTGAAGTGAACGTTCATGCCATTTGGCGTCGTTCTCCAGGAGATGTGGGTATTCCACTTTCACCATCGCCGCACACGAACCGGAGGGGACGACGACCGGCTCGTCTCCTGCAAAGACCTTGATGGTATGGCGGGCTTGCTCGCGGGCAAGGTCCGCATAGCCGCTGTTGAACATGGGCTGGCCGCAGCAGGTCTGATCGCGGGGGAAGTCTATCTGGTGCCCGAGCTGCCGCAGGATGCGAACGACCGCCTGCCCCGCCTCCGGCCGCATGCAGTCTCCCAGGCAGGTGATCATCAGCTTGAGCTTCACCGGCGGAGTCCTCGCTCAAGGAGCCGAAGCCAATGGGGAACTCTCGATGTTGACCTTGTGTGCTGCGGGAGCCTGTTCCACGAGCTTTTGCTCCGCGCGGAGAGAGAGTCCGACGATCTGGGCGGGGAACATGCCGCTGCCGATGACGAGGAGGGCGCAGAGGACGCCGCCGACGAGCGCGAGTTTTCCGCCCGCGGCGGGTGCGGGAGTGCCGGGAGCCTGGAAGTACATGACGCCGATGACTCGCAGGTAGTAGGCCGCGCCGATGGCGGCATTCAGAGCGGCGACGACGGCCAGTCCGACGAACCAGAGGGCGAGGCTGGTATTCGACGTTTGATTGACGGCGGCGAGCTGGATGGTGCTGCCGAAGAGGGTCAGCTTTCCCCAGAAGCCGGCGAGGGGCGGAATGCCGGCGAGCGAGAACATGAAGATGGCCAGAGCCGCCGCGGCCAAGGGCTGGCTGCGGGCGAGGCCGGCCAGCTCTTCCACGCCAGAAAGTTCCCGCCGCGGCGAACCGAGGTACGCCAGCGTGCAGAAGCTTCCCATCGTGGCGAGGGCATAGACCAAGACGTAGAACAGCATGGCTCCCGCTCCGCCGGCAGCCTGATGCGATTCCGAGGAGAGGTTCGCCGCACTGACCGCGAGGCCAATGAGCAGATATCCGCCGTGAGCGATGGAGGAGTAAGCGAGCAGCCGGCGGATGTCCTTCTGCCAGAGGGCGCAGATGTTGCCGATGGTCATCGTCAGGACCGCCAGGACCAAGGGGAGTTGCCAGGCAAATGCCTTTTCGGCCACTTCGGTTCCGGGAATGATGAGCAGCGCGAGCCGCAGGAGTCCGGCGACGCCGGCCAGCTTGGGAATGACGGCGAGGACGCCGGCGTTGGCGTTGGTCGTTCCTTGGTAGACGTCGGGAGCATAGAACTGGAACGGAGCCGCGGCGAGTTTGAAGCCGAAGCCAGCCGTGATGAGGACGAGGGCGATCGGGGAGAGCTTGAACAGGCTGCTGGCCGTGGCTGTCAAAGCAGTGCCAGTGCCACCCTGGTTCAAGAATGCCTCGCGAATGCCGCGAACTTCACCGGAGCCGACGATGACCGTGGTGCCGCTGATGCCGTACAGAAACGCAAAGCCATAAAGGAGCAGAGCCGAGGCGAGGAGGCTGAGGTAAAAGTACTTCATCGTCGCCTCCGCGGAAGCCCGGTCGCGGCGGCCGAGGAAGAGGAGGACATAGGTCGGTACGGAAATGAGTTCCAGACCGAGGAAGAGCAGGACCAATTCGTTGGCGCTCGAGGCGAGCATGGCTCCGCAAATCACGAGCATCAGGGTTCCTTGAAACTCACCCGCGAGTTCCGCATCACGCCGGCTGCCGGCGAGGGTGAAGATGAGGCCGGCGAGGAGGGCAATCCAGCGGAGGCCCAGGCTCATCGGGTCAATCACCAGCGGGCCGCTGAACGTGCTTTCCGCGTTCCACGGCGAACCGTAGCAGGCGACGGCCGCTGTCGCTCCCGCATAAGCAATGAGTGTGGCGATGAGTTGTGCCCGCCCCGCCCGGAATGCGCCGAGCAGGAACAGAATCGTGGCCCCCATCATCAAGATGATTTCAGGAGCGAGCAACGATATGGTTTTGGATTCGACGAACATGGGTTCCTAGTCGCCTGGCAGCAGATGCTTAGCCACCGCGTCCACGCGGTGCTTGCTGGGCGATGCCATCCCCGCGTGGACGCGAGGGTTAAGCTTGTCAACTTCCTTCACCACCTGCTTGGTCGCCACGTCGAGCGTGGAGTTCATCGGAGTCAAAAAGTCACCGGGACGCAGGCCGATCCAGAAAACGAAGACGAGCAATGGGGCGAGGGCGAGAATTTCCCGCAGGTTGAGATCGGTGATGGGTTCATGCTCTTCGCCCCCATGAGCATGCGGTTCATGCAACGGACCAAAGAAGACGCGGCGGACGAGGTGGAGCATGTACCAGGCACCGAGCACGACGCCGGAGACCGACAAAATTGCAATCACCATCAACTGCGGCTGCAAGGCGGCCGATGTGCCGGTCCAGGCCCGCTGGAACATGCCGAGCAAAATCAGAAACTCCCCCGCAAAGCCATTCATGCCGGGGAGGCCGATGCTGGAGAAGGTGAACAGCAGCATGAACAGCGACAGGATCGGCAGCTTGCGGGCAAGGCCGCCGAAGCTGGCGATTTCACGCGTGTGGTAGCGCTCGTAAATCATGCCGACCAGGGCGAACAAGCCGCCGGTGGAGAGGCCGTGGTTGACCATCTGCAATACGCTCCCCTGCACCCCCGTGGGGTTGAAGGCGAAGAGGCCGAGCATGCAGAAGCCGAGGTGGCTGACGCTGGAATAGGCGATGAGTCGTTTGATGTCGGATTGAGCCAGCGCGACGAGAGCCCCATAGATGATGCCGGCGACGGAGAGCCAGAGGAGCCAGGGCATCATCACCGCTGCCGCTTGGGGGAGCATCGGCACGCTGAAACGGAGAAACCCGTAGACACCAATCTTCAGCAGGATTCCTGCCAGGATGACGCTCCCCGCCGTCGGAGCTTGGACGTGGGCCAGCGGCAACCAGGTATGGAGCGGGAACAGCGGGACCTTGATCGCAAAGCCGGCGAACAGGGCGACGAACACCGCGATTTGCCAGCCGATGGGAATCGGATGGTCCGCGAGGCGGGCGGTGAGTTCAGGAATCGAGAAGACGAGTTTTTCGCCGCCGCTCGTGGGACCGTAAGCCCAGAAGACAATGGCGAGCAGGCCCAGGAATGTGAGCATGCTGCCGGCGAGGGTGTAAATGAAGAACTTGCTGGCGGCGTAGCGGCGGTCTTCGCTTCCCCAGATGCCGATGAGGAAGAAGAGCGGAATGAGGGTGAATTCGAAGAAGATATAGAACAGGACGATGTCCCGCGCCGAGAAAACGCCGAGGCAGCCGAACTCCAAGAGAAGCAGCATGCCAAAGAACAGCGGCTCACGATCCTTGATCGCCTCCCAGCTCACCAGGACCGACGTGATCATCAGCAGCGCCGACAAACCGAACATCCAGAGGCCCAGTCCGTCGAGCCCAAGGGTAAAGCGGATGTCGAGATTGACATTTTGGACTTGCCCGACCCAGTTCCATTCCGTGAGAGCGTAGCTGGCCTGGCTGGCGGCGTCAGTGGGAAAGTTCGCAATGAGGCGTGCGGCGCAGACGAAGGTAGCCACCGTCACCGCGAGGGCTGCCCAGCGGATCGCGTCGCGCCCCAGCGGCGCGACAATCCAAAGCGCGACCGCACCGATGAGCGGGAGGAAGACCGTGGCTAGGAGCAAACCATTCATGCATTAACCGTTATTCACGAATTGGCCCATGCAAGCCGGGCCAAAATCAAGACTATCGCGCCGAGAACCATCGCCAAGGCATAAAACTGCACCAGCCCCATTTGCAACGACCGCATCAGCGAGCCCGCCAGCGGCGGCAGCGAACCGATGAGATTCACGAGTCCATCCACCAGCCAGCGATCCAGCCAGTAGAAGAAGCGTGCCAAATACATAAGCGGCTGGACGATGAGGACGTCGTACAACTCGTCGAAATAGAACTTGTGGTAGGAAGCTTTGTAGGGAGAGATGAAATTGCCCAGCAGGGTGAGCGGAGCCGAGAACAGAATGAGCGTGACGGCTCCCAGAGCATATCCAACGATGGCCACCAGAAAGCCGAGCCCCCAGGAGCGAAGATGCCGGGTGACAAACCCAATCCAAGGGACTTGCTCCAGCCGCACGACCCACTGGGGATCGGTGAGTTTGTCGCTCCCTTCCAGATTGAACATTCGCCAGAGGAACGAAACTTCGCTCCGCTCGCCGAGATAAAGATAAAGTGCCAAGCCGATGCCGAAGGCGGCTGCGAGGGTGCTGGCGCCGGCGACGGTGACGTGAAATTCCGGGGAGGAGTTGACCGTGGAATGGACCAGGCCGCCGGCGAGTGAGGGAGCGCCGAGCAGGTATTGGCCCAAGACATTGGTGGCCCAGTTGCCAGTCGCGAAGGTCAGGAGTGCGCCGATCGTGGCGGCGAAGAAAGCCAGAATGCCCAGTGGCATCAGCATGGCAAGCGGCGATTCATGGGCATGATGGCCGGCCGCGGCGGGAATTCGTTCGGGGCCGTGAAAGGTGAGGGAGTAGGCGCGGAACGTGTAGAAGGCGGTGAGGAAGGCGGTGAAGAGGCCGGAGTAATAGAGCAATTGATAGATGCGAGCAATCGTCGGAAGCTGCGCCTCGGGAATCGAGGCAATGGGGCTGATAGTTGCTGGCTGCGGGTGAGCGGGAGGATGAGCAAAGTCCTGCGGCGCGGCGCGATGCTCGATTTCATGTTCGAGTTGGTGGATCTTGTCGTGCACGGAGCCGAGGACGGCGTCCTTGCTCCAGAAACCGGAGAGCGGAAAGACGCCGGCAAGTGCCAGACAGCCGATGAGGAACGTCCAGTGGGTCGCGGGCATGAGTCTCCTCAGGCCGCCGAACTGCCGCATGTCGATGACCCCTCCCATCGCATGCATCACGCTGCCGGCTCCGAGGAAAAGGAGGGCCTTGAAGAAGGCGTGCGTGAAGAGGTGGAACATGCCACCGGTCACACCGGCCGCCATGCCGGTGCCGAGCGCGAGGAACATGAAACCGAGTTGACTGACGGTGGAGTAGGCGAGCACTCGCTTCAGATCGAATTGCGTAAGAGCGATGAGGCCGGCCAGGAGCGCGGTAAAGCCGCCGATGCAGGAGACAACAAGCTGCGCCGTGGGTGAGGCCATGAACAGGGGCGTGCAGCGGGCGACCATGTAAACGCCGGCCGTGACCATCGTTGCGGCGTGGATGAGGGCGCTGACGGGGGTCGGGCCTTCCATCGCGTCCGGCAGCCAGACGTGCAGCGGGAATTGGGCGCTTTTGCCGCAAGCACCGAGCAGGAGGAGCAAGCAGATGGCAGTGGCGATTCCGCCGGTGACATAGTGACCGGCGGCGATGCGACTTTGGCCGAGGATGCCGCTGATGGTGCCGTCGTCGTGGAAGTTGAGCGTGCCGTAGGTGGTCCATATCAGAAAAATGGCGATGGCGAAGCCGAAGTCGCCAACGCGGTTGACGAGGAATGCCTTCATGCCGGCCGCGGCTGCCTCGGGCTTCTCGTACCAGAAGCCGATGAGGAGGTAGCTGCAAACGCCGACCGCCTCCCAGAAGACGAACAGCAGCACGAAGTTGCTGACGCTCACCAGCATCGTCATCGAAAAGACGAACAGGCCGATGTAAGCGAAGAACCGCCAGTAGCCGCGGTCCCCATGCATATAGCCGGAGGCAAAGATGGCGACGAGCGTGGCGACGAACGTGACCATCACGAGCATCATGGCCGTGAGAGCGTCGGCCCTGAGCGTCACGTCAATGCGGAAGTCGCGGGGGCCGGAGTCTTCTGGGAACTGCGACTTCAGATCATAAGCATGTAGGACGTTAGCCCAGGTCCACAATGGCACAACCTTTTCAAATCCGACCGTCGCGATGGGGTCGCTGAGACTGGCGTCCTGTGCGTTGCGAACTTCATAGAACAACTTGGCGCTTGCTCCCAGGGAGCAAAGCAGAGCCAGCACGACCGGCCAGTGAGCGTTCGCTTTCAGGTGCGGCAGGCGGATGACGCCGCATAGCGCCGCCAGACCCGCGGCCAGCAGCGGCAAGCCGGGGATGAGGAGGAGGCAGATGGTGATGGTGTCTTGGGGCATATAAAGAACGCGGTTAGCATCAGGGGGCTGACGCCCCCCGCTCGCCTAGACTTTGCTCCTGTGGGTGCTTTCTTCCAGGTCGTGCTGAGGTTCGCGGCCGGCGGTGGTGAGCGTTGGCCAGACGTGGTCTTCGTTTCGTTCTTCCGGAACCCGGCTGTCGACATACGCCGGCTGGCCTTCTTCCCGCAGGTCCTGCCAGACGGCGGCATCAAGATTACCGGCCCTTTGGGCGAGCATCAGGATCAGGGCCATGGCGATGCCGGCTTCGCAGGCGGCGACCGTAATGATGAAAATGACGAGCATCTGTCCGCCATACGCCCCCATCGTTGCAGGAGTTAGTTTCGCCGGGTCAACAAGTTGGCTGCCGTGATAGCGTCCAAAGCTGATGAGCGTGAGGGAAACCCCTTGCAGCATCATTTCCGCACAGAGAAACATGACGATCATGTTCCGCCGCGTGATGAAACCGACGAGGCCGAGAACGAACAGGATCGCCCCGACGAGCAAATAGTTGTAAAGGAGGCTGAGTTCGTTCATGCGCGGGCCTCCGCGGCACTGGCTTCCTGCCGCAGCGCCTCTTCCACCTGCGTCTCGAGTCGGCGTTTGCCATGAATGGCAATCGAGACGGCTCCCACCAGGGCGGCGAGGAGCAACGTGCCGGCAACTTCCACGCTGACGAGATGCTGGCTGAACAGAACCCGGCCGAGGTTGGCCATGTGGTCCTTGGAACCGAACACAGGGGTCGGCAGCGCCTTCGCCGACAAATTTTTCGGTTCCGAGCCATGAGCGGCAGGCTTAGCAGCCACCGCGGCAACGGCAGCCTGGTCCCGATCCTGAATCATGGCTTGCTCTTTCAATCCTCCCAGCAGCATCGTCAGAATGCCGACAATCGCGGCGGCGGCAAACACGGAAGCGGTTCGGGCGAACCAGCCCCAGGAGAGCCGGTCATAGGACGCATGCCCTTCGGGACTGGCGAGCATGATGACAAAGAGAAAGGTAACGACAATTGCACCGGCATACACAACAACAGTCGCTACACCGAGAAACTCCGCCCCGTTGAAGAAAAAGAGGCCGGCGGTTCCGAGCAACGACAAGGCAAACCAAATGGCGCAGTAGATCGGACTCTGCGAGGTGATCGTGGCCACCGCGGCCATGATGGTCACGCCGGCGATGAGCCAGAAGACTCCTTGGTCAGTCCAGGGGAAAAGTAGAGGCCAGTCGGAAGCAAACAGGCCGAGTGCGATAATGCCGAGCACACCGCCAATCGTTTTGCCAAAGCGAATCCGCTGCGGCAGCGCGAGCCATAACCCGAGAGCACCCACTAGCAATGCCCAGAAGGAGCGACAGGACAAAATCGATTGCAAACTGAGGGATGAAGCCAGCAGGAGGCCGCTCATGTGACGGTCCCTCCAAACGCATCCGACTTCATCGGCTCTTTGTCCTTGGTCGCGTCGAAGACGGAAAGGAGCTTTTCCTTGTCGAAAATCATCTCCTCGCGGCTGCGGCCGGTGAGGTTGTAGAGACTCGTTAGTTCCACGGCATCAACGGGGCAGGCCTCCTCGCACATTCCGCAATAGATGCAGCGAAGTTCGTCAATCGTGAAGCTTTCCGGATACTTCTCGCGGTCTGGCCAGGGGCTTTCCGCGGCGATGATGTCGATGCAATGGGCCGGGCAGGCGGTGGCACAAAGGAAACAGGCGACGCACTTCACCCGCCCCTCGCCATCCTTGTTAAGCCGATGCACGCCGCGATAAATCAGCGGGGCGGCAATCGTCGGCTCCTGGTCGGGATAGCTGACCGTGACCGTGCCGCCACCCAGCGACTTCTTCAAATGCTTGAAGGTCGTCGTGAGCCCCTGGGCAAAAAGCGGCAAGAACAGCTTGCCGGTCATGCCGAGCTGTGGCTCAGGAATCCAGGTGATGGAAGGGTCGTCGGTTTTCATATCTGGGAATCCACCTCGGCGGTTGCCAGCATGCGGCGAGGGCGGTTGTCGGTAATCAGTGGATTGAAAAACGCGGTGACGAGCCAGGCGGCGATGCAGATGCCCCACGAGAAGACAATGACCATCAGCGTCCAGCCGAAGTTTTCCGCCTTGGAGCCGAGGGCGTGGCGGGCTTCCTGCATGACGGCGACGGCGACGAAGTTGACGAGGCCGAGCGGCAGCATGATCTTCCAAGCCAGCGACATGAGCTGATCATAGCGGAAGCGGGGCCAACTCCAGCGAACGAGCATGAAGAACACGATCACCATAAAAATCTTGGCGTTGAACACAATGAGCCGAATGATGGCAGTGACCCAGCCGATTTCCGCGTCCGCCGCACCGGTAATCCAAGGGAAATGCCAGCCGCCGAGGAACAGAATCACAATCAGGAACGAGGCGGTGATCATGTGCAGGAACTCGGCCACCAGGAACAGAAGCAGCTTCATCCCCGCGTATTCCGTGTGATAGCCGCCGATCAGTTCCTGCTCGGCTTCCGGGAGGTCGAAGGGGAGGCGGGCGGCTTCGGCAAAGGCGGCAATGACGAAGACGATGAAGCCGAGCGGCTGGGCGATGGCGAACCAGGGGCCGTCCACTTGAGCCCGCATGATCTTTTCGAGGTCGAGCGAGCCGGCGGCGAGGACCACACCCAGGATTCCCAGGCCCATCGGCAGTTCGTAAGCGATGAGCTGGGCACTGCTGCGGAGCCCCCCCAGGAAGCTGTATTTATTGTTGCTGGCCCAGCCGCCGAGAATCACTCCGTAGACCGCGATGCTGGAAAGAGCGAAGACGAAGATCATCCCCACGTCCATGCCGGGAACGACGACAAGTTCCACCGGGTCGCCGGTGGGAACTCCCAGGTCATCCAGCGGCGGGAGCATGCTGCCGAAGGGGATGACGGCAAAAATTGCGAGGGCCGCGGCGAGAATCACAATCGGAGCAATGATATAGAGCCGCTTGTCGACATGAGCGGGAGTGTACTCTTCCTTGAGAATAAACTTGACGCCGTCTGCCGCAGGCTGGCCGAGGCCGAACAGGGCCATGTCCTTGAAGCCAAAGAGGGAAAACGGCGCACCAACCCGGTTGGGGCCGATGCGGTCCTGCACCCAGGCCGCCATCCGCCGCTCCAGGAGCACGAAATAGGCGGCAGCGGTCATTAGGCCGCCGATGAGGATACCGATTTTGATAAGGGCTGGGATCATTTTAGTGGGGTAGGCTTCCAGCCTGCCCTTCGTTTCTCTGGGCAGGCTGGAAGCCTAC
>JBJXFF010000160.1:0-17003 GCA_046153945.1 Pirellulaceae bacterium
CTGCCCAGGAAGCCGTGTCCGGGCAGGCTGGAAGCCTACCCCACGATCCCATTGCGTGGCTGCAGACGGATTGCGGAGCGTGTCCTTGGGCCGCGGAGCAGGCCGTTCGCTATATCGCCGCTCAAAAAGCGGCCATTGGCCGAGTGCCGACGCGGGAAGAAATCGTCTTCGAGCGATTCTTCGACGAATCCGGCGGGATGCAACTTGTCATTCATTCGCCGCTAGGGTCGCGAATCAACAAGGCCTGGGGACTCGCTCTACGCAAACGCTTCTGCCGCAGCTTCGATTTCGAGCTTCAAGCCGCAGCGGATGAGAATGGGGTATTGCTGTCGATTGGACCGCAGCACAGCTTTGCCATCGAGAGCCTGTTTCCGATGATTGGGCCGCACAACGGGCAGTATCTGCTCGAGCAGGCCCTGCTGGCTGTGCCGATGTTCGGCGTCCGTTGGCGGTGGAACATCACGCGGGCACTGGCGGTGCTGCGGATGAAGAACGGCAAAAAAGTCCCGCCGTTTTTGCAGAAATTCCGCAGCGAAGATTTGCTCGCGCAGACTTTCCCCGAAACGGTCGGCTGCTTGGAGAACCATCACGGCGATATTCAAATTCCCGATCATCCCATCGTGCGGCAGACGATTCACGATTGCTTGACCGAGGCGATGGACCTGCCCCGGTGGCTGGCCATGCTGCAGGAAGTGAAGGATGGAACGATCAAGTTTTATCCCATCGACACTCGCGAACCGTCGCCGTTTTCGCATCAAATTCTCAACGCCAATCCTTACTCGTTCCTTGATGATGCCCCGCTCGAAGAGCGGCGGACGCGGGCAGTCACCACGCGGCGGTCGCTTAGCGTCGAGGACTTCCGCGACCTGGCGAAGCTCGATCCGGAAGCCATCGCTCAGGTGAGCCAGGATGCCTGGCCGCTGATTCGCGATGCGGACGAGCTGCATGACGCATTGCTCAGCCTGATTGTGGTTTTCTCGGATGAATCGGCGGAGTGGAACAGCTACTTCCAAGAGTTAGTAAAGGCGGGTCGGGCGGCGGAAGTGACGTTGCTAAGCGATAAACGAGGCTGGATTGCCGCAGAACGCTGGCCGCTCGTGCAGGCGGTGTATCCTGGCGTGGTCGCCAAACCAGTGCCGCAACTCCCGCTGGCGCTGCAAAAAGAATGGGAGCCGGCAGCGGGTCGTTTGGAACTCGTGCGGGGACGAATTCTCACCTGCGGCCCCACGAACGCGGCGGAAATTGCCCAGCGCCTGATGCTCGACGAGAGCCAGGTGGAAGCTTCGCTGGAATCGCTGGAAGGTTCAGGCATTGTGATGCGGGGGCGCTTCACGGAAGCGGCGCAAGCGAACGGCGAAGACAAGAGCCAAACCCAGTGGTGCGAACGGCGGCTCCTAGCCCGCATCCACCGGCTGACGCTCGACGGCCTGCGGCAGAAAATTCAACCGGTCGCGCCGGAGGTCTATCTCGATTACCTCACGCGGCAGCATGGCCTGCATCCCACTCAGCACAAACAAGGAGAAGCAGGCCTGCGCGAAGCTCTCTTGAAATTGCAAGGGTTTGAGCTTTCCGCCGGTGTCTGGGAGGAGAAAGTTCTTTCCGCCCGCGTGGCCGAGTACGACCCTCAGTGGCTGGATATGCTGTTCATGTCCGGTGAGGCGATGTGGGGCCGATTACGGCCGCCGGTTCGGGACGAGAAGGACGGACCGGGCATGGCGGCTCTCAACCGGACGATGCCCATCGCCCTGCTGATGCGGGATGACCTGTCGTGGTTGTTGCCGCGGGAGCGGGTGAAGGTGGATGCTTTCGCGGGAGGCAAAGCGCAGGACGTGCTGGGAGTTCTGTCGGCCCGCGGGGCACTTTTCTATCAGGAACTCAAAGGACTGACTGGACTGCTTCCCACGGAACTTGAAGATGCCCTGCGGGAACTCGCTGCGCTCGGTCTGGTTTCTTCCGACACTTTCGCCGCCGTTCGCTACATTTCCAAGGGAGCCAAGAAGGCGGTCAGCCGCCGCATCTGGCCGCGGAAGAAGGCCTTGCATAGCGGCACTTCGCCGGTTGGCCGTTGGTCACGCTTTCCGGGGGAGACACATCCGCCGGAAAACGATGAATACTTGCAGCGGTGGTGCAAGCAACTCTTGAGTCGCTACGGCGTCGTCTTTCGGGACTGCTTGACGCGGGAAAATGCCGCGCCACCCTGGTTTGAGCTAGTCCGGGTCTTCCGCCGGATGGAGCTCCGCGGCGAAGTCCGCGGCGGCCGCTTCATCGCCCGAGTCGCCGGCGAGCAGTTTGCCCAGGAAACGGCCGTCTCGCAACTGCGTACCCTGCGGGATGCCCCCAACGACGGACAGTGGAGCCTCCTCTCCGCAGCCGACCCAGTCAATCTCTCGGGCATTATCACTGACGGTCCGCGGATCCCCGCCATGCACAAAAATTCGCTCATTCTGCAAGCTGGCCGCTGCGTCGCCACTAAGGTCGCCGGCCGCATTGAGTTTTTTACTGACGTGGAACCCACAACGCAAATGGCCATGCGGCGCTCACTGCAAGTCGGACGGAGAATCACGAGCAATCGCGAATTGGAGTTGCTGACAAAATAGGAAATCTCAAATCTCAAACAAATGGGAATGTGAAATATGGAAGCAAGAAGGTTTTCCAATCTCCAATATTTTGAATTCCCCATTGTTTGAGATTTGAGATTTCCAAATTTCCTTCCCTCAATCCACATGCCGCTCCCCATCATGACGATGATAACGGGCGATGATGTCCCAGGCTTCATGCGGACTTTCGGCGTACTCGATGAGTTGCAGGTGGTGGTCGGCGATGACCCCTTCGTCGGCCATGAATTGTAAGTTGATGAGTTGATCCCAGTATTTGCGCCCGTAGAGGATGACGGGGACGTCTTGCATGCGTTTGGTTTGTTTGAGCGTGAGGACTTCAAACAGTTCATCGAGCGTGCCGAAGCCGCCGGGGAAGGCGACCAGGGCTTTGGCCCGCATCAGGAAGTGCATCTTGCGGATGGCGAAGTAGTGGAACTGGAAGCAGAGATCGGGCGTGATGTACGGATTGGGCTTTTGCTCCTCGGGGAGGGTGATGTTCAGGCCAATGCTCTTGCAGCCAACTTCGTCGGCCCCGCGGTTGGCCGCTTCCATGATGCCGGGGCCGCCGCCGGTGATGACGACGTAGTCGCAACGTCCATCGAGCTGGCAGGAGGAAGAGCAGATGCGGGCGAACTCGCGGGCCTGGTCGTAATAGTGGGATTTTTCCAGGATTCGCTCTGCCCGAGAGACGGCGCGGGCCAGCAAGGGGTCGTCTGGAGACGCTTCCCGTGCGGCGCGGGCGGCGGCGAGGCGCTCTTCCGCGAAGTGCCGCTCCACGATTTGCGTGCCGCCGAAGACAACGACGGTGGAGTTGATCTTCTGCTCGTTCAGCAGCAACTCCGGCTTAAGAAGTTCCAGTTGCAAACGGACCGGGCGGAGTTCGGGCCGCTGCAGGAAGTCATCGTCATAGGACGCGAGCGGGTAGCTCCGTGAATGTTCAATGGCTTCGATTTTCTGCCGACGTTCGTCGCCGTTCATGGGGGCTGTCTCGGGGGAGACCTCCAAAGGAAAGATGCGGGCCTTGCGATCATGGTAATCGGAGGGAAGCAACTGGGCGAAGGTAGCGCTGAAGGCCAGGATGGCCACCGTGCTGTTGACGATGATCATGGCCGCTAGCGCCGGAATAGGCCGGGACAGCGATTCGACCGGCAAGAGGTTCGCGGAAGCCAGACAGGGTACAAGCACTGCCATCACGAGCAGCCAGGCAGTCCAAGGAAAAACGTCCTCGCTGCCCAGCGCACGGAACAGGCCAAGTGTCATTACCGCTGCGATGGCGGTAAACAAAGTGACAAGGAGCGTCACCTGCCAGCCGAGAACCAGTCCTACCGTCAAGAGCAGAAGCACGGGGCGAAATGTCGGCCAGCGGCGGCTGGTGATTCTCCAGCCGGCGGAGACGGCCAGGCCGAGGATGGCTCCCAGAAGCATGCCCGCGGTGCCATCGGCGAGCGCTGATTGCCAGCCGTCGAGTTTCCAGGCCAACCAGGCGGGAAGGGGGCGAATCTGCGGCCAAAGAAAAGGAAGGCAGAGTCCCACGAAGATCATCGGCATCCACAAAGACCACGGAACCGGTTGTCGGTCGAATTCGATGAGCGACGTGCCGAGCAGCGTGAAGTAGAGCAGCATCAACACCAGATACGCGGTCCAAAACGGAACGGCGTCCCAGGACGAAAGCGGTTGAATCCCTTCACTACGACTGGTCCAAAGGACTTCCTGCGAACCTTTGAGCGACTCCATCAGCACCATCGCCACACCGACGAAGATGGTCGCCAGCAGGAATTCGACCAGCGGATAGCGGGCCGAGATGGGGAGTTTGCAGTCCCGGCATTTGCCCCCAAGAACTAGCCAACCCAGGATGGGGAGGTTATGCCACAGGCGGATCGAGTGCCCGCACCGCGGGCAATGGGAACTTGGATAGACGATATTCTTTCCCAGCGGCAGCCGATAAACGACGACGTTGAGAAAGCTCCCCCAAGCGCCGCCGACGGCGAACAGCCACAGGCAGAGCAGGAACGTCCCTAAGGCGAGGACCACCGAAGGGGGGAGATGGTCGCTTACGTCCGCGAACAGCAATGCGGCGGAAGAAGGGGTCCACGCATCCATGCGGCTTACTTGGGAGTGACATAGGCGGAGACAAGCTCAGCCAGTTCTTCCGGCTTGGGGGCTCCCACCTGGCGGCGTTTGGCTTCGCCCCCCTGGTAAACAATCAGCGTCGGCAGCAATTGCACTCCCAAGTCTGCTGCCAAAAGCTGGTTTTGCTCAGCATTGACTTTGACGACGAGCAACTCGTGGTGGTTTCTGGCGAGGGCTTCCAGATGAGGCTGTAACTGTTTGCAGGGCTCGCAGCTTACCGACCAGAACTCGACGAGCACCGGCTGCTTGCTGGCGACCACGACGGTTCGAAAATTGTCTTGATTCGCCGTTACGATCGAACCCGATGACGGCTTGCTCTCGCAGCCCGCCAACACCAGGGCGAGCGCGCCAATCAGCCAGGCACAGTCGTTACGAGTTCCTTTCCAAAAGATCATTACGACTTCCCCGGTGCTTTGCCGCTCTTTTCCTGGGAGGGCGACTTTCCCGGGGGTGTCTTTCCCGGCTCCGCTTTGGGGGGAATCTTGGCTTCGACCTTAGTCGGGGCGTACTCGTGGTCGCGCTTCCTCACCACCGTGGCACTTATGATCTTGTCAGCCACTGGGAGAGGAGCACCCAGGCCCGCGAGGTCCGGATTGCGGCGCTGCAACTTGGGGAGGACTTCCATCCCTTCGATAACGCGGCCGAAGGCCGTGTGTTTGCCGTCCAAACGGGGCGTGCGCCGAAAGGTAATGAAGAACTGTGAACCGCCGGTATCCTTGCCAGCATGAGCCATGCTCAGGCTTCCCTGAAAATGGACCCGATGATCGTCGCGGTAACATTCGCAGGGAATTTCATAACCCGGTCCGCCGGAACCGTCACCCTGAGGATCGCCACCCTGCGCCATGAATCCCGGCAACACGCGATGGAAGATTTTACCATCGTAGAATTTTGTCTGTACAAGATGGATGAAATTCCCCACCGTTTGCGGAGCTTCGTTTTCGAAGAGTTCGAGGACAATGGTTCCCTTGTTGGTTTCGAACTTGACCCTGGGGAGGTCGTCTTTCTCCTTTTCCAGGGCTCGGATTTTATCCTCTTTGACCCACAGCTCTTTGGTCTTGGGAAGTTCCTTGAGATGCTCCTTCCCTTCATCGCCTAGCCGGCTGGCCTTTTCAGCCAGCGGGAGCCACTTTTCGGCCGTTTCGTAATCGTCGGACAAATAAGCCGCCACTCCGCCGATCGAATAGATCACAGGATCATCGACTTTGGCGTCGAGCAACTTGTGGGCCAGCTTGAGAACCACGCCGAATTCCTCCCGGCGATATTCGTAAGCCATCATCCCGAGCATGATCTTTTTCACATCCGCGTCTTTGCCCGGCGCGGCATCAAAGGCCGCTTCGGCAGACGTGCGAAGTTGCGGCAGGATGGCCTCGCTTTGGGTGACGAGCTTTTGATAACGCTCTCGCAGCACGGCCCGCTCCTCGGACGAGGGAGCGAGTTGATACTGTTCGGCCAGGGTTTTTAGTTGCTTGTCAACTTCATTCCACTTCTTATAGACGACCGGAAAGTCGGCTGCCGTGGCCGGTTTTTCCGCCGGTTTCTCGGCTTTTTCTGCGGACTTAGCTTCCTTGACTCCCTCGGGCTTGGCGGCCGGGTTCTCCTTTTCGCTAGCTGCCGGCTTGGCGTCATCCGGATTGGTTTCTTGCCCTTGCGCCCAGGCAGCGCAAGACAGGGCCGCTGCCAGGACAAACATCAAATTGCGAACGCCAACCTTCATGGAATTACTCCAGATATGCTTCACGAAACTTGGGCCGCCAACAATCGGGGGCACCCGAGATCGGGCTGGCCTACTGTTCCACCTTCTTGGGGGCGTAGGCATGGTCCCGTTTGCGAACAACTTCTGCCGTGACAATCTTGTCGGGAATGATGGATGCATCCGTCATATCGGGATCTTTGCGCTGAATCTTGGCGAGCACATCCAGGCCTTCAATCACCCGGCCAAAGCAGGTGTGTCGTCCGTCGAGTTCCGGTGTTTGGCGGAACGTAAGGAAGAACTGCGAGCCCCCAGTGTCCCGGCCAGCGTGCGCCATGCTCAAGCTCCCGCGAAAGTGACGGCGATACTCCGGCTTTTGACATTCGCAATAAATCTGATAACCGGGGCCTCCGGTGCCGTCCCCTTTAGGATCACCCCCTTGCGCCATGAAATGGGATAGCACGCGATGGAAGGTGAGACCGTCGTAGAATTTCTTCTCCACCAGGCTGATAAAATTGCCAACCGTGTCGGGAGCTTCGTTTTCAAACAATTCGATCACTATCACCCCTTTGTTGGTCGTTACCTTGACGCGGGGAAGGTCGTCCTTGGCCGCTTCTTCTTTGCGAATGGCCAGTTCCTTTTCCCAGAGTTCCTTTTCCTTGGCAACCTGGGGCAGCAACATCGTGCCAAGTTTTGCAATTTCCGTTTCAACATTAACAAAGATTCCGCTTTCCACCGCCGTCTTGAAATAACCCTCGGCGGCGACATAGTCATTGGTGCAAAACGCGCAAATCGCGGCTGCACCAGACAATTGCTTTTCGGTGCTTCCGCCGTCGAGCATCTTCTTGGCTAAGGCAAATCCCGCTTCAAAATCATCCTGGTCCACGGCATCCGTTACAAACTTGACCAGGAAGCGCTCCAATTGAGGGTCCGCACTTCCTGTTTCCAGATACGCCGTCAGGGCCGTTTCGCGAAGTTTGGGAAGCAAAACCTTCCCCTTTTCCACCTCGGCTTTGAATTCCTCCGACAACTTAGTCTGTTCTTCGTCTTTGGCCGTCTGAAAAATCGACCGCAGCTCGCGCATCTTCTTGAGGATTACCTTCCACTCTTCCATCTGCTGGTCAAATACTCCCCGCGCAGCGGTCGGCGGTGCTGGAGCTTCCAACTTCTCCAACTTGGCACCTGACTTTGCCTCGGGCTCCACTTTCGGAGCCGTCTTGGCGGGCGGGGCTGCCGGGGCCTTGGTGGGAGCTTTCGCTTCCTGGCCAATTGCCAACGACCAGCCGCAGATCAGGGCGGCCAGACCGCAGGCCGCGAGAGAATAACGACGCATCATAATGAACGCTCCCATGCCGACAATGAACGTTTGGTGGTAAAACCAGATTAACATAGTCCCCGGCACGGATTAAGGTGGGGGACGTAAAGTGTTTGTACGCAAGCATCTTCCCCGGGGTTCGTGCCACCGGAAAGCCTCCCGAAAGCCGAGCCCCTGCCGTGAAGCACCCCCCCAAGAATCGCCCCGCCAAGGTTTCCCAGCGGCAATCCCGGGATGCTGACGGGGAGATCGCCGGCGTCCGCATCATCGGCGGCACTCTCGGCGGCCGGCACTTGGAATACAGTGGGGATCTTCGCACCCGCCCAATGAAAGACAGGGTCCGGGAATCGGTCTTCAACCTCGTAGGACCCGCCATCGCCGGCACCCAGGCCCTTGACCTCTTCGCCGGCACCGGAGCCCTCGGCCTCGAAGCCGTCAGCCGCGGAGCGACCTCCGCGATCTTAATCGAGCGGCACTACCCCACCAGCCAACTCATCAAGCAAAACGCCCAGGCCCTTGGCATTGAAGACAAGTGCGAAGTCGTTTTTGGAGATGCCTTTTTGTGGACGAGAAAGCAAACTTCCACAGTTTCGTCGGCACCAACCCTCCAATCTCAAATCCGAAATCCGAAATCCGAAGCCATTTCTCTCACATCTTCTTCTCGCTGGCTCGTCTTCTGCTCGCCCCCTTACGAGTTTTACGTCTCGCGGCTGACGGAGATGCTGGAACTCGTTGGCACACTTTGGTCGGCGGCACCCGACGATAGCCTGTTCATCGTGGAAGCCGACGAGCGGTTTGACTACGCTCTGTTGCCGGACCAAGAGGGCTGGGATGTGCGGACCTATCTCCCTGCCAGCATCGGCCTAGCGCAGAAGAAATAGTCGTTGGCAGCACCGCATGCTGGCTAAACTGGCGGCAGTTCCCCTGCGTATGGGAAGCCAACCCGGTCGATAAACCTGTTGGGTTCGGCAACCTTTTACGGCATGCCTGTATGCTCCTCCGTCGCCAATTCCTGCTAGCACTCGCTGCCGCAAGCGTCACCGGTTCTACCGGCGAGTCCGTGATTGCCGACGGTCCATCGATTCCTACCGCGGACGCTACCGCCGAACCCTTCACCCCTTCCCTCGAATTCCAGGCCCTCATCACACGTCTCGCTCGCGAGCAGCTTCCTGACAAATACGAAAAGACAAAAAACTGGGGAAAGACCACCCGCGTATTTGATGGTTGGAAGCTGGAGCGGGACGGCATTCGCCTGGAGACCCGCCGCCGCTTCAAGCAGGCCAACGACGGAGCCTGGCAAAAATACACCATCGAGTTGCTCGACCCCGAACACCGCTTCGATCTCCGCGTCACCAACCTCCGGCAGCAGGAGAGCCAGGCGGTTTGCGACGTAACCGTTACCGCCTCCGCCCGGGTCCGTGGCCGCCACACACAGTGGGAAAACGGCGTGCAACTTCTCAGCATTGGCGCCGTCGCAGATGCCCGTCTGCAACTCCGGGCTCAACTCGCCATGAGCATGAAGCTGGACCCCACCAAATTCCCTCCCGATATTTCCCTGGAACCCCGCGTCACTCAGGCGGACCTCGACATTCTCGCTTTCAAGCTCCAGCGAATCAGCCACTTTGGCGGCCCCGTCGTCAAGTCCCTTTCCAGCAGCGTTCGGGAAGTCCTCGAGGACAAAATCGCCGAGAGTCGCCCCCAACTTGTGGACCGCCTCAACAAGTCCCTCGCCAAGCAGGACGCCAAGCTACGCTTCTCCGCCGCCGACTGGCTATCGGCGATCAAGAGCCAGCCCTCATCGGCTCCCGCGCGGTAGGGGTCACTTCCAACGGTTGGCCGCACCGTCAGCGAGCCTCGATGGCCAAGGAAGGATGGAACTCCAGTCCAATCCATCTTGTGCTGGCAATGTTTATTCGGACGGGACTGGCGTCCCATCCTTCGATCACTCACCCTTCCTTTGTCTCTCGTGCCGCGGCTGTCTGCTTGGCTTCGAATGGATTTCCGCTCGGATCGAGCAACGCTTCGGTGATGCGGCGGCGGCGGACTTTGCGGACTTGGATCCAGATGCCGTCGATGACTGCCGTATCGCCACCTTTCAGCGGGTCTTCCCGGCCGTGGTTCACCCAATCGTTGAGGGTGGTTTGCGGGGGAAGGTCGGCGCCCAACTCTTGCCGCTTGAGGTGGTCGCGGAGTTGTTTGAGGGTGACGCCGCCGCCGACCACGAGTTGATGGCCCGAGGGGCTGATATGTTTGGGAAGGCGGTCGAATTCGTCCTGGATGTCGCCGACCAGCTCCTCGAAGATGTCTTCCTGGGTAATCATGCCAACGACCTTTCCCCCTTCGCCCCGGACGAGGGCCAAGTGGAGGTGCTCCGCAGTCATTCGCCGCAGGGCGTCACTGAGCGTCATATCCCGCGGCAGACTGATGAGGGAGCGGACCACCTCTCGCAGCACGGGATTGCCGGGATGGGTTTTGGCCAGCAGCATCATGTCTTTGAACGTGACGTAGCCGATGATGGCCTGGGGGTCTCCCTTGCGAGCGGTGACCGGGAACCGCGTGTGCAAGTCCATGTGGGCAATGACAAGGTTCTCGCTGAGAGTGGCGTCGGCGACTACCATCACGATGTCGTCCTCGGGGAGCATGATTTCCCCCACCTTGATCGAAGACAGGCGGCTGGCTTGGATGATGATCCGCTCTTCCTGCATGCCGATGACTTTGCCCGCGCGGAGCAAGTTGACCTGGGCCCGCAATTCGTGCAGACCGACTTCCTGATCGCCGCTGCCGCTGGGGAGAAGCCGCTCGAAGAGCGTAACGACGGCTGTCGTGACGAACTCGAACAGCCAGACGGCCGGAAAGACTACCAGCCCAAAGACCCACATCAGCGGACTCAGTAGAGTGACCACCAACTCGCAATTTTTGAGGGCAAACACCTTGGGAATGAGCTCGCCGGCAATGATGGTGACAGCCGCGAGGGGAATGACCAGGCAGGTGAGGGCTAGTATGTCGGCCATGTGAGGGGAGAGCCCCAGGTGTTTTTCAATCAGCGGGACCAGCTTTTCTTCCGCATCGGCACCGCCGGCTGCCGCGGCGATAGCCCCCACGAGCGTGATACCGAGTTGCACGACGGCCAGGCTGGCCTCCATGCGATTCTTCATCCGCAGTGCCAGGGCGGCCCCGCGGCGGCGCTGCTCGACCATCTGTTTCAGACGCTCCGTGCGAACGGAGGCCAAGGCCAGCTCATAAGCGGCGAAGACGCCGTTGAGCAGGAGCATGGCAATGATGATGGCAAGCACGGTGAGGGACATGGCGAGCGGGGGGTGTGAGCCCCCTGATATTAGCGAGGGCGACTAGAGGGCATATTGGAGGGTGCAGGGGACAACAATCGAAGGGCCCACCGGACTGTGTGGGTAGTATCAGGGGGCTAACGCCCCCCGCTCGCCTTGGCGGGGGCACTGCGACCAAGATACCAGTCATGTCCAATATCGGCGAGGCGAGGAACATCACCCGAACCACGCCACCAGCCTGTCCGCAAGCGGCGGGCAAAGGCGGTCGAGCCAGACGAGCAGGCGACCGCCGAGGGGGAGGATGATCTCGTGCCGGCCGCTCCGCATGGCCCAGGCAATGCGGCGGGCGACTTTGGCGGGAGTCATCGCTCCGAACCGCCCGCGAGGCTTCTCTTTGTTGCCGAGAACATGGTCGAAGAACTCGCTCTGCGTCGTGCTGGGGCTGACCAGGAGCACGTCGATCTTATCGCGAGCAAGTTCCGCCCGAAGGGCGTCGCTGAAGCCGTGCAAAGCAAATTTGCTGGCGCAGTATTCGCTTTTGAACGGGACCGCGCGGTGGCCGAGGACGGAGCTGACATTCACGATCAGGGGGAGATTCCCGTTGCGGAGAATTGGAAGTGCGGCGCGGGCGAATTCCACGGGAGCGAAGAAGTTGACCTCCATAATCTTGCGCAGGCGTTCTTCGTCCGCCTCTTCAAACGGACCAATCGCCCCGATGCCGGCGTTGTTGACGAGACAATCGAGCCCGCCAAGCTGTTTGCTACAGAACTCCAAGGCGAGAGACCGCAAGCGTGAGTCTGTGACGTCGCCGGGAAAGATGTGGATGGAATGACCGAGAGATGAAGCTTCTGTTTCGAGCGAAACGAGGTTGTCCTCGCGCCGCGCCATCGCGACGACGCGGGAGCCTTGTCGGGCAAGTTCCAAGACCAATTCGCGCCCGATACCGCTGGAAGCTCCGGTCACGAGAACGCGGAAACCGGAGAGGGAACGGTGGGGCATGCGAGAATTACTCGGGTTATTCGTGAATTTGCGGAAGGGACATCAGCGCTGAATACAGCTCGGGAATTGCACCAGCATCGTGCCAGCGAATCGCTCCAGCGTTCCCTTCGGCAATTAGTTTGCCCGACGAATTTGGGTCGTCAACCGAGTTGTCGAAGACGAAAAGCGGACTTGCCCTGGCGGCAAACCATGGAAGGTTCTCAAGCGACCGCGACCAGCGAGCGACAATCTTGTCTTCGGGCACGCCATGCCCCTTCTCAAGCACGCGCCTTGCAACTCGCTGGCAGGCAATTTCCGGCGAGCTTAAGCCGACGTAGAGCAGGCCGAAGATTCCTCGCGAGGCCAAGTCTGTCTCGACGAGCTCCTGGTATTTGTTCGTGCTTAAGACTGTCTCAACGCCGCAGGCAATACCGCGTGCGATGCAGTCTTTCAAATTCGCAAACGTGGTATTTGCTGCGTCGATGAATGCGCGGCGAAGCTGGTCCGCAGGAGCGCTCGCAAATTCAACAAAGCCACGCTCAACGAGTATCTTTTTGGCCAAATCGTCTGGATTCCAAAAGGCCACCTTGGGCAAGACGCTGGCTACCGGTTCTCGTGAAACCAAGGTCGTCTTTCCTGCACCGTTTGGTCCGGCGACGATCCAGAGAATCGGTTTCACGAATTGGTCCTGGCATGAAGCTCCGATTCCAGTTTGTGCCCCTCTTCAATGGCTCGACGAGTCGCCTTTTGGAAGTGCTCGCACATTTGACGCTTGAACTCCGGTGAAAGCAAATAGGCGCGGTACTCCTCAAAGGCCCGGTCCGCATCTAGCCCGGTCGATTCGGATGCCGTCGAAGATGGATGACCGTTATTTGGCTCGTTAAGCATCGTGAAGACCTCACCCTCCATTATACGATGATTTCCCGCATCACCGTCCCGAAATCGACGTCCAGCCGTTTGCGGCCGGGGATTTCCAGGCGGCGGGGGTCGAGGCCGAGTTGGTGGAGGAGGGTGGCGTGGAGGTCGGTGACGTAGTGCCGTTTTTCGACGGCGTGGAAGCCGAGTTCGTCGGTGGCGCCGTAGGCGAGGCCCCCCTTGATGCCGCCGCCGGCGAGGGCGACCGAGAAGCCGTAGGGGTGGTGGTCGCGGCCGTCGGAGCCTTGGGCCCCCGGCGTGCGGCCGAACTCGGTGCCGATGACGACCAGGGTCTCATCCAGAAGGCCGCGCTGCTTGAGATCTTCGATGAGGCCGGCGATTGGCTTATCGACCTGGCCGCAAAGGCTGCTGTGGCCCGCCTTCAGGCCGCCGTGGGCGTCCCAGGCTCCGGCTCCGCCGTTACTGCCGTGGAAGAGTTGGACGAAGCGCGTGCCGCGCTCGACGAGGCGGCGGGCGGCGAGGCATTGGCCGCCGAAGGTTTGCGTGGCCGCCTGGTCGAGTCCGTAGAGCTTTTGGGTCTGGGCGCTTTCCGCGGCGAAGTTGACGACGTCGGGGACCGCGGTCTGCATGTGGAACGCGAGCTCGTAGGACTTGATGCGGGCCTGGAGCGCTGGGTCGTCGGGATACTCGACGGCGGAGAGCTTGTTGAGTTTACTGAGCAGGCCGAACTCTTCCTTTTGCTCTTCGCGGTAGACGCCATTGCCCGGTGCAGCGAAGGGGAGAGGATTGGCCGGATCGACCGTAAGCTGTACACCGTCGTGCTTGGGGCCGAGGTAATTGGCTCCATGAGCCCCAACGCCGCCGCAGCAGTCGGCAATCGGCGTCCCCATCACCACGAACTGGGGGAGATTATCGTTGAGCGAACCGAGTCCCCAATGAACCCAGGAACCGATAGTGGGGAACGGCCCTTCCAGCGAATGCCGCCCGGTGTGGAACTGCAATTGGGCGCCGTGGTTGTTGTCGGTGGTCCACATGCCGCGGACGAGGCAGAAGTCGTCCGCCATTTTGCCGAGATTGCTCCACCAATCGCTAATGGCTAGGCCGCTCTGGCCGTATTGCTTGTAGCCAACCTGCATCGGGTAAATCTTAGGATGAACCTTGTGGAGTCCTTCGATGACTTCCCGCAAGTTCTTCTTCAGATGCGGCGAATTGAGGGCCTCCTTGTAAGGGGTCTCCTCAAACGTCTTGCCGCCGTATTTGGTGAGTTCTGGCTTGGGGTCAAAACTCTCCATCTGGCTCATGCCGCCGACGAGGAATATCCAGATGATGCTCTTGGCCTTGGCAGGATGCTTCGCCAGGGCGCTCCCTTCTTCGCCGCGGACGATTCCGTCCCGCATGAGCAGCGAGCCGAGCGCGAGGCCGGTGCAGCCCATGCCGACGTCGGAGAGGAAAGTGCGGCGGGAGAGTGGCTTATCCATTATGGGCTCCAGTATACATCCAACTAACTCTTCGGCTTGGCATTGCCAGATAAAACGAGGTCCAGCGGATGCCCATGCGAAATCGTATGCGGACGCCCTTCGCGGTCATGAATCAAGTTGTGCGGATGAATTCCCAGCAAGTGAAAAATCGTGGCGGTCACATCCGCGGGACCGACGGGATTATCTGCCGGAAACGCGGCCTGTTTGTCGGACGAGCCGTAGACTTGTCCCCCGGGTATGCCACCGCCGGCGAACCAGACCGTGTTGCAGGCTCCCCAGTGATCGCGCCCGGCTGCTCCATTGATCTTCGGAGTTCGGCCGAACTCGCTGTTCCAGACGACGAGTGTGTCGTCGAGCAAGCCGCGGTCTTTCAAATCCGCCAGTAGCGTCGCCACCGGCTGGTCAGTCTGAGGAACGAGCCGCTCCTTGAGTTGCTTGAAGTTCTGGCCGTGCGTATCCCATGTCGTATCGACCCCCGGCATATCGCGGTGCCAATAGACGGTGACGAGCCGCACGCCCGCTTCGAGCATCCGCCGGGCGAGAAGGACGCTTTGCCCGAACGTGCCGCGGCCATAACGGTCGCGCTCTTTGTCACTCTCTGCCCCCAGGTTGAAGGCGTCACGCGCCCGGGACGATGTCACCAAGTCCGCAGCCTTCTGGTAATACGCATGCATCGGGCGGACGCGAGCGCTGACGTCAAGTCCGCTCACACCGGCGTTGAATGTCTCCAGCAAGTTCTTGCGGGCCGCCACACGGATCGGATCGAGTCCCTCGCGCTGAGCCAACATTTCGATCTTGAAGTTCGGCTCATCGGGGTGCTGGTCGATGGTGAAGGGATCGTATTTGCTGCCGAGGACGCCAGCGAATTGGCCGGGGGTGAGAAAGCCAGCCGTCGTGCCGATCCGCTCCGGCAGACCGACGAACGAGGGCATGCTTGCCTCGGTCGGCAGCAGCTTGCTGATGACCGAGCCGATGTGGGGCATGTCACTGGGACTGGCCCCAAAGTTCTCCGCGCTGAGCCGATGCTTGTGCCCGGTGAGCATCCAGTGAGCACTGGTGGAATGGTTGTTGTCGGTGTGGGTCACCGAACGGACGAGGGCAATCTTGTCCATCTGCTTGCCGATGTGCGGCATCAGTTCGGAAATCTGAATCCCCGGCACATTTGTTGGCACCGGCTTGAATTCCCCGCGAACATTGTCCGGGGCCAGCGGCTTCATGTCCCACAAGTCCTGATGAGCCGGGCCACCCCACATGAAGAGCAGTAGGCACCGCTTGGCTTTGCCGAAGCTCGCCCCCGCACTTGCCGCACGAGCCTGTTTCTCAGCCGATAATAGTGTCGGCAGGCTCAAACCCAGAGGAGCCAGCGCCCCAATCCGCATCATGGCCCGCCGGCTGAGCCGGTCGCACATCTTCGAACCGGCGGAGGGCCGGCTGGTGGCGAGGATTTCGAGCATGGGAGGAGGGATTCGAAGGGTAGGCGGGAATACCTCTATCATCAGCCTATTGAAGGTCCACTTCAAGCCCTTTTTAAGGCGATGTTCGCGGTCTTCCGTCCACCCTTGTTTTTTTCGTCGCGTCCAGACCCTAGAATGTCGGTGCATTCGGCATTTGGGGTTTCCAGGGGCCTATCGGCCCGGTCGTTCTTTTTAAGGAGTTATCTATGTCCTGGCAATTCGCGAGTCAATTTTCGAAATGGATCGTGCCCGCCGGTATCACGGTCGGGCTGCTCGGTGGTTGGGTTCCCGTGGGAGCCGATGATGTGAAGGTTCCAGAACCCAAAGCCGCCACGATTAAGGTGGAGGTGGAAGGACGCAAAGTAAAAGAGGAGGATCGGAAGGAAGAGCCCAAGAAAGAGGAACCGCGCAAGGAAGAGCCCAGAAAGGAAGAGCCGCGCAAGGAAGAACGCCGCAAAGAAGAAGGCCAAGAGTCCAAGGAAGGCCGCCTGGACGAGTTGTCGAAATTGGTCAAGCAACTGGCCGGACAAGTCAACGAACTGCGGGAAGAAGTGCGCGGACTCCGCTCCGGAGGCTTGCCGGGCTCTCCGAATCCGGAAGAAATGAAGAAGCGAATGGAAGAAATGGCCAAGAAATTCGGAGGGGCCAATCCTGCGATCAATCCGGAAAAGATGAAGGTGGAGATGGAGAAGCACATGCAAGAAATGGCCAAGAAGTTGGCTGCCGCTAATCCTTCTGTCAGTCCCGAAGAGATGAGGGAAAAGATGGAGAAGCATCTGCAAGAGATGACCAAAAAGTTCGGCGCACTCAATGCTCCAGGAGCCGGCAACATCGAAAAGATGCGAGAGGAAATGGAAAAGCGGTTCAAGGCGGAGCGGGAAAAGATTTCCCGTGACGTTGGTGATCCCGAGGCACAGATTCGGCGCGAAATCGAACGCCTGAATGCCGAACTCAAGAAGATTAAGGCCGCCAAAGAGGGGGAGGGGGGAGACAAGGTTGAGAAGAAGGAACCCAAAAAGGAGGGTGGGGACAAGGAAGAGAAGAAGGAAGATGGAGACAAGAAGGAGGGTGGCGACAAGGAAGTGAAGAAAGAGGGTGGCGACAAGAAGGATGGCGATCGGAAAGAAGACAAGAAGGCTGACGACAAGTAATCTTGACCGGTAGTGGCTCACGGATTTTGTGGTGCCAAACTGCGGCCCGG
>JBJXFF010000166.1:0-39096 GCA_046153945.1 Pirellulaceae bacterium
GCGGACTACTATTTGACTCCCTGCGCATTCCAATTGCCACTATGAAACACCAAAATGTGACCGTGGGTTCCGGCGAATTCCGTTATCAGGCCGACAGCGAATGGGCCCAGTGGCAGGCTGGCTGGCAGGTTTCGGAAGTTACCGCGGTGGCGACCGACTCGCGGGACCAGGTTTTTGCCTTCAATCGGGGGGACCATCCGGTGGCCATTTTTGCCCCGGACGGAAAGCTCCTGTCCTCCTGGGGAGCCGGTCTCTTCGTGCGGCCGCACGGGATTTGGATCGGGCCGGATGATTCCGTTTATCTCACGGACGATCTGGACCACACCGTCCACAAATTCACGCCGGAAGGCGAGCTGCTCTGGACGCTGGGTACGAGCGGCCAGCCATCGGGTACCGGGGCGACGAGCGTCGATTATCGCACCATCCGCCAGGCGGGGCCGCCGTTTCACTATCCCACCAATCTGGCACCAGCTCCGTCCGGGGAGTTGTATATTTCCGATGGCTACGGCAATGCGCGGATTCACAAGTTTTCGGCGGACGGTCAATTGCTGCTCTCCTGGGGAGAGCCCGGCAGTGGACCGGGGCAGTTCCATGTTCCTCACGGCATTGCGGTCGATGCGGCGGGAACGGTCTATGTCGCCGATCGGGAAAACGGCCGCTTGCAGTTGTTCTCGCCCGATGGCACGTTTCTGACGGAATGGAAAGACGTGGCCCGCCCCTGCGATCTGGTCATTGATGCTGCCGGCCGCGTCTACGTTGCCGAACTCGGCTACCGGGCGGGAATGTGGCCGGGAACCGTGCCGCCGCATCCAGGAGCCACCGGCGGACGCGTCAGCATTTTCGATTCGAGCGGCCAACTTCTCAATCGATTTGGCGGCGGCGAAAATCCCAGCGAGCCGGGTGACTTCTTCGCCCCGCACGACATCTGGCTCGATTCCCAGGGAAGCCTCTACGTCTCCGAAGTCGTCCGCTCCGCCGCCGGCGGCAAAAAGCCGGAAGGGCGGGACTATCATACGCTGCAGAAATTCGTGAAGGTGTAGTCGTGTGCATTTCGCGTTGCTCATGCACGCTACTTTTTGCCTCCTGCCGGGCCCAATCCCCCTGCGCCAAACGTCCGGCAAGCGCCATTGTTGCAGAACTCGACAAAGGCCCGCTGGTTCGTGGTATTGGTCTTGGTGTTGGTTTGTGAGAATACTTGCGACAGGTAAAGCTGGATTGCAGCCTGAAAGGAGTTCCGGGCACCATCCAAATTCTTGGCATAGGTCGCGATTTCTTCCTTCTGCAGCGGACTCAGCTCCAGTTCCGTCAACCCGCCGGCGGAATAGACGAACGCAGTCGCCACATTCAGCCGCCGGACGTAGGTGAGCGTCTCTCCGTTCGGTTTGAAGGTCTTGGTCGCTTCGGCGAAGTCCGGATCGCTCGCGAGTGCCCAGAAATGGATCTTCGCGCCGTCAATCAGCATCTCTTTGAATTCGAGAACGTCATAACCCTTCCCCATCACGGCGGCGAATGGATTGGGGTGATCGGTGAATCCGGCGAGCATCGCGCCGACTTCCACGCGGGCCAGCGCCGTCACCCAGCGGAAGCCCTTGCGCGAGAAGTCGTCATTGGGCCCATTCGGCTTTTCGGCGAGGCTGCTGCGGCCTTGTTCAATGCGGCGAGCCAGGTTGATGTAGACGGTGAACTCGGGTTCTGACTTGATGATCTCATCGATGGCCTTCATCTCGTCGAAGCTGGCGAGGGCGGCGAGCTCGTCAAAAGCTTCCAGAGCCTTGGTGTACTCCAAAAAACCGACAAGGCGATTAATGAGATAAGGATCATCCTTGGGCAGATAGGCCTGGGCGTAATTCGTGGTGGTGGTGGTCGTGGTGGTCTTGGTATCGACGGCCGTACCGGTCGTCCCCGCGGGAAGCGACACTCAGTAAAAGGTGTTGCCGTTCCAAAAGTCCGGCGTCATCCGCATCGGTATGCTGGACGTCGAGGCCTGGGTCGAAGTATTGGAACTCGACGAACTGCCGCCCGTCATCTGAAACTGCCGAGTCTGCCAGGCCCAGGTGAAATGATGGCGGCGGTCGAAGGTCGGAATCTGATCCAGCGGGTGCTTTGCCGGATCAACAGGGACCGGCGTTACGCGGGGCATGTTGAGCGGAATTTGAGCCGCCAGGTTGGTCTGGGCAGCAGTGCTCTTCAAAAGGCCGTTGAGTTCCGGCCCCAATCCGTAGCGGCCGCGCCGCCACCAGTGCATGCCGGCAAAGAGGAGTTGGCTCTTCTTGACCATGTCCCCCGCCAGCTTTTTGCCGCGATCCACGTCGCTGGTCAGCGCGTCGACATAGCCTGGCGCACTCAAGGTGGAGCGGACAAAGGGACCAGGAAACTCCTTGAAACCATTCACCAGCAATTCGCCGTCCACGCCAACAGCGTAGGACGCGAGGAACCGTTCTTTGATATCTTTGGATTCCTGCAGCACCTTGACCGCGAATTTTACCCGCTCCACCCGCAGCTCGACGCTCCGTTCGTTGAGCTCCCGGTGGACGATGCGAATCTTCGTCGTGATGTCCGGGAATTTGGTCGCAAAAATGGCCTTGTCCGCAGGCGAAGCGTTTTTTGCTTTAGAGACCACCTTGGACTGCGTGATCAGGTTTCCCTGGAAGGCCAGCCCGTCGGCATTGATGAGCTGATTATTCTGCACATGGGCCATCCAGTATTGATCGCGAAATTCCGTCAGGCTTTTTGGCTTTGGGAACGGATCCTTCATGAGCTCAATTCCCTGGGCCGTCTTCAATATCTCTTCGATCTGCCGCTTGATTTCCCGCAGCACGATGGCCGCTTCGCGGGCCGTCGCCTCAGGTCCCTTGTCGGCCATTTGGGCCCGAACCAGGTTCATCCGGGCGTCGGTGATCATCTTGTCGAGCGTCGGCGCTTTCAGCTCTGCCAGCAACTGGTTCATGCCGGCGATCTGCGGATCGGTCCAGCGAGCCAATTGACCGCTGACGAGCTTGAGAATGTTGATGGGCTCGCCCGATTGATAAGCGGGAATCAATTCCGACTTGACGAAGGCAATCTGCTTGGGAGTGAGCTTGGCCGGTTTGATCTCCGGCGCTTTGACGGCTGGTTCTTGGACCGTGGGCTTCTCTTCGGCTGCGGCTTTCTTCTCCGGCTCCTTCTCGTCCGCGGCCGGCTTGTTGGCGACAGGAGCAGCCTTCGCTCCTTTGCCGCCGATTGCCTTGAGCAAGCGGTCGGGGACATCAGTAGCAGGGGAATCCTTGGGGGTCTTGGGTGGATCGTCCCCACGCATGTCGCCGAGGAAAAACAGGCTCGCTAGAGCCAGCGTGAGCAGTATCAAACGTGATCGCGACATTGAACACCTCGATTCTCGGCAGTCGACCTAGCGGAGGACTTTGGCATCGTAACGCGCCAAGGGGGGAGAGTACAGCAAATGAGGGCATTTTTCTCGGGGATGCAATTCCGTTTCTTGCTCGTACTCCTACTCCTGCTCTTACTCGTCCGCCGTCATGGAAGAGGAGTAAGAGTACGAGCAGGAGTACGAGTAGGATTAAGAGTTAGATTAAGATTAAGATTAAGAAAAATTGAGAATCCGCCGCCTCGTTTGCCACATTTTCATGTCCATCCACGCTCATAATCGCCGCGCTTGGGACGAACGGGTCCGGGAGGGTGATTGCTTCACGCGCCCCGCTAAGGACCAGGATTTTGTCGACCCGCTCAAGACCGTGGACGGCCTTGGCTGGCTCGGCGGGAACATTCGAGGGAAGCGGCTGCTGTGCCTGGCGGCCGGCGGGGGAAAGCATGGGCCGCTGTATGCCGCCGCTGGGGCGAATGTGACCGTGGTGGATATCAGCCCCGCCATGCTGGAACTCGACCGGCAGGTGGCAGCGGAGCGGCGGCTGGCGCTCCGGACGGTCGAGGCTTCGATGGACGACATGCCCATGCTGACCGCGGGAGAATTCGATATCGTCGTGCATCCCGTCAGCACCTGTTACGTCCCAGAGATTGCCCCCGTCTATCGAGAAGTCGCCCGCGTCACACGCGGCGGCGGACTCTACATCAGTCAGCACAAAAGCCCCACCAGCCTGCAAGCCGACACTCAGCCGTCCCCAGGCGGCTATGAATTGACCGAACCCTACTACCGAACTGGCCCGCTGCCGCAGGTCCTCGGCAGCCCGCACCGCGAGGAAGGAACGCTGGAATATCTCCACCGCTGGGAAGCAATCTTCGGTCACCTCTGCCGCAGCGGCTTTGTGATTGAAGACGTCGTCGAACCCCTCCACGCGAAAGGGGCCGAACGGCCGGGCGACTTCGGCCACCGCAGCCGCTTCGTCGCGCCGTATATTCGCCTCAAAGCGCGGCGGGTGGGACATGCCACCGCGGCGGGAACCGGGCCAAAGATTCTGTTGCCCTAGCGCTGGAGTTCCGGCTTCAGCCGGTCTTCTGGAAGGCAACGAGCCGGCTAAAGCCGGGACTCCAACTGTCCGCGATTCGCGCGATACCCTGCGACGATTACACTACCAGCATGTCCTTTGACGACCGACTCCGGCAGGCGATTGAACGCGGGCACAAGCGCGGGGAAACTCGTGCGCACGAGGCCCAAAAGCAGGCCATGACCGAGGAGGAGTGCAAACGGTTCCACTCCCAATTGCGGCTTCGGCTTTCCGACCAGGTGGAAAACTGCATCAAGCGGCTGCCGAACGTCTTTCCGGGTTTTCAGTACGAAACGATCTACGGCGACAAAGGCTGGGGCGGGGCCTGCTTTCGGGACGACCTTCGCATCGTGGGCGGCCAGCGGACCAGCAACTACAGCCGGCTGGAAATGACGGTTCGCCCTTACTCCTCGCTCCACGTTTTAGAGATCACGGCCAAAGGGACCATCCGGAACAAGGAAGCCTTCAACCGCCACTACTACGAAAAGCTCGAAGAAGTAGACGAACCCAAATTCCAGGGCCTCATCGACGCCTGGGTGCTGGAATACGCGGAGATGTTTGCGGCGGTGAAGTAGCCTCGCGCGGCCCGCGTGTCGGCTTCTAGACGTGTCGATTGCATGAGCGCAGCGAAATGCACGTGCGTAGTACATACCAACCCTGAGGAAGGCCGCCCCGCGTATTACCGCGCCCATCACGCGTGCATTTCGAAAACTCATGCACCCTACTTTGCTGGCCGTGACCAACGGCAGGTTCCAACAAAAAAAGCGTCCCGGCTGCCTTAGCAACCGGGACGCTATGCCGTTTCAGCAATAAGACCAAGTGGCCTAGTTCAAGTCCGTCCCCACTACCCGATCGGCCTTGAGGTCGAGGGCAATCGAGAAGAAGGCATCGGCTTCCGAGCCACCCCAGAGGGTGTCGAGGTCGCTGTCATCGCCGGAGGAACCGAAGCCAACTCCCAGGCTGGAGAGGACGGGAGAGGGGCCCCAAGCGTTGAGCAGCGCGAGCAGGGCAGCGTCGGCAGTGTCGCTCTTCGCCAGGCTGTTGCTGTTGCCGGAATTGTTGGAGTCGTCGCCGACCAAGGCATCCCCACCTTCGTTCCCGTTCAAGGTATCCACACCGTCGCCGCCAATGAGGATGTCATTGCCGAGGCGGCCATAGAGCGTGTCGGTCCCGTCGTTGCCGGCCAACAAATCGTTCCCGTCGGCGCCGACGACGAGGTCATTCCCGGTGCCGCCATAAACCCGGTCGTTCCCGGCCTGGCCGTCGAGCGTGTCGTTGCCGGGCCCACCGTTGATGTAGTCCGCGCCGCCACCGGTGTTGATGGTGTCTACGCCACCCTGGCCATAGACCGTGTCATTTCCGGCAAAGGTGTTGATCGTGTCGTTGCCGACCAGGACTGCTTGCGAGGCGACTGCGGGATTATCGACCCCCGGATTGAAGTCGTCACCCCAGATTTCGTCGTGACCGCCAACCGTTCCGCCGTTGATTTTGTCGTGCCCGGACCCGCCGACGATCAAGTCGTTCCCATAGCCACCGGTCAGAGTGTCATCTCCACCCTCGCCAAACAGCGCCCCGTTGAGCCGCGTGTTGTACATCGAAATCGTATCGTTCCCTCCGCGGCCAAAGACCTCGACCATGGGGGCAGCAGTGACGGTCGCATAAGGTCCGTAATTTCCGTTATTGCGGGGGTAATACACGTTGCCGATCCGGAGCCGGAAATTGGGGTCCACCTGAGACGCGCTGATGAACTGAATGAATTCGGCAGCGCTCGTGCCGCGGGCATAGAACTGGCCGAAGGAGAGATCGCGGGCCGTGGTATCGAGCATCGAGACCCGTTCGATTTCCGAGAACCGGAGCGTCGGATCATTGCTGGCATCCACCATGCCGCCGTTGGTATCCACCACGAAGGGGAAAGCTGTCGAGGGGTTGTTGATGACCAGCTTGTCGCCTGGGAGAGTGCTTGGCGTGCCGCCGCGAATCACCAGGGCCTTGCCGAACGGACCACCGGCATAATCGACGGTAATCAGGTCGTTGCCACCCATCGTGAGCACGCTGGCCGTGCTGGTAATGTTCACCAGCGGGATGGTCAGCGTTCTGTCCCCGTTGCTCAGCGTGCCGCCCGTGGCCGCGGCCGAGGTGGGAGTGAACTGCTCGTTGGCATCGGTAATCACCAGGTTCGCGCCCACCACACGCACCAGCAGGTCGTTGTCCTTCCCGCCAGGGCTGATATCGGTGACGGTCAGCGCTCCACCTGTCGTCACAGCATCAAGCGAGCCAGTGGGCTCGCGGGTGAGGACGTATTCGCCATTGGTACTCCCGGCCCCGACAACATGCACGGTGTAGTTTCCGGTTGCCAACGCCGTATAAGTGAGAATCGCGTTGCGGCCATCTAACGCACCATTGTCATTGGAAGCGACCAACACTCCCGATGGATCGTAAAGCTCAAGCGCCGGATCAAGACTATTCGGAAACTCGAAAGGCCCATCGCCGGGCGTCAATGTGGACCATTGAATTTGCGCTCCGGCGGTAATGGGGAACTTGTAGTAATCTCCCTCGGCGGGAATTTGGGCCAACCCGGTCAGGTTTTGAAATCCCGAAGGTATCGTGTGGCCGACCAGAGTGGCAGCGCCCGTTGCCGGATTGATTCGCATCAAATCCCCGGGATTGGACGCAGCACGTCCAATGCCACCGAGCAGGGTGCCATCAGCCAGGAACGTCAACGAGTTATAATCATTGCTCCCCGGATTGCCAATGAATGTGGCGGCGGCTGTGGTCGTGTTAATGGTATAGAGTCCTTGCACCCCACGAACATTCGTAACGGCGAATAGAACACCCGTCCCAGGCTGGAACGCCATCCCGCCGATAAAGCCAATCCCGGAATCGGCGATGGGTGTAAACGCCGCCGTGCCGGGGTTAATGGTTCCGAGAACGGAATCGCGGTAGCCGTACAAAATCGCGCCATTTGGCGACCAGGCCAAACCGCGGACATTGCCCCCCATGAAACCGATCAAGGTCTCTGTGAATGGCGACGTGCTTAATTGATAGAGTCCGCTATTGTTTCGGGCTTGAGATCCGAAAAGCACGCCCGTCACCGGATTGCGCGCCAGATCGTTGTAACCAGAACCGCCGCCGACGCCGGAAGCCAAAATCGTAGCGACTCCCGTGGCCGGATCGATGGAGAGCAAATGAACGTCGCCATCATCGGCACCCAAAAGAAGTCCTTGTTCGACCGACCCGAGAGCAACATTGACGTTGCCGATGTTCTGAGCGGTGGAAATCGAATTGTTGTTTTCCGTATCAAATGCTGCGTTCTTAGTGACAATCAGGCTGTACTCACCGACGCCAAATGGGCGGGTGACTCGAGCATAGTAGACGTCCGTGGCCGAGGCGGTAAAGTTGCTGATGATACTGCTAACATTGGACGCAGGAATTCCGGTTGCCAGTACGACGCCGACGCTGTTTAGCAATTCCACCGTGGAGTCACGTTGCGTCGCAAGGGTTGTTGTCTGATTAGCGGTCAAATTGAATGAATAGACATCGACAATGTCGCCACCGATAAGAGATAGCCCATGAATTCTGCTTGAGGTACTTTCCAGGTTTCCTACGAACGTCGCAGTGCCCGTGGTCGTGAGAGAATAGAGTTGTGCGAATCTTGACAGTCGGAATTGTCCACCACCGACATAGGTCAGGGCTTGCGCTTGATAGGGATTTGAACCGGAAACTGGGATATTGGCGATGGCGAAACTATTGTTGGGATCAATGGAGTCAAAAACGCCTGCCTGGAACCGATAAAGGAGTCCTGTATCGGGATTGAACGCCAAGCTTTCCCCGGTACCGCTGCCATAATTCGTGAGCGCAACTAAAAGTGTTCGCGCCCCATTAGTCTTGTCGATTGCGAACAAGCTATTCGAATTTGCACCCGAGTCGCCTGTGAGCCCATAAAGCGTTCCAGCGGAATCAAATGCGAAATCGGTGAATCGCTGTCCGGAGGCATTGACGTCGGCAATCGCCGTTCCAACTCCTGTCACTACGTTAAGCGTAACCAGGGCCGTGTTGACGCCGGAATAACTGACCAATGCATACACGACATTTGTGGTCGGATCGACTGCGATGCTAAATGCTCCAGTTACAGGATTCCCGGCCACGGTCATGGAAATCGATCCCAGCGTCGCCCCGGTGTTTACGTCGATTTGCCGCAACAATCCAGAATTCCGATCAACATCATAGAAGCCTCGACCCGCATGGCCCACCACGGCAGCGCGAAGTGCTCCACCCTGAGTCAGTGTCGAGAAATTGGCATTAATATCCTGGGCCGTGCCGAGGGTGTCGTTCGAGGGACCGCCGTGCTGCTCGACTTCGACATCCGCGTTCAAATATACTTCCAGCGCGAATTTGCCTGTCGTCCCTCCGGCAGTTGCCACCGAAATCTGGTAAGTACCCGCGGCGCTTGCCGTCAGATTCCGAAACACGACTTCCTGTCCGGGACCTGCCGCGGTCATTGATCCAATCGACGCGCTGGCGGGGTTGGTGATGTTGACCGAGGGTCGCAGTGTGGAAGTGGGCGTGATCACAACGCTGAACTTCTGGCCTGCATCCAGATCGATCGTCAGGGCCTGAACGTCCGTTGCCGCGGGGAGGCCGCGGGTTTCGACGTTGTAATAAATGAGACTGCCAAGGGGTTCCTTTGCCTTCAAGGGAACAACAAACGTCGTATCCAGATCCCAAGCGGTACTTCCTTGTCCGCTTATCGGCGTGCTTAACGAATCATTAATGGCGGCACCGCTCACCGTCAGTTTATACGTGCCGACTGCGCCCGTGAGCGGCGCAAGGCCGCTAATCGTAAAATCTCTGGGGGTCAATTGAGTAACGACCACCGAGGGGTTAATCAGGTTGGGCCCAGCGTTGCGGGTGAGTGTGATGTCGTTGTAGTCGAAGGTTAGCGGGTCAACGTCCCTGATAAAGTGAACTTGGACGGAGTCCACCGATTGCGTACGCGGACTGGGGTCGACTGAATCGAGACGAATTGACAAGTTTACGTCCCGTTCCAAAACCGTGTACCAATCCAAGTCTTGAGCTGACGTCCCCCCGCAGCAAAAGTCCCAGCCCAGATAAGATACGACGCCGGCACCGAAACTGGTGTTAAATGCGACAGTCGCGCCGCCGTTCCCAATATAAGTCACAAGGCCTGGCGCGCCGGTGATGTATTCTGTGGCACTGTTGGCAGCAAGGGTTGCCGGTCCGTCACCGGCGACTTTGGTGATGAGCTCTCCCGAGCTCTGGGAGCCGGCGGTTGCCGTTGAAAAACCGAACACGGAATTGAGAAAACTTGCCTGGCCGCCATGACTACCCAGCACAATGACATTGCCGCCGCTGCTCGCGTAGCTGGCAATGTTGGCCATGGTTACGGGGCTCAAACCGCCACCTCCGCCGACACCCTCGCCAATGACAACCGCCTGGGCCCCGGATGCAAGAGCGGAAGCGAATCCCGCATCATCCGCGGAAAATCCGTTAACATTTGGCGTCACTGTGAGACCAACTGCCGCGAGTTGGCCTGCATCCAACGTATGCCCAGATGTATAGGCGATTAGGGCCAAGAGTCGCCGATCTTCGAGCGACTCGAAGAACAACTTGCGTTTGCGGGTGTTATCAGCTTTGGTAACGCGGGGGGAACTCTTACGGCTGGCGGCGCGGGTGAAGAACATGGCGGGTCCTGGGGATGAAAAGGATGGATAATATCAACCGTGCGGATTCGCGCGGTCGTAGCGAATGACGCTGTTGTGCGTGGTAGGACCCCACGACCGCAGGGGCTCTGCCTGCGGAATGGGGCAATTGGGAACTAGCATAGGGCGGCAGAAATTGAATGTCCAGCATTAAACAGGCAATTCGAGAAGTTTTCTCCGATAATTCACGAGACTCTTTTGGGACCACGGCCAATCGGCAAATAGCGGTCAAGGTCCGCGAAGACGCACGGCTACCGAATCCGACACCGGCCCACGCGCCAGTTTTGGTGCTGAGCTAGAGAGACGAAAAACGATGCAGGGCCGACCGTGCGATAGGGCCGGGAAAAAGGCCCGGGTTCCTGCGGAGAAAAGGTCGGAAGCGCCACGGGAACACGATAACATCCACACGCGCTAGGCGTGGGTGTTTGAGAGGGCTAACGAGACGCACCTACTATTGCCGCTGCCGCGAGGAATTCCCTCGCGGGCGCGTCGGGCTGGTGTAAATAATGCCGGCCTTACGCCTTCGTGAGTTCCGCCCCGCGCCAGGTAAGATCGACCGTTGATTCGACGTCGATAGAGCACCAGCCTCCTTCTTCGCACTCGGCTTTCCAGAGGTCGCCGACTTCGGCCTCTTCCAGCAGGCTCCGGACCAGGGCAAACAGGGGCTCCGGGACGACGAGGGCGATGATCCCGGCGCGGTGCTTTTTCAGCAGGCGTTCCAGGGCCGCTTTAACGCGGTCGAAGGCGACGCCGAGGGGCTCGCCTTCTGGGGGGCAAACGGTTTCCGGGTGTTCTTGCAATTGGCGATAGACCTTGGGGTGGCTGTGGCGGACCTCGTCGATCAGCTTGCCGTGCCAGAGGCCGTGGTCGAGGTTTTGCAGCTCGGTAAGCTTTTTGACCTTGAGCCGATGGTCGCCGGCCAGGATGGCGGCGGTTTGCTCGGCGCAGCGGCAGGGGGAGGTGTAGACCTGGTCGATTTTGGTCTCGCGAAGTTCCTGCACAATGCGGGTAACTTGCAGGCTGCCCGCTTCACTCATCGGGATGTCGAGCGTGCCTTTGATTCGGCCTTGCTCATCGAAATCGGTGGAGCCTGGGCGAACGAGGAGGATGCGTACCATATAGGAGAGGTTGTCCTGATAGTAGCCGTCACACTCCGTGTGCCGGCCTGTCCGCGCACGGAGTGAGCGGACCACGTTCTAAACGGGTTGTGGGGTTGCCAGGTGGGTCAATTCCGTGACCGCCTGCTGATAATCGGGTTTGCCAAAAATTGCCGAGCCAACGACGAACAGTTGCGCCCCGGCCGCGGCGGCCTGGGCAATGGTGGTGGGGCCGATGCCGCCGTCGATTTCGAGCAGCAGATCGGGGCCGGCAAGCTGGCGGACTTGCCGCAGCTTGTCGAGCGCCACCGGGTTGAACGATTGCCCCCCAAAGCCGGCCTGCACGGACATGACCAGCACGAGATCGCACAGGTCGAGGCAGCCTTCCAAGCGGGAGATGGGAGTAGGGGGGTTGAGGGCGATGCCCGCCCCGCAGCCGAGCGAGCGAATTTGCTCCAGCACGGGCCGAGGGTCTTCGACCGCCTCGATATGAATGGTCAGGCTGTCCGCCCCGGCTTCGCGGAACTGCTTCACGTAGTTCTGCGGCCGCTGGATCATCAGGTGGACATCGATGGGAAGGTCCGTGAGCCGGCGGATGGCGGCCACGATCGGCATTCCGTAGCTGAGATTGGGGACGAACGAGCCGTCCATGACATCCAGGTGGAGCCCCGGCACGCCCGCGTCCTCCAAACGGCGAACTTCCCGCTCCAAATTGCCAAAATCGCACAGGAGGAGCGAAGGGAGCACCGCGGGGACAGAGTCCCGGAGGCGATTCAAAGCGGAGGGTCGTATCATAAATCGGACAAGCGAAACCGGCAGATGCGTTAGCTCAAAGGGAGTTAAAGCAGATGGGATGCCAGAGGCTTGTTCACAGCGCCGTAAACTTAGCCGCCAAACGAAAAACTGGCGTTTGGGGTGTCCTCTATTCTAGTAGTCAGAACCGAGTGCGTCATCATGTGTTCTTTCCGGACGCACAACTACGGCGCAATGCCTTTCGCGACAAGGACTTGCGAAAATGCCACGAATTGTCTGGCAGGAGAGGGGTCGGACGCAAAATCGGCCTATTCGCTACAAAGGTCGGTCTACCTGAGGCAAATCGTCGAGACTTTCCAGCCCATAGAGATCGAGGAATCGTTCGGTCGTGCGGTACGTCGGCTTCGCGACTTTATCCTCCGCCTTCTCGTAGGCGAGAATGTCCCGCCGGACCAATTGCGAGATAGCCGCTCCGCTGGACCGCCCCCGGATGCGGTCGATTTCCTGCAAAGTGATCGGCTGGTTGTAGGCGACAATGGCCAGCACATCGATGGCCCCCTGCGTCAGCCGGACTTCTTTGATCCGGCCATAAAAGTTGTCTCGCAGCGGCGCGAATTCCTCCCGCAACTCAAGCAAGTATCCGGGACCGCGCGACTGAATGACGTAAGGAGCATATTCGGCTGTGTACGCCTCGTTCAACTCGCGAACGAGTTCGTCCACCTCATCCCCGGTCACCCCACGCATCAATCCGGCAATTTGCTGGCTGGAAAGGGGCTCGCTCTGCGGATGGCCGACAAAGAGTATGGCTTCCAGAATGGTCCGAGGGGTGATTTCGCACCCGCGTTCGTCGTCCCCATCGACGACACGGCGAAGAGGAATCTGTCCCGCAATGGCCGGAGCACCCGCGTTGCCGCTGGCGGCTTCACGATCGTTGCCGTCCCCTTCGTCCGGGGCCACGCTGGCGAGCGCCGCTTCCAGTTCGGACTCCTCGGACGTTGCGGCCTCACTCTCCTCCGGATACGGGTCCGCCCCTTTTGCCAGGAGCGCGGCATAGGTCTGACCCAGTTCTTCCAGCGAAATCCCCGCATCCTCATCCGCTTCCGGCGCAAGATCGGTCAGCCCGAGCGACTCTGCACACGGCGGCTCGAGGATCGCTCGGCGGGGGAAATCGGGTTTGGGTTTGCGGGTCATAAGCTTAGCCCCTGCGTCCAGATCAAGGGTCTGCTTTTGTTGCCGGCCAAAACGGGTGATTAAGAATTAGTCAGGGTAGCCAATCCACAGGTGAATCCACCAATCCAGCAAGCTCTCAAGATGGCACATCGCACAAACGAATCTTAGCGGTTCATAGAATCCGTTGAATAGGTCAGGGTTGACAGGGAGAAGGCCGTGTGTGAATAGCCAAAAAGCCGGGCCGATTGATGCCGCGTAGAGTAGCGGGAGCATCAGGAGGATTGCCACGACGGTAAACGCTACGCTGCCATACCCTCGTTCTTCTCGTTTTTCTTTCATGCCCCCCCATTCTACCCGCCCGCGCATGAAAATGCCTCAGCCGTTAGGCCGGGGTCTTCTTGGCAGCGATAGCCTCGCTACGAAGAGTGCAGAGTCAGGTTCTGCAATGGGTGGACGGGCGTGGCCACCGCAACTGCGAAGCTCTCAGGCAACAATACCAAATCCGCCTAAAAAACAGTCGGCAACAAATGCGAACCCATGACCCGCGACCACGCGGGGAATGCAGATGGAGCGTCGGCATTGTATCCTGATCAGTGATTGGAGCGAATAACAATCCACAATCGCCTCGTGGACGAGGCGGCTAAGCAACCCGAGAAAACCACATGCATCGCCGTACCTTTCTCGCCGCCAGTTCCGCCTCCCTACTTGCTTCCCGCCTTTGCCGGACGGAAGCGGACGAAAAGAAGTCCAAGAATGTCCCCTGGCTGCGGGAAATCCAAACGCCGCCAGCGAAGCTCTCTGCGGATGCGCCAAAACTGGCCGATTTGCTGATGGATGGCGACGGCAAAAAGATCACCTCCCTCGCCGGCTGGGAGAATCGCCGGAAGGAACTGCGAAAATGGTGGCTGGAGTTCCTGGGGCCGATGCCAGCGGAGCGGAAGGCTGCTCCCAAGCTCAAGGTTTTGGAGGAAGACCGGCCGGAAGGGGTAATCCGGCAACTGGTCGAGTACGAAGTCGAGCCGGGGATTCTCACTCAGGCGTATCTGCTCAAGCCCGCCAGACAGGAGGGCAAAGTGCTGGGGGTAGTTGCTTTCCACTCCACGGTGGATGAGTCGATCCTTCAGCCCGCGGGCGTAAAGGGAGTGCCCGAGAAGGCTTTTGGGCTCCGCTTCGCGAGACAAGGGAGAGTCGTCTTCTGCCCTCGGAATTATCTTTGGCCGGACAACACCCACATTGCCGCCAAGGAAGAAGCTGAGAAGTTTCAGAAGCGAATGCCCAAATCGAAGGGAATGGCCAAGATGCTGTATGACGCTTTGGTCGCCGTGGACATTCTCGCCTCGCTGCCGGAGGTGGATGCCGAGCGGATCGGCGCGGTGGGTCATTCGCTGGGAGCGAAGGAAACGCTGTATCTCGCCGCATTCGACGAGCGAGTGAAGGTTACTGTCAGTAGCGAGGGAGGCATCGGCACCAAGTTCTCCAACTGGGACGCACTCTGGTATCTCGGCGACTCCATCAAAGGACCCGCCTTCACCCACGAACACCACGAGCTATTGGCGCTCGCCGCACCGCGTCCGTTCCTGCTCATCGGCGGCGATAGCGCCGACGGCGACCGGGGCTGGCCATTTATCGAACAGACACTCAAGGTCTGCCAGCTTTACGGCAATCCGCTACCCGTTGGCCAATACAACCACAAAAAGGGACACGCCGTGCCGCCGGAATCAGAGCAGCGAATTGAAGAGTGGTTTGCGACGTATCTATAGTAGTCCGCTCACTCCGTGAGGGCCGTATTTCAAAAAAAGTGCAGGTCGGCACACGGAGAGTGCCGACTACTTGGAATTAATCCCCGGGTGGACCCATTCGCTAGTCCCATCGGCCCAGTTTTCCTGCTTCCAAATGGGAACGTCTTCTTTAATGGTGTCGATCAACCACTTCCCCGCCTCGAAGGCCGCCTGCCGATGAGGCGAGCTGACGGCAATGGCAATGCTCGCTTCCCCCAGCCCCAGTCGACCGAGTCGATGGACGATGGAGACATGGATCAGCGGCCACTTTTCGCGGGCGTGCGCTTCGAGTTCCGCCAGCTTGGTCTCCGCCATTTGCGGATAGCACTCATAATCCAGCGACGCCGTCTGCCGCCCTTTGGTGAACTCGCGAGTGGTTCCCAAGAACAGCACTACAGCCCCGGCTTCGTTGGAAGTGACCTGGGCCAGAATGGTGGAGGGGTCGATGGGGGAGTGGATGAGGGAGATCATCGCCGGACTCAACTGACTTCAGACTGCTTTTTGAGTCGGACTTCTTCGTCGGCCAGAATTTCGGCCGGCTGCACCCAGACGACTTTTCCGTCCCTTCCTTCCGGCACCGCAAACCCCAAGCGGGCATGCGTCAAAACAGCCTCTCTGACCCCCTTGGAAAGCGCCGCTTCAATGGCGGCATAATCGAGATCGGGCTTATTGTACTTGGGGGCGATCATTCTTCACTCCTCAGTTTCATGAGTTCCCATACTTCAGGACGGACTATGGATTCGATGGTGTTTCCCGATCCATGCGCGACAAGCCGCATGGAATCTCTCTTTTCGTTATCGAAGACTTGCCAGGCGTCCGCGAGGGGAATGAACAACTGAAACAGATTTCGCAAGCTTTGGCGATAACGCCGGCGTACCGTCTCCTCCGGAACATGGTGTCCTCCCCGCGACACTCGCAGGGCCACTCTCTCCACAGATAGGTCCGCGGTTGGCAGCCAAAAATAGTATAGCTGAAAGACGTAACCTTCGCTCCGCCACTTTTCGATGCGGGGCACATAGGATCTTGCGGCGAGTGTTGTCTCAAATGCAAAATCTTGCCGCTTTTCCGCCAGCTCATCCAGCCGTCCCAGCATTATTTTGCTGGCTTCCCAAGCGGCGCTTTCGGGGTCGAAGCCGGCAAGGCCTTGGGCGATGATGTCCGCGTTGACAAACGTCGTTACCTTGAGCTGATCTGCCAGCAGCGAGCGCGAGGAGGTTGTCTTTCCCGCTCCGTTGGGACCGGCGAGCATGATGACGTTGGGGCGAGTAGTCGTCATGGGAATAGTTCTTGCTACCCTCCGCTGACCGGCGGAATCAAAGCCACTTCGGCGCTGGCTGGTATCACGGCCCTATCATTCGCATAGCTGGAATTGATCGCGATGCGGATGTGGGGAAGGACATCCGCCAAAGCGGGGAACTGCTCTGCCAGCGCGCGGCGGAGGTCGCCAGCGGTGGCGGATGCGGGGAGTGTGACGTCCACATGGTCGCGACCGAGGCGCTGGCGGGCGATGGCGAAGAGTTTGATGGGGAGAATCATCAGGTAATCGTCAATTCTTCGCTTCGGGCGGTCAGGAGCTCTTCGATTTCGGGCATCAGGCCGTAGGCCAGGGCGAGCATTTTGAGGGGGTGGATGGTCGGCTTGGTGGTCCCTTGCTCCATCTGCATTTTACAACTGCTGCACTCGGTCGTCCCGAGGTCGATGGAGGTGTCGCGCAGGGCGGAGATCAGCCCCCAGCCGGCACGGAGACTGGAGCGGTAGTTGTCGCGCCGCAGGCCATAAGTGCCGGCCATGCCGCTGCAGCCGCGCTCGATCCGTTTGACGGAGAGCCCGGGAATGAGCCTCAGCAGTCGTTCGCCGGGGGAGCCGACGTCGAGCGCCTTTAGGTGGCACGGCAGATGGTAGCCGAGCGTCAAGTTGATGGGGCGGAAATCGAGTTCCAGCTTGCCGATTTCATGCAGCCGCCAGAGATAGGTGCAGGCCTCGCTGGTATGTTCCGCAACCAGGCGGGCATCTTCGTCATCCAGCAGATTCGGATACTCGTGCGTCAGGCAAAGTGCCGCCGCCGGCTCGGTCGCGACGACTTCATAACCGAGGCGAACGGCATCGGCCAGAAGGGCCGTGTTCTTCTTGGCAATGAAGCGGGCCCGCTCCACGTCGCCCAAGGCAATTTTGGCCATCGCACTGCCAAGCTGCTGCGGATGGACGTATACGGCGATGCCGTGGTGCTGCATGATGGCGACGAAGGCCTCGGCAAGTTGCACGTCGTACCAGTTGGCATACAGGTCCACGAAGTAGAGCACTTTGCCGCCGGTTCGCCGGGTCGGGCGGGTCAAACGGCGGCGGTCCGCACGGCGGAGAAAGCTTGAGGACGCCACTCGCGGCAGTTTGCGCCCCTGGGCAATACCGGTCACCTTCTCCATCAGCCAGCGCATCGTGCGGTTGTGGAGAGCCCAGTTGGAAAGGGGCCCAAAGAACCCCGCCCAGCGAGAGAGCCAGTCCAGACGCGACAAAAACCAGTCCGCGGTATCCAGACCATTGCTGGTGACATACTGTGCCTTGGCCTCAATCATCAATTTGGGAATATCGACGCCGGCAGGACATTCCAGGCGGCACTGGTGGCAATTGACGCAGAGATCCGCCACGGACTTCACCAGTTCCGTCGTCAATTCACCGGCACCGAGTTCGCCGCTAATGATTCCTCGCATCAAGTTTGCTTTGGCTCGCGGCGAAGCCTCTTCTGAAGGGGCATGGCGAAAAATGGGACACATCCGCGCCTCGGGGGACTGCGTCCGGCAGCGCCCGCAACCGTTGCAATGGTTGGCGGTGGAAGAGAGGTTTCCATCCCAAATGAGATGCAATTCGAGCGGTTTTTCGGTCGGTTTTACCTCCGGCGTTTCCGTTGCTGCTTCGGCATCCTTAACCGGCGCGGCCTCCGCTTGCGGTTTCGCGACTAAGAGCCCATCCTCCCGATACGGACGCATGTTCTTCGTCAGTGGTTGCGGCAAGTCCGCCACCACCTTCCCAGGATTGAGCAAGTTCTGCGGATCGAAGATCCGTTTGACTTCGCGGAACACGTCGTAGAGGGGGCCGAATTGCCTCCGCACAAACCAGGTCCGACTGAGGCCGCAGCCATGTTCGCCACTGATGGTGCCGCCGACGGAAAGTACCTTTTCGTAAAGTTCCGTCGCCAGGTCCTGCATCTTGCGGATATGTTCCGGCTTGGAAAGGTCGAGGAACGGACGGACGTGGATTTGGCCGTGGCCGGCATGAGCGAAGAACGAAGCAGTCACCTGATGGTTCTTCAGCACGTTCTGCAGATGGACCAGAAATTCCGGCAGCACATCCGGGGGGACGGCGACATCTTCCACAAACGGCGTGGGGCGTTCGTTCCCTTGCACACGGTAAAGTGTCGGCGAAACTCGCCGCGCCAGGCGACGGAAGAGATCATACTCTTCCGGGGCGAGCGCCAAATGGAAGCCGAAGGCGAGGCGGCGGCGGCGTTGCCAGCGAAGGGCGACCTGTTGCAGGCTTTCGATGACTTCGCGCGACTCGTCCGCCTGCTGCTCGACCATCAGCATCGCTTCGGCGTCGCGGGGGATGGCGTGGGCATAGCGAGGGTCTACATCACGGGCGAGCGTCAAAATACGGCGGTCCATCAGGTCGCAGGCCGATAGCTTCAACTCAGCAGCTTCCATGGCGGCCTGCGCGGCGGCTTCCAGGCGGTCAAAGAACATCAGCACCAGGCCGCGGCTCTTGGGGATGGGCTCAGTTCGGAGAGTGGCCTGGGTGATCAGAGCGAGCGTCCCTTCGCTGCCGACCAAGAGGCGGGCGAGGTCGAGCTGACCATCCTTCAGTACGTCGGTGAGGTGATAGCCTGCCCGATTGACCCAGGACCGGGGTTGGTTGGCCTTGATGACGGCGTCTTCGCGCTGAATAAGGTCGGCGAGGCGGCGGACGATTTCGCGGCGGCGGGGATTCGGATCCACACTGGAATCGTCGGTGACGGGATGACGGGCGGCTTCAAAGGTTTCGCCATCCGCCAGGGCCACCTGCATGCTTACGACATGGCGACGAGCGGAGCCGTAGCGGAGCCAATTGCTGCCGCTGTTATCGAGGGCGAGGACGCTCCCCATCGTGGTGACGCCGCCGGTCGCCGGGTCCGGCCCGAACTGTCGCCCGAACGCCGACAGATACCGATTCAGTTGCCCGAGGACGACCCCCGGCTGAACGGTAACGGTATCGTCCGCCACGTTCACAATCCGCCGCATCGCCTGGGAAAAGTCGAGAATCAGCCCCGGCCCCAGCGATTCACCGGCCAGGCCCGTGCCGGCTCCACGGGCATGGATGGAATGGCCATTCTCGGCACAGTAGCGAATGGCGGCCTTCACATCGGCCACCCCGCGGGGCCGGGCCACCCCCAGCGGCGGTACCTGATAGATGCTGCCGTCCGTGGAATACATCTGCACGAAGGGGTCTTCGCAGTGGACCTCCCCGGCCAAGAGCCCCCGCAAATCCGCCTGGATCCGTTCGCGCTGTTGATCCATGGAGGGAAAAAGATATGAGAAATCGGGCTTTCCGGGAAGACTTAAGAATACTCCCCTGCGCCGGCATAAGGTAGAGCTTAGCCCCCGCGCCCACGCGGGGATGCACCGCGTGGACGCGGCGGCTAAGCTTTGGAGTGCCAGGCGGGTAGAATAGCAATATGCCATCCCCCCAACTCACCCGCCGAACGCTCCTACAGGCTGCCGCCCTGGCGGGGACTTCGTACTTCACCGGCTGCGGCGGAACGCCGGGGGGAGAAACGGGCCGGCTCGACGTCATTTGGGGTCAGCCGGGGACCAGCGAAGGGAAGCTGCAAAAGCCGCGGGCGATCACGATTGATAAGCACGACAATCTCTACATTGTCGATATTACGCCGCGAATCTCGGTCTTCACACCCGACGGCGAATACCTCCGCGGCTGGCAGACACCCAAGTTCGCCAACGGCAAGCCATCGGGCCTCTCCTTCAGCCGCGACGGCAACCTGCTGGTGTCGGACACGCATTACGCCCGCGTCCTTTGTTACACGCCGGAAGGAAAACTGCTGGAAAATCGGACCATCGGCGGCATAGCGGGCGAGAAACCGGGCGAATTCAGTTGCGTGACGGATTGCCTGGAGGATTCGAAAGGCAACTACTACGTCTCCGAGTACGGCGAATGGGACCGGATTCAGAAATTCACTCCGCAGCGGAAATTTGTCCTTCAATGGGGTGGCCACGGCAGCGAACCGGGCAAATTTCTTCGCCCGCAGAAGATGGACATTGATGACCAGGACCAGATTTGGGTGACCGACGCCTGCAATCACCGGGTGCAGGTCTTTGACGTCCGCGGCAGCGAACCGAAGTTGGTGAAGACCTGGGGAGAAGAAGGCCCCGCCCCGGGCCAGCTTCGCTATCCCTACGACATCCTGCTCGACGGGCAAGGACACGTCTATTTATGCGAATTCGGCAACCACCGAGTGCAAAAATTCACCCTCGATGGCGTCTTAATAGGATGGTGGGGCAAAAACGGCCGCCGCGAGGGCGAGCTCGACCAGCCCTGGGGCATTACTCGTGATTCCAAGGGGCGAATGTACGTCCTCGACTCCTACAATCACCGGGTGCAACGGTTCTGGCTGTGATACAATCGCACGGAGGAGGGACGGCCACGAAAAACACCAAGAGGCATAAAAAAAGGCATTCATTAACTTTTTGTGTCTCTTTGCGTTTTTCGCGGCCATCCCGCATATCTGTCATGTGGAGCTAGCCGATGTTTCAATTGCAAATCGGTTTCGACAAGCCGCAGTGGCTCCTCGCGCTGATCCTGCTGCCGATCTTGTGGGCGGTTTCGTTTCGCAGCCTGGCCGGCCTGGGACCGTACCGCCGTCTATTCGCGCTCGGCTTTCGGACGTTGGTGCTGGTGCTGATGGTGCTGGCACTGGCGGAAGTGCAGCTTAAGCGGATTAGCGACCGGGTGACGGTGATGTACCTGCTCGACCAGTCCGAGAGCATTCCCAAAATCACCCGCGAGACGATGCTGAAATACGTGATGGAGGACGTGGCCAAGCACCGCCGCAAAGGGGACCTGCAAAACGCCTCCGAAGACAAAGCCGGCGTCATCATCTTCGGCCGCGAAGCGACCATCGAATATCCACCCTTCGCCGACGAAATTCGCGCCGTCGGCAGTGGCCAGCTCGATACGCTCTTTCAGATGCGGACCGATGCTACCAACATCGCTGCCGCTCTCAAGCTGGCGCAGGCCTCGTTTCCTGAAGACACCGCCAAGCGCATCGTCATCGTCACCGACGGGCAGGAAAACTTGGGGGACGCTAAGACCATCGCCAGCACGCTCGTCGAAAACGGCATCGGCATTGATGTGGTTCCCATCCGTTTGAACGCCACCGCGGAAGTCGCCGTCGAAAAGATCGCCTTGCCGCCGGACATTCGCCGCGGCCAGGAATTTCAGACCCGCGTCGTGCTGGAAAACTTCACCCCTGCGGTCAGGGACAAAGAAGGAAATTTGACTAGCGGCACCGTGAAAGGGAAGCTGCGCGTTACCCGCAATGTCGGGGGCCAGCAGGAACTCCTTTCCGAAACCGAAGAAACCCTCCAGCCCGGCAAGAATGCCGTCGTGCTGCAAGGTCGCATCGATACCCCCGCCGGCTACATCTACCGGGCCGATTTTGTCCCCGACGACGCCGGCCAGGACCTGATGCAGCAGAACAACTCGGCTACCGCTTTCACCCACGTTCGGGGAAAGGCTCGCGTACTGTTGATTGTCGATTCCGATACGCCGACCGAATTCGATAAGTTCGCCGATAGCCTCGGCAAAAAAGACATCGAAGTCGTCAAAATGCCAAGCAACCAGCTCTTTTCCAGCCTGGCGGAATTGCAGGCGTACGACTGCGTTGTCCTGGCGAATGTGCCGCGGGCCAACGGCGCTCTCGCCACCAATGTGGACGACACCGCCAGCTTCACCGACGATCAAATCTCCATGCTGGTTCGCAACACCGAGCAATTCGGAGCCGGCCTCGTGATGATCGGCGGCCCCAACAGTTTCGGTGCCGGCGGCTGGAGCAACACGGAACTTGAAAAGGCGATGCCGGTCGATTTCCAGATCAAGAACGCCAAGGTCCGGGCGGTCGGGGCCTTGGCGATGATGATGCATGCCAGCGAAATCCCGCAGGGGAATTACTGGCAAAAGGTCATTGGCATCGAAGCCCTCAAGGTACTCGGCCCCATGGACTATTGCGGCGTCGCCCATTGGGACAATTTCAGCGGCAAGGAAGACTGGCTCTGGCGCGACAAAAAGGGAGCCGGCCTGGTGCAGGTCGGAACGAGCCAAAAATCGATGATGGCCAAGCTCGACCGGATGCAGCCGGGCGACATGCCCGACTTCGAGCCCGCCATGCTCATGACTTACAAGGAATTGGCCAAATGCCCCGCGTCGGTCAAGCACGCCATCATCATCAGCGACGGCGACCCCTCTCCTCCCGGCGCGTCGGTCGGTCTCTTCAAGAAGGCGAAAATCAAAGTCAGCACGGTCGCCGTTGGCGCTCACGGCACGATTGAAGACACCCGCCTCCGCGGCATCGCGGAATCCACGGGGGGCAAGTTCTATCGGGCCACCAATCCCAAGGCTCTCCCCCGCATCTTTCAGTTGGAAGCCCGCCGCGTCGCCCGGCCCCTCGTCAAGGAAGACGCGAACGGGATTCCAGTCGGCATCGTGGACCATCGGCATGAAATGGTCGGCGGCATTGAAGGGGATCCGCCCCCGATTAAGGGCTTTGTCCTGACGCAAGTGAAGGAAAACCCGCTGGTGGAAGTGGTGATCCGGGCCGGCGCGATGAAGGACGCTGGGCCGGAGAACACCACCATTCTCGCCCGCTGGATTTACGGAGCAGGCAAAACCGCCGTCCTCACTACCGACGCCGGCCAGCGCTGGGCCACTCCGTGGGAAAAAGACTGGGAAAGCTATGACAAGCTTTACACGCAGATCATTCGGGACGTGATGCGGCCGGTGAATGAACAAGCCGATTACTCCATCGCCACCGACGTCAAGGACGGCAAAGTCCGCGTCGTGGTGACGGCACTCAAGAAGGACGGCGAGTTCCTGAACTTCCTCGAGATGAGCGCCGTCGGCACCGGCCCGAAGATGGAAAACATCGGCATGCAAATGCGGCAGGAAGCCCCCGGCCGCTATGTCGGCGAAATGCCCGCCACGGAAGCCGGCAGCTATCTGCTCGCGATCAACCCCGGCAAAGGCCCCGACGGCAAACAACAGGCGCCGCTCCTCACCGGCGTGAATGTCCCCTACTCCGCCGAGTTCCGCGAACGGGAAACCAATGAGCTGCTCCTCACCACGCTGGCCAGCCTCAAGCCCAAGGGGGGCGAAGTGGGAACCAAGATGCCGGACTTTGTGGCGAACAAAACCTCGATTGACAAGTTGATTGCCTCGGTTGATACCTTCCGCCGCACGCTCCCCAAAGCGATGAGCAGCAAGGATATTTGGCCGCTGATTTTGCTCCTCGCGGCCGGAATCTTTTTAATCGACGTCGCCATCCGCCGCATCACCATCCATTTCTACTGGGTCATGCCCGCCGTGGCTTATGCTTGGGGCCGTGCCATGCGTCAGCCGCAAGAGCCGGTCCGGACCGAAGCGATGGAGCGCCTCCGGAGCAAGAAAGCGGCCGTCACCTCGCAACTCGACGAGCGCCGCGCCGCCGCCCGCTTTGAACCCGAAGTCGACGCCGACTCCGGCGCTCCAGCGCGGGAACTCGGCGAAGTCCTCGACGACGCCACCGGCGGCAGCAGCAGCGCTCCGCAGCGCCCGCAGCAATCAGGACCGCAAGCCCAGCCGGGCGGACCGGAGCAAGACACGTACACCGAGCGACTGATGGCGGCGAAGAAGAAGGCCAGGAAGGATATGGGCGGGTAGGGGGAATTCCGAAACCCGAATGACGAATGGCGAATGGCGAATGGAACTCGGATGATGGTTGCGAGAAATCTTACTCTGGCGGAGATCAACGACGAAGCAATTCGCATCTTGTACGAGAAGCTCGGAGTCGCCAACACGCTGCAATTCTTGGGTCAATATCGCAAAGGCTCAGGGGATTATACGCGCGACCGGGACACATTATTTCCCCAAGGGTCTGTCGACGAACTGTATGCCGATATCAAAGCCTGGCAGGACAAGAATCTGACAAATCAGGTCCCTCCCGCCAGCCCATCGACATAGGTGCAGCGGCGACTTTTTCAGGCGAGCTTTTCCGTTAAGATACCGGTATGGAAGCCGCTCTTCGTTCGCCTCAGGCTAGGAATGCCCACCAGTCGCTGACCGCTGCCCAATTGGCGGCTGTCGAGCATGTCGATGGCCCGCTGCTGATTCTCGCCGGGCCGGGGAGCGGCAAAACGCGAGTTGTCACCCACCGCATCGCCCATCTGCTCTCCGAAGGGATCGCCGCCCGCCACATCCTGGCCCTCACCTTCACCAACAAAGCGGCTGCCGAGATGCGGGGCCGCGTGGAAAAACTGGCTCCCCGCCAGCCGGTCTGGCTGGGGACGTTTCACGGCTTCTGCGCCCGTCTCCTGCGGCAGAATGCGGCTCTCGTCGGCCTCGCCGAAAACTACTCTATCTACGACATGGACGACAGCCACAAGCTGCTGGTCGCCGCGATCGAGGACGAAAGAGTGGACCTGAGCCACGTCACCCCAGCCGCCATCGGCCAGGCCATCGGTTGGGCCAAGAACAACCTCATCACTCCGGACAAGTACACCGGCAGCAAAGGGCGGCAGCTCGGCGGCATCGTGGAGCGGGTCTATCCCGCCTACCAGCGGCGGCTGCTCCGCGCCAATGCCGTCGATTTCGACGATCTGCTGATGCACGTCGCCTCGCTGCTCCGCGAAAACCCCGAAGTGCGGGCCAGGCTCGACAGCCAGTACCGCTACATCCTCGTTGACGAATACCAGGACACCAACCTAGCCCAGTACGCCATCGTCCGGGCTCTCTCCATCGACCATCCCAACCTCGCCGTCACCGGCGACCCCGATCAGTCCATCTACGGCTGGCGGGGAGCCAACCTCAGCAACATCCTGGAGTTCGAGAAGGACTTTCCTAGCGTCAAAGTGGCGAGGCTGGAGCAGAACTACCGCAGCAGCAAGGCGATTCTCCGTGTCGCCGACCAGCTCATTTGCCACAACGTCCGCCGCAAAAAAAAGGCCCTCTTCACCGACAACGCCGAAGGGGAGCCGGTTCGGCTCAACTGCTATCCGACCCAGCGGGACGAAGCGGACCACATCGCCGCCCAGATTGCCACCGCGGTCCACGCCGGCAAACGCCGCCCGCGGGACTTCGCCGTCTTCTACCGCGTCAACGCTCTCTCGCGGCAGATCGAGCACGCCCTGCGGGAACACGTCATTCCCTACCAGATCGTGAACGGCCTGGAATTCTTCCAGCGGAAGGAAATCAAGGATGTGCTGGCGTACCTGCACCTGGTCAACAACCCCCGCAGCGACGTCGCCCTGCTCCGCATCATCAACACCCCCACCCGCGGCATCGGCAAATCGACCATCGTCAAGTTGCAGGACCACGCCCGCCAGCGGAGCCTGCCGCTGCTCGATGCGGCTCGCGAGGCCGGGATGGTGGAAGGGCTCAGTAAAAAGTCGGCGGTGGCGGTGGCGAAATTCGTTGCCCTCTTCGACCGGCTGGGAGAAGTGGCGACGGCCCATGTCGAGGCGATCGTCGGCCGCGTCCTCAGCGAAAGCCAGTATCGCGAAGTGCTGGAAAATTCCGAGGCCGAAGAGGACCAGGAACGGCTGGCAAACCTGGAAGAGCTCCTCACCGCCGCCCGCGAGTTCGACATGCGAAATCCGGGGCAGGGGAACCTGGAGCAATTTCTGGAAGAGACGTCGCTCGTCTCCGACACCGACGCCTGGGAAGCGGAAAGCGACAAGGTCACGCTGATGACCATGCATGCCGCCAAGGGGCTGGAATTTCCGGTCGTCTTCATCGTCGCCTGCGAGCAGGGACTGCTGCCGCACGAGCGGAGCCGCAACGACGAGGAGAAAGTGGAGGAAGAGCGGCGGCTGCTGTTCGTCGGCATCACGCGGGCGGAAGAGGAATTGCAGCTCAGCTACGCCGACTATCGCATGTTCCGGGGCCAGGCCGCGCCGACCATCCCCAGTCCTTTCCTGATGGAGCTTCCCCGGGACGAGATGCAGCTTTCCAGCAGCATCACCAGCCGCCCGCGGGCCGGCGACTGGGAGGAATCGCAGCTTCCCCGCGAGGAAGCCGAGGACCTGTCAGAGGGCGAAGGAGACGTCAGCTTCGACGTCGATGACTTCTCCCAGGTCGAGCCAGAGGAACCGAAAAAGAAAAAGGCCGCGCTCCTCGTCTCCGGCGTCACCACCGCCGCCAGCCTGCTGGCTGAGCAGGAAAACGGCGTCCGCCGCCATCCCCCCAGCATGTTCAAGCACGGCATGACCGTGGAACACCGGGAATACGGCCTCGGCACAATCCTTAGCCTCTCCGGCGAAGGAGCCAAACGCCGCGCGACGGTTCGGTTCTCAGCCCCCACCGGCGAAAAGACCTTCGTGCTGTTGCATGCGAATTTGCAGCCGGTGGAGTGAGTTTGATCGCCGATTTCGGCCCCGTTGGCGGGTTCAGTTTTGCCGACCCTGCCGGCCAGCCACTTCCCCCGGCCCCTTCAACATGCCGCTGCGCGTGCGGGCCACAGCCGAGAAAAACGGTTCGCCCATTCTTGGCGAGAGTGAGATTGAGCTGACACCGTAGCCTGAAAACCAAGGCAAACACTAGCCCGAATCGCAAGCGAGGGAGTTAAGAATGGGCTACAATTGCGCCCATGAAGCGCAGCGAATACATGCCACCCTGCCCAAAGTGCGGAAGCTCGATGAAGTTAGTTAGCGAGCGACTATTCCCAGCCGAGGTTAGTCCCACGTTAGACGGAATGACTTCAATCCTAGAACTGGTCTACGAGTGCAAGTGCGGGCATAAAGAACGGCGTCAGTCCGATCCAGAAGACCCCTTTCATCCTTAGCAGCAACCCCCGGAAGCTCTGACTGTTGGTGGCAGCCAGCGCAAAAGCAAACGGACGAACCAGGAGTGGTTCGTCCGCTGTTGTTTGGACACTAGCATCGCTACGAACAACCCATGCTATTTCCGCAGTTGTGGCAGAGGTAGCAGTTGCCGTTGCGGACGGTGATGCTGCCGCAGTTGTCGCAACTGGGGGCGTCGAGCTGGAACTTGGCGAATTGGTCGTTGCGGCCGGAAGGCTTTCCGCTGGCATCGACCTTCATCGCCACGCCGGCTCGTTCCAGCATATCCACGTCGAACCGCTTGGTGCCGTTGCCGTTGGCATGGGAACCGTTGGCGTGAGAGCCGTTGGTGCCGTTAGCACCATTCGTTCCCTCGCTTACGCTTCGGGTTCCCGCTGCAACAGGTGAGCTAGAGGCCGGAGTCGATCCTTGACCAGCCGACTGCCCGCCAGCCTTCTTGGCGGCGGGCGAGCGCTGTGAGTCTACATCGTCATCCGCGCCGGCGGCGGGGGTCTTTCCCGGCATCAGGCCGCTGTTCGCCTCCCGATAGCCGGCCAGGAACTGCACTCCCATCCAGCGGAAGATGTAGTCCACCACGCTCTTGGCGATTCGAATATCGGGATTCGTGGTGTGCCCCATCGGTTCAAATCGCATGTGGGAGAACTTGTTGACCAGGGCTTCCAGCGGCACTCCGTACTGCAGGGAAATCGAGATCGCCGTGCCGAAGGCGTCCATCAAACCGCCGATGGTCGAACCTTCCTTGGCCATCGTGATGAACAGTTCGCCGGGGCGGCCGTCGGGGTAAAGTCCGACGTTGATGTACCCTTCGTGCCCGCCGACGTTGAACTTGTGGGTCAGCGAGTGGCGGGTATCGGGCAGGTGCTCGCGCCGCGGGCGGGAAGCTTTCTCGTCCTTGTCCTTGGCCTTGCCGGCGTCGGACTGGGTGTTGAGCGGCTGGCTCTGCTTGCTGCCGTCGCGATAGATGGCGAGGGCTTTCAGGCCGAGCTTCCAGCCCCAGGCGTAAGCGTCGGCGATGTCGGCCGGCGTCACGTCGGTCGGCATGTTCACCGTCTTGCTGATCGCCCCAGACAGGAACGGCTGGGCGGCGGCCATCATGCGGCAGTGGGCCCGCCAAGCGATGCTCCGGACGCCGTTGGCCGGTTTGAAAGCACAGTCGAAGACCGACAAGTGCTCGTCGGCGAGAGCCGGGGCACCTTCAATCGTGTCGTTCTTGTCGACGTACTTCAAAATGGCCACAATCTGCGGCTCGTCGTAGCCGAGCTTGGCCAGGGCCATCGGCACGGTGCCGTTGACCATCTTCAAACTGCCGCCGCCGGCAAGCGTCTTATACTTCACCAGGGCAATGTCGGGCTCGATGCCGGTGGTATCGCAGTCCATCATGAAGCTGATGGTGCCGGTGGGGGCGAGAACCGTCGCCTGGGCGTTGCGATAGCCGACCTTCTTGCCGAGGGCCAGCACGTTGTCCCACAACTCGCGGGCCGCATCCTTCAGATACTGCGGGCCGCCGTTGTTGATCTCTTCCACCGCATCGCGATGCATCTGCATCACGCGGAGCATCGGCTCGCGGTTCTGAGCAAAACCCTCGAACGGACCGACGACGGCCGCCATTTCCGCACTGGCCAAGTTGGCCGAGCCATGGAGCAGCGCCGTGATCGAGCCGCAGATGCTGTAAGCAGGCTCGGAGTCGTAAGCATGCCCCTCGGACATGATCAGGCTGCCGATGTTGGAATAGCCGAGGCCGAGAGGTCGGAACATGTGGCTGTTCTTGGCAATCTGAGCCGTCGGATAGCTGGCGTGATCGACCAGGATTTCCTGGGCGATGAAATACAGCCGGCAGGCGGTTTTGAACCGGTCGACGTTGAAGGTGCCGTCCCCTTCGCGAAACTTCATCAGGTTGATGCTGGCCAGGTTGCAGGCGGTGTCGTCCAGGAACATGTATTCGCTGCACGGATTGCTGGCATTGATTCGCCCGCTGTTGGGGCAGGTGTGCCACTTGTTGATGGTCGTGTCGTACTGCACGCCAGGGTCGCCGCACTGCCAGGCGCACTCAGCCATGCGGCCGAGCAGCCACTTGGCATCGTAGGACGGCCCTTCGGTTTTGCCGTCGGTGATCCAGTGGGTCTGCCACTTGGTGCCGTTTTCCACGGCAGCCATGAATTCGTCGGTGACGCGAACGGAGAGGTTGGCGTTCTGGAACAGAATGCTGCTGTAGGCTTCGCCGTTGAAGTTGGACTCATAGCCACCCTTTTCAATCAGGCAGTGGGCCTTCTTCTCTTCCTTCCATTTGCACTCGATGAATTCCAGGATGTCCGGATGCCAGATCTTGAGCGACTGCATCTTGGCGGCCCGGCGGGTTTTGCCGCCGCTCTTCACCACCGCGGCAATCTGGTCATAGACCCGCATGAACGAGAGGGGGCCGGATGGCTTGCCGCCGCCGGAGAGCTTCTCGCGATGCGAACGGAGCATGGAAAGGTCGGTCCCCGTGCCGCTGCCGAATTTGAACAGCATGGCCTCGCTGGTGGCCAGACGCATGATCGCTTCCATGTTGTCGCTGACGCTCTGAATGAAACACGCCGACCCCTGCGGATATTCGTAGGGGTTTTCCGGCTGCTCGCAGTCCATCGTCTCGGGGTTCCAGCGCCAGTTGCACTTCGCGCCGGAGACGCCGTACTGGTGGAAGAGGCCGACGTTGAACCACACGGGCGAATTGAACGCCCCGTGCTGGTTGAGGCAGAGCCAGGTCAGCTCGCGGTAGAAATTCTCGCCGTCCTCCGGACTGGCGAAATAGCCGTCCTCGATCCCCCAGTCGGCGATGGTCCGGGTGACGCGGTGGATCAGCTGCTTGACGCTCCGCTCCCGCTCTTCGGTCCCGTTTTCACCGTAGAAATATTTGCTGACAATGACGTTGGTGGCGAGCTGCGTCCAGCCGGCCGGGATTTCGACATCCTGCTGCTCGAACATCAGCTTGCCGCTCTCGTCCTTGATCTGGGCGCTCCGGAGCTCCCAGTTGACGCTGTCGAACGGGTCCGCCAGATTTTCCGGGCAGAACAGCGGCTCAACGCGGAGCCCCTTCGCCAGTTCGCGGACCGGGTCGGCCTTGGCGAGGGGGCGAACGGGGGCCACGCGGGTGCGGGGGGAAGTGACACTAGCCATACAAACAGCTCCTTCTTGGTTGTGAGAGTCCGCCGACGTGAATAGGCGAAGCTGCCTCATGCAAATATACTATACAATAAATCACTGTACAAGCATCGGCCCGAAAGCGGGCAGGATTGAAAGAAAACTCCATGAAAACGCGCCAATAGACGGGGCACGAATTGGGGTGAGCACCCTCCGTGGTACACCATATATTGTAGGTGCGGCATTTTGATGCCACAACCTTTAGTGCGGGGGCTAAGTTTAGCGAACTATTTTTATGAGTCAACAATGGGGAAAAAGATTGTCCTAAACCAATGGTGTACAAGGATTTGCGGCGTGGCATGAAGAAAGGGCATCGATTGGCGGGTAGCAAGTGTGAAGACGCAACCCATTTAGACACTTAGACTTAGGAAAAATCAAGACTTGACGTGCTAGCCCCAAATTGTTTTTGCGAGTCGTTTTCACCCGGAAAACAGGCTGTTTTGGGGCTGCCATTTTGGCTCCACTAGTGGAAAGAATGTCGGTGAACATGATTCTCCCCCGAGAATTTTACGACCGCCCTTCCGCGAAGGTCGCAAGGGACCTTTTGGGCAGACTTCTCTGGCGGGAAACAGCCGAGGGGAAGTGCGGCGGGCGGATTGTGGAGGTGGAAGCCTACGAAGGGGCGACCGATTCCGCCGCTCATTCCTATCGCGGCCAGACCCCCCGGAACGCGTCAATGTTCGGCCCGCCGGGGCATGCCTATGTATACGCGATTCACTCCCGCTGGTGCGTTAATGTTGTGACTGAACCGGAAGGTGTGGCCACCGCGGTTTTGATTCGCGCCATCGAGCCGCTGATTGGGTTGGAGCTGATGGCGAAGCGGCGGAGTGAAAGTTTGCTGGCGCGGCGGCAGCGACTGGCTGTCCGCAACTCGGCAGCCGAGCTTATTATCCCGCCCCGCGACCTCTGCCGCGGCCCCGCTCGCCTCTGCGAAGCGCTCGCCATCAATCGCCAACAGGACGGCCTCGACCTGACCCTCGGTCGCGAGATTTGGATCGAAGACGATCCGCAATTCAAACTCTCACACAAAATGGTCCGCCGCTCGCCTCGTATCGGCATTAGCACGGCGCAGGAGAAGCTGCTGCGGTTCTTTGTGACGGACAGTCCGTTCGTCAGCGGCAAGCGAAGTTGACGCGGGCTGACTCACTTACACGCCATATTCTTCTTCCGCATATCGAACGGCTGGTGCGGACAGGCTTTCGGCGGAAACAGCCGATTCGCAAGGAAGGCGGCGGCGCTGGAAGTCAGGAACGGAAACACGATGCCCGCGACCATCAGCCAGAGTGGGTGCGGGATTGCATAATTGGAAGCATCCAAGAGCGCGAAGATGGTGCCGATGATCAGGCCGTGAACAAAGTATTTCTTGCGGACAATCAAGCAGGCGGCCAGCGTACCCACAAAAGGCCCGGCCGCCCAAGCTAGCGCCACAAACGCCATGGCCAGTGGCGGCGCTTTGGACGCATGGGCCTTCATGGCTTCCATGTCATTGAAGTTCAGGCCCGGCGGCGGCGGGTGAATGAAGTAGCCGGGAATTTCCACGATTCCGACCACAATTCCGCCGGCGAGAACGCCGAGAAAGATGGCGAGGATGCTCCAGAGGATTTGTTTCATGGTGATAGGGGTCGGGAAGGGTTTTCGCGGTCAACGATAAATGATAACCGAAAGAGGGAGATACGCGAAAACTCTTCCCGACCCCGTTGGCGTTGGGGGGCCGGTTCAGATGGTTCCCAGGGAGTGCCTGCTCCGGGACCGGGATATTTCGGTAGGCACCGCGGACGGGTTCAGGAGGAGTTTTCGCCGCGACCTGTCTTAGCGATGCGAAGTCTTCAGGGGCGAAAACACCTCCCGACCCCTACGGCTTCTTCCCCTCATAAAACTTCGTCAAATCAATTCCCCCTTTCTTTCCTTCTTCCTCCAGCAGCTTGAGCCGCGTCTCCAGCCGTTCGAGCCGGTTGAGCAGCAGCGGCAGGATCTGCTGCGTTTCGTCGAGCTTCTTCGGCCGCGGGACGGCGGGGTAGCCGAGGTGGCGCTGGAGGGCGGCGAAGAGGTAGAGCGGATCCTTCTTCCGGTTGGCCCAGGCGATTTTCCCTTCCTTCTCGCCAAAGAGCATTGGCTTCTCGGGGGGCAACGGTTCTTCGCCGGGCCGCTGCCGCTGCTTTTGATAGAAGTCGCTCCGGACATAGATCATGTCGGCGAAATCGACGAGGCCGACCTGCCGCCGGACGGTGAGAATCCATTCCCGCCACGCTTCGTCGAAAATCTGGTCCTGAGCCATCGCCCCCAGGCCGGGGTCATACTTGAGGCGGTTGCGGCTGAGGCATTCGAACTGATAGAGAAAGACCCCCTGCGGCGAGCCCCCCTGGGAGCGATACTCCGCCTCGTGCCGCAGAATTTCCACCGCCACGCGGATATCGAACCGCCCCCGCTCCGCCTCTGCCTCGGAAATCACGTACGTCTGAAACGGCGTGAAGTAGTGTTGTAGCCGGGCCATGGCAGAGGACATCGTCCCCAAGTGCTTCAGTTCCGCCAGCATGAAATCAATCGCCATCGGCAAGCGCGTCGTCGCCAGCAGCTCATTCTTAATCTGCAGCATCAGCTCCTGCACCGGCACATTCTCCGGCAGCCGCTCCCCGAGGGCCCGGAAGAGATAAGCCTGTTCGACGTATTCTTCGTGGGAGAGCATGGCAGAGGGGAGAGGTTAGTTAGAGGGCAGAGGTCGCCTGGCTGTCCTCATCATAATCTTATTCCTAATCTTAATCCTCTTATCCTCGATCCCAGGCTCTGCCTGGGAACGAGGACGGAAAACAACAATTGCCAACATGTCCTAGTCTATTAACACCTTTTCGTGTTATCAAACCAAATGGGCTCATTTACGGCGTCGCTCCGTAATTCCGACTCGCCGCTCTCGACCCTTGGCTGGTTACCCGTTTTGGGTTTGGTCGAGCTCGTCATAGAGGAGTCCCCCGAGCGAGCGCAGCACTTGAATGCCCCGCTCCCGATTTGCGAGCGTCACCCAGTCGAGGTGCGTTCTCCCTTCACGTTCAATTCCATTAACATTCGCACCCCGCTGAACGAGCAACTCGGCGGCCTCCCATTGCTCATAGGAGCAGGCATACCCCAGCGGCACTTCGTTGTTTTCATTGCGGGCATTGGGATCGGCGCCGTGGTCAAGCAGCAATCGCATCGATGCTAGTTCCCCTTCCGCCGCCGCATGCATTAAGGGGGTGCCGTCATCAGGGCTCATTTTGCAGTCCGGATGAACACCTTGGTCCAGGAGCCAGGCCAACCTGCTGTGGCATTGTTGCCAAACCGCGCGATAAACCAGCATGGAGTTCTGCGAATTCAGCAAATAAGGGTGCCTGCGCAGGAGTCTTCCCAGCCGCTTTCGATCACCGCGGCGAAGATAGAAGTCCGCTTTGTCGAAAACTCGTTTGCCCATGGGCGGATGGTTTGAGACGGGTAACGACCGAGTTCAGCAGCGGCTGGTTCGGCTCTGGGTCAAGAACGTTAATCCGTCACCTTCGGCGGGGCCTTGCCCAGGACAGGCTGAAAACTCTTGATTTCGCTGTCGCCTTGCTCCCGGGTGATCTCGCCGAGTTCAACTCGCAGTTTGACCTCCAGCGCTTTGACGGCCATTTGCCGGAATGGGGCCGCCATGAACGCAATCATCTGCGGTCCCCACTTCTCCGCAATCGCCCTCTCTTCCAATCCCACGCCGGACTGGGCAAGGATCTTCAGGTCCAGTAACTCGCGCATGCCCTGAATCATTGCCGGCGTGACAGAAGTGGTTTTGTCGTTAGGCGACGATGTCATCTGGGCTGGAGGCGGTGACTTCTTCCTGATTGCGTCAATAAAGCCGGCGATGCTGCCGAGAAGGAGTACTCCGCCGAGAATCCACCCGCCCCACGCGACGAAGTGCTGCCAGAGCGGGTCTAGCAGATAGAGGAAGCCTGTCACGCCGCCGGCCACGAGGATGACGGCGGACACGAACACTGCGACCGCAAAAAGGACGACCAGCCACCGCGAGCGACCCGCGTAATTCTCGGCCTCCTGGCCACACTTCGGGCAGCTATGTTCCCCATGCCTCCGCGCTCCACACGCCTGGCAATTCGGTGGCCGTCTGGACATGATGATGCTCAACTGGAACACGAGCAGCCCAACAGTCCAAATGACCCAGGCGCTGATGCTTCGTGTCGCGGGATGTTCAAAATAGAAGAAAGCGGCAAGTCCGGCGGCGAACAGGATGGTGACCAACGCCCAGACGCCATACAACAGCCCCCATTCCCGGTAGGCTCCACATTGCGGACAGAACGTGATCGTGGATACGCCCCCCGGCAATTGTGCTTCGCATTTCTTGCAGGACTCGAATTCCACGGCCCACCAATACTTTGCCGAACTCTTGATTTTAGCCTCCACTAACGCCGGGTAGCTCCACCACAGCCGCGCATGATCGCGGGCTTGAACTTTGGCCTGCTCCCGTATGAATTTCATTTCCTTGCAGTATGCGATAATCCCATTGGCCTGCACCGCTTTGAGTGCCTTGAAAAACGCCCACATGTTCTTCCGAACGTCATCGTGCGACAGCTCGGTCTGGGCCGGCGTCTCTTGCTCCCATTTGGGGTTGCTCATAATCTGCTCGGTACAGGACTCGCAAAGGAGCATTCCTCCACCCACGCGGCTCACCAACAATTGATCCATGGCTCTCTCTTCACCGGCTGGGCAGTTGAACAAATAGCCTTCGCCAGGCTCAATTCGCCCTTCGCACTGATTACAGATTGCGTGCTTCGGCCTGTCGCCGCACTTTTGGGTTACGCGGTCGGTCGGACTTTCCACTGCATTCATAGCGTCCTCACCCTGTCGGCCGAACCATTGTTTATACAGAATCCGTCCACATAGTAACGGGCAAAAAATGCTTGGTCAAATCGAAAGTCCTTTCGGCGATTGACGTTATGTTCACTCAATTGCTCACGGATGCGCGGATTAGACGGACGGAGCGCTATCGCCCACGGCTGATGAGGACCGCAACGCCAGCCCGGGTCCGCTGCAGCGACTGGTTCGCAGCTATTCCTTCGTGAACGAGATAGAAAACGGGTGCGGCTTGCCGGACAAGAATACCATTCCCGTCGCTTTGAACCCCTGGTGATCCGCAGTCACTTTCACGTCATCCACGTCGTTGTGCTCCATCAAATAAATTGCGACCTCGTACTCGTTCAAATCATCGGTCGATACAGTGGCGTCGAAGGTCCCAGCCTTTCGGCCACTCTTCGCCGGGTAGGACCGCACGTAAAAGTGCGGCGGGTACAAAGTCCATGACCACGGCGACGTGTCGTAATCTTCCGTGATCTTCTCGTACCGCTCTTTGTCGCCGTAGATTTCGGCATCAATGACTACATCGCCGGACTTCAAGACCTTCAGCTTGAAGCTCGACTTCGCTTGGTCGATTCCGAAGTCGGTGTCGTCGATCTTGAACATCTTTCACGTCGTCCGGCTAGGAACCTTTGATTTCAGAATCCGCCCGATCCGCCGCTCGGGTTGACCGCCTTGTTCGGCTCGTTGGTTGCGGGACTTCACTTTTTGATCCAGCCGAGATCGACGAGGAATGCGTCGGCTTCGGCTATTGTTTTACTTAGATACTGCGGTCTGTTGAAGAAGGCGTGGTCTGCACCTTCGTAGCCAACAAGTTTGCATGGGCGTTTTTCCTTCTTCATCTCTTTATCAAAAGCCACGACACTGCTATATGGAACTGTCTCGTCTTTTGTCCCATGAAGAAGCAGGGTCGGTGGAGTGTGGGTGCCAATGTGATGCGCTGGAGAGATATCCTGCCCCTTCACTCCCAATCGGTCTTTGCCGGGTTCCATCTTGGGATCTTCAAATTTCCAGTCCCCGATCGGAGCGAGCGTGGTGGCGGCGTTGAAAAGGATCATGGCGTTGGGTCGTTCGTCGCTGCCAAGACCAGTGATGGTGCCAGTGCAAGCGGCGAGGTGACCACCGGCGGAGCCACCGGAGGCGGCAATCTTGTCCGGATCAATGCCGAGACGCTTGGCATTTTCCCTGACCCAAGCGATGGCCGCCTTGGCGTCTTTCACGCATTCCACCGCTAAAACACCATGGCGGGATTTCACGCGATACTCAGCGAGAATGGCGATCATGCCACGCTTTGCAAAATATCGTGCATGAGCCGCGAATTGCTCCGGTGTTCCTGCATTCCAACCACCACCGTGGAAGAACACAATCGCGGGCTTCGGCACCTGGGGATCCGATTCCCCAAAGATCCACAGCTTCAGCTCAGTGGAGTCGACTTTGCGGTAGGTCTCGACGCGGGCGTCCTTGAATGTGAGTGGCTTCGAAGGCTGCGCGAACAGCGGGGTTGCAAGGAGACAGAGAAGGAGAATGGTGCTGGATTTCATTGGGGCGAGTGGATTGCTCATCGAGGTATTCCTTGTAGCCGAACCATTGTTTATACAGACTCCGTCCACATAGTAACGGGGGAAAAATGCTTGGTCAAATTGGGAGTCATTTCGGCGATTGACGTCATGTTCACTCAATTGCACACGACTGGGCGGATTAGACAGACGAGAGAAGGCCTACCGATGGCTGACATTCCCGGCTGCAAACTGCCGCCGTTGGCGCGGTTGAACGAAATTGCCCAGACTGCCGGGCAATGCTCCCAAAATAATTTCTGCGTATAGTGAATAAAAGTATCCTACCGCGCATCTTAAGGTGGGTACGCGGTGCGCGCTGGGTTGGGTGGTTTGTGGTGCCCAGGTTCCCGCTCGAAAGGACGGCTTATCGCTGCTTATCGCGGTTGGGTATGAATCAGGATGGAGGGAGTTGCAAGGCTTGGAAAGACAAGGAGTTACGTCGATACAAAGGCCGATGACGGACTTGAAAAAGAGCTTATCATCGGGTGATGATCGGCGAGTGATTTAGGGTAGATGCTGGTCGGAAGGTCAATAGAATTCAGTACTTAGGAAACTATCCCTGGGGAAATGTGAATCAAGAATGGTCGATTTTCGCCGAAAATGAATCGGAGAGGGTGCCGTAAGGTGAGGATTGGCAAGGGGTTGTGAAGAGGATGGCCGTGCGTGAAGAAGGAGTGAGAATCATGAATCCGAGAGGCCGACACTGGATCCTGCCGGCAGTTTGTGCACGGGAGAGCAGTCGAGTCGGAGACTCGGGGAAGGGCGTTCGCAGGAAGAGCCTGGGAACGAGAAGAAAACAACAATTTCCAACATGACTTCGTCTATTAACAATTTTTACGGTTATCAAATCCGGTGTTTAATTCAGCATGTGAGGGGGCAGGTCGGAACAACAATCCTAGGAGAACAAAACCATGAAACGCCGTAACTTTCTGTCACTTCTGGCGGCTGGTGCCGCTTCCACAACGTTGATGCCGGACCACGCGGCCTGGGCCAAAGGGAACGACGGTCTTGTCGTCCATGAATGGGGGACCTTCACCTCGCTCCAGGATGAAGAGGGGCGCGAGCTGTCCGGCATCAACATCGACGACGAGCCGGTGCCGAAGTTTGTGCATGATGTGAACCCCGCGCTCCTTGCCTCGCCGGTCCTCACCAGCACGCACTGGGAATACCGGATGAAAGGAGCTCCGCGGGCTCATCCGCTCGTCACGATGCGGCTGGAGACGCCGGTCATTTACTTCTATCCGCCCAAGGGAGTAACCGAGCCCTTCCCCATCGACGTCAACGTGAAGTTCCGCGGCGGGTGGCTGACGCAGTTTTATCCCCATGCCGTGTTCGCCGCTCCGCAGCTTGAAAGGGGCTCCTTCGATTTCGGCAAGCTCACGCCCGAGACGGTCGGCACGTTGACTTGGAACGATTTGCAAGTCGGCACCAAAGCCGCGGGGCCGGAAACGGATGAAAGAGTCTGGCTCGCGCCGCGCAAGGTCCAAGCGGCCGGCGTCACCAACACCGAGGGCGAAAGCGAAAAATACCTCTTCTATCGGGGCGTCGGCAATCTCAAGGCTCCGCTCCGGATTATGATGGACCGGAGCAACCATCAGCTCAGCGTCTTCGGCAACTTTGGCGCGGTGCTGCTCGGCAAGGAAACCGCCAAGGTTCCACCCCTCTGGGTGACGCAGGTGCGGGCCGATGGCGCGATGGCCTATCGCCGGATCGACGGCTTCACAGTGAGCGGTGACCAGAAGCAGGTCCTCGGCAAAGGAAGCTGCCAGTTCGAAACGGCCGACTTCAGCAAGCAGAACCGGGCGAAGCTCGAAGCCGAGATGCACGACGCCCTCGTGGAGGACGGCCTCTTCGCCGACGAAGCGACGGCTCTCCTTTCCACGTGGCAATGGTCGTATTTTGAAAGCCCCGGCCTGCGGGTCTTCTACCTGGTGCCGCGGCAGTGGACCGACTTCTATCTGCCGCTCGCCATCTCCGGTAATCCGCGGACGGAGCGAGTGATGGTCGGCCGCATCGAGCTCGTCAGCGACGAGCAGCGGGAATTGCTGGGGAAGCTCCGCAAGGCGGAGATTTCCAATGGCGCCTGGGTTGAGGAATTGCAAAATTCCCCGGCCCGGGATCGGTTCCTCGCCGGCCGGAGCGATTTCGGCGACCTGGGAATTCCCGTCCCGGCCGATTATCAGCTCTACTTGAAGATGGGGCGCTTTCGCAACGCCCTCGTCACCGCGGAAGAGGCCCGCAAGCCGTCGCCGAACCTGACGAAATTCATCGACACTTATGGACTGCACCCGTTCCGGGTTCCGGCATCCAAGAGCGCTCCCGACGCCACCTTGCCTGTCGGCAAATGGAAAGTCGAGTTCGCCAACGGAGTGACCGAGGTATGCTCCTTCGGCAAGGGCGGGGAGGCGAGTGTCGAGGAGCCGCAGCGGAGATCAAACGGCACGGCGGAGG
>JBJXFF010000167.1:0-3197 GCA_046153945.1 Pirellulaceae bacterium
CAACAAGATTACTCTCGACGACCGTGTGGGGATCTCGGTGCCCGGCCAAAGCGGCCTGGCGAAGTTCTTCAAGCCACCCCCCGTCGATGCCGCCAAGATTCCCGCCATCGTCCGGTTCGAGGCCAAACAGCAAATCCCGTTTCCGCTCGAAGAAGTAATCTGGGATTTCCAGAAGATGGTCGGCGGACAGGAGGTCGATGGCTTCGTCATCGATGCCGAAGTCGGCCTGTTTGCCATGAAACGCGAACAAGTCCACCGCTATCTCAAGCCGTTCGAGAAGGCTGATATCGCACTCGATATCGTGCAACTGGCGCCGATCAGTATTTATAACTTCGTGGGATACGACATTCTGGTCGACGGTCCGTCCGAAGACATGTTCGATCCAGATGATCCGCCCGAGTCGGTCGTGGTGCTGTCGATGGGTACCGACGCGACGGACTTGGTGATCACCAACGGCTTCCGGATGTGGCAGCGCAGTATTCCGCTGGGTGGCAATCACTTCACCAAGCAGTTGACGAAGGAAATGAAACTGACGTTTGCCAAAGCGGAGCATTTGAAGCGCAATGCTCGGCAGGCCGAAGATCCCAAGGCCGTTTTTCAGGCCATGCGTCCCATCTTCAATGACGTTGTCACGGAAGTTCAGCGGTCGATCGGTTTCTTCCAGGGGCTTGACCGCAAGGCGAAAATCAAGGGAGTGGTGCTGCTGGGTAATACCGTCAAGCTGCCCGGATTGCAGCAATATGTGGCGAAGAACCTCGGTTACGAAGTGATGAGCTTCGAGAAATTCAACCGGCTGGAAGGTTCTTCCGTCATTTCGGCCCCCGCCTTCACGGATAACGTCCTGGCGTTCGGCGTCTGCTATGGACTCTGTCTGCAGACGCTGGGAGAGTCACGACTCAAGACCAGCCTTCTGCCGCGAGAAATCCTCACGCGCCGGCTGGTGAAGGCCAAGAAACCCTGGGCGGTCGCTTCGGCCGGAGCATTGATGCTGGCGTTGTCCTTGAACTTCGCGTTCACTTATCGCGTGCAATCGGAGGTGGACGAAAATCGAACGGAGAACAACGTCAGTTGGAAGCAGGCCGAGGGAGCGGTGGCTTCCGTGAATACCTTGAGTTCGGGTCATGAGGCGACTCACAAGACGAAGCTGGAGCAGATCAGCTTCGCCGAAAAAATTGGAGAAGAAGTCGTCGGCGCGGATGACCGCCGCGTGTTGTGGCTGGAGATGCTGAAAGCCATTGATTCCGCGCTGCCTTGGACGGAGGGGGTTGTTCCAGGCGAATATGTCGATTTCAAAAAACTTCCGATGGATCAGCGTAAGGAGTTGCACCTCGAGTATATCGAGTCAGAGTATTTTCCTGATGTGGCGACCTGGTGGACAACCGAAGTTGCAAATCGCCATTATGAGTTGGACCGCGAATTAAGTCCGACCGCGGCTCTCGCGGCGGACGCCGCGGCCGCTCCGGGCGCCGCCCCCGCCGCCGATGCGGCTGCTCCTGCCGCCGACGACGCAGCCGCCGCCACCGAGACTTCCGCCGAGGCCTCCACCGATACTTCCGAAACGGGCGATGGGGGAGAGGCTCCCGCCGGGGGACCGACTGGCCCCGGCTGGATTATCGAGATGAGCGGCTACCATTACTTCAACTCCAATATCAAGTCGGGCGGTGCCGTGCATGTCCGCAATACTCTGTTGCGGAACCTGCGCGAGGGCAAAGTCCAACTCCCAATCGACCACGGCCGCAAGTCCGAGACGTTTACGATGGAAGAACTCGGAATTCTGCTTCCCATTCTCGCCATGGACGACGGACAGCCGCGCAAGGTTCAGGTCCCCAATCCGGACTTCGATCCGAAGAGCATGAACATGATGGGGATGCCTGGAATGGCGGGAGGCATGGGGGACGGCGGTATGGGGATGCCCGGTATGGGGATGCCCGGTATGGGGATGCCCGGAATGGGGATGCCCGGAATGAGCGCGTCGGGTGGAATGATGCCGGGCGGTGCTGGCGGTTACGGACGTCCCGCGGGGGGGGGCGAGAATGGGAATCAGACGGGTGACGACGCCAAGAAGTTGAAAGAGAACGAAACCCCGCCATTCTTTACAGTCAACAAGTATTCGTTTGTGATCCAGTTCTGTTGGCAGCCAAAACGGATTAACGAGCGCCTGAAGGCTCGAGAAGAGAAGCTCAAGGCGGCGGCGGCAGCAGCGGCGGCGGCCACAGATGCTGGTACGGACGCGGCGGCCGACGGAGTGCCTGCCGACGGTGCCCCTGTGGAAGGAGCGCCGGCCGACGGCGCCCCGGCAGCTGCTGGGGCCCCTGCCGCTGGAGCCCCTGCCGCTGGAGCCCCTGCCGCTGGAGCGCCGGCAGCTGTTGCGCCGGCAGCGGGAGTGCCTGCGGACGGATTACCCGCAGGTGCCGCGCCGGACGGGGGAGCTGCGCCGATCAATGAAGCCGGAAAGGGGAACTAGTCATGGACCAAGTCAAAAAAATTCTCGCCGTGATGATGGCCCAGAGATTTTGGATTCTCTGCGGAATCGTGGTACTCGTGCCGGTTGGAGGTTGGTTTACGACCACCTCTCAGATGCGAAAAGTAACGGAGGAACGGAAGACTGCGATCAAGTCGAGCGCCAGCAATGCGCAGACGCTGCTTGGCAAACAGAATCATCCAAACGATGAATCGCACAAAGCCATGGATGTCTTGCGAAACACCGTCACGAGTGAAGTTGGCGTCGCGTGGGGAGTCCAATATGAACGGCAACGGAAGTTGCTCGTATGGCCCCAGGAGTTAGAAAAGGACTTCATTGATAAAGTCGATCCGCTTCGCCCGCTGGAGAAAGTCAAGCCGCCCGAGAGTGCGAAGGATGAGATCCTTCCCACCAACTTGCGGGAACGGTATCGCGACTACATTGAAAATGAGTTGCCCAAGTTGGCGAAAAAAATTGACGCTGTCTGGCGCGTGCCAGCTGGTCCAATTGCGAGCAGTTCCGGAGGCATGATGGGAGGAGCGGACGGTGGGGCGGGCGGAATGCTCGGCGGTGCGATGCCGGGCGGAGCGATGCCGGGCGGAGCGATGGGCGGCTATGGTGGCATGCCCGGCATGGGACTGCCTGGCGGCGCCGATGCCACGGGCCAAATGACTGCGGAAATGCTCAACGAGAAGGTCGTCTGGAGCACTCAAGATCAAACCGCATTTCGCATTCG
>JBJXFF010000169.1:0-14992 GCA_046153945.1 Pirellulaceae bacterium
TAGAATGGGGGGTAGGCTTCCCGCCTGCCCAAACATTTATATGGGCAGGCTGGAAGCCTACCCCACGGTCTTACTCCCCGCGAAAATCCAACGGGTCCAGCCAAAGCTGCGTCCCAGGCGGAACCGACTCTTCATCGTGATTCTTCAGCAGGCAGAAGTAGCCTTCTTTGCGCTGGGCGGCTTCCAGTGGTCGAGTAATGGCGGCAATCGCAACTGCGGAAGTCCCGTCGGGCCGCTTGAGCGTGACCCGGATTCGCGTCACCTGGGCGGTGCGAACCACCAGCGGTACGGGAAACGGATTTTCCACGAGGAGCCACTCGCCACTGCGAACGCATTGCACCTGCGTAGCGGTAGTTAGCAGAATGGGGCTCATGGCTTCCATCCTAGCCGTCGGCCTCCGGAAAGGGAACAATGCGGTAATGTCCCTCTTCGCCCAGTCCGAAAAACAGAATTTCACCCGCGTCCAGCCGCTGGCGGCCCGGATGCGTCCGGCCCGGCTCGATGAGTTCGTCGGGCAGACGCATTTTCTCGGCGAAGGGAAACTCCTCCGCCGGCTGCTCAAAGCGGATCGTCTGGGCTCGGTGATTTTTTATGGTCCGCCCGGCAGCGGCAAGACGACGCTGGCCCGCTTGCTCGCTACCGAGAGCCGCAAAAAGTTCAAGCAGCTCAGCGCGGTAACAAGCGGAGTGAAGGACGTGCGCGAAGTGCTCGATGCCGCCCGCGACGACGTAGCCTCCGGCGGTACGCGCACTCTCCTCTTCATCGACGAGATTCACCGCTTCAATAAGGCCCAGCAGGATGCCTTACTCCCCGACGTGGAAGAAGGGGTGGTGACGCTGGTCGGCGCCACCACCAGCAATCCCTTCTTCGCCGTCAACAGCGCCCTCGTCAGCCGCAGCCAGATATTTCAGTTCCAGGCGCTCTCCAAGGAGGACATCACGGCACTGCTACGTCGGGCGCTAGCGGACAAGTACCGAGGCCTCGGCGAGCACGAAGTCGTGATGCACGACAATGCCCTCGAATTCCTCGCGGAGGTCTCCGATGGTGATGCTCGGCGGGCACTTTCAGCCCTCGAAATCGGCGTGCTCTCGAGCAATGAGCGTCCGCTCCAGTTCACCCGTGAACTGGCGGAGGAATCGGTGCAGAAGAAGGCGGTGCAATACGATCCCACCGGGGACGAGCATTACGACGCGGCCAGCGCTCTCATCAAAAGCCTCCGCGGCAGTGATCCGGATGCGTCGCTTTATTGGCTGGCCAAGATGCTCGAGGCGGGCGAAGACATCCGCTTTCTCTGCCGCCGGCTGGTCATTCTGGCCAGCGAGGACGTGGGGAACGCCGATCCGCAGGCTTTGCCGCTGGCAGTCGCCGCCATGCACGCCTGCGAGTTCATCGGCCTCCCCGAAGCGCAGCTCACCTTGGCCCAGTGCGTCACTTATCTGGCCTGCTCGCCAAAGTCCAATGCTTCCACCATTGCCATCGGCGAGGCCCGCGCCGACGTCCGCGAGAATCGGCTGATTCCGGTCCCCGTTCATCTGCGGGATAGCCACTATGCCGGGGCCAAGCAATTCGGGCACGGCAAGGACTATGAATACTCGCACAACGCCGAAGGGGGAGTCGCCGCTCAAGATTATCTGGGAGTGGAGAAAACCTATTACCGCCCCGTTCCCCGCGGCTTTGAAGCCGAACTGGCAGAGCGGCTAGAAGCTATTCGGGCTAAACTGAAAGAGGCCAGGCCGTCGTAACTCATCGCAGGAGAGATCTCATGCGTTCCATTATTGCCATTCTGCTCTGGACGCTGCTGGCATTGTCCACAGGTTTCGCCGCCGACCCGCCGCAGTCGGTCGAACGAGAATGGAAGGTCGGCAGTGACGCCCGCAAGGCGATTGTCTACGCGCCGACGGCCGCGACCAAGGAACCGACTCCGCTGGTGTTCGTCTTTCACGGCCACGGCGGAACGATGGGGCATGCTGCCAGGACGATGGCCTTTCAAAAACAATGGCCCGAGGCGATTGTCGTTTACATGCAAGGATTGAACACTCCTGGAAGGCTGACCGATCCCGAAGGGAAAAAGAGCGGCTGGCAACCAGCTCAGGGGGACCAGCAGGACCGGGACCTGAAATTCTTTGACGCCGTGCTTTCATCGCTCAAAACCGACTACAAGGTCGACGACAAACGCATCTATGCCACCGGACATTCCAATGGCGGCAGCTTCACCTATCTCCTTTGGGCCGCGCGCGGCGAAGTCTTTGCCGCTGTCGCCCCCTCCGCCGCCGTCCCGGGAAGAATCGCCGCCGACCTCAAGCCCAAGCCGGCGCTCCATGTCGCGGGAGAAACCGATCCGCTCGTAAAGTACAACTGGCAGAAGCTGGCCATCGAACGGATCAAAAAGCTCAACGGCTGCGATGCGGAAGGAAAGGCGTGGGCCAAAGCTGGCGAACTGACCGGCACTCAGTTCGCCTCCAAGACGGAAACTCCTTTCGTCGTCGTCACTTCACCTGGCGGCCATCAACTTCCGGCGGAAGCCCCCGGACTGATCACGAAGTTCTTTAAGGAACACGCGAAGAAATAGCTGCTCGCAGTTGCGACGACTATCGTCGCTACTCTTGGCGTCGCGCTGCGGAAGGTGGTGCTTCCAGCAGCGTCCGCATCAGCGCAGGAACCGCTGGCGCGGCGTCAGGACCAATTCTTCCCAGTGCGCGAGAAGCCATTTTGCGAGTCGCCTCGTCCTCGTCATCCAGCAGGCGGATCAAGTCGGGGACTGCGTCCTTGGCCTCCGGCCCCATGCGGGCCAAGACGCCGGCGGCTTCCTGGCGAACGTGCGCCTCCCGGCTTTGGAGCGCTCGGCGGAGTTCCGGAATGGCCAGGGGGCCAATTTGCGACAGAGCCTCGGCGGCTACTTGCTGCTCGCTGCGCTGTTCAAAGGCTGGCACGCTAAACGTGGCGGGTATTACTTGATCGTCCTGCAAGATTTTAGGAGCGGTTTCAGACGTGTAGCCGAGGCGACCGGTAGCGACGGTGGGATCCGGCAGCCGCCGCTTGACCTTCTTATGAGCAAGCGGTTCCGGAAGGCAGCCAGTCATGAAAACAAGCGGCAAGAGAAACGAGCTGCAAAGGGGCAAAACCCTGATTTCTGCGAGATCTCGATATAGTGAATTCGCAATCATTTGTACTCGTCCCCAATTGTAGTCCCCAGTTAGTCTAGGTTTTCTATTGGCAGTTAACAGCTACCTTTAGAATGTCCTCCCAGCCAATTTTTGTCTACGGGCGACCGCTTAACCCGCAATACCCGTCGCCACAATGTCCTGCTCCCTGGGAGAAAGTTTGCCGATCGGGTAAGTTGGGCATGGGGAAGGAGATCGGATAAACGAACTGGCTAGGCCACGCCGGGATTTCGCCCTTCAGGATGCGGCGATGGGCCGATATTCCCCCAATAGCACATTCCCGTAGAATTTGAAAAGTGGCGGAACCAGCATACTTAGCCAGCCCGAATCAATGCCCCATTCTCGTGAAGTAGTCGTTACCGGCCTGGGGGCCGTCTGTCCGCTGGGAGTTGGTCGTGAAGCTGTTTGGGCCTCATTACTGGCTGGCCGCAGCGGAGTAAGGCCTATTCCCAGTTTTGCCGGCTCGCCCCTCCCTTTCCGCTTTGCTGGGCTGATTGAAGGCTTTGAGCCCAAGGAATATGTGCAGCCTCGCAAGACTCTTAAGGTGATGTCTAGCGAAATTCAGGCAGCCTATTCGGCCGCCATGCTCGCTTTGCAGGATGCCGGTCTGGCCAAAGATGCGGTCGCCCCTGAACGACTGGGGGTGGTCTTGGGAAGCGAGATGCTTTACGGCGAATTGCCGGAATTGGCCGATGCCTACCGCAACTGCTTGGTTGAGGGAGTCTTTCGCTGCGAGCTGTGGGCCGAGCAGGCGATGAAAAACCTGTTCCCGCTCTGGATGCTCAAATATTTGCCCAATATGGCGGCCTGCCACATCGGTATCGCCAGCGACGCTCGGGGGCCGAATAACTCCGTCGTTGAAGGGGGTGTCTCGAGCCTGCTTGCCTTTTTGGAGGCCTCGCAAATGATCTTACGTGGACATGCCGACGTGATGATCTGCGGTGGCGTTGGAGCGACGGTTTCGACTGGAGCGATTGCGTTCCGTGGGCACGAGCATCTGACAAATTGGCAGGGGCCGCCTGATGAAACCCCGCGTCCCTTTGATTCCCGTCGAGATGGCACCGTAGTCGGCGAAGGGTCCGGCATGTACATCTTGGAAGCCCGCGAACATGCCGAAGCGAGGGGAGCCAAAATCCTTGCCAGGATCCTTGGTGGCAGCCAGCTTTTCGAGCCCGCAGTCGCGGGACGGCCAATGCAGGGTACCGCTATCGCCGGAACTATCACCGCTGCCCTTGCTCAGGTGAAACTTCAGCCGCGGGACATCGGCTTTGTGAGCGCTAATGCCAGCGGCAGCGTGGAGGGAGACGCCATGGAAGCGCAGGCCATTGAGCGGACCCTTGGCGGTGTTCCGGTCACCGCCTTCAAAAGTTACTGCGGAGACATCGGCGCCGGCAGCGGGTCCGTCGAACTTGTCGCCAGCATTCTGGCTCTGCACAAACGCAGCGTACCGATTACGAAAAACTATTCTCAGCCGGACAAGGCGTGCCCGGTGAATGTGGTGAAAGACGAACTGTTGCCGCTGAAGAAGTCGACCGTAATGGCGCTCAACCAGTCGGCCACCGGTCAGGCGGCAGCGGTGATCCTGGGAACGCCGTAGATGGTAGGCAAGGTCGCGAAAAGAACTTAGGCCATGTCCAAGAAGAAACTATCCAAAAAAGACCAGCTAATTGCGCCCAAATCGTCCTCCGTGGCGGAGTCCACTGCCGCGCCAAGTCCCTACCTGGTCGCCGCTCATCCGCCGACAAAGTATCCGACCTTGCTGGCGGTTAGTGCAATTCTGTTCGTTGTCTGGTTTGTCTTCCTGCTGCTCGCGGCGATTTCTAGCTAACTCTGGCAGCGAAACAGACTACGCTCATCTCTTTGTTGCACCAGGTTTTCTTAACAGCATCTGTTGCGCCTTCTTGATTCCAGCGGCGAGTTGCTCGACCTCGTCCAGAGTGTTGTAAAGGTAGAAGCTCGCGCGGCAGGAGGCCGCGATGCCAAACCTGGCATGGAGCGGCATCGCGCAATGGTGCCCCTCTCGAACGGCGATGCCCGATAACTCGTCTAGCAGGACGGCGATGTCCTTGGAATGGATTCCCTCGAGCGTGAAGGAAACTGTGCCTGCTTTCCTGTCGGGAAACGGTCCGAGAATTCGTAATCCCTCGATCTGCGTTAGCAATTCGTGGGCGCGCCGAGTCAGTTGCTGCTCGTGGGCGAACACACTGGGCAGGCCGACTCGTTGCAGGTATTCAATCGCCTCGCCAAGACCGATGGCCGGGACAATCGGGGGAGTTCCGGCCTCGAATTTGGCCGGCAAATTGGCGGGCGTAAATCCTTCCAACGTCACCGTGCGGATCATGCTCCCTCCGCCCAAAAACGGAGGCATGGCTTCGAGCAGTTCCTCACGGCCAAAGAGAATTCCAACACCGCTGGGTCCGAGCATTTTGTGCCCGCTGAACGCCACAAAATCGGCACCCCATTCTTGAACATCCGTCGGCTCGTGGGGAATGCACTGGGCCGCATCGATCAGAATCTTCGCTCCGGCTGCATGTGCCGTTTCGACGAGCTGCTTGACGGGATTGATTGTGCCGAGCACGTTGGAAACGGCTGTCATGGCCAAAATCTTTGTCCGCTCCGAAAGCAGCCGGTCCATTACAGGTAAATCAAGCTCAAAGTCGTCCGTCACTTGCACCCAGCGGATGACCGCGCCCGTTCGCGCGGCAAGTTGCTGCCAAGGGACGATATTCGAATGGTGTTCCATCACCGTCAGCAGAATTTCATCGCCCGGCTTGAGATTCGCATCCCCCCAGCTTCTTGCCACCAAGTTAATTCCCGCGGTCGTGCCGCTGGTGAAGATGATTTCGTCCTTGCTGCGGGCGCCGATTAGCCTCTGGACCGCCTCGCGGCTCGCTTCATAGAGTCCCGTTGTCTGAGCGCTAAAGCCGTGTCCGCTGCGGTGGACATTGGCGTAGCAGGTCTCGTATACTCGCGCCATCGCTTCAATCACCTGTCGCGGCCGCTGCGTGCTGGCCGCGTTGTCCAGATAGATGGTTGGCCGGCCGTTCTCGCCGAGAGCGGAAAGGATGGGAAAGTCGCGGCGAACCTCCTCGACATTAAGTGCGGACATCGGCAAATCACAACTTTCAAAAACTCAAGCCGCGAGGGCCTGCTGCGCAAGGGCCTGGATTCGCTTGACCATCGAATGCAGGCCATTGCTTCGCATGGGACTCAAAAACCGGGTCAATTGCAGCCGCTGGAAAATGTCGTCGATTGGATAGGCCAGAATTTCCTCGGGCGTTCGCCCGGAATATGCCGCCAATAGCACCGCCACGATTCCTTTGACGATGATGGCGTCGCTATCGGCTTCAAACTGAATTGACGCGGGTTTAGTTTCGTCAGGGCGGGCAATCAGCCAGACGTTGCTCTGGCACCCTTGCACCCGGTTGGTTTCGTTCTTGTGCTGCGCATCAAGTCCCGGCAGCGATTGACCAAGTTCGATCAAATACTGCATCTGGTCCTCGGGGTCGCCAAGGTCTTCGAAGTCGTCGCAGATTTCATCGATGCTCATAGGGGCTTTACATCCGTTAATCTCAATTATACGCGAGCGGTCCCGATTTCGCAGGCCGGATGCAGGCCGGTGCCGAGGCTGATAAACTGCCCTGCATTGAGTTTTCCAGAAGACATTCATCGGGTGCCCCATGAAACTACACCATGCATTGACCTGCGGAGTCATTCTGATCACAGCAGGTTGCTCGACCGCAGTCGCTGAAGAGTTGCCCAAAAAGCTGACCATCGCCACCTGGAACCTGGAATGGTTCTTTGACCAGTACACCGGCGACAACAGCGCCGAATTGGCCAAAAAACAAGCCGCTCCCAGCCGCGAGGATTGGGACTGGAAGCTGGCCGGCGTCGCCAAGGTCATCAGCGAAATCAAGCCGGACATTCTGGCTTTGCAGGAAGTCGAGAACCGCCGGGTGCTGTTCTATTTGAACCAAAAACTCAAGGGGGATTACGGACTTAACTACCACATCGCCTATGTCGAGGGAGAGGACTTCTTCACGGAACAAGACGTCGCCATCATGGCCCTCACCGGACTCACCGGTTATGGGCGGAAGGAGCGGACCAAGGAGCAGCTCGAGGTGAACAAGCCGGCCAAGGACAAGAAGTTCTACCCCATCAACAAGCACATCGTCGCCGACTTTGAATGGGCGACGGGCACGGAGAAGGAAAGGCTCACCATCATTAACTTGCACACGCGGGCTATGTCCAACGGGGCAGAAATCCGCAAGCGCCAGGCCCGGCTGACGCGGGAATGGATGAAGGAATATATCGCCGACGGGCAGAATTTCATCATCCTAGGAGATCTCAACTCCGATGAGCTCGCCGACGCAACAACGAAGGACGGTGACATGGGCATTTTTCTCGGCTTGGATACACCGTCGCAGGATGACGATTTATTCGATACCCACCTAAAGCTCTTAGGAGACATCAAAGCCTCGCACCTTAACAACATGCAGTACGACCGCATCCTCTGCACCGATGCCCTGATGAAAGACGACCCGAGTCGCGGCGACCTGGTTTTCAAATCCTCCGTCATCCGCCGTGATCTCGTCATCCGCGGCAAGTTGCAGGATAAGGACCACATGGACATCTTCTGGCTGATTCCTCAGGACGAGCGGGACGTCAGTGACCACTATCCGCTGGTAGCGGAGTTTGAGGTGAAGTGAGGGACGGCAGGAGTCAGGAGTCAGGGGACAGGGGACAGCGTTGCTACCAGGTACTCACCACTAACGCATCCTCAAGAAACGCCCACGGCCATCCGAAGATGGCCGTGGAATTTCAAACTGCCGAATTTAGTTGGCAGATCGCTTAGTACAAGTCGTGGTCGCCGCCGTGGCCGGCCTTGTGACCGTCCTTGGGCTTCTCGGCGATCAGGGCGTCGCTGGTGAGGAGCAACGTCGCAACGCTGGCCGCGTTGGCCAGGGCGGTGCGGGTGACCTTGGTGGGGTCAATGACGCCGGCTTTGACGAGGTCTTCGTAGACGTCGGTCAGGGCGTTGTAGCCGTTGTTCCCTTTGCTATCGAGCACCTTCTCGCAGACGATGCCGCCGTCCTGACCGGCGTTTTCCGCAATCATGGAGAGCGGAGCACGGCAGGAACGGAGCACGATGTTGTAGCCGACCCTCTCGTCATTGGTGAGATCTTCGCTCGGCTTGACCTGCGAAGAAGCACGCAGCAGGGCGACTCCGCCGCCGGGCAGGATCCCTTCCTGAACTGCAGCGCGGGTCGCATGCAGGGCATCTTCCACGCGAGCCTTCTTCTCCTTCATTTCGCTCTCGGTCGCGCCGCCGACGTTGATCTTGGCAACGCCACCGGACAACTTCGCCAGCCGCTCTTCGAGCTTCTCGCGGTCATAGTCGCTGGTGCTGTTTTCGATCTCGCGGCGGAGCTGGGCGATGCGGGACTTGATATCGTCGGGCTTGCCGGCCCCCTCGATGATCGTGGTGTTGTCCTTGTCGATGATCACCTTCTTGGCCCGGCCGAGGTCGGTGAGCTGCAGGGATTCGAGCTTGGTTCCCAGAGCTTCAAACACCGCGGTGCCGCCGGTGAGGATGGAAATGTCTTCCATCATGGCCTTGCGGCGGTCGCCGTAGCCGGGAGCCTTGACCGCACAGCACTGGAAGGTGCCGCGGAGGCGGTTGATGACGAGAGTGGCCAGGGCTTCCCCTTCGACTTCCTCGCACACGATGAGCAGCGGCCGCCCTTGCTGGACGACTGCTTCGAGCAGAGGGACCAGATCCTTGATCTGGGTGATCTTCTTCTCGTAGACCAGGATGTAGGGGTTTTCCAGGACGCAGGTCATCGTGTTGGGATCGGTGACGAAGTACGGCGACAGGTAGCCGCGGTCGAATTGCATTCCCTCGACCCACTCGATTTCGGTGGTCAGGCTCTTGCCTTCGTCCACGGTGATGACGCCGTCCTTGCCAACCCGCTCCATCGCATCGGCCAGCTTGTTACCGATTTCGCGGTCATTGTTGGCGGCGATGCTGGCGACGTTCGCCATCTCGCTCTTCTCTTTGATCTTGATCGACATCTTCGTCAGCTTCTCGGTGATGTCGGCGACGGCCTTTTCAATGCCGGCTTTCATCTGCACCGGATTGACACCGGCGACCACGCCCTTGATGCCTTCGTTGAAGATGGCTTCCGCCAGCACGGTGGCGGTGGTGGTGCCGTCCCCGGCAACGTCGCTTGTCTTGCTGGCGACTTCGCGGACCATGCGGGCACCCATGTTCTCATACACGTCTTCCAGGTCAATTTCCTTGGCGACGGTGACGCCGTCCTTGGTGACGGTCGGACTGCCGAAGCTCTTCTGGAGAATGACGTTCCGTCCCTTGGGGCCGAGGGTCACTTTGACCGCCCGGGCGAGCTTGGAAACGCCGCGGCGAATCGCTTCGCGAGCTTCCTGATCGAATGCAATGATTTTGGCCATCTAAAAAACTCCTGAGTGAATTGATTTGTAGGTTATGCTCCAGTTCCCAAGAGCTGCTTGGGCGCGGGGGCGGTCAGGGCAGGTTGGAAGCCTACCCCACGGGGTTTAGTCTTCCAGAATTGCCAGGATGTCTTCTTCTCGCATAAGAAGGAACTCTTCATCGCTGACCTTGAAGGTTTCGCCGGCCCATGCGGTGAACAGGACCCGGTCGTTGGCCTTCACCTGGAGCTGACCGCGGGTGCCGTCGTCGAGCAGCTTGCCATTGCCGACGGAAATCACAGTGCCGCGGCTCGGCTTTTCCTTGGCGGAGTCGGGGAGGACGATGCCGCCGGCGGTCTTGGCTTCGCTCGATTCGCGGCGGACCACGACGCGATCGCCAAGGGGCTGGAGCTTCAGGTCCGTCTTCTTCTTGGCCACGGGCTTCTCTTTGGTCGCGGTCGACATCGGCAAACTCCTAGGGAAAGGCTTGGGTTGATTTGTGGTTGGAATGACACTTGGGCTGTCAAAACGGCGCAATACCGGGATGTGAACCCTCTCTTAGGCAAGCGGCGCGCCAAAGGGGGGGCTAATGCGGCAAATGGGGGTTTCAGAGTCAATTTTCGGGCCGTAATGCCGCACAACCACCCGGAAACCCTCGGCGGCGGGGCGGACGGTCCTCGCCGTGCGAACTGGCCACAGCTGCCCTGTCAATTTGACAGAGGTCCGTTGGCAGTGGCCGGTCCGGCCAGCAAAGACCTCATCCGCTCTCTTGACACCCCCGAAAGGGTGGCTTTATTAATGATTCACAACCTCTTTTTTTGATTCTTGCCTCTTCGTATCTGTAGTCAGGATAAATACTTCCGTCGTCGGCACCCTATGAATCACGTCAATTCTTGATTCATGGCAAATCTTCGCGCTTCCGGGCACCGAGCGAGGACTTTCTCTCGCTTACAAAAAGCCAGGCCAGATCGTGTTCGGGGAAACCCCGGGGAGTCTCTCCGCTTCAGAAATCGTATACATGTCTAGTTGTCATCGTCAGTACTTACAGAGGTATTTTTTGTGATATTGTGTTAACATGACGCCGGCTGGTTGGGCAAGTTAGAACCAGTCCGTTAGGGAGCAGATGCCCGTTGTGAAACGCGCCGTCTCGGTTCACAATGAACGGACACCCATTCGCTTATCCCTCTGACGTATATGCCTATCAAAGTTTCCTGCACCTGCGGAGCCGCGTTCGCCGCCAAGGACGAGCTCGCGGGAAAGACCCTCGCTTGCCCCAAATGCCAGCAGCCGCTGACGATTCCTGGCGGGGCCGCGCAGCGGCCAGCGGCAGCTTCGCGTCCGGCACCGGCTCCCGCGGCGCAGTCCGCTCCGGATCCATCAGCTCCCAGCATTTTTGACGAAGCGGGCATCAAGGCCCGGCCGACCACCGGCCAGGTCTGTCCCAGTTGTTATCACGCGATGAAGCAGGGAGCCATCATCTGTGTTCATTGCGGCTACAATCTGCAGCTAGGCCGCAAAATGGTGACGCAAGTGCATGGCCGCGGCGATGCGGGGCACGGCGAAGCGGCAGAGATCGCGCTACAGCGGGCGGCCAATACGCTGGAGGAGGACAAGCGCGAGGAAAGAAAGAAGACTAGCGAAGGAATTCCCTGGTGGGGTTACCTCATCTTCTTCAGTGCCGCGGTGGGCCTGCTCACCATGATGTTGTTGCTACCCGCTGAGGTCGCAACCGTCATTGCGCTGGGGTTCCTTTTCGGCGGGGGAGTCCTGATGGCCCTCTACGCGCAAATCTGTGTTTATATCGTGGCTTTTCGGGACAGCGTTGGGCAGGGACTCTGCGTCCTGTTTATTCCATTGTATTTCTTCATATACATCATCATCAAATGGGACGAGTGCGGTTCATTATTCCTGATTTGGCTAGGTGGACAGGGAATTCAAGGACTGGCCGCAGGGGTATTCGTGGCCGTCGGCGCTGGATTGAACAAGAAAGATGCCCAGTTCCCCATGCCTCCCAGGCGGCCTGAAGTCGCAATTGTCCGCCAGTTTGATGAGGCATCTGTCCATTTCAAAATTACGCACAAGTCCTAAAGTGTGCCGCTGACAATTTAGTTCCGCGCACAAGACTTTCAAAGAATATTTTTTAGGAAAACTGTATGAAGACCGTGGCATTGGTTGCGAGCATTTCTGGACTGATACTTCTGGCGACTCTGGTCCGCGCCGATGATCCCAAGCCAGGCCAGCAGGTTCCCATGAAAACAACGGTCATGGTAAAAAATGGCGACAAGGAAGAAGCAGTAGAGATTCAATACCTGCTGTTCCTTCCTCAAGGACACGGCAGCGCGGAGAAGAAGGACGAGAAGTGGCCGCTCATGCTGTTTCTGCATGGAGCCGGCGAGCGTGGGGACAGTTTGGACCTCGTGAAGAAGCACGGTCCCCCCAAGCTGGTTCAGGAGAAGAAGGAATTCCCCTTCATCACGATTTCTCCCCAGTGCCCCATCGGCAAATTCTGGAATCCGCAGCAGATGGCCAAGCTTGTCGACCATGTGGCGAATACCTACTCAGCAGATCCCAAGCGGCTCTACGTGACGGGCCTCTCGATGGGAGGCTTTGGCTCCTGGAACCTGCTGGCGGATTATCCCGGCAAGTTCGCCGCGGCAGTTCCGATTTGCGGCGGCGGTGAGCCTTCCAAGGTGGACAAGATGAAGGAGACCCCGATCTGGGTCTTTCATGGCGCCAAGGATACCGCTGTCTCCATTAAGAAGAGTGAAGAGATGGTCGATGCCCTGAAAAAGGCCGGCGGCAACGTCAAGTTCACGATGTATCCCGAAGCGGGGCATGACTCTTGGACAGAGACATATAACAACTCGGAAGTTTACAAGTGGCTGTTGGAACAAAAACTGAAGTGAACGGCGGCCAGGAAGGACAGAATAATGTGGGACAGAATAATAGGAAGAAGAACGATTTGAATTAAACATGCATTCGAGTTTATCGCCGTCGTTATTTGATCTTTTTTAACTATTCTGTCCCCTATTATCCTGTCTAACTCTGATGTCTTCCGACGCCTATTCCTCCGCTCCCTCCGGCAAATACGACGTTGCTCCGAAATCCCCCGACGATGACGGTGTGCCTAGGCCGCAATACTTTGCCGCGCTGAATTCCTTCTTTGAGCATCCCGACTGGGGCAATACCCTGCTTCTCGGCAGTCTTTGCATGCTCATTCCGGTGATCAACAACATGATCATGTTCGGGTATCGCTATGAAATCGTGGAAATGAAGGTCCGCTTCCCGGACCAGCTCTATCCGAAGTTCGACTTCAACCGGTTCTCGCAATACCTCACGCGAGGAATCTGGCCATTCTTGATCGATTTCGTGATTCAGTTTGTCATCAATATTCCCTTGCAGATTTCGATTTGGATCATGATCGGCCTGGGAAACCTGGCGGGCAGTTCTGAGAGTCGCGTGCTAATTGTGGCGGTCGGAATTGGGATTCCGCTGTTCATTCTTCTGCTGATCGTGTTCATGATCGGGCTGCAGGTGCTGCTCATCCCCGTGACGCTGCGGGCCGGACTCTCGCAGGATTTTGGTCAGGCCCTTAAATTTCCCTGGATTAAGGATTTTCTGCGCAAGGTGGGATTGCAGGCGCTGCTCTTCAATCTGTTTCTGATAGCGATCGGCAGCGTGCTCGTGCTCGCCGGTTATCTGGCCTGTTGCATCGGCATCATTCCCGTGGCGTTCTTTCTGATGGGACCGGTATTAGCCCACTACCACGGACAACTTTACCGCATGTACCTGGCAAAGGGTGGTGAACCGATCCCCCTCAAACCGCTGCAAATGGAACCGGCCTATTCCCCGCCGCCTCCCGGTCCAATTCCTCATCAGCCGCCAATGTGACCGGAAGCGAAGGGGATGGACGTGGACGGAAGTCATTAGCGTTGCAGACAATTCCAGACTCAGAATCATTGCCGCCTAAGTCTCTCGCCCTCCCCGCAGCGCCGCCATTTCCACCGTGGTGCTTGTTTGCCGAAGTCCTGCGTACTATTGTGACGGCTTCTCCCTTTCTTGATCGAGCGAAGGAGCCTCTCATGGCGCACCGCCACATAGTTTCTTTCCTGCTGGGCTTCTCCGTGTTAACTGCTCCGGCACTCGCTCGCGAATGGAAGAGCGCCAACGGAAAGTTCTCCATCGAGGCGGAGTTCGTGGCCGTCAAGGCGGGCAAAGTGCAGCTTAAGAAAGAGAATGGAGAGATCATTGAGGTGGCCCTCAATCAACTCAGCGACGTCGATCGCAAATTTGTGGCCACGGTTTCCAAGACTCCCGCTACTGCCCCCGTCGAGCCTCCCGCGGCCGTGGAGGGAAAGCCGGGCAAGCGACCGAGTCCCGCTGAATGGCTCGAAAAGCCGCTGACGTTTGACTTTGTCGAATTGCCGCTCAAAGACGCGATGGATTCGCTGAATGTGCTGTGTGTCCTGGATGTCAAAGCGCTCGCTGAAGCAGGGATCACCGTCGACTCACCGCTTACCGGCAAGGCCAAAGCGGAAAATGCGATGGACAGTCTCAATGCCGTACTTGCCAAGCTCAAGCTCACCGCAGTGCTGCACCACGATGTGATTTTTGTAACAACGGGGGAGCGTCTAGCGTCGCTCCTCCACACCAGAATTTATCGACTGAGAGCCCCGGGAGATTCCAGCGGCCTCATCAAGCAGGTCACCTCGCAAACGGCACCGCAGTCCTGGGATAACCTGGGAGGAAGCGGAAGCATTTGCAGCCTTGGAACGAACGTGATCGTGATTTCTCAAACTTTGCCGATTCACCGCGAGATTGAAAAGAAACATGTGCGGCAATTGATGCCAGTTGCCGCTCCGGCGGACAAGGTCGCTGCTCTCGTTCCCTCCAAGGGGGTCAATCCGCTGGCCAAAATGCGAGAGGTTCTTCGTCGGCCCTCGACTGCTGATTATGTGGAGACGCCCCTCAAGGAGGTCGTCGCCCACCTCGCCAAAGTCAGCGCCTCCAAAGTGAATTTGGATGCCAAGGCGCTGATGGACGCCGGAGTCAGCGAGGATACGCCGATTACCGCGCAGCTCAAAGAGGTGCCGCTGGGATCACTGCTGTCCTTGCTCTGCCTGAATCTCGGCCTGACTTGGACCGTCGATGGAGACAAGATCCTGATCACCTCCCCCGAAGCCGCGGAGAAGAAACTGATTGCCATTAACTATGACGTCCGCGACCTGACCGGCGGCGGCGACTTCGATTCCTTGATCGATGCCATCACCAGCACCGTGCATCCCTCAAGCTGGCAAGACGTTGGCGGCCCCGGCGACATCGATGTTGTCGACGGCGGCCTGGCCATCAAGCAGAGTGTGCAGGTCCACCGCATTATTGAG
>JBJXFF010000180.1:0-51534 GCA_046153945.1 Pirellulaceae bacterium
GGCCGGGGCAAGGGTGGAGGCGTTCATACGGCGGCCTCTCCACCAAGTGGCGAAAGATCGGGCCAGCGATGTTGCTCTTTGAGCCGCGTGGTGAGCCCGGCGACGATCTCGGGTTCGACATACTCCTCCACGCTCTCGCTGGCTAGATTGGCCACTGAACCGGCAAGTTCGGGGTATTCGGTGAGGAGCTCTTCCCACAATCGTTGTCCGCGAGTGACTTCCACGGCACGGTTCAGGCCGGAAGGGGTGAAGCGAATTTCATCCCCTTGGATTCGCTCGATAAAACCATCTTTGCCGGCGGCAGTGATCAGGCGATTGAGTTGGGCCAAAGACCAAGATTTGCGGGAGAGGAGATCGGTCGCACGGACCCGCGGCTCGGCAGTTCGTGAAGCGACGTCATAGGCAACCAGAAGCAATTGTCGTTCGTTGTATTCTCGTTGAAATCGCCAATGCGAGAGCAACCGGGCAATCGCCCCGCGGCGAGTGCCCAGGAGCATGGAAAACAGAAAGATGACCGAGCCTGTGAGGACGATGATCGGTCCGGCCGGAAGCATCGCAAACAAAGCGCTGAAAATCGTACCGATAAGTCCCGTCACCAGGCCAAACGCGCCGGCGATGAAGAGGAGCCAGCCTAAACTATCCGTCCAAAAGCGGGCCGCGGCCCCGGGAAGAATGAGCAGGGCCGCCATCATGACAATGCCGACCGCTGGCAGGCCGATGACCACGGCGATGGCAATGAGCGACATCAGCAAGAGGTCCAGCCAGTAGACCGGCCAGCCGAGCGAGCGGGCGAATCCGGTGTCGAAGGCGACGACCTTGAATTCCTTATACAGCACGAGTACCACCGCAAGGCAGAACAGTGCAGACGCCAAAATGAGATAAACATCTGGCCGGGTCATCCCTGCGGTCTTGCCGAGAATGAATGATTCCAGCCCCGCTTTGCTGCCGCTGGTGACCACATTTTGAATAATGCGACTGAGGGCGAAGCCGAGGCCGGGGAAGACGGAGAGGACGATCCCGATGGCGGCGTCTTCGCGCACGCGGGTCCAGCGGCAGAGGGCGGAGATGATGACGATACCGAGAACGCCGCTGGCCAAGGCTCCCAGCAGCATGAACGTCAAGTTCCGCTCGCCGAGAATGAGAAAGGCAACGCAGACTCCGGGCAGAGCCGCATGGGCCACGGCATCGCCGGTGAGCGCTCGCTTCCGCAGCACGGCAAAGCTGCCGACGAGGCCGGCTCCAGCGCCGAGAATGCTGACGCCAAGCAGCACCACAATGGTGTTGTACGCCAGAAGCTGCTCGATCATGGGGACCCGCTCCCCGCTTGAAGCGCTTCCCCCGCGGCATCCAGAATCGCCAGTCGACCGCCGTAAGTCTTGCGAAGATTCTCCGGCGTAAACGTCGTCTCCACCGGCCCGCTGGCCACCAGCCGCATGTTGAGGAGAGCGACCCAGTCAAAATATTGCGGCACCGTGCGGAGATCATGATGCACGGCAATGATGGTCTTCCCCTGCTGCCGCAGTTCGCGGAGCAGCTCGAAGATGATCCGCTCGGTGGCGGCATCGACGCCCGCCATCGGTTCGTCCATGAAGTAGATTTCGGCATTTTGAGCAAGGGCACGGGCCAGGAACACCCGCTGCTGCTGGCCGCCGGAGAGCTGGCCAATCTGCCGCCGCTCGAATTGCGAGAGGCCCACCTTGTTCAAACACTGCCGAGCCCATTCTCGTTCCGTATGTCCCGGCCTCCGGAACCAGCCAAGCTGGCCGTAGGTTCCCATCAGCACGACATCGAGCACACTCACCGGAAAATCCCAGTCCACGCTCTCCCGCTGAGGCACGTAGCCAATCTTCTTCCGTTGCTTGGCAACCGGCTCCCCGAGCACTTGCACCGAACCGCTCGCCATGGGAAGCAACCCCAGCACCGCTTTAATCAAGGTGCTCTTTCCCGCTCCGTTAGGACCGACTATCGCCGCGAGCTGCGGCTTCTCCATTATTAGATCGACATCCCACAGCACCGGCTTGCGCTGGTAGGCGACGGTGACGTCGTGGATGTCCAATATCGCGGCCATGGTTCAATGTTCAAAGTTTAAGGTTCAAAGTTGCAGAAAGTGGGTTCAACTCAAAACCTCCAACTTTGAACATTGAACCTGGAACTTTGAACTCTCATCGGAGGGCCTTCACAATCGTCTCCACATTGTGCCTCACCATCCCCTCATACGTTCCTTCCGGTGTGCCGTCCTCTCCCATTGCGTCGGAATAAAGCTCGCCGCCGATGACGACTTTATGGCCGCCGGCTGCGGAGCCTTCGAGGAGAGATTTGATATTCTGGTCGGAGACACTGGTTTCCACAAAGACCGCTTTGATCTTCCGTTGGGTCAGAAAGGCAACCAGATCGTTGATTTGCTTCACCCCCGCTTCGCTTTCGGTGCTGATTCCCTGAATGCCGCGGACATCGATGTCGTAGGCCCGGCCGAAATAACGGAAGGCGTCGTGGGCGGTGACCATCACTCGCTGGTCTTTGGGAATGGTGGCAATTTGGGTCTTGGCCTCTTCATGCAGTTTCGCCAGCCGTTCCTGATAGGCGGCAGCGTTGGCTTTATAGTCGGCGGCATTCGGCGGGTCGAATTCGATGAGCGCATCCCGAACCGCACCAGCGGCCAGGCTCCACAGGGAGACGTCAAACCAGACGTGCGGATCGTGCGCGCCGCCATCCACTTCTAGAATTTGATCGTGCGAAATTCCCCGTTCGGCCACGGGAATCGCCGGCTTTTCGCGAGCGAGATTGTCGAACACCTCGGTCATCTTCCCTTCCAGGTGCCAGCCTGAATAGAGAACCATGTCCGCGTTGCTCATCAGGCTTAAATCACCGGGCGAGGCCTTATAAAGATGCGGATCTACGCCCGCTCCCATCAAGGCTTTGACCTCAACATGCTTCCCGCCGACATTGCGAGCCAGGTCCGAAACCATTCCCGTTGTGCAAACGATTTTGATGGGATGCTGGCCAGCAAACTTGTGCTTGAGAGCGGCCGTTTTGGAATGTTCTTCCTTGTCAGCCGAACTGTTGGCGGGTGGCGAACAACCGGCGAATGGGAAGAAGAGAATCGCAGCGAGCGCAAGGAGGGAGAGCGGAGAAACTCGGAACATGGCAGGAAATCCACGGGAGCAGCAAAGGTTTTTGGTAATCGAAACTATTATTTTGATACATCAAAATTATCGGCGACGCAAGCGGGATATCAAGAGGTTGAGTGAAGATTTCCCCAAGAATAAAGCTACTTTTTCCGCTTCTTGGATTTGCCCCTGAAAGACCGATTGAGAGCGGCAAGCTCGCCGGCGCGGAAGAAGGTGTAGATGAGCATGCCCACGGCAATGAGCGAGATGACGGCAATGACCTGATATTGTCCAACATTGTTCCCAGTTTCCGAGTCCTTTTCCGTCAGCGCTCCCCAACAAACTCCGATCGCAGCCAGTAGGTAGATAGCGGGCGTCAGGGGATATCCCCAAGTGCGGTAGGGCCGCTCTGCCTCCGGCATTTTACGGCGAAGTACGTAAACCGCCGCAACGGTGAGCGCGTAAAAGATCGTCCCGCCCAAGACCACAAAGTTCGTAAGTTTCCCAAATGCGTCCTTGGGGTCGGACGCAACGAGAAAGACAATTACGATTTGAAGAACTGACCAAATGGTCTGGGCCAGAATGGCGTTGGCTGGAGTCTTGAACCTGGGATGCACTTCCCCGATAAGTTTGGGGAAAAGACCGTCGCGAGCCATCGAAAAGTAAATCCGTGGCCCCGCCAAAAGATTTGAATTGAGCGCTCCAAAGGCCGAAACCATCACTCCCAGCGAAGCCAAAATAGCCAGCCACTTCCAACGGATCCAGCTCTCGGGCTCGCGCTTTGCTAAAGTCGTGAAGAGGTCGCTGGCAACAGCTTTTGATTCTTGAATCTCTCCAATGGACAGCACCGAGTGGTAACTGAGGATCGCAGAAACGTAAATAACTCCGACGAGAAGTACGCCCAGCCCTAAGGCCAGCGGGACATTGCGCTGCGGCTTTTTTACTTCCTCCGCGATGGGACCAATGTTGATCCAGCCGTCGTAGGGCCAAAAAACGGCGAGCATGGCCAAACCGACACCCTTGAAGAAACTGAATTCCGGATGAACTGGCCAGCTCATTGGAGAGGGTGTGATGCGAGCTGAGCTTCCTGCCAGCCATGGTCCCACGATTATCAGGCCCAGGAAGCTGACTTTGATGATCGTCGTTACGTTTTGCGTCCAGGCGCTCGAGCGAGTTCCGATAATGTTTACCCAGGAAAGGATCAACACGGCGGCTATTGCCAGGAGCCCTTGAGAAAAGTGAGACAGTCCGCCGCTTCCGAGGCGATCGGCGAGCCACTGCGGCGCATAGCCCTGCTGCTTGAGCGAGAGCAGGAAAGCGTTGAAGTAAATCACGGTGCCGCACGCGAGACTGCCGAGCGAGCCCGTGCGGACGATGGCGAATTCCGTCCAGCCCCAAAGAAAGGCGGCAGGCCGGCCGTACGCTTCGCGAAGGTAAACATAAGGGCCACCCGCCTGTGGAAGCATCGCCGCGAGCTCCGCCAGCGCGAGCGCGCCGCACAGCGTCACGATTCCACCCACAATCCAGACCCCCAGAATCAGGCCAAAGCTCGGCACATGCGTGTCGATGTCGGACACCTTCAGAAAAATCCCAGAGCCGATGATCCCGCCCACGACAATCATGATCGCGTCGAACGGGCCGAGAACCCGCGGCAGCAGCGCTTGGCCGGGACTGGACTTGGCGGGTGCGGAATCGGCTTGAGACTCGGCCGGCTTGGTCTGCGTCATGCATCACCTGGTTGAAAAGGATGGCGCAGCATAGCGAGGGGGAGGAGTGGGGAGCAAGCAGTCAGTTTGGCGACACCCACGCGATCGCGCGCAGCCGACTTTTGCCCCCTGCTCGTCCCATGCGCTCAGGAAATGGCCCGCAAGGAGTTGGTGCTAAGGGACAAGCAAATTCCCTGATTCACAGGAGTCATCGACCCACCCTCTAATCAGCCCCCGGGCCGGCTCATCGCAAAGCATTACTCCGCAAGGAGTTCGATGTGATTTATGAAGCTCGGCTGTGGGCCTAGATTCATGTTTTTGTCGCTTCTCGCGCGAAAAAGTTACGTCGACGGAACTATTATTAAGCCATTGTTTACAAATGACTTACGGATATCGCAATCGACGCAAGTCTCTGAATCAACCCCTGAATCAGCCCGTTTGTGATTCACGGCCGCATTCCAAGTCTTTATCCGGCAAGGACTTAACCCCGGAGTCACCCTTTTGAATTACCGGGGCCGACCCAAGGCGAGCGGCCAGCGCACGCTGGCTGATGAGTGGGCAAGGTTTTTCGTTTGCCAGTTCCCAAAACTGAAAACTGAAGTCTCTCTTCCCTCCGCGCACACCTTCCCCTCAGTTACCGACAACATTTGTATAAATTGTCAAAGAACAGCGCCGGTTTCCCGCCGGCCCGTGCAAGGGGGCGGTCCCCACGTCCGAAGCCCTCGCCGCAATGTTCACAATTGTCTACTATCCGCATGGCACTGGCAAGCCCTCCCCTCACATTTTTTAGAATTCTTGGCGAAAGGGTGAGTTGTAGCGCTGAAGATATTTTTTTAACATTTGAGCATCATCGAAATGACATTTGCCTGTTTTTTCCGCACGATTTTCCTGATAATCAGAACGTCCCCTCTGCCCGCCCCCGGCTCCTTTTTTTGGCCCCGGTGAGGAGGTGTGCGGATAAAGAGATGCGTACTCCCCCTCGCTGACGCTGCGGGTTAGCAGGCGCATGCTCCGCAAATGGCGTCACGGGCCGGCAGTGGCGGCGGCTTCGGGCATGGGGACGAGGTAGGGGCGCATGCCGTCGAGCGTTTTGGGACCGATGCCGCGGACGCGGCGCAGGTCGGTGTGGTCCTGGAACGGGCCGTTGGCTTCGCGGTCGGTTACGATTCGCTTGGCCAGGACTTCGCCGACCCCCGGCATCAGAGCTAGCTCCGGCCAATCTGCTTGATTCACGTCGACCTGGAATTCGGCGAGTTCCGGCTCCACCCGATCGATTTCAATCAGCCGGCGGCTGTGAGCGGCTTGCCAAGTCCAGTGAGCGCCGATGGCAAGGAGGGCGAGAGAGAGGAGGCACGCCGCAACCGCTTGGTCGCGGCGGTTGAGGACGAGGACCGGCCAGCGGGGAGGCTCGCTCTGGCGGTCGGTGGGCATGGGAGGGACTAGGGGATGGGGGTTGCCCTTTGCTTGTCGACGAGGGCTTGGACGTAGGAGACGAGATCCTTGACGGTCCTTTGGTCCAATACTTCATCGTTCAGACGAATCTTCAGCCGCTGCTCGATTTCCAGGGCCAACTCCGCCATCGCCAGCGAATCGATGCTGAGCCTGGCGAGGTCGTCGGTGATTTGCGCGCGGCACTCTGCCTTGGAGGCAAGTGCCTCAAGCACCGTCGCTTGCACATCTTCCATGAAAAGTCCTAGTGCCCTTTGCACGGGAAGATTAAACCTCCCGTCGGAGCAGAGCCGGTAAACGAACTCAAACTACCCTTATCAGAGTTTCTAGCTGGAGAGCGGTCAAGGGTTGGTTTCACTGAGATTCCGTTTGCACGCCAGGAAATGCCAATTTGACACGGCGTGTTGGGCAAAGTCCCAGGCCGGCGGAAGTGTTTGGTTCGAGGGGGTGAAAGCGACGTAAATTCTTGTCGGCTATTGGCTTGAGACGGCTCCCCGGGGAAAAGACGCCGAGTTCGAACTGGGCCAATCTTCTGAGTCATGGATTGGCACGCTCCTTGCTTTCTTGTCGAGCAGATAAGAGTTTCTGCCACCTTCGCATTTCGCCACAGTTTAGTGGAGAGATGCGGATAACATAGTCAGTAAGTGTCATACAGTCGTCACAGGTCAAGTAAGGAGGAATTGCAATGGTCGGAACATTGAAACCCCGGTGGTCGGTCCTGTTTCCCCGCCAGCTTTCGCACTTTGAGCGGGACATGGATCAGCTCCTGGAACGATTTGCCGGAAACGGCAATGGCAGCCCCGCAGCCAGCGGGGTCCCCGCCAATTTGTGGGAAGAAGAGGGGAAGTGGTGCGTCGAATTGGAACTGCCGGGAGTGAAGCAGGATGCAATTGACATCACGCTGGAGAAAAACGTGCTGCGTGTCGCCGCGACTCGAACGGCTCCGGAAGGTGAGCGGAAGTACTGGCATGCGGAACGGACTTATGGCCAGTTCGAACGGCACTTCACGCTGCCGGAGACGGTTGACCCCGAGGGGATTGACGCCGGCCTGGCTGATGGAGTGCTGCACCTGACGCTGATTAAGAAACCGGAAGCTCAGCCGAAGAAGATCGAGGTGAAGCTGGTCAAGACCGCCTAAGTGCGCGGGGGTGAAGCGTATCACTCCCGGGCGGCCCGTACAGTCGTACTGTCCGGGCCGCTTATGTTTCTTGGGGCCAGAGGAATTGCAATGCCGCGCCGCCGACGAGGAATGAGATGAGGTTGGCTGCCACGATGGTGAGCATGTCCCGGAGAAGAGTCGCCTTGGTCAGAAGAGGTTGCTCACTATCGCGGCGGCCTTGATAGAACGCCAACCAGAAGAGCAGACATTCGGCAGTGGGGGCGAAGGTTTCCGCAATGGCCAGATAAATGAGTTGGCCCAAGTGTTTTTGAATGAGGAAAGGCATCACGAGGACAACCACCGGGTAGGTGCAGGCGGTGAGCCAGAAACCGGCGAGGACCTTTCGTTTCCAAGAGTGCTGCGGCGAAAGCCCCGCCAGCAGGACCGGCATTTCTAACAGAACCGTGAGGAAGTAGCCTAAGGGAAGGAAGAGCCAGAGGTCGGAGGGCTCGTACATCGGACTTCCCAGGGGCGATTGATCCGGCCACTAAAGCAGACGGAGCAAGAATGGAATTTCTGCCAGGACATGCAACATGGCAACGGTGAAATAGACGTCGCGCGTGACCGGATAGTCGGCGAGAAAAGCGGTCCATAGGATGAGCACGACCGCGAAACCACCGGCGATGACCGACAGCAGAACGGGACGCCAAATCGGACTTCGCTTCACAAGCGGGACGTTGTCGAGCTTCCAAGGAGCCATGCCTACACTCAAGAGTGGAATCGCCAGGATCCAGACGCCATAGTGGAGCATCTCCAGAAACGTGTGCGCGGCAACCAGGAAGTGGGTCGAAATTCCGTTGACAACTCCGTCTCCAGCATGCTGGGTGATTTGCAGAGTGAGGACATCGCTTCCCGGCAGGTTGGGTGCGGAGCCCAGGTTCCACCAAAGTGCGGCCAGGCAAAGTGGGATGAGCGCCACGCAGCCGCGATAGGCGGGCCGCCAGGCGGGATGGCTTTTGCCGAGTTCGCGGTCGAGGAACCACAGGGCCATGAGCGGATGGAGATAGACAAGCGACAAACTCCAGGCCACCGGCCAGAGCCAATTGGCTGCGATCAGTAGGAAGGCAATCGGCACAACCCAGGTCCAGTTCCGCCGCGGGTTCTGCTGGCTCCGGAGGAGGATGAGGGTGGTGATCCAGCCGATGAGCAGCGTGTTCCAGAGGGCGACGAGCATGAGCCAGGTAGAGTCGCTCCAGCCTTGCCCTTGAACCAGGTAGGGAATCGCGGCATTCCCGGTGGAAAGTAGCAGCACTCCGCCAATGCCCGTGAGAAAGTACATTCGCAGCGGCCCCCACCGGGCCGGCATGCGGGTGAGCATGTAACGTGCTTCGAGCCAGTTGTGCGGGCCGGCGAAGAGGAAGACCGTGGCGATGGAAAACCAAATCGGCGTCCAGCCGGCGAGCAGGCAAGACGCCAGCATGACCGTCAGGCAGACGCCGGCGAAGAGATAGCGCAGCAATGAAGGCGAGCGCTCCCACGGGAGCGCACGAGAGTCATTCGAGCTGTCGGCCAGGACGGAGGACATTTACTTCGGCAGCACTACTTTGGCAGGACGAGCGTGATGGAATCCCCTTCCTCAACGATTTCCATCAAGATAGTGTTTTCCACCGGAGCGGCGGGGGGCGGAACTGGGGGTCGCGGCCGGCGGCCAGGGATGAGGTCCGCACGCGCGGCCGACCAAATGCCAATTCCTCCGGCAATCACCAGCACGCCAATTGCAGCTGCTTTGCCGACCTTGTTCTTCCGTAGTAGAAACACGCAACTCACGGCGGCGAGGGAGAGGGCGATGCCGGCGAAGATGGTGCTGGTCGAGGAGCCGCCGCTAGTCTGCTGGTCAATGGAAGCCTTCTGTTCGGCGGGGAGCATGCTGCGTGGAATGATGATCTTGGCCTTGATAACGCGGGCGTCCTTGATATCGGCATGTTTCAGGGCTTCTCGTTTCACCACCACCGGTTGGGGAATGGAGTTGTCCTCCGTAGGTGGACGTTCGATGGGGCCGCGAGGGCGGAAGGGCTGGCCAGGAACGGGAATGTCGGCCAGCGACATGGCGGGCAAAAGCAGGCCAAGGACTGCGGCCGCGAGAAGTGGGGTGCGCATCGATCAAGCTCCTGAAGGGGAGGAAAGTTGGACACAAAACAGCCTATAGCGCCCGGTGTTACTCCCGCAACGGGAATGTCCGTTTTCCGGCACGGATTGAGCGCTACTGCTTATGGTAAAGACGAAAGATAGATGCCGGCCGTTTCGCGTTTATTCCCCAGCCGGCGACAATTGCCGCAGCAGCCGGACCATTTCCAGGGCCGCTTCGGCGCATTCGACTCCTTTGTTGCCCACGTTTCCGCCGGAACGGTGGATGGCCTGCTCCATGCTGTTGCAGGTGAGAACACCAAATAGGATGGGCAAATCGAGGTCCAAGGCAATTTGGCCGAGGCTCAGGCTGACCTGGCGGTTGATATGCTCGTCGTGGGTCGTTTCACCTCGAATGACCGCTCCCAGGCAAAGAACCGCTTCAAATTCGCCGGAGCGGGCCAGATGGCGGGCCACGAGCGGAATCTCCCACGCTCCGGGAACCCAGGCGACTGTTATATCGCCGTCCGGAATGCCCGCCTTAACAAGCGTCTCCGTCGCCCCAACCAGCAGCTTTCCGGTGATATTGTCGTTGTATTTGGAAACGACAATGGCGTACTTGCCATCGGCTGAACCGCTGTCGCCGCGAAAGATTTGAGGCATGAAGGCAACTCAATCAAACTGAATGCGAACAAGGGTCCGCTGGAGGGAGTACTAAACGCCGGTCAGTTTAGATTAAGGGGGGCACTCACCGACGTCAATTCCGACAGTGGCAACGTGCTGCGGGGGGTGATAGACTGGCCAAACGATTGAACACTTGGGGGGAATCTGATGTCTTGGAAATTGTCAGTCCTTCGGCTGATCGTGGCTGCTGTCGTTACTATTTCTTCAGTGGCAACGAGTCATCGTGCTCGTTGCCAGGAGATGATCTATCCGCTCTCTTCGGTGGTGGATTCCGCCGGCAGTATCTTTGTCGCGGATCGAGAACTGCCGGGAGTTTGGAAAGTGTCGGAAGGCAAACTCTCCAACTACTTCAAGGGAGAGAAGAAGTTTCGCACTCCGCTCAATGCTGTTCGTTGCCTGGCACTCGACCACGAAGGAAAGCTGCTGGCTGGCGATAGCGCGACACGGGACATTTACCGCTTTGACGCCGCAGGCAAGCCGCTGCCGCTGACGAAGGGGGAAATTGGCCTGCCCATCGACATTGCTGTTGCCAAAGGGGGGGATATCTTTGTCGCAGATCTGGAATTGCACATTATCTACAAGGTCCCCTCCGCGGGAGGAAAGCCCACGGAGTTCGCAAAAGTTGTCGCTCCACGCGGAATGACCATCGACGCCGACGACAACCTGTGGATCAATTGCCACCGCGAGGACTTGCTGATCAAGCTTTCGCCGGAGGCAAAAAAGACGGTTGTTGTAAAAGGACAACCGCTTGAGAAGGCGTTTCCCGCAGGAATTGTCGTGGGCAAGAATGGAACGGCATATATCGCTGATGGCTACAATAAGGCGATCTGGAAAGTGGCTGCCGATGGTAAGCCGGTGAAACTATTCACCGGTGCCCCACTTGTTCATCCCGTCGGTCTTGCGTGGCGTGGGGAAAAGCTGCTTGTCACGGATCCGAAGGTGAAGGGGCTGATTGAAGTGGACCTGGAAGGCAAAGCGGCAAAGCTCGAAACGAAGCCCGCACCATAGAGTTAAGAGTTCAGCGTGGAGTCGAAAATGAAGTCCGCCATGATTGCTGGTTGCCTGGTTCTCTCGCTCTGCTCTGTTGCTGCTGCGGAGGATTCTTCCGCCAAGGACGCCGAAAAGTTCGTCCCGCTGTTCAACGGCAAAGACCTCGCCGGCTGGGTCCCCGTGAATGTGGCTCCGAATACGTTCACCGTGAAGGACGGCCTCATCATCAGCACCGGCAAGCCGACGGGAACGATGCGGACGGAGAAGATGTACGAAAACTTCATCCTGGAGCTTGAATGGCGTCACATGGTGGCCGGCGGCAATGCCGGCGTCTTCATTTGGGGTGATCCCATCACGGCGGTCGGCACTCCGTTCAGCCGCGGGATTGAAGTGCAGGTGCTCGACGGCCGCAACACCGAGAATTACACCAGCCACGGCGACGTTTTCAGCATCTGGGGGGCGAAGATGAAGCCAGATCGCCCGCATCCGGGTGGTGCCGAACGCTGCCTCCCCAGCGAGCGGCGGGCGAAGCCGTCGCCGGAGTGGAACCATTACCGCGTCACCTGCAAGGACGGCATCCTCAAGCTCGCCGTCAACGGCAAAGAAGTCTCCGGCGGCACTGAATGTCGGCCGCGAAAGGGTTACATCTGTTTGGAGTCCGAAGGCTCCGAGTGCCACTTCCGCAATTTGAAAATCTACGAACTCCCATCGACCAATCCCAAGCCTGAAGAAGTCGCGGCTGAGTATCAGGGCTTTCAGACCATGTACAACGGCCTGGACCTGACCGGCTGGAAGACCGACTCGGCAAACAAGAACCATTGGCAGTCCAAAGACTGGGTGCTCTACCACGACGGCCAAGGGGAAGCAAAAGACAAGAAGTACAACCATCTTTGGACCGAGAAGAACTACCGCAACTTCGAGATGGTCGTCGATTGGCGGATGGACCCCAAGCGGATCACCAAGAAGAAGTGGCCGATCGTTCTTCCTAGCGGCGACGATGCGGTGGGCGATGACGGCAAGCCGAAGGAAGTGGAAGTCGACGACGCCGGCAACAGCGGCATCCTGCTCCGCGGCAACGAAGACGCCCAGGTCAACATCTGCTGCCGGCCGGTCGGCTCGGGGGAAATCACGGCTTTCCGGGTGAATAAGGAACTGCCTGCGGAAATCCGGGCCGGCTGCACGCCGAAGAAACGGGTCGATGCCAAGATTGGCACTTGGAACCGCTTTATCATCACCGTGAAAGGAGACCAGGTGAGCGTCGTCCTCAACGGCGAGAGAATCATCGACGCTGTCCGGCTGCCGGGAATGCCCGAAAACGGCCCCATCGGCCTGCAACAGCACGGCGAGCCGCTGGAGTTCGCGAATCTGTTCATCCGCGAGTTGCCCTAGCACTTCGCGCCGCGCGATTGCGTTGTTAGAATCGGCAAGCAACGCATGAGCACTCTCGCAGCCGACTTCGCGCATCTCCCCGCGGGCTGGAAACGCCGCCATCTGCTCGATTTGGAAAGTCTCTCCGCCGCGGAGATCACCTGCATTCTCGACGCGGCTGTCGCGTTCAAAGCCGCCACCAACGACTGCCGCACCAAGCTCAGCGTTATCTCCGGCAAGACGCTCGCCAACCTCTTCTTCGAAAACTCCACCCGCACCCGCAACAGCTTTTCGCTGGCAGCCAAACGGCTAGGCGCGGACACGGTCGAATTCTCCTCTTCCGGCAGCAGCGTGGCGAAGGGGGAAACCTTTATCGACACGGCCAAAAACATCGAGGCCATGAACGTCGACGCGGTCGTCATCCGCCACCGTACGCCGGGCACGCCCCACCTGCTGGCCAAAAACCTCCGCTGCACGGTCATCAGCGCCGGTGACGGCCCGCACGAGCATCCGACGCAAGGGCTGCTCGACATCATGACTATCCGCGAGCGCCGTCCCAACCTGGCGGGCCTCACCGTCGCTCTCGTCGGCGACATCGCCCACAGCCGCACCGCCCGCTCCAACATCTGGGGGCTGACCAAGCTCGGGGCCAAGGTCATCCTCTGCGGCCCCGCCACGCTCGTCTCTCGCCGCTGGGAAGAGTTCGGCGTCGAAGTCGCCTACAACCTGGACGACATCCTCCCCCGCTGCGACGTCCTCAACCTCCTCCGCATCCAATTCGAGCGGCAGCACACCCGCCCGTTCCCCTCCGTCCGCGAATACGCCCTCCTCTACGCCATGAACCGCGAGCGGATGGCCCGGGCCAAAGACAACATCCTCATCATGGCCCCCGGCCCCATCAACCGCGGCGTCGAAATCACTCCCGACGTGGCGGACGGGCCGCATAGCGTCATTTTGGAGCAGGTGACGAACGGGATTGCGGTGAGGATGGCGGTTCTTTGGCTGACGCTGAATGCGAAAGACTAAATCCGAAAGTCGAAAGTCGAATGACGAATTAAGAACATGAACAACAGCTTTGGGAACACGCCGTACTTGGTACTGAGTACTAAGTACTAAGTACACGCAAACTATGCCTCGCATCCTCATTACGTCCGGAAGAGTCATCGACCCAAGTCAGGGTCTCGACCGCGTGACAAATCTGCTCCTCGAATCCGGCAAAATCGCCGCCTACGACGTCCTCCCTCGCGGCGATGAAAAGATCATCGACGCGGCGGGCAAAATCGTCGCCCCCGGCCTCGTCGATATTCATACGGAACTGCGCGAGCCCGGCTGCGAAGAGGATGAGACGATTGAAACCGGCACTGCAGCGGGGATTGCCGGAGGGTATACCTCCATTGCCTGCCTGCCGGAGACTGAGCCGCCTATTGATACGCCGGCAGCCGTGGAGTTTGTGCGGCAGAAGGCGGCCCGAGCCAAGAACTGCAACGTGTTCGTCATTGCCTGCATCAGCAAGGACCGGGATGGAAAGGAGTTGGCGGAAATCGGCTCGCTTGTCGAAGCGGGGGCGGTTGGCTTCTCGGATGGCTCCCGTTCCGTGCAGAACGCGGAATTGCTGCGGCGGGCGCTCGAATATTGCCTGATGTTCAACAAGCCGATTCTCAACCATCCCGAGGTGCTGGAACTGGCCCGCGGCGGCGTGATGCATGAGGGGCGGACCAGCCTGGTCCTCGGCCTCGCCGGCCTCCCCGCCGAAGCCGAGGACGTGATGACCAGCCGCGACATCCGCCTGGCGGAATCAACCGGCGGGCGGCTGCATTTGTCGAACATCTCCACGACCGGCAGCGTGGACATCATCCGCCGCGTGCGGCAGCGGGGGGTAAAGTTGACGTGCAGCATCGCCGCCGCCAATTTCGCCCTGCTCGACGAATCGCTCCGCGAGTTCGACGCCCACTGCAAGCTCAGCCCGCCGCTCCGCTCCCGCGGCCATCTGGAATCCTGCCTCGCCGGCCTGAAAGACGGCACCATCGACGTCATCGCCAGCGGCCACACCCCCCGGGCCAGCGAAAAAAAGATGCAGGAACTCGACCTCGCCCCCTTCGGCATGGTCAGCCTGGAAACCACCCTCTCCCTCGTCATCACCCACCTGATCAACCCCGGCCACCTCGACTGGCCCACGGCCCTCGCCAAACTCACCACCAACCCCGCCCGCGCCCTCGGCCTCCCGAAAGGAACCCTCGCCATCGGCGCCGACGCCGACGCCGTCATCATCGACCCCACCGCCAAATGGACCGTCGATCCCAAGCAGTTCAAATCCAAAAGCAGCAACACGCCGCTGGCGGGGAAGGAGCTTTATGGACGGGTGGAGAGGGTGATTGTGGGGGGAGACGTGCGGTTCTAATCATTCTGGAATGCATGATGTCGTTATATGAAGCCAAGTGTAGTCGATGTTTGTATTGCCAGAGATTGTCGGACACGCTGTGGTCGTACACGCTTGAACCCGACGAATACAGACTGACAATTCGAAAATGCTTCGCATGGTGCGGAAAATGTTGCCAAGTGGTGGCAGCCGAACAGATTGAATCGATGTCTGCTTTGGAGATGGAATTCAAAGACGACGCATCTCAAGGGCAGGATTTGTATTCATTGATGGTTAATTTGCCCGGAACCGATTGGCGCGACGAAAAAGATCGCCATTTAAACGACCTGCGCCGCCGAATCAAATGGCGACGTTCAAGGCAATCTCCGCCAAAGTGTTTGGAATGCGGCTCGACGGACCTTTTGGTGATTCCCGAGACGGATGAAGAAAACGAAAACCAGTCGCCGCAAGGCATCGAACATCCAGGATGCAACGGACTTCTCCAAGTGCGGGGGATTGGTTTTTCGCAGAACCGTGCCTGGATCATTTACACGTCCGAAGGCAAAAAGTTGCGTTGCGAGTGACGCGCAAGACAGCTTATAGCCACGGGTTGGAATGTGTTTCTTAACGCTCTGCTTATCGATTCGCTTCATGCCGATGGCCGATGAAGCTTTCCGCGTCGATCTCACGCCTTGGCCGCCCGCTAACACCCGAATAGACAGAGGAACCCGTCCCCCACTCTGCGGCCTTCGCACCTGCGCCGCAAACCAATTCAAACTTGCCCAGCGAACGCCTGCGAGGTAAGAATAAGGTATGAGCGTCACCGGAATCATCAGCAACGGCGTGGTTGTGCTTCCTGCGGGGATCTCGTTTCCCGAGGGAACGAAAGTCGAAGTAATTACGCCGCAGCCAATCTCAAAACCCAAACAAGGCTCTCCTGCGGCCAAAGTCCCTGAGCCGCGGGATGAGTGGGAGCGGCGACTACTGGCGGTCGCCAGCGACTGCGGTGTCTCCTTGTCCAACGAAGCACTTGGTCGCGAAGAGATGTACGACTGATGGCTTACCTGGTCGACACAAACATTCTGGTCCGTCTCGCCAACGCTGCCGACGCTCAACACCCTGTAGCCTCGCAAGCTGTTTTTGAGTTGCACCGCGAGGGCGAAGCCTTGCACCTGACGCCCCAAGTCTTGATGGAATTTCGCGGCACCGCCACGCGACCCTTGGCTATGAATGGTCTGGGGTTATCGACCGCGGATGCCCAGGCAAAAGCATCCGAATTTGAGGCGATGTTTCCATTGCTGGAGGAGAACGCAGACATTTATCCGGCATGGAAGGGGATCGTGGATGGACTGGGGATAATCGGCAAGCAAGTGCATGACGCCCGCCTCGTTGCCGTTTGCCATGCACATGCCGTGACACACTTGCTGACATTCAACGTCACGCATTTCGTTCGGATGTCAGGATTCGGACCGGGCATCGCGGTCGTCGATCCAGCCAGGATTTGAGATGTCGCGCACTTCAGTTTGTTGGGTCACTCCAACCCGTAACGCCAAAGAACTCCGAAAGTCATTACAGTAATTCGGCAATGGGCGTTCCACGGTACAAGACGGGAACAGGTCGGCCCAACTCGTCCTTGTGGACGGTGTCGGTCGAAACGCCAAGTTGGTGGTAGATGGTGGCGAGCACGTCGTTGATGTGAATCGGCCGGTCCTGGGGAATTTCGCCTCGCGGGTTGCTCGTGCCCAGGAACTGGCCCGACTTGAGTCCGCCCCCAGTCAGGACAACGGAAAAGACATCGGACCAGTGATCTCGCCCCGCACTGGCGTTGATTTTGGGAGTCCGACCGAATTCCGTAATGACCGCGACGAGCGTCGTTGCCAACTGGCCGCGCTCTTCGAGGTCATCGAGCAGCGTCGAAACGGCTCGGTCCAGTTCCGGCAGCCGAGCGGTCTTGAGGGACTGGAAGCCGCTCGTGTGCGTGTCCCATTCCTGGTTGATCGAGAAGTTCACGAGCGTGAACGGAACACCGGCTTCGGCCAGCCTCCTGGCGAGAATGGTTTCCTGCCCTACGCGCGTGTTTCCGTACCGCTCCCGAAGTGCGACCGATTCCTGCGATAAGTCGAAGGCATTGCGCGTCACCGGATGAGCCAGCATCTCCATCGCTTGCCGCTGGAAAAGCCCCATCCCTTCCATCGCCCCCTTGGAATCGAGCATTCGCGGCAGATGATCGAGCTGCTGCAGGAGCGCCAGCCGATGATCGATGCGGCGGAGGTCGGCGGCCGTGGAGACGCTTAGATTGGCCGGCATGCGAAACGCGGATTTCGCATCGGTGGGGGGCATACCGGACTCGAACGGTTCATACGCCATGCCGAGCAGATTCGCGGAGGCATAACGGACCCGGTCCCCCAATTGGCCCTTGTCGGGGACGCAAACATACGGCGGCAGCCCCTGCCGGCTGGCCCCGAGTGACTTGGCCACGATCGAACCCATCGCCGGCTTGTCGTTGCGGTTCTTGGTCGAAGTGTTCGCCCCCGGATAGTCGTAACCGGTCAGCACCCAGTGAATGGCCGCCTCATGGCTAGGGGTGGCGTGAAAGACGCTGCGAAGCACGTTGTATCGGTGCGCTCGCTGGGCGAGTAGCGGGAGATGTTCGCAGATCATCACTCCGGGGACGCTGGTCGCAATCGGCCGAAACTCCCCCCGGAACTCCGCCGGCGCGTCCGGCTTCAAATCCCACGAATCGAGATGCGAACAGCCACCCTGAAGCAGGATCACAATCGCCCGGCTGGCTTTCCCTCGACCGGAAGCCTTGTCCTTCGCACTGAGATTCGTGGAGGCGAGCGTCGGCAGAGCAAATGCGCTCACCGCCACGCTGCTGCTGGCGAGAAACAACCGGCGATCAAACCGCTCTGGCTGGCGACTATTTCCGGGCGCTTCCATCGATGCCGCTCCTTCCCTTCGACGCATCAACACATTTCGATGTAAGATTACTCTACTTGTGAACTTGGGTCAGGGTCAAGGTTGTAAACTCGTTCACGGACCGACCAGTTCATAGAGTGAACCGCCGGCGTGTTTGAGTTTCCCCTGCCTGGCTAACTCTTCCCAAACGGCCGGCGCAAACTGATTGGGGGGAGTAATGGCCACGACACCCGAGCGGCCGCCGGAGGACATTGGTCCGTAACCGAGCCGCGACTCGTCGTCGAGCCGCATGAGTTTCAGCCGTTTGCGAAAAGCCTTAAGGGCAAGCTTCAACTCCTCTTTGGAGGGTGATGATGGCGAAGGCATTGCTTCGGTGTCAGACATGAACGACTCTCTTTCTGGTGCATCACTCGGCGAATAAAATTGCCGTCAAGCAACTGCTTACTTGGTGGTCCACTCCGCTGGCGGCTGGATATCGGCAGCCGGCGGGTGTCCCGCGTCCTTGCGGCCGCTTCCTTCCAGCCGGCTGATGACGCGCACCGCCATTTCCTGTTCGCAGGCAATCTGGCAACTCAGCCGGATTCCCGTCAGACCCCGCGCACCCAGCAAGTTTTTCTCGGCTACGGTCATGCGGTCGGGCTCGCCGGCGACGAACTCGACGCGGCAGGTTGTGCAGCGGGCATTCCCGCCGCAAGCATGCAGTTGATCCGTTCCCGCATCTTGCTCGAGCGCCAACACCAGCCGCTTGCCTTGCGGCACTTCGAACTCACCAACACCTTCGACAGTTAACTTTGGCATGACTAGTTAGTCCTTTGTGGTTGAGGTATTCATTGCCGTATTGTCCCGCACAAGTGCGAGGAGGGCAAGCAAGTGAAACCAGGCTATGAATGCCCCTTGGGCATACTCGCCTGCCAGTCGTCGAGGGGATGCAGGGGATAGGTTGGGCGAGGAATACGTTTCCAGGTAAATGCCGTCAGGTCCGATTGGGTCGTACCCGGGGAATCGACCCGAATCAGTCCGCGACGCCAACGCTCGAAGAACTGAAAGTTGCTGGCCGTTTTGACGACCACCATCTTGGCGTCGTTCATATCGAGCCCCAAGTGGGTATACAAAACAGGATGATTGATCGCGAAGCTGCGGTGATCCAAGAGAATAAGACGAATGTTGCCAATTTCGACGAGTGCAGTCCGGCGGAGATCGCACACACCCCGATCATGGAGGTTCACGACAAATCCCTGCGAGACAGCGGCAACGTCAGCCGTCACTCGCACTGGCTGGCTGAAGATGTGGTCGAGCTTGGCTCCCACATCGAGCGTGATCGCCGATCCAACTCCGGCAGCAATCGCAGTTTCGAGAGCCGTGGGGTCCACCAGTGGAACGTAAGCGAGCCCCGATGGTGGATGAGCGAGCATGGCCCGCAGGAGACATGTGCTGTCCCCTGGCGCTCCGCCATAGACTGAATCGCCCGTGTCGGACAGGATGATCAACCCGGCTTCCGCCTGATCTGCCTGCCGAATGGCATCGTCTGGCGCGACACGCTCGGAAGTCCAGAATTGTTCTCGCAGGCTCCAGGCTTTGTTCGCCATTTCACACGCAAGCGTGGCAGCCAGTTCGGGGTCGGCATCCGTATGCACCACCACGGCCCAGCCACCTTCCGCAACGTCGAGCCAGGGCTGCATCGGATAAGGGGAGACGTCGAGAACTCCCGGCCGCTTCTCCAAAGCCCTCGCCAAGTCGAACCACTCCTTCATCGGACCCGACGCCGTCAGGAACTGGTCCTGAGGCGTGATCATCGGGATCTTTTGCCAGGCGATTGCCGGCTTGATTTCGCCCCGCAGCATCCGAAACAGAATGTGAGCCGCCTTGCGACCCGTAGCTGGCGGATCGTGAGGCTGCGTCTCGTGGCCAATCAGGGCGTTAGCACAAGCCACCATGCGGCTGGAGATGTTGGCGTGATGATCGAGCGCGACGACGATAGGGACATCAGTGCCGACGATTTCGCGAATCAACTGCAATACGTGTCCTTCCACGTCATCGTCGTTTTGAGCGGCGGCGGCTCCGTGCAGCGAGAGAAAAACGGCATCTACGGGCAAGGCTTGTTTCAATCCTGACACCAATCGCTCGGTGAGATATTCGAGCGTAGCGGCTGCAATGGTTCCGCCGGCACTCCCCCACGCCCGCACAAGCGGCAATACGACGACAGGCTCCGGCTGCTGGCCCGCAACTTCCAGAAACCCACCCAGAGGACCAACTCCACGCATCCGCTCTAGGATCTCTTCCCCAAAGAACAGACCGTAGGCTTCAAAATCGGATAGGTCGGCGACCAGTGGACTGAACGAGTCGGTCTCCTGGGCGATTTCTGCGAGCGCGATCCGCATGCGATAATCCTTCATTTTTTTGCCGGCTCTACAATTTATTCATGATTCAAGGCACTTTATTTCGCAGACTTACGGCGACAGCAATCGCCCTAAGTCCTTATATCACAACTTTTTTCGATAGTTCGACTCGCCCTAAGTTTGATTCACCTCCGTGTTCTTGATTCATCCCAAGTCCGCTTCCCATAAGGGTTTTTCAAAGCCGTGCTCCCGGCTAAACGCTTGCGGCGACATGACTTAACGCGAATTGCCGCTTCCAAGCCATAAGGGGTGCCTGAGGTGTTTGATTCTGGAACTGTGGAGGTAGGTGATAAGCAGTTTTCGAAGTGACTCATCGCTCAATCTTCCTCTCTAACGATTGATGTACCAAGGGTTTGCGGATTTTATTGCCGCCAGTCACGCTTTTCGGCGATAAGGCGCGATAAGCAGGTGATCGAGCGGCGGGCTGCCGTTCGCTCGTCACCGCGCAAGGTCCCCATCTCTTGATGCGCGAACATGTTCATTTATTCAGTAAACAAATATATATTTTACTGTTGGCGCGGCACCGGACGGACACAAGGTTATCATGAATGTTCGGTGAAGTTACCCGTCAAGAGGAATAGGATCAGGACCGATGCTCAAGGGATTTATTTCAGTTGCGGTGGCTGCGATTTGCTTCTTCGCCCATAGCCGTGCTAACGCCCAGCACCTCTGGTGGGACACAAAGAAGCTGGACGACGCCACCTGTCTCTACGGCGAAATTACGGTCCTGGCGACCCATGAGGCAATTTACTACTGCGGGGCCAACTGGCATCCTGGCGAGCCCGCCGGGGGATACTGCGGCATCCAGCACAACAGCCCGAAGGAACGCCGCACCATCTTCTCCATTTGGGACACTTCTGCCGACCTCCACCCGAAAACCACCGAGGCGGACCCCAAAACGATTTTCAATCGCTTTGGCGGCGAAGGGGAAGGAGCCCACACGCACATGCTGTGGAACTGGCAGGTCGGTGACACCTTCCAATTCTTTGTTCGCAAGGAGCCTGGGACTGATCCAGGCACGACGCAGGCTCGGTATTTCATTTACGACCGCGATACGAAAGCCTGGCGGCATAGCGCCACCATTGTCTGTCCCAATGGCGACAAGAAGAGTGAGAAAAGCGTCGCCACCCTGGGAGGTGGCGGATTGGGATCGTTCCTGGAAAACTTCAGCGGCAAAGATCGCGAAGTGGCTAAACTTGCTCTTTATCGACTCTGGCTCGGTTCCAGCGCGGATAAGCTAACGTGCCTGACCCAGGCAAAAGGAGACGGCACATGGGGACAGTTGCACGACACCTACTTTCTCGCCGAAGGCAGCGAGGAGAACCTGAAAACCATGTTCGCCGGATTGGGAAAAACATATGGCAAGCCTGCCTTGGGAGAAAAGGGGAAACGTATTGATCCCATCTCGGACAAACCGGTGCCTCCCAAGGTGATTGAGGCACTCAAGAACCTGCCGCATGCCAACAAGGTCGAAGACAAATAGGTCCCCCGCGTTAAGCGAAGAAACTGTGGCTGTGGGCCATGGTGATTCTTCACTTCTCGGCCACGCAAAACAAGTGCTTGTCCCCTTTGAGAAACAAGCGATTGTTACTGGCCGCGGCGGAGGATGAGCTTGGCTCACCAAGGTCGTTGGTGGCGAGCAGCTTGAAAATCAGACCGCCTTGCACCACGAAGGTCTTCCCGGCGCTGGCAAAGTACAAACGCCCATCCGGCGTGATGATCGAGCTGGACGATGTGGAAACGCCATTGAGCCGAGTAGCATAGGCTTCCTTGCCGGTGGCCAAGTCAACGCATTTGAGCACTCCCGGAGTATGGAGCCGAAAGAGATAGTCCCCCACGATCGCCGGCGACGACAGCCCTTCGGGAATCTGGTCAATCTTCCATTTCACATGCGTGGCTGTCACGTCTCCCTTGCCGCCGGCATCCACCAGAATGCCCGGCCCACCGCGGCCACTGTCGGTGAAAATGACGCCGCGGGCGAAAACCGGCGATGTCACGTCCCCCGGGGTTTTGCACCACCACAGTTTTTCCCCCGTCGCCGGATCGAGAGCTTGCAGTTCGTGGGAAGCAGTGACGAGCATTTGCATTTGCCCGCCGTTGTCGATAATTACAGGTGTCGTGTGATTGAAATTGCCATCGGGCCGCTTCTTTTCCCACAGCAGTTCGCCGGACTTTGCATCGTAGGCGGTGAGCGTCGATTTTTTGCCGCCGCGATCGGCGAGGAGCAGCAACTGGCCGCGGTAAAGAATCGGACTGGAAGCGATGGCGACATCGAACGCTTGCCAATCGGGAATTTCCTTGTGCCACGCGAGTTTCCCCTCAAGATCGACCGCCGCCAGGACAGACGAACCAAATACGACAAAAACTCGCTGGCCATCGGTGACGGGAGTGGGAGCACAATAGCCGCCGCGGAGGTCCGAGAGCTTCCAAGGACCGGCGGGAACCGGCACGTCCCACAATTGTTTTCCATCGCTAGCCTGGTAACAAGTAACATGCTGCTCGGGCGGGTCGCTCGTTCCTTGCTTATCAGTCCAGTAGGCGGTGGTGACAATCACCCGGTCGCGCCACACGATGGGGCTCGACTGGTTGTGGTCCGGCCTGCCGCCGCGAGTCGTCGCCGGCAGTGGAGACTTCCAGGCGACATTCTTTCCCGTGGCACCGTCCCATTCGAGCGGCAGTTTCGAATCGCTGTAACCCATTCCCGTGGGACCGCGAAATCCCGGCCAGTCTTCGGCAGGGGAGGCGCAGGCGATCAGCACGCAGGCCAAGTAGGCCAACGGAATTGCGCGTCTGATTGTTACCAAGCGACTAAAGTTTGCCATTCAATACACCTCGGTAAGAATTCCTTCGCCCATTGATATCTCAATAATCCGCCACCGATCCATCCTTCAGCGTCGCGCCCGGCCATTTATAGGACTGCGGCTTCAGGGCTTCTAACTGGAGTTTGGCTTCATCGACCTCCACTCCCAAACCAGGTCCCGGGGGCAAGCCGATGTAGCCCTCCTTGTCCAACTCAAAGTGCATCCGCGTCAGGCCGGGAGTGTTGAAGCCGGCGTTCTGCGGATAGAACTCGTGGATCAAAAAGAGCGGAATCGAGGCGACCACATGCAGACTGGCGGCAATGCCGAGGAAAGTGGCCGTGCAATGCGGCGCGATGGGGACAAAATAGGCTTCGGCCAGGGTGGCGATCTTCTTCATCTGGCTGATGCCGCCTGTATGGCAGCAATCGGGCTGCAGGATGTCGATGCATCGCTCCTGCAAATAGGGGAGCACACCCCAGATGGTCCGATCCCGCTCACCACAGGCCAGCGGAATGGAAATTTGCTCTTTGATCCGCTTGAAGACCTCGATATTTCCCGGTACCGCCGGCTCTTCAATGAACAGCACATCGTAGGGCTTAATGGCGGCGGCAAGCTGGTTGAGCGTGGCGGGGGGGACCGCGGAATGGGCGTCGAACATCACCGCTCCGGTCGGGCCAACTTTCTCCCGGGCGGCCTTGATCGCCTGCACCATGTTGTCGATGTCCGCCGGTGTGCCGGAGTGTTCGTAGATGCCATGGGGCGGCACTTTCTGGGCCTTGTCGGTGTGATAAACACGGATACGGTCCCGGGTTGGGCCACCAAGCAGGCGATAGACGGGGACACTCCACAATTTGCCCGTGATGTCCCACAGAGCCATGTCCAGAGCCGCGATGGTATGCACCATCAGAGCGCCTCCCCGCATGTCGCGGTGGGATCGAAACAGTTTCTGCCACAGATGTTCGACTCGTGTCGGGTTTTCCCCCTTCAGCAGTTCGAAGATCGACTCCACCAGCACCTTCGCCGGCCGCGGATCGACCCCTTTCAAATCCCCCCAGCCGCTGATGCCGTGGTTGGTTTCCAGCTTCACATAGACGACCGGCCCAACCCAGTAGGTCTTGATCGCCGTCAGGCGGATGCTTGATGTCCGATCTGCGACCTGCGCCCCGGGGTTCTGTCCCTCTGCCACTCCCTGATTCACAAGAGTCATCCCCGCAGCCGCGGCACCGACGGTGTAGAGCAGATCGCGGCGGGGGAGAGAGAAGGGCATCGTAGGGACTCCAGTTTGCGAGGTTCCAGGATTGTAGCCTGTTCGCCAGCAACTTGCGCCGATCACGCGAGCAAAGCCGTTGTTCAATTGCCCCTTGTCGCTCAAACCAATTACAAATTTCGTTCGTCGATTCCAGCGAGCTTCTCGGAAGCTGCGTGGGCTCCTTGCCACCGCCCCTTCAATCTGTCAACATGCTGGATTCTTGCTGATTAGCGGTGAACAGGTCCCTTTTTTTCGTTCCATTCTCAGAGCATTCCATGTCCGCATTTCCCGAAATCCAGAAGATCAAGTACGAAGGACCCCAGTCGAAGAATCCGCTGGCGTTTCGCTGGTACAACGAGAGCGAAGTCGTCGAGGGGAAGACGATGAAGGAGCAGCTCCGCTTCGCGGTGGTGTACTGGCACACGTTCCGCGGGACGGGGAGCGACCCGTTTGGCTCGGCGACGATGGTGCGGCCGTGGGATGATGGGAGCGACAGCGTGGAGAACGCCCAGCGGCGGGCGCGGGTGGCGTTTGAGTTCATCGAGAAGGTCGGGGCACCGTTCTATGCCTTCCATGACCGGGACGTGGCTCCCGAAGGGAAGACCGTTGCCGAGAGCAACAAGAATTTCGACGCGGTGGTCAAAGTGCTGAAAGAGGAGCAGCAGCGGACGGGGATCAAGCTGCTGTGGGGGACGGCTAATATGTTCTCTCACCCGCGGTATATGCACGGGGCGGCGACCACTTGTAACGCCGACGTCTTCGCCTATGCCGCCTGCCAGGTGAAGAAGTGCCTGGAGGTGACGCTGGAACTCGGCGGCGAGAACTATGTCTTTTGGGGTGGCCGCGAAGGGTATCAGAACCTGCTCGGCACCGACATGAAGCGGGAGCTTGACCACCTGGGTCGCTTCTTCCACATGGCGGTCGACTACGCCAAGCAGATCGGCTTCAAGGGAACGTTCCTCATCGAGCCCAAGCCGAAGGAGCCGACCAAGCACCAGTATGACAGCGACGCGGCTGCCTGCCTTAACTTTCTGCGGCAGTACGACTTGATGGACCACTTCAAGCTCAACATCGAAACCAACCACGCCACGCTGGCCGGCCACACGATGATGCACGAGTTGGACTACGCGGGGGCCCAAGGGGCGCTCGGCTCCATCGACGCCAACACGGGCGACCTGATGCTCGGCTGGGACACGGATCAGTTTCCGACCAACTACTACCTGACCGCCGAGATCATGTGGATGATCCTCAAGCACGGCGGCATCGGCAGCGGCGGTGTGAACTTTGACGCCAAGGTCCGCCGCGAAAGCTTCGAGCCGATCGACCTGTTCCATGCCCACGTCGGCGGCATGGACGCCTTCGCCAAGGGCCTCAAAATCGCAGCCGCCATCCGGGCCGAAGGGGAATTCGCCAAATTCGTCAAAGACCGTTACAGCAGCTTCGACAGCGGCATCGGGGCGGAGATTGAAGCGGGAAAAACCGACTTCACGAAGCTGGAAGCGTATATGATGAAGAAGGGCGACATCTCCCCGAACAAAAGCGGCCGGCAGGAAATGCTGGAGAATCTGTTCAACCGGTATCTATAAACGTAGTCGCATGCGGCCCGCATGCTGGCTGATTAGCGTCACGGGACGGCTTGGGAAAGCCATCCTACTTTATGAGTTCGCCCAACAGCCCCAGCCCTCAGCACGAAATCGAAGCCCTCCAGGCCGAACGGCAGCAGCTTCTCCGCACGCTGGAGTTCCACGAGCGGGACCGGCAACTGCTGGCTTTCGAAATCCACGACGGCATCGTGCAAGACATGACGGCGGCTCTCATGTTTCTCGATTCCGCGGCCGGCGGAGCCATGTTTGCCAAAGAAGACGACAAGGAAACCTGCGAGCGCGGCATCAGGCTCCTGCGGGACAGCGTGGCCGAAGCTCGCCGGCTGATTCAGGGGCTGATTCCGGTGGTGCTCGATGAGCGGGGGCTGGTCGCATCGCTGGAAAATCTGGCCAACCGCTTTAAGAACGACCACGGTTTGGAAATCGACCTGACCACGAAGGTGAGCTTCGTCCATCTGACGCCGGCCGTGGAAATGGTCGTCCTTCGCATCGTGCAAGAGGCCCTGAACAATGTCTGGCGGCACAGCCAGGCAAACAAGGCCGAAGTCCGCGTGACGCAGACCGACCACGAACTGCGAGTCGGCATCCAGGACCGTGGCGTCGGCTTCGATCCCGCTCAGGTCAAAAAATCCCGCTACGGCCTCGCCGGCATGCGGGAGCGAGCCCGCCTCTTCGGCGGCACGACCGAAATCGATAGTTCCCCCGGCCAAGGGACGCGGATCATCGTCACACTGCCGCTCGCGGACGCGATTTTGCAAGGCTAACCTGCATATGAAGTGGACTTGGAAAGAACGACTTCAATCACCAGAATTTTGGACTTTTGTCGCCGGTGCCTTGGGAGGCATTGGCAGCTGTCTCATGGTTTTGGGGATACAGATTCAAAGTGAAACGTTCACGCGCATTGGATTGATCCTGGCCGCCCCCCTTCTGCTGCTAGTCGCCTTTGCTTTACTGGTCATAATTCCGTGGCTGATTGTCCTGCGAATTCGTCAAAAATGATGCTTGCGTCTAACCGTGCTTACGGTGGCGAAAGAAGGATCGCCTACCCGAACAGGGAGGCGTTGAATGGTCCGGTTGGGCGGGCGAGTTGCGTCCCACACTAAGCCAGATATTTCGGAACGTCACCGGGTTGCCGTGGTCTTGCAAGTTGATGGGGAAATCCTCCGGCCCCTCGACTTTGCCGCCACCAGTCTTGGCGGTGATTTCACGGTCGGAGTGAATCGGCACACCGTTATGCAGCACCGTGATGCGGGCATTGGAGAGTTTTGTTTTTTCATCCGCGGCAAAACTAGCTGCAGTGAACCAGATGTCGTACGTCTGCCAGGCGAGCGGCGGCAGACACATGTTGACTGACGGAGCCGTCTGCTTGTAAAGCCCGCCACATTCGTCCGGTTTCCCCTCCAGGCCGAAGGAATCGAGAATCTGCACTTCGTACCGCTGCTGGATGTAGACGCCGCTGTTGCCTCGTCCCTGGCCGCGAGCCTGGGGCATATACGGAGTCCGGAACTCCAAATGCATGTGAAAATCATGCACTTGCATCTTCGTCAGTACGCCAGCCAGCAGCGTTCCGTCGGGAGCAAGTTTGCCGCCGGTGAATTGGTCCGTGTTCTTGCCGTCAAACAATACCGAGGCACCGAGGGGAGGAGCGGCTCCCATCGTTGGACTTTCTCGGTGTGTCTTCGCGAGAATCCCCGCCTTCTTTCCATCCGAGGTATAGATGGCAGCTTGGTCAGCGGCCAGCAGTACCTGGTGAGTTGTCCCTTTTAAAAACACGCGGCTTCCTTCGCGTCCTCCGCTTGTCTTTTGCACCCGGCTGCCGTCCCAACCAACTCCAGGAAGCCCGCCACGAAACAGCACACTGTCAAACTTGCCCCCGCCAAGTGCCACGACTTGCAAGCCCACCTGCATCGAGGGCTGTCCCAGAGGCGAAAGCTCACCGACGTATTCCCCCTGGACGCCGAAATCTTCATCGGCCTGGGCGGCATCAATTACCGCTCCCTTGGACATGTCCTTCGGCTGGGCGAACGCGGAGCCGGAAGCGAAAGCAAGCAACAGGATTGAGACCGATGTGAGACGGGGCATGGAAGACTCGGCACCAAGAGAGCAGGGGAGGGGAGAGGCTTCATTCTGGTTAGAGGCGGCGGTAGATTCAAGGTTGATGTACCAAGTACCAAGTACCAAGTACCAAGTACCCAGTACTCAGTACTCAGTACTCAGTACTTCCTTTGATCGCTTCCACCACTCCCGCCATCGTGTATTCCTTAGGTTCCATGGTCGGCTCCAGCCCCAGTTCCCGGAGCGTGCCGCTGGTGATAGGGCTAATGCTGGCGAGTTTTGTGAGCCTCAGACTTTCACCAAAGAGTCGAACCAGCGACTTGGCAATGGCCGAACTGGTGACCGTGACCCAGTCGATCTTGCCGGCTTGCATTAGTTCGGCAATTTGTGGATCGGCAGCCGTTACATCACTGCTCTGGTACGCCACCAACTGTTCGACGATCCCCCCAGCCGCCGCCAGTTCTTCCGCCAGGACCTCGCGCCCTCTGCTCGCGCGAGCCAGCAGAAATCTCTGCCCGCGGGCATTTTCGGTGAGCTTTCCCGCGAGTGACTCGGCACGGAACTCGTCGGGAACCAAGTCGGCCTTCAGGTGATACCGCTGCAGTTCTTCCGCCGTGCCAGGGCCGATGGCGGCAAGCTTGATGTTGCCCAGTGCTCGCAAGTCGCGGCCATTTTTGGCCAGCAATCTCTCAAGCAAATACCGCACACCGTTGGAACTGGAAAAGACCAGCCAGTCGAATTCGTTCAGCCGTCGCAACATGGAATCAACAGTTCCCCAATCATCCGGCGGTCCAATCTCAATTGCGGGCTGGAAAAGGACTTCGGCACCGAGTTCCGCAAGCGGCCGGGCCAGTGCTGTCGCCTGATGAGCGGGGCGCGTCACCAGTATCTTCTTCCCAAACAGGGGCCGCTGTTCGAACCAGGAATAACTTTCACCGAGGGCCGCCACTTCTCCAATGATAAAGATCACCGGCGGACGCAGCTTCTCGCGCTCGACCACGGCAGCCACATCAGCCAGCGTCGTCCGCACCGTCCGCTGATCGGCCTGCGAGCAGCGGCGGACGACAGCAACAGGCGTCGCCGCTCCCTTACCCGCGGCCATCAGCTCCGCTGACCAGTGCCGTACCGTCGTGACCCCCATATAGAAGACGAGCGTTCCGGGAAATTGCGCCAGAGCCCCGTAGTTCACGGCCCGCTCATGCTTCTCCGGGTCCTCGTGCCCCGTCACCAGCGCCACGGCCGAAGCAAGCTCGCGATGCGTAATCGGAATTCCCGCATAACTCCCCGCCGCCAGCGCCGCCGTGATGCCCGGCACAATCTCGAACTCGATCCCCTCCCGTACCAGCCGCTCTACCTCTTCTGCTCCGCGGGCAAAAATCGCCGGGTCGCCGCTCTTGAGCCGCACCACAGTCTTCCCTTGCTTGGCCATCGCCACGAGCTGGTCGTTGATCTCCTCCTGCGGCCAGATCCGCCCGCCGCCGTGCTTCCCCAGGCAAATCCGCTCCGCCTCCGGCCCGCAGTGGGCGACGAGGACCGGGTTCACAAGATAGTCGTACAGCACCACATCCGCCCGCCGCAAACACTCCGCCCCGCGCAGCGTCAAAAGCGCCGGGTCGCCGGGACCGGCACCGACAAGGTAAACTCTGCCTGGAGCTTGCTGCGTCATGGAAATTCCATAGTAACACACGGTGGCGGAACGGGAACGACATAATAATGGAGGACAGAATAATGAAGAAAAAGGCAGAGAGCCGAGTTAACTCCTGACCCCCACTTCGCTCCTCTGCCTTTATTATTCTGTCCCCCATTATTCTGTTACTTTTTCTTTGCATCTTTGCGTTAAATGCCCAACTACCTCTCCTATGTCACCCCCGCCCAGCGCCAGGAACTGCAAGCGCGTTGGGAGAAGGCTCGTGGGCTGATGACTCGCGCCGGTTCGCCAGCAGGTCGAGACGACGTCGAACAGATTCACAAGTTGCTTGAAGAGTGTGTGGCACAGGATCCGGTAAATACCGTCTACCTCGATGCCTTTCTGCTGAATTTACGTGTTTTGAGGGCGCAATCGAAGGGTTGGTGGAAAATTCTTTTTGGCCCCAAGCAACCGAAGGACCACGGGCTCAGGGGACTTCGCCACGAACTCCAAGATAAAGCCTACGGAGAAATATTGCTGTCGCTCGCGGACTATTGTGTCCGCGCTGACGCCCCCGAGTCCGAGATTCGCTATCTTCAGGAGGCCCTATTTTTTTCCCCTCAGAGCAGACGTGTTCTGTTGCAGCTTGCACGCGCACTCCTCCGTCAGGGTCGGTTCGACGAGTCCCGAGCCACGGTCCAGACTCTGCGAAAGATCGCGGGAGACGACGACGAGGTTCGTTCCCTCCTGAATACTCTCGATGGAACGCTAGATTCCAACGAAAACGAGCACTGGCCAGCGGAAATCTCTTCGCTCCAGGAAGCAGCGGCTAAATCGACTGCTCCGGACGACCATCTCGCCCTCGCGACTGCGCTGGTCAAGGTCCGCCGCTTCGACGAAGCCGAAGCCGTCGCGGCTAAGGCGCTGTCTCTCTCTGGAGGGGACCTCGCCGTGCGGGAGAAGGTCGAAGACATCTCGCTGGGTCGCCTCCAGAACAACTTAGCCATCGCCCGTCGCCTTGTCGAGCATGAGCCGTCGCCGGCCCATCGGCAAACGCTTCACCGCTGGGAAGAGGAATTTGGCCGGCTGGTACTGGCGACCCTCAACGCCCGGAGCGAACGGTTTCCGCAGGATATCGGGCTCAAACTGGAAGTCGCCGTCCGCCTCAAGCGAGCCGGCAACTACAGTGGGGCCATCCAGCGGCTGGAGGAAATTGCCGCCGACCAATGGTTCCGCCCCAACGTCCTTCTGGAACTCGGCGAATGCTGGCAGCACCTGCGGCAGTTCGAGAAAGCGCTGGGACGCTACTCCCAGGTCATAGCCGCTGCCGAAGAGCTGAACCAGCCGGAGCCCTTGAAGCTCGCCCTCTACCGCGCCGGCTCCCTGGCAGCCGCCATGCAGCAAACCTCCGCCGCCCGCAATTGGTTCGAGCGAGTCGTTTCGCTGGACCCCGAGTTCAAGGACGCCCGAGCGAAGCTGCTCCAATTGGAAACTTAGAACCCAAGCCATAGTCAAACATGGAGGAGTCCACAGATTCCACAGATAAACGCAGATGAGACAGCTTCTGACCCGAGATTTAATCTGTGAACATCTGCGTCATCTGTGGACTCCTCTTGATGGAGTGTTTCCTCACGGCAGCAACCCACTGGCTTTCGGTGATGCCACGCTGGATTATCTGCCACCACCTGTCGCCCTCCTTCAACCTTGAATCACGCTGCCCTGCGGACCACCAGCGGTTAGAATACGGACATGTCCTTTTCCCCCAAACCTCGCTGGTATCAGTTCACCCTCCGGACGCTCGTTTTGCTGATCACCGCCTGCTGTCTGCCGCTCGGCTGGCTGGCGTATGAGCGGAACGAGGTGGAGAAGCGGGAACGACTGATCTTGGAACTCGAAAAAGTCGGGGGCTTTGCTGAATTCGATGAATCCCAGCCATTTCGCCCGACCTGGATGCAGCCGTTATTGGGACCCCATTACGCAGGTGAAGTGGTAGGGATGAATTTTGTCGGAGGGGAAGCCACGAACTTTGAAATGGATCACTTAGCGTCCCTGACGAGGCTCAAATCCATCACTCTCAGCGACTCCCGAGTGACTGATGCCGGGTTGTCTCCTCTGGCCAGGCTGAAGGAATTGCAATCGGTCACGCTGGATGGTTCCCGCGTCTCCGACGCCGGCCTGGCCCACTTGGCGGGACTTTCCAACCTCAAACTTCTTTGGCTCTCCGATACTGGCGTTACCGATGCTGGCTTGGCGCAGCTCCAAGGATTGAACCGCCTGGAGTCGCTGTCCCTGGATCGGACGCGAATCACGGATCAGGGACTGGTACATCTCGCCGGCCTGAACCAACTCCAGGGTTTAGACCTCTCGGGAACTAGAGTCACCAACGACGGGCTTTCTCGGCTGGCCGATCTCACCAACCTCAGAATCTTGAACTTGCATGGCACGCAGATCACCGACGCCGGACTCCCCTATCTTTACGGACTTACCAATTTGACCGAAATCTATCTTGGTCGAACGAAGGTCAGCGACGAAGGGTATCGTGAATTGAAAAAGAGGCTGTCGGGGACGCGAATCCTGCGCTAACCGAGAACGCAGCGGATTGTTAGCCATGAAATTCTCCATGCGCGACCTGCTGTTCATCACTTTCATCGTCGCCCTGGCGGCGGGGTGGTGGGTCGACCGGCAGCGGCTGCGGGCGGAAGTCAAAAAAGCCGAGGAGGAGAGGTTTTATTACTTCAACGAGTTGACCAAATATCGCCCGCTTCCGACGCCGCTGCCCCCCGGACCTTAAGCGGGCTGGCCCGGCGGCGAAAGTGCCGCGCACACGGAGTGTGCGGGCCACTTTGGCCCCTCGACAAACTCCCCCCAATCTGCGATAAAGCTTGGTTCGTAAATCGCCGGTATCGCAATCCCTGTCAACAGTTAGAGAAGCATGCCCACCACCTCAAGCGCCAAAAAACGCCACCGCCAGAGCCTGGAGCGCCGGGCCAAGAATCGGGCCACCAAGTCCTCCCTCAAGACGCAGATCAAAAAGGTCCGCGAAGCGGCCAAGGCCGGGGATGCCGCCAAGGCCGAGGCCGAGTTCCGCCTGGTCGCCAAAAAGCTGGACCGGGCCGGCAACAAGCGAGTGATCCACCCCAATGCCGCCAGCCGCACCAAGAGCCGCCTGTCGCATTTGCTCAAGGCTGCCAAGCAGCCGGCAGCAGCGAAGGCATAAAGAGGGCCAAGATGGGGAGCACGACACTAGCCCGACGCGCAAGCGAGGGTCATGGTCGTCGCACTTCCTCGCGTCGTTCTCCCTCGCTTGCTCGTCGGGTTAGTGTGCTTGTAGCCGGCGTGTTGATGTTCCACTTCGCGGCGACGTTTTCTCTCGCCGCCGATTCCGCTCTCGAACTCTTTCGCCAGCGGATCACGCCGATCTTGCAGGCGAAGAATCCGTCCTCGTGCAGCGAATGCCACTTGAGCGGCGTCGATCTGAAGGACTACATCGGCAAGACGCAGGAAGAGACGTTCGCCTCGCTCCGCGATGCTGGGCTGGTGGACGTGAAGAAGCCGGAGCAATCGAAACTGCTGGCCTTCATCGCCCGCAAGCCAGAGAAGACGAGCCTCGTCAGCGACAAGGTGCGGCAGCAGGAGTATGAGGCGTTCCAAGCCTGGATTGTGGCCGCGGCCAAGGATCCGAAACTGGCGGCTGCCAAAACCGGGGACGCGAAACTTGGTCCGAGTGTCGATGACGAGGTCATTCGCCACGCCCGCAAGGACCAGGTGCTGGCCTCTTTCCTCGACAACGTCTGGTCGGAGGTCGGCAGATGTGCCGCCTGCCATTCGCCGGACCGGAACCAGGAGCAGGTGAAGAAGCATGGCACGAAAGTGAATTGGATCAAGCTGGGCGATCCGCAGGGGACTCTCGACAACCTGCTAACGACCGGCATCATCGACGCCGATGCTCCCGAGCAAAGCCTGCTGCTCTTGAAGCCGACGAACCAGGTTAAGCACGGCGGCGGCGTGAAGCTGGTCGTGGGGGACCGGACCTACAAGCAATTCCGGGCGTTCATTGAAGACTATGCCGCGTCATCCGCCGGAAAATACAAGACGGCCAAGGACTTGCCCAAGGAGCGGGCCGAAGTGTCGAATGTCACCGACATCTGGTTCAAACTGGAAGGAGTCCCCGCGAAATACGACCAGCAGCTTTTGCAGGTGGACCTGTTCCGCTGGGATGAGAAGACCAAAGCCTGGTCGAAAGACCGCTGGGCCACCGGCGACCGGCAGTTCTTTGGCAAGGGCCAACTCTGGCAGCAGCACCTCTCCGTCACCGCCCCGCGGGATTCCGCGCGGGCCAAGGAAGTCATGGAAAAACCAACGCTGCCAGCCGGAAAATACCTCGCCAAAATATACATCGACCAGACCGGCAAGCTGCAGAAGAACTATCTCGCAGGGCTCGGGAAAGACGAATTCGTCGGCCAGCTTGAATTCAACAGCAAATGGCCGGCCGGGTATGGCGCGATGACCGTGGCCCAGTTTCCGCAGAAATAGTGCCTGGGATTTCCGAATCCTAAAGGGCCGCCTTCGAGGCCGCACCCCGCCCTCCAGCCAATTCTCTGCTAAATTCTTCTCAATTCGCGACAGATGGGGCCACCCGGGCGCAAAGAGAAGGGTGCCCTAGCAGCCCGTTGAAAAAGGGGTCAGGCACGTCGCCGCGACCGGTTTTCGCGGAGACATATTGTGCGTGGCTCCGAGCCAGACCCCTTTTTCAACAGGCTGCAAAGAACGGCTCTTTTTGGAAATAGCATGGACCAACACGCCGAGCGGGAACTTGCAATCCCCGCTGACCAAGAGATCGCGCGGGGTTTGCGGGAAGGGTCCGGCCAGTGCTGGCGGACCTTTTACGATGCCTTTGCGCTGCGCGTCTGGAATTCCGTGGCCCGCAGGGTCGGACCGAGCAGCAGCGACGTGGCGGATATTGTGCAGGAAACCTTCCTCGCCGCCGCCCGGTCGGCTGGCAATTATGACCCGGCTCGCGGCTCCCTGTGGTGCTGGCTGTCGGGGATTGCCCGGAATCAAACGGCCCTGTTTTTCCGCAAACGGATCAACCGGCAGGAGCCAGCGATGGACTGGGAGCTTCCTAGCCGCGAGATTGAACCGGGGGAGCTGCTGGCGACGAGGGAACTGGCTTTATCCGTCCGCAAGGTGCTGAGCATGCTCCCCCTGGATTACGAAACGCTGCTGGTCGGCAAGTATCTGGACGAGTTGACGCTGGAGGACCTGGCAGCCGCCGAAAAATCGACCCCGTCCGCGATCAGCTCCAAGCTGGCCCGGGCGAGGGAGGCGTTTCGCCACGAATTTGAAAAACTGTCCCGCACGAAGCCGGCACGAGAGGCTTCCCTATGAACGAAAACCACGACCACAGTGATCCTCAAGAGGATTCCCAGCAAGATTTTAGCGACGAGCGGCTGGTGGAAATCCTGTCAGCGGGGAGCGATCGCGCGGCCCCGCCCGACCGGGCATTTCTGTCGCGACTGCGCGAGCGGTCGACGCAACTGTTTTTGGACTCTGACCCCACCGTTTCACCTGCTCCCCCAGGGAACAATCCCATGCTCTTCATTCGCTCTTTTCTAGGTCTCGCCCTCGCCGGGGCCGCTCTCCTCCTGGGCTATATCGCCCTTTCCGGCCGGCCGGAGCCTTACCTCTTTGAAGCTGTGGACGTGCTGGCCGCCCAGTCTTCCTACCGAGTGCGGCTGGTGGTGGATGGGAAGGAATCGGAAGCGATTGGCAAGCCGGCGATTGGGATTCGGTTTGGCGACGAGGGGGACCATTACTCGCTTTCCGACGGGGAAAGGGCCTTTCGGGTTGTGCCGGAGGAGAACCTGGCCAGCCCGGTGCCGCTGACCACCTCGGACGAACTGCTGGCCTGCCATCTGCTGGCCCGGTTTCTGAAGTCGGAGACGAAAAACGAGTTTTCCAAGGCGGCCGAACCTGCGGAGCCAGGGGAGAAGGAAGAGAAGAAGCCGAGGTCGGAGCTGGTCTACTTCTGCAGCACGAAGCTGGGGGACGAGTCGATTGACATGCAGTGGATTGTGAATGCGGCGACCCGGCTGCCGAAGTCCGTGGAGTTTTTACGCACTGTCGCTGGAAAGAAAGTTCCCTTTGCCACGCTGTTTGTGCAGGCGGTGAATGAACCGGTGGACGACGGCCAGATCAAAGTCTCCGACTCGCTGACCGAGGACGGCCGCATCGGCAAATTTGTGGATGTGCAGGGATTCGTCTCGCTCCGGCCGAAGGCGATCACTCGCTGGACCCCCATTTGCGCCACCGGCGGAATTTTGAAGCCGGGGGACTGGGTCCGGACCGACATCCGAGGGGCGAATGCCGTGGCGGTGCAGCTTGCGCCGGAAACAAAGCTGACTCTGGGACCTGGCTCGCTGGTGGAACTGCTGAGGCCGAACCAGATTAAGGTTCTTTCGGGCGAATTCGAGGTGTTTGCGGACGTGAAGCATGCGGTGGAGCTGACCGCCCCGGATGGGACGAAAATCAGCGTGATGGGGCCGGAGATTTTTCGGGTCCAAGGGGAGAAGCTAGTCAAGCTCGCCAAGGAGCCCCTCTGGCTGGCGGGCTTCAAGGGGACGACGCCGCAGGAAACGCTCGGCTCGCTGATCGCCAAGGTAGACGGCCGGAATGTGCCGCTGCATGTCGGCTTTCACAAGGTTTCCGTGGAGATTCGGGACCAGATCGCCCGGACGACAATCGAAGAGTCCTTCGTCAACAGCACCAATGCCGTGCTGGAAGGGCAGTTCCATTTCCCGCTCCCGGCGGATGCTTCGATTTCCGGCTTTGGAATGTGGGTCGGCGACCGGCTGGTCGAAGCGGACATCGTGGAGAAGCAGCGGGCTCGCGAGATTTATGAAACGATTCTGCGGGAGAAGCGGGACCCTGGTCTGCTGGAATGGAGCGGCGGCAACCTCTTCAAGGCCCGCGTCTATCCGATTCCGGCTCGCAGCGAAAAGCGGATCAAGATTGTCTACACGCAGGTCTTGCCGCGGGAAGGGAACAGCTACCGCTATAGCTACGCTCTGCAAAGCGAGCTGCTGCGGCAGCATCCGGTGCGGGAGTTGAATCTGACCGTCACCGTCAGTTCAGCCGTGAAGATCGCGGCTATTACCTGCCCGACGCATCCGGCTCGGTTTCAGAGGACCGAGCACAGCGCGAGGGCGGAATTCTCGGCGCAGGAATATGCACCGACCAGAGATTTTGAAGTGGTCGTGCAGGTGGAGGACGACAAGCAGGGGGTCGTGATGATTCCGCATCGCCGCGGCGACGATGGTTATTTTCTGCTGCTGCTTTCACCGCCCTCGGAAAATGGACTTTGGCAGCGAGATGTGGTCCCCGATGGTGAGCCGTTGAAGCTGATTGTGCTGGCCGATACGTCGGCTTCGATGGATAAGAGTTCCCGCAAGACGCAGGACGAAGTCCTGGGGGCGCTGCTGGGGACGCTCGGGCCAAAGGATTCGTTCCAACTGGCGGTTTGCGATGTGGATTGCCTGTGGACGAGCGAGAAGCCGCAAGTGGCGGACGGCAAGACAATTGAGGCAGCTCGGAGCTTCCTGGCCAAGCGGCGGTCGATGGGATGGACCGACCTCGATAAGGCGTTTGCGGAAGCTCTCAAACGGGCGGACGGAAAAACGCATATCGTTTATCTCGGCGACGGCGTCGTGACGACCGGCGATGCCGACGGGCAAGCGTTTGCCAAGCGGCTCGTGAAGATGGCGGAAGGAAAGTCCGCGACATTCCACTCCATCGCCGTCAGCAGCAGCTATGAAGCTCCGGTGATGAAAGCGATTGGCTCCCTCGGCGGCGGAAGCGTCCGGAACGTCTCCGGCGAGAAAGGCCCCCAGCAGACTGCCAAGGATCTGCTCGCCGAAATCGCCCGGCCGTCGCTGAAGGGGGTCAACGTCAAGTTCAACGACCTCCGAACGGCCCGGGTCTATCCCGCCACGCTCACCAACCTGCCCCTCGGCAGTCAGCAGATCATTTTGGGGCGCTATTTGCCGGAAGGAAAGGATCAGAAGGGAGAGGTCGTCGTCACCGGCACACTCGCCGGCAAGGAAGTCACCTACCGCGCGGCTGTCGGGCTCAAGGACGCCGAGAGTGGCAATTCCTTCATCCCGCGGCTCTGGGCCCGGATGCATCTGGATGAGCTGCTGGCGCAAGGAACGTCGCAATCCGTCCAGGATGAGATCATCAACCTGAGCGAAGAGTATCACTTGATGACGCCGTACACGTCGCTGCTCGTGCTCGAGAGCGATGCCGATCGGGAGCGGTTCAAAGTCAAACGGCGTTTCCAGATGCGAGACGGCGAAAGGTTCTTCGCCGACGCCAAGGACAAAGCCCAGTACGAGCTCGTTCAGCAGCAGATGCGCGTGGCCGGCAACTGGCGGAAGCAACTCCGCAACAAGGTCCTGGCCGAATTGGCCTTACTGGGACGTCATCCGCAACTCTTTGAACAACGCCGTGAACAGGTGCTTGAACAGCTTAGCGTGGAATACTCCGGCTTCATGGGCCGCTCGTCCGGCACGCACTGGGGAATGGCAACGAGCGGCGGCGGGGACATGTACGGAATGCATGGCGGCTTGGGTGGAATGGGGGGGGGCCTGGGGGGCGACGGCTTTCTCGGGGACGGAGACGGTTATGGATTTGAGGACCGATTTGGAAGGCCGGAAAGAGCAGGGCTGGAGAAGTCCTTGTGGGACTTCAAAGGGAATGAGGTCGACGATCTTATGAGCATCAGGTTGGGGGAAGGACTTTCTCGCAGCGGTGGTGAAGAAGTGGAAATGGATGAGATCAACGCCCGAGATCGTAGCGTGGATTTTGGCACATCTATGCCCATGGGTTTGGGCTTTAGTCCACGAGGCGCCAATGTTCGTTACGCCATCGACGGCACGCATCTGGCCGCCGGGCTGGAAGCAGAGCGGGAATATCTGGAGCTGCCGATGATGAAGCGGCGCTCGGTTCGAGGCATTGTCGCGCTGAGTGACGGAGCCGTCCCTTTATTTATCACCCCTGCAAGTGACTATGAAGGTTATTTCGCTGAATCTCGCGGCAACCAACCAAGTTTGCTGCCGATCTCGCTTCCCCGCCTGCCGCGCAAATCCAAGCCAACGGCGGAGTTGCTCGGCAAACAGACCAAGGAGGTCCGTGACCTGGTCTTGGCCTTGCAGCGGGAAGAGAAGGTCCGAGCCCTGGCCGGAGGAATCGAAATCCGGCATGTGACGGAGTCGTTTGAGCCGCGCTTTGCGGAAGTGAGCTTAAAGACGAATTCTCGCAGCCTGTTGTCGGGTTCGCTCGGCTGGCTCAATTCGAGGGAGACCGAAGGGTTTTCTTTGCAAGTCGATTGGTGCGATCCGAAGGAGCGCGGTAGTTGGTCGGAGGCCTATGAGTTGGCTTTGGTTCGCAAGGCGGGTAAGGAAGAACATCTCCGCTGGCTGGGGAGTGTCGAAGATTATCCACTGGTGGCGGCGGTGGCCTCTAGCAAGCCCGAGCAAATTACCCTGGAGCATCCGGCCGAGGGGCAAACGCTGCTCATTCTCGGAGCCGATGAGGACGAAGAATATACGCTGCAAACACGGTTCCTGATTGACACCAGGCGGCAGGTCCTGCTTTCCGTCGAGGAGCGGCACAACGGCAAGACCAGTCGCACGGTCAAGTTTGGGGACTTCGTGGAAGTGGCCGGCCGGTTCTGGCCGCAGACGGAAGAGACGCTCGACGCCGACGGCCGGCGGATCAGCCTCTCGAAGATCAGCGTCAAGACTTTGTCCGCCGACGAATTCCAAGCGGAACTCAAGAAGGAAGCATCGGCTCGCGAGTCCTCGCTCACGCTCCATCTGCCGCTTCCGACGTTAGCCGCCGCCAAGAAGTCTTTGAACAGGCTCGGCGAAATGCCGGTCGAGGTCTATCTGCGTCTGCTGCTGCATGCCGCGGCGAAGCAGGACTGGGATCAGGTCCGCGAACGGCTCGACCGCTGCGAGGAGCTCATTAAGGACAAAGCCTGGTTCCAGTGGCTGAAGCTTTATGTTCAATCGATCAGCCGGCGGCACGAGGAGCTCAAGAAGGACCTCCTGACGATGGGGACGCAGCTCGCAGCCAAGCCCAATTCGGGAGAATGGGTGCTGGCCGCCGCGCTGCGGGAATATGGAAGCTCCCACTTAGGGACGGAGGAATCGCTGGAACTGCTGCGGGCGCTGAAGCCGGTCTACGCCCGTTCTCCGGAGTACCTGAACCGATTCAAGGTGTACGACGAGGAGCGTCTGGGGCTGCTTGTCTCCGCCGGCCGCGTCTTGGAGGCGGACACTCTCCGCAAAGAACTGGCGGACCGTTATCCGCGGGATTGGGCCATGCAAATGCAATACGCCAATTGGCTGGCGGGCCGTGGTGACTATGAAGCCGGCTATGCCTGGCTGACCAAGACAATCGCCGATCCGCGGGGGAAGTGGCTTCCCGGTGAGATTCAGCAGATGCAGTGGAGCTATCTCGGACTCTTGGAGCAGCAGGGACGCTATGCCGACCGAGTGGAGTATCTCGCGCCGATTCTCGCCAAGAATCCGGACGACGAACGCTTCTATTCGCAGTATCTCATCGCTCTGATTTTTGTCGGCCGAGAAGCGGACGCGGAGAAGCTGATCAAGGAATGGATAGCGGGCAAACTCGAGGGCAAAGACAACGAGCCGGCGAGAGCCAGAGCCCGCGCCGCCATCCAAATCGTTATGAACGAATCGCAACCTTTCGGCAGCCGGCGGTACGACGTTTCGTGGCACAAGCCACTGGCTGAGTTTGTGCTGCGAAACGCGTCTAGCGCTAATAACAATGTAGCGATCTCCGTTCGCTCCATCCTACAGAACTCGCAGTTTTCGAGTAGTGACGAGATGCCGCTTGTGAGCAAGACGCTCGCCGCCCGGCTGCTGGCCGAAGCGGACAGGCTCCCGCCGCGGCCACTGGAGAAGCTGGTGGAGCACGTGCGGAATTCACGCAAGGTGCTCAGCGAGGACGATTGGAAAAAGGTCGCCGGCATCATCCAGGCCCGCTGGGAAAAGGAGAAGCCCGGCAGCCGTGCAGAGACTTACTTGGATGTCGTGCTGCGGAATATCCATCAGGAAACCGGCGCCGAGGCCCGCATCGCCTATCTCCGGCTGCGGCTCAAGCGGGCTGATGATGAGACCCGCGAAGACAAACAGCGGCAGCTCTTTGACGAGCTGATTGCCCAGTCCTGGTCGGCGGAGATGGAAGCGGAAACACTCGCCATGCTCGAAAAGCTCGGCAGCGGCGACAGTGCCGAAAGCAAACTCCTGCAGCAGTTATCCCACTTGCACCGCTGGACCGACCGGATGTTGGCCGCTCGGAACGAACTTCTGGAAGGCCAAATCGAAAGGAGGGAGCAGTTGACCCGCCAGGATCTCGCGGAAAAGCGAAAGAAGAACACGGAACTGGTCCGGACCGACCTCGCCAATCGTCTCGCCGCTGCCGCCAAGGAGCGCAAGGACGACCTGGGCCGCTGGCTGCTGATGGAGAACCTTTATTTGAACGTCCAAGGCGAGCGTAACCTGCCCCAGGTGACGGAATCCGCGTGGTCGCTCCTGGAAGCGAATCTGGCCAGGGAGTCGGCTCGAAGCAAAGTACGAAAGAACGTCGACGATTTGAGTGACGAAGAAATCGAAGTGGAGTCCGACCGAGACTTGCTGCATATCGCCGAGCAGTCCCGCCTCGTCAGCATGCTTCTCCATCTCGCCGCCAAGTCCAGCGCCAAGCCGCAAGATGCCGCTCGGCTGCTGAAGCTTTGCGACGAGCAGATGGCTCAAGCGGACAAGCTCAAGGACGACGAAGATGCGCCTCCCGCGCTCGACTGGCGGTTGGTGAAGCACAATCTGCTCGTCGCCCTCGACCGGCCCAAGGAACTGGCCGCTGAACTTGCTAAATGGTCGGCTGCCGATACGGCTGACCACCGTTGGCAGAAATCGCTCGCCCAGCTCAATGCAGAACTCGGCAAGCTCGACGACGCCATCAAACTGCTCGAAGGCTTGGAAGCCTCTGGCGAATTGACCGCGGCGGACTATCGCTCTTTAGCCACCTGGTATCAAACGACCAAGCAAGACGCCAAGTACGCCCAGGCGAAGGTGTCGCTCTACAAAACGATGCAGGAATATCAGCTCCAGCAGATGCTCGAAAATCGTTCCGGGGGTGCCAGCGATGTAACTCCCGATGACTTGCTCGCCTACCAGGCATTTTTTGCCAAGTCTTCCAGCCCCCAAAATGGCCTCGGCCCCGTGGCCAGGCTTTACCGCACCACGCAAGACTTCCGGCTGCTTGCCGGGCTTGCCGATGCCGTCATTGGTCACACCAGCGGCCAGATCTATCCCTTCATGGGGCAACTGGGAAGTGTCCTGAGCGAAATCCACGGCGAAGCGACCGTGGACGAGATGGTGAAACGAATCGCGGAAGTCCGCGCCAAGACGAAGAGTCCGGTCGACCTCCGGGCGCTCGACCTGCTGGAAATGCTGGTGGAGCGCCGCGGTGCCCAGCTTCAGAACCAGGCGGGTCCGCATCTGGCCGCCGCCGTTGCCGCCCTCAAGCGGGCGGAAAAACGGGATTGGGCCAGCGGCGAACCAGTCCAGTTCGCACTTATGCTCGCGGACCTCTCGTTCGTCGAACAGCCGGCGCTGGCCACGGAGCAATTGCGGATCATGACGGCCCTCCACGAAGCCGTAAAGCAAGGTTCGCTCGAACGCCTGCAAATCGCCGACGCCATTTCACAAATCCACTGGCGGCACGAGCGCCGCGATCAGTCAATCGACATTCTCGCCGCCGCGCTCGACGAGTACCGTGCTGCCCGAGAAGGCAAATCGACTCAGGAATCGCGGTATCACTTCTTCAACCTCATCAGCCGCCTTCAGGAGCGGGATCAGTACGTCCGCGCCGAACGGCTGTTGCAGGAAGAAATGGCGAGGGCTGCCACGCCGCAGGATTTCTACCAGCTTCGGATGCGGCTCATCGAGCTGTACTCGTCGGCCGTTTATAACGGAGCCGAAACCTCGCTCGGCAAGGACCAGCCCCTCTTCGCTGCCAGCCAAAAGCAATTGCTGGCGCTCCTCCTCGAATCCAAGGACCAGCGGCAGCGGCTGGAGTATCATTCGCACTTGTGCAGTCTCTTCTCCTCCGCCCACCATCGCAAATTGCCCCAGGCCAAGGCCGACCTGGCGGACTTTGTCGCCAAAAAATTCGAGGGTCTGGCCCAGCGGCAGATCACCAACTACCGCAACCTGGTTTCCAGGCTGGCGGGGACGGTCCGTGAAGTCCTCGGGCCGCGCGACGGCCTCGCCTTCTACATCGAGCGGATGGAGCACGAACCGGCCTGGCTGGCCCGCATGGGGGAGGACGGCTGGAGCAACTATCACGGCGAGCTCGCCGAGCTCCGCCTGGAAGTCAAAGACCTCGGTCCGCTGGAGCCGCGGCTCTTGGCTCTCGTGATTGCGGAGCTCAAGCAAGACATGCGGACGCACAACTCGCGTGCCCGGGAGATGTATTTCAAAGACCACAATCGCTTCTGGAAGGAAAAAACTGCCGCCTTCGCCAAAGCCGCGGAGGAGGTCCTCGCCGAGAACAAAGAGGGCAGCAACCACATCTATTACGTCGCGAATTACCTCATCAACGGCCTCGACTACAAAGGTCGCGGCATCAACATTCTCTTTGACGCCAATCGCCACGAACTCCTGGACAACAACGGCAAGCATCTCCTCATTATCACCCTGTTCGAGCGCAACCGGCACGGCGAAGCGATCTCCCTGCTGGAAGCGCTCGTCCGCAAAGAGCCCGATAACTTCGGCTGGCGGACGCAGCTCATGCACGCCTACTTCCGGACCAAGCAGCCGGAGGCCCTGCTGAAGCTGCTCGCACAGACGCACAAGAAGTTCATCGACCCGCATCCCAGCGACGAAGGCAACCTCGCAGCAATCGCCAGTAGCACGCTGGAAAACGAACTCTACGAGCAGGCGGCGAGCTACTACGAAAAGGCCATCAAGGTCCGGACGGACTCCCTGAAAACCCGCACCCGCGGGGACCAAACACTGACGGAATACTTCCAGCAACAGGCACGAGCCTACGCGGGACTCGGCAACACCGTCGCCGCGGTCGACAAGGCTTCAGCGGCCATCGTCCTCTGGCCCTCCAGCCATGACTATCGTCAGGAGGCGATTAATTGGCTGAAAGAGGTGCTGGAGAAGTCCCCCGATCTCGATGCCTACGTCGCCGAGCTCGACAAGGAAGTGGAAAAATCCCAACAGGATCGGCCGATCCTCCGCAAGCTCCTCGGCATCGTCTACCAGGAGCGCGAAGCTTGGGGCAAGGCCATCAAGCAGTTCCGCCTGGCAGTGGAGGCGACGCCCGACGATGCCGACGTCCACAAGCGGCTGATTGAATGCCTGGACGCAACGGAGAACCGGCCGGCTGCCCTCGCTCAGTCTTTGGAATCGCTGGAACTGAATCGCCGAAATCTGGACCTCTGGGAGAACCTGGCCCAGCGTTTCACCACCCTCAAAGACCCCACCGAAGCCGAACGGGCGGCGACGTCGCTCGTCGAAGTCTCGGCGCAAGAAACCGAAGGGCACGCCAAGCTCGCCAAATATCGAGAAGGCCAGAGCCGCTGGAACGACGCCATCTTCCACTGGCGGGAAGTCACCCGCCTCCGCAAGCTGGAGCCGACCGGCCTCCTCGGCCTCGCCCCCGCCTTGCTGCACGAACGGCGGATGGAGGAGTTTAACGCCACCCTCAAACAACTGGAGAATGGGAACTGGCCGGAGCATTTCCAGGAGACGCTTAAGACGGAACTTCCCAAGTTGCAGAAATACAGGCTGGAGGCCAACAAGTAACGTTTTGCGATATACTCCTCGGGTGGCACGCCCACGGCTTTGCGTGGGCGTGTTCGTTTCACGGCAGCGTTCTTATCTCTCGGCGAGCGGGGGGCGTCAGCCCCCTGATACTTCATGTCGCAACACACCCACCCCCGACGAGAGTTTTTGCAGAGCGCACTAGCGGCCTCCGCGAGTGGAATTCTTCTGAACGCTGCCTACAGCGATGAAAAGCCAGCCACCAAGAAACAGCCCATCAAAATCGCCCAAATCGGCGTCGGTCATGCCCATGCCGGCAAGCTCTCCGTGTTTCGCGCCTCCCCCGACTATGAAGTCGTCGGAGTGGCGGAGCCGGATGAAGCGCTTCGCAAGCAAGCGCAAACGCAGGAACTCTACCGCGGCCTCCCCTGGATGACGCGGGATGAGCTGCTAAAAATCCCCGGTCTGCAGGCGGTGCTCGTGGAGACTCGCGTTCGCGACCTGCTGGCCAATGCGGAAGCCTGCGTGGCCGCGGGGAAGCATGTGCATCTCGATAAGCCGGCCGGCGAATCGCTGCCGCACCTCCGCCGGATTCTCGATTCGGCAGCGAAGCAGAAGCTGCTGGTGCAGATGGGGTATATGTTCCGGTACAACCCGGCCGTGGTGCTGCTGCGGGATTTTCTCCGGCAAGGGTGGCTGGGAAAAGTATTCGAGGTCCACGCGGTGATGAGCAAGGTGGTCGATCCCGCCAGCCGCCGCGAGCTGGCCGAATATCCCGGCGGCATCATGTTCGAACTCGGCTGCCATGTCCTGGATCTGGTCGTCGGCATCCTCGGCAAGCCGGACAGCGTCACCCCCTTCCTCCAGCATTCGTCCCCCCTTGAGGACAAGCTGGCGGACAACATGCTGGCGGTCCTCAACTATCCGGGGGCCATCGCGACCGTCAAAGCAAGCGCCCAGGAAGTCGACGGCGGCGACCGCCGCCACCTCGTCGTCTGCGGCACCGAAGGAACCTTCCACATCCAGCCCCTCGACAACCCCTCCGCCCTCGTCACCCTCTCCCAGCCCCGCGGCGACTACAAAAAAGGACGGCAGGAAATCAAATTTCCCAAATACACCCGCTACATCGACGACGCCGCCGACATGGCCCGCGTTATCCGAGGAGAGAAGAAATCGGACTTTTCCCCCGAACACGATCTGATTGTGCAGCGGGCGTTGCTGGAAGCGTGCAAGTTGAAAGTGGATCGCTGAGCTTGCAGACAGCTGCATTGGGAGTTTTCTCGACCCCACCGAGCTTGCCTCGGTTGGTGAGATGATTTTGCACTTGCTGATGCGCAGAGATTGTTCCTGCCCCCACTGGCCTCGCGCCAGTGGAGCAGATGACTCCGGGCATGGGAATCATGCGTTCCACCGGCACAAGGCCGGGTGGGGACGGGCTCTTCGTTTGGCGAGTGCTAGTGCAGTATCAGGGCTCCACCGAGGTGAACTCGGCGGGGGCCAACAAAAAGGTCGGAGTGCCGGCGGATCGCTAAGCTCCCTTGGGCCGCCCCCAGTGGTCGCGGTAGTCGCGGCGGACTAGGCGGCTCGCTTCTTCGTCGCCGAGGATTTGTTCCTTGGCGGGGTCGAAGTTCAGGGAGCGGCCGAGGCGGGTGGCGATGTTGCCGAGGTGGCAGAGGCAGGTGGAGAGGTGGCCGATGAGCGGGTCGGCATTTAGCTTGACGCCGCTCCGGATGGCGGCCAGCAGGTTGGCGACGTGGGCCTTGTCGTCCTGCTGCTGCGGGGTGATTTCCACGGGTTTTGGCTTGTTCTGGCTGTCGAGCACCTGGATTTTGCCGCGGCGGCTAAGGAACATCTGGCCGCCGGGGCCATGGAATTCCGCTCCGCTATCGACGTTGTGCGGATAGACGGTGTCCCAGAGCCGCTGCTCGTAGATGAGCATCCGGCGGCTTCCCGGTTTGCCGTCGCCGGGATATTCGAAGGCGACCTGCTGGGTGTCCGGGAATTCCTGGTCGTCGTCCTGAAAATATTTGCCGCCGAGGGCGACGATTTTGGACGGGTGGGTCTCGACGCCGAGCCCCCAACGGGTGTAGTCGATGTCGTGGACGCCGTCGTTCCCCATGTCGCCGGTGCCGAAGTGATACCACCAGGTCCAGCGGTTGTGGACCCGGTTGGTCCGGTAGGGAATCATTGTCGCCGGCCCGACCCAGGAGTCGTAATCGAACCCCGCGGGGGGCGGAGTGTCCTGCCCCCGGCCGATGGTGCCGCGCTTTTGTATGTTCCAGCACTTGGCGACGAGGACCGGACCGATGATGCCGTCCCGCAGGAGCTTGACCGCCTCGATCATCATCTGCGTGCTGCGGCTCTGAGTGCCGTGCTGGACCTGGACTTTGTTCTTGGCGGCGGCTTCGATGAGCAGGCGGCCTTCGCGGATGTTGTGGGAGATGGGCTTTTCGACATAGACATGCTTGCCTGCTTCGCACGCCAGGATCGCGGCGGGAGAGTGCCAGTGGTCGGGCGTAGTGATGATGACGGCGTCGAGCGACTTGTCGTCGAGCATCTTCCGCATGTCGGAGATGACTCCCTTGGCGGGGACGTTGAACTGCTTAGCGGTTTCGGCGAGACGGGATTTGTCGCAGTCGCAGACATAAGCGATCTCCACGTTTGGGCTGCTTTGGAACAACCCTGCATCGTGCTTGCCACGTCCGCCGCAGCCGATGACGCCGACGCGGACTTTGTCGCTGGGTGCGCCGGCGAAGGAGTGCGAGACCGCCAGCGGAGAGAGGGCTGTGGCGGAAGCGAGCGATGTGGAAGCGACTTGCAGGAAGGTGCGGCGGGTGGAGAGGGACATAAGCGGGCTCCGGTGACAAATGGGCCGTGGTTCAAGGTATTAGCACCTTGCCACGGACCAATTGCAACCGGGCGTCACTTACTCGTAAGCGTCGCTCCCGTACATCGAACTGTCGTCGATTACCTGCTCGGCGGCTCGGCCCAACTCGTCGAGGCTGCGACGCTGGCCGACCGTGTGCCAGGAACTGATTTCTTTGAGTTCCGGCATCACGTCGCAGAGTTGTTGCACCAGGTTTTCAGCCATGCGGCGAGAGGCGGGGCTTTCCGCGGACTCAAGGAGCGAAGCGGCGGTCTTCATGACGCGGACCATCTTCGCTCGCTCGGCGACCGGGCGGGAGAGAGGCTCGCTCGATTCTTCCAGCAAATCAGCGGCGGGGACATCGAGGACTTGCTGCCAGCGATAGAGGTCGGAGACGCGAAGGTCGGTGCTGGGTTGTTCCTGCGCTCTGACCGCGCGGACGTCGATCCCGAGTTGGCGGGCCGCGGTGCGCAGCGACATCCCTTGCTGGGCTCGAACTGCCTGGATGCGGTGAAGCGGACGGCCAGGAGCATTCAGTGGAAGCGGCAGCGGGATTGGGGAGGTATCATGAAACACATAAACTTCGGCACTAGCCATTCTCTGATCCTGGCCCGCAGGCCACGTTCGAAGGTGGGGTCACACGCCTCGTGCAAAAATGACGGCCGCATCATAAGCAGCCTCTTGGCTTCCCACGGCGTTTTATGGCGCAAGGGGAGGCGCATAATTCTGTTCGGGGAATTGGACGCGGGGTAAAGGCGAATAGTTCCGATTACGTCAAGCAATTTGCTGAGAAAGGACACGAATTTCATGCAATTTCAAGTATCCAGGTCGCAAGTGAAGCACCTTGTGCGACTTACGGCGATGCTTGCCCTTTTGAGCTTGGCTCATTCCGTGCAGCTAATTGATGCAACCGCCTGGGGAGCAGAGCCAAAGCTGACAATCAAGCCGACCGAGAACGGCATGGTCATCATCGCCAAGGACCAGCCGATTGCGACTTTTTTCGCCGCGGATGAGAAGGTTTCCCGGCCATTTTACGCCCATGTTTTCGCTCCTGACGGCAAGGCCATTACTCGCAACTTTCCCCCGAAAGCCGGCGAGCCCGCGGACCATGCCGACATGCATCCCGGCATCTGGCTCGCCTTCGGCGACCTTAATGGCCACGACTTCTGGCGGAACAAAGGGCGGGTGAAGCATGGGAAGCTTTTGGCGGATCCGGAGTTGACCGACGATGGAGTCACCTTCACAGTTCGCAACGATTACGTCGTTACATTGAAGGAAGGTGAGAAGCACCTCGCCCGGGAAACTTGCCGGCATACCTGGTCATTGCAGGACGGAGGACTTCTCCTCAGTCTCGATTCCGAGTTTGAATCCGCCGACCCCAATCAGCTGCTGGTGTTTGGTGACCAGGAAGAGATGGGACTCGGCGTGCGGGTGGCAAGTCCACTGCGGGTGAAGGACGCGGGGGGAGAAATTCGAACGAGCGACGGCAAACGGAATGAAAAGGAAGCCTGGGGGAAGCAAGCCCGGTGGTGCGACTATAGCGGCACTGTGGACGGCCGCCGCGTCGGCATCACGCTGATGCCTCATCCGGGCAACTTCCGCGAAAGCTGGTTCCATGTCCGGGACTACGGCCTGATGGTCGCGAACCCGTTCGGTCAGAACGCCTTTACCGGCAAAGAGAAAGCCGCGTGGAAGTGAAGCCGGGTGAGAAGTTGCGGCTGCGGTTTGGAATTTGGATTCACTCGGGGAAAGAGACAAGCGCCAAGGAGCTAGACAGCGCCTATCAGTCCTATGTGAAGCGCGCCGGCAAATGATGCCGCTTGTCACACGCCTACTTCTGCCGGCTGGTCCATTCCTTGAGTTGCTTGCGGGCCTGGCGAAGTGTGAGCGTGGTGGCCGGGATGAGCATGGCGAGGTCTTCGTCCCGCCGCCGCTCATGAATGGGGCGGAGGACGTTCTCGACTTCTTCTTCCAGGGCCACGAGCCAGGCCGGCACGTCGAGGCCGACGCCGGTCGGTTCGCGGGTGAGCATCTCGGTCTCTTCTTCCAGCAAATTGAACTTGGGGATTTTGTCCCCCTGCCGGATTTGAGAGACGGCTGGCTCGACGAGGGCGCGGATGCGGTCGATGGAAAGGGGCCGGACGAACCGCTCCGCCAGCCTATCGGCGACGGTCGGCATTCGCATGGCGTACTTTTTCTGCAGGTCGGAGAGCTTCGCCAGATACTGGTCCGCCTCGTCGTGAATCCGCTCGGAAAGGGCCTTTCTCCAGACGCGAGCCGCTGCTTCCCGCCCGCGGCGGACGAGGATCTCGTGGGCGAGAACCACCGGCTTGAGGTTCCAGCAGACCCGGTCGTACTTCGTCCGCAGCCGCAGGAAGTCAAGCAGCGTGTAAAGGAGCTCGCCGCGATCCGACTGCGTGGTGGTGCTGTTGTAGTCCCGATACTCGCCGTAGTTCTCGACGATTGCCTCCAGCACTAGCGCGAGCTGCTCGGCGGCTTCGTCGCGGGTCAATTCGGTCCCGAGGTCGGCCAGTAGCTTCTCGGGGACATCTTCCTGCGAGTCTTCCTGCAAGGATTGCAGCCAGGCTCCTGTACTTTGATGCAGAATAGCCCGGATGTTGCCAAGGTTGAGGAACCTTTGCGTAAAGAGCTCTTCGCCGTAACGCTCGATGAACTCCACCATCCGCTTCCAAGCGGCTTTGTCATGCACTCGCTCCAGAATGGAGAGCCGCAGCGTGCGACTGTGGGCGAGCCAACTGGAGAGCATCGATTCGGTGAGTTGTTCCAGGCAAGCGACGAGCGGCTCAGCGCGCTGGTCTTCGCTGGAGTCTTCCTCGGCCGGCCACGACGTGGCGGACGAGACCAGACTCTCGACGATTCCCTTGTAGCCAATTTTGAAAAGCTCGTCGTATTCCGTCACCGCTCCAGCACCGACGGGATGGTCCTTTTCCATCTGCCGAGCCACTTCCAGCAGCTCGCAAGTTTCCACCCACATCCCCAGCCGCGGCAGCCAGGAGAGCAAGTCCTGAATGCCATGCTGACGAGTGCGAACCGCGACAATTTCGGCGGGACTGCCCCCTTTGGCGAGCGGCACATAGAGGAGCGGTTGTTCGGAGAGGGCCTTCCAGAGTTCATCGCAGGCGGTGCGAACCTTCTTGGGATCGCTCTGCAGGAGAGCCGCAAACACCTCGATGAACCGCCGCTGCTCTTCGTCGCTGCCGGGAGTTTCTTCGCGGGTCTTGCCGCGAAGGACCATCACCGCGGCGGAGAGGAGGCGACCGGCATCCGCGGTCTCCACGCAGGTGCTGATGACTCGTTCTAGCAGCGATTCCTTGGTCATCCGCCGGCGGTCGTATTCGATGAGCGAGTCGTGATCCGGCAGTGGAGCGGGAATGCGATAGTCGCGAACGGAGGCTAATAGGTCGTCGAGCGCGATGCGATTGGACTCCGCCTGTTCAATCCAACGTTCGAGCGCCGCGAGCCTCGCCCCGCGAGTTGCTGGACTGACATCGCGAGCCACCGCATCCAATATCGGACTCACCGCAGACAGCCGCCAAAGGCGGGCGACTGTGGCCAGGAACGAAAGCCGGTCGGCGACCCGCTTGGATTCGCTCAGCAACTCGTCGTGCGTGGCGTCCTCATCGTCCCACACCGCTCCCTGATTTCCGTCGTCGGTGCTGTCTTTGTAGACCAGGTCTTCATAAGCGGAGTCGTAAAGCCCTTCGTCGTCTTCTTCATCAATGTCCAGCGAGGCTCCGTGATGGTTGCCGTTTCTGCGACCACCCAGTTGAAACTGCGGAACGCGCCAGAAGGTATCGGCGTTGGCTTCGAGGTAGTCCACAAACTTGCGGGCCGAGTCCCAGGCTTTCAGCCCCTTCTCCGGCGTAGCCGCTTCTTCGGCGGTCAGCGAAGTGACTTCGCCGAACCAGCGCTCCGCCAGATCGTGGAAGGAACTGTCGGAGCGCTCCAGCCCGATGCTGTCGGCGTGCGAAAGCCAATGCATGAGTAAGGCCATGGAGGCGACATAGTCCTTGCGATCGAGCAGTGAATCGATGACCAAGGCATAAGCTTTCGGCGAATCGAACATCTCGGCATGCGGTGCCCAGAATGCAACGTCTCCGGTCGCGGCTCCGCCTTTATGCCAGACGATTCGATTGCAAAAAACGATGTTGCGGGAGCAATTTCCGCAATTGAGGCGGCAGCGCTTCGCTCATCAACTATCGCATCAAAAAGTAGTGACCAGCAGCGTGTTCAGAAGTCGGAACCCAAA